>NZ_CP131130.1:975000-1575000 GCF_033705735.1 Shinella zoogloeoides
CTGGAACAGGGGGCTAACACCCAACCGGTCCGGTAAAACAAGAAGGCGACCTGACATGATTCAGATGCAGACTAACCTCGACGTCGCGGATAATTCCGGCGCACGTCGTGTCATGTGCATCAAGGTGCTGGGCGGCTCCAAGCGCAAGTACGCTTCGGTCGGCGACATTATCGTCGTCTCGATCAAGGAAGCCATCCCGCGCGGCCGCGTGAAGAAGGGTGACGTGATGAAGGCGGTCGTCGTACGCACCGCCAAGGACATCCGTCGCGCCGACGGCAGCGTCATTCGTTTCGACAGCAACGCCGCTGTCCTGATCGACAACAAGAAAGAGCCGATCGGCACCCGTATCTTCGGACCGGTTCCGCGCGAACTTCGCGCCAAGAACCACATGAAGATCATCTCGCTGGCTCCCGAAGTACTCTAAGGAGCGATGGCTATGCAAAAGATTCGTAAAGGCGACAAGGTCGTCGTACTCACCGGCAAGGACAAGGGCCGTACCGGTGAAGTCGTTCAGGTCATGCCGAAGGAAGACCGTGCGGTCGTCAAGGGTATCAACCTGGTGAAGCGTCACCAGCGCCAGACCCAGACCCAGGAAGCCGGCATCATCACCAAGGAAGCTTCGATCCATCTGTCGAACATCGCGATCGCCGACCCCAAGGACGGCAAGCCGACCCGCGTCGGTTTCAAGGTCGAGGGCGACAAGAAGGTTCGTGTAGCAAAGCGTTCGGGAGTGTCGATCGATGGCTGACACCAAGTATGAGCCGCGCCTCAAGAAGGAATACGTCGAGCGTATCCGCAAGGCGCTTCAGGAGCAGTTCTCCTTCGCCAACGAGATGCAGATTCCGCGTCTCGACAAGATCGTCATCAACATGGGCGTAGGCGAAGCCACGGCGGACTCCAAGAAGCCCACCGTTGCAGCTGCCGACCTCGCAGCGATCTCCGGCCAGAAGCCGGTCATCACGCGCGCCCGCAACTCCATCGCGGGCTTCAAGGTCCGTGAAGGCATGCCGATCGGCGCGAAGGTCACCCTGCGCGGCGCCCGCATGTACGAATTTCTGGATCGCCTCGTGAACATCGCGCTGCCCCGCGTACGCGACTTCCGTGGTCTGAACCCGAAGTCCTTCGATGGCCGTGGCAACTTCGCCATGGGCGTCAAGGAGCACATTGTGTTCCCTGAGATCAACTACGACAAGGTTGATCAGATGTGGGGCATGGACATCATCGTTTGCACGACGGCAAAGACGGACGACGAAGCACGGGCTCTTCTGAAAGAGTTCAACTTCCCGTTCCGCGCCTGACCCGTAACGACAAGCGTAAAGAAGGATAACTGTTATGGCTAAAACCAGCGCAGTAGAAAAGAATAACCGTCGCCGCAAGCTTGTCGCCAGCCAGGCTTCCAAGCGCGCCGCTCTCAAGGCGGTCATCATGAACCAGTCTCTTCCGATCGAAGAGCGCTTCAAGGCAACCCTGAAGCTTGCCGAAATGCCGCGCAATGGCTCCAAGACCCGCATTCGCAACCGTTGCGAAGTCACGGGCCGTCCGCGCGCTTTCTATCGCAAACTCAAGATGTCGCGTATTGCGCTTCGCGAACTGGGCAATCTCGGCAAGGTGCCGGGTATCGTCAAGTCGAGCTGGTAAGGAGACGGGTACATGGCAATGACTGATCCCCTGGGCGATATGCTCACCCGTATCCGCAACGGCGCCGCACGCCGCAAGTCGAGCGTTTCCACGCCGGCTTCCAAGCTGCGCGCTCGCGTTCTGGATGTTCTTCAGGCTGAAGGCTACATCCGCGGATACTCCGAAGTCGAATTCGGCAACGGCAAGGCCGAGCTGAACATCGAACTCAAGTACTACGAAGGCGCATCGGTGATCCGCAAGATCGACCGCGTCTCCAAGCCGGGCCGCCGGGTCTATGTCTCGGTAAAGTCCATTCCGCAGGTCGCGAACGGCCTCGGCATCACCATCCTTTCGACCCCGAAGGGCGTGATGGCCGATCACCAGGCACGCGAACAGAACGTTGGTGGCGAGATTCTTTGCTCTGTCTTCTAAGACAGGGCAGGGATCTCCATAACGAACAGACAGGATAAAACAATGTCTCGTATCGGTAAGAAGCCCGTTCCGGTTCCCGCTGGTGTCACCGCGACCGTCGACGGTCAGAAGGTTACCGCCAAGGGCCCGAAGGGCGAACTGTTCTTCGTCGCCAATGACGAAGTTTCGGTCAAGCTCGAAGACAACGCCGTTGTCGTTCAGCCGGTCAACCAGTCCAAGGATGCGCGTTCGAAGTGGGGCATGTCCCGCACGATGATCGAAGGCATCTTCAAGGGCGTGAAGGACGGTTACGAGCGCAAGCTCGAAATCAACGGCGTCGGCTACCGCGCGTCCATGCAGGGCAAGAACCTGCAGCTGGCCCTCGGTTTCAGCCACGACGTCGTCTACCAGACGCCGGAAGGCATCACGATCGCTGTTCCGAAGCCGACCGAAATCATCGTCACCGGCATCAGCAAGCAGCAGGTCGGCCAGGTCGCCGCCGAAATCCGCGAATACCGTGGCCCCGAGCCCTACAAGGGCAAGGGCGTCAAGTATGCGGAAGAACGCATCGTCCGCAAGGAAGGCAAGAAGAAGTAAGGATCACGCGAAATGGCTAGCACTAAAGAAGCTCTCGTGCGCCGCGCCAACCGCGTGCGCCGTTCCATCAAGGCGGTCGCCAACGGCCGTCCGCGCCTGTCGGTTCATCGCTCGTCGAAGAACATCTACGTACAGGTCATCGACGACGTGGCCGGCAAGACCCTTGCCGCCGCTTCGACGCTCGACACCGATCTGCGTTCGTCGCTGAAGACGGGCGCCGACACGGCAGCAGCTGCTGCCGTCGGCAAGCTCATTGCCGAGCGCGCAGTCAAGGCCGGCGTCAAGGACGTCGTCTTCGACCGTGGCGCCTTCCTCTATCACGGCCGCGTCAAGGCTCTTGCCGACGCAGCCCGTGAAGGTGGTCTGAACTTCTGATCCTCGGTCGGGCGCTCCGGCGCCCGCCGACCAGCTCAGGGTATTGGTCGCTTCCATTCCTGAAATGGAGGCGACTTTCGTCAATCTGCCGATTGCACCCGGAAAAGAAAAAGGAAAAGGACAATGGCACAGGAAAAGCGCGGTCGCGATGACCGCCAGAACCGCGAAGAGCGCGACAGCGAGTTTGTCGACAAGCTCGTCGCGATCAACCGCGTCGCGAAGGTCGTCAAGGGCGGCCGTCGTTTCGGTTTCGCAGCTCTCGTCGTCGTCGGCGACCAGAAGGGCCGCGTCGGCTTCGGCCATGGCAAGGCTCGTGAAGTTCCGGAAGCGATCCGGAAGGCCACCGAAGCCGCCAAGCGCGACCTCATCTTCGTCCCGCTGCGCTCGGGCCGCACGCTGCACCACGACGTGCACGGCCGCCACGGCGCCGGCAAGGTTCTGCTTCGTTCGGCCAAGGCCGGTACCGGCATCATCGCCGGCGGCCCGATGCGCGCCGTCTTCGAAACGCTCGGCGTTCATGACGTCGTCGCCAAGTCGACCGGTTCCTCGAACCCGTACAACATGATCCGTGCGACGTTCGACGCTCTCAAGAGCCAGATGCACCCGAAGGACATCGCAGCTCAGCGCGGCATGAAGTACGCCACGCTGCAGGCTCGTCGTCAGTCGGCTGGCGTTGCTGCTGAAGAATAAGGAGCACTGATCCATGGCTAAGAAAGAAACCGCCAAGAAGACGGTGACTGTCGAGCAGATCGGCAGCCCCATCCGCCGTCCGGCCGTACAGCGCGCAACGCTCGTCGGCCTGGGCCTCAACAAGATGCACCGGGTTCGCACGCTGGAAGACACCCCGTCTGTCCGCGGCATGATCCGTGCCGTCCAGCACCTCGTTCGCGTCGTCGACGAGAAGTGAGGGAGTAGAGATCATGAAGCTTAACGAAATCAAGGACAACGAAGGTTCTTCGAAGGGCCGCAAGCGCCTCGGTCGCGGTATCGGCTCCGGCAAGGGCAAGACCGGTGGTCGCGGTGTCAAGGGTCAGAAGGCTCGTTCGGGCGTCGCCATCAACGGCTTCGAAGGCGGTCAGATGCCCATCTACCGTCGCCTGCCGAAGCGCGGCTTCAACAACATCTTCGCATCCGACTTCGTCATCGTTTCCCTGGACCGCGTCCAGAAGGCAATCGATGCCGGCAAGCTCGATGCCAAGGCGACCGTTGACGCAGCCGCTCTCAAGGCTGCCGGCGTCATCCGCCGCGAAAAGGACGGCGTGCGCATCCTCGCCGACGGCGAACTGAAGGCCAAGGTCGCCTTCGAGGTCGCCGGCGCCTCCAAGCCTGCGGTCGAGAAGATCGAAAAGGCCGGCGGCTCGGTGAAGCTGCTGGCCGCAGCAGCGGAAGCCGCGGAATAATTCGACAAAATAGTCGCCCGGTGTGCTTCACACCGGGCGATTTTGCTCCCATATGTGAGCCTCACAACGACCGTCGGGATTCTCGTCCCCATCGTTATCCGGAATAAAAGCCAGGGTGAGGCCGGGATTGCTTGACAATCCGCGTTTCAACCGGTTTAGGCTCCATCCGCCCGCTTCGCCGCAACGGCGCAGGCAGGCACGACGAATTTCAGCATTGGCGATCGGTCCGGGGAGGGCCGGGCGCGAATGCCAACGGATCAGCCAATCCGGACCTGGCCGGGCGTTACCGCCGCCGGATCGGCTTCGCGGAGAAATGCATGGCTTCGGCAGCGGAACAACTTGCCTCTAACCTCAACTTCTCGACTTTCGCCAAGGCGGAAGACCTGAAGAAGCGCCTCTGGTTCACGCTGGGCGCGCTGATCGTCTATCGGCTCGGCACCCATATTCCCCTGCCGGGCCTCAACGCCGAAGCCTTCGCACAGGCCTTCCGCGGCCAGTCGGGCGGTATTCTCGGCCTCTTCAACATGTTCTCCGGCGGCGCCGTCGAGCGCATGGCGATCTTCGCGCTCGGCATCATGCCGTACATTTCCGCGTCGATCATCGTGCAGCTGATGACTTCGGTCGTTCCCTCGCTGGAGCAGCTGAAGAAGGAAGGCGAGCAGGGCCGCAAGATCATCAACCAGTACACCCGCTACGGCACGGTGCTGCTCGGCACGCTGCAGGCCTACGGCATCGCGGTGGGCCTTGAGAGCGGGGCAGGGCTGGTCAACGATCCGGGCTGGTTCTTCCGCATATCCACCGTCATCTCGCTGCTTGGCGGCACCATGTTCCTGATGTGGCTCGGTGAGCAGATCACCTCGCGCGGCATCGGCAACGGCATTTCGCTGATCATCTTCGCCGGCATCGTCGCGGCCCTGCCGCGCGCCCTCGGCAACACGCTGGAACTCGGCCGTACCGGCCAGCTTTCCATCGGCGTCGTGCTTGCGGTCGTCGTCATGGCAGTCTGCGTCATCGCGCTCATCGTCTTCGTCGAACGCGCCCAGCGCCGCCTGCTGATCCAGTATCCGAAACGCCAGGTCGGCAACCGCATGTTCCAGGGCGATACCTCGCACCTGCCGCTGAAGCTGAACACCTCGGGCGTCATCCCGGCGATCTTCGCCTCCTCGCTGCTGCTGCTGCCGGCAACGGTCGCGGGCTTCTCGAATACGGCTGCGATGCCGAACTGGGCGACGACGATCATCGCCTCGCTCGGCCACGGCAAGCCGCTCTACATGGTGCTCTACGCCGCCATGATCGCCTTCTTCGCCTTCTTCTACACGGCCATCGTCTTCAATCCGAAGGACACGGCCGACAATCTGAAGAAGCACGGCGGCTTCATTCCGGGCATCCGTCCGGGCGAGCGCACCGCCGAATATATCGACTACGTGCTGACCCGCATCACGGTCGTCGGCGCCATTTACCTGATGTTCGTCTGTATCCTTCCCGAAATCCTGATCGCGCAGACCGGGGTGCCATTCTACCTTGGTGGTACGTCGCTTTTGATTGTTGTCAGCGTGACCCTGGATACTGTAGCACAGATACAGGGCCACCTGATCGCCCAGCAGTATGAGGGGCTGATCAAGAAGTCGAAGCTGCGTGGAGGAAAGAGGGGACGATGAGACTGATTTTTCTGGGACCGCCCGGCGCTGGCAAGGGGACTCAAGCCAAGCTCCTGACGGAAAGGCACGGCATTCCGCAGCTTTCCACGGGTGACATGCTGCGCGCGGCCGTCGCCGCCGGAACGGATGTCGGCAAGCGCGCCAAGGCCGTCATGGATGCCGGCCAGCTCGTCTCCGACGCGATCGTCAACGAGATCGTTTCCGACCGCATCGATTCGCCGGACTGTGCCAAGGGCTTCATCCTCGACGGCTATCCGCGCACGGTTCCCCAGGCGGAAGCCCTCGACGGGATCCTCGCCGGCAAGGGCATCGCGCTCGATGCGGTCATCGAGCTGAAGGTGGACGAAGATGCGCTGGTCAAGCGCATGGAGAATCGCGTAGCCGAAACCATTGCCGCCGGCGGCACGGTTCGCTCCGACGACAATCCGGAAGCCTTCAAGCGTCGCCTCACGGAATACCGTGAGAAGACCGCGCCGCTGTCGAACTACTACGCTTCGACGGGCAAGCTTCAGACGGTCGACGGCATGGCCGATGTCGACAAGGTGACCGCGCAGATCGCGGGAATCCTCGAGAACGCCTGATATCAGGTTAAAAAGGACGGCCGGGGAGTTGACTTTTTCGGCCGATTCCCCTTAAGACAGCGCCAACTCGCGACATACCATTGCGATCGGCGCGGATTTCGAAGAACGAAGTCCGGGTACGGTCGTTTTCGACATGTCCCGAACATCAGATTGAGCAGCGGCTTTCGTGGCCGTATCGAATGAAGAAGACCACTTGCCGGATGGCAACTGGAAGCAAGGAGAACAGGCGTGGCACGTATCGCTGGCGTCAACATCCCGACCGCGAAGCGCGTCGTAATCGCGCTCCGTTACATTCACGGGATCGGCCCGAAGTTTGCACAGGAAATCATCGAGAAGGTCGGTATCCCGGCTGATCGTCGCGTGCATCAGCTCACGGACGCAGAAATCCTGCAGATCCGTGAAGCCATCGACCGCGACTACCAGGTCGAAGGCGACCTGCGTCGCGAAACTTCGATGAACATCAAGCGTCTCATGGACCTCGGTTGCTACCGTGGTCTGCGTCACCGTCGTAGCCTCCCGGTTCGCGGTCAGCGCACGCACACCAACGCCCGTACCCGCAAGGGTCCGGCCAAGGCCATCGCAGGCAAGAAGAAGTAATTTCCCGGAAACGGGGAACGGGAGGCTGGCGCTTCGCGCCGGCCTCTTTTGAGTTTCGAGCGGGGTCTTGTCCTTTGTCAGGATCCCGGTCGGTGGAGCTGCTGGTACTACGGCAGTGACGATATCGCCGCAGACGGAAGCCTTCGGGCATGTCTGCAAATACTGTTCAGGGCAGGGTTTCGACCCCGCCCGGTGGAGCCGCTGGCATTACGGCGGTGTCGAGATCAACGAAAGGACTACCCATGGCCAAGGAAGCCGCACGCGTCCGCCGTCGCGAACGCAAGAACATCACCTCGGGTGTTGCTCACGTCAATTCTTCGTTCAACAACACGATGATCACCATCACCGACGCACAGGGTAACGCGATTGCCTGGTCGTCCGCCGGTGCAAAGGGCTTCAAGGGTTCGCGCAAGTCGACCCCGTTCGCTGCCCAGATCGCTGCCGAAGACTGCGCCAAGAAGGCCCAGGAACACGGCATGAAGTCGCTGGAAGTCGAAGTCTGCGGTCCGGGTTCCGGCCGTGAATCGGCTCTGCGCGCCCTCCAGGCTGCCGGCTTCATGATCACGTCCATCCGCGACGTGACCCCGATCCCGCACAACGGTTGCCGTCCGCGCAAGAAGCGCCGCGTCTGATCATCGACTTCAAACAACCGTGGAGGCCATCCGGCTTCCGCGGTACTTCAGGGCTCGGCCGTCACGATTGGATGGTGGCGGCGAACGGAAGGCAAAACACATGATCCAGAAAAACTGGCAGGAACTGATCAAGCCGAACAAGGTGGAATTCACCTCCTCCGGCCGCACCAAGGCAAGCCTTGTTGCCGAGCCGCTGGAGCGTGGCTTCGGCCTGACGCTCGGCAACGCGCTGCGTCGCGTGCTCCTGTCGTCGCTGCGCGGTGCGGCTGTTACCGCCGTGCAGATCGACGGCGTCCTGCACGAGTTCTCCTCCATCCCGGGCGTCCGGGAAGATGTGACGGACATCGTGCTCAACATCAAGGAAATCGCCATCAAGATGGATGGCGACGATTCCAAGCGCATGGTCGTGCGCAAGCAGGGTCCGGGCGTCGTAACGGCTGGTGACATCCAGACGGTCGGCGACATTGAGATCCTGAACCCCGACCACGTCATCTGCACCCTCGACGAGGGCGCGGAAATCCGCATGGAGTTCACGGTCAACAACGGCAAGGGCTACGTCCCGGCCGACCGCAACCGCTCCGAAGACGCACCGATCGGCCTCATCCCGGTCGACAGCCTCTACTCGCCGGTCAAGAAAGTGTCCTACAAGGTGGAAAACACCCGTGAAGGCCAGGTTCTCGACTACGACAAGCTGACGATGACCATCGAAACCGACGGTTCCGTCACGGGCGAAGATGCGATCGCGTTCGCGGCCCGCATTCTTCAGGACCAGCTCTCGGTCTTCGTCAACTTCGACGAACCGCAGAAGGAAGCCGAGGAAGAATCGGTCACGGAACTGGCGTTCAACCCGGCGCTCCTCAAGAAGGTCGACGAACTGGAACTTTCGGTCCGTTCGGCGAACTGCCTGAAGAACGACAACATCGTCTATATCGGCGATCTCATTCAGAAGACCGAAGCCGAAATGCTTCGCACTCCGAATTTTGGTCGCAAGTCGCTCAACGAGATCAAGGAAGTTCTCGCTTCCATGGGCCTGCACCTCGGCATGGAAGTGCCCGCATGGCCGCCGGAGAACATCGAAGATCTCGCCAAGCGCTACGAAGACCAGTACTAAGGCCGATCGCGCCCCTCGGGGCGCGTAAAGCTGGCCTTAGCATCTATGAACTGCGCATGTCCCTTTGTCCCGCAAGGCGGGACGGACATGCGCCACCATCAAACGGCAGGCGACTGCCTGCATGTGAAGGAGAATCGAGATGCGCCACCAGAATTCGGGTCGCAAACTCAACCGTACCGCCAGCCACCGCAAGGCGATGTTCGCCAACATGGCTGCCTCGCTCATCCAGCATGAGCAGATCGTAACGACGCTGCCGAAGGCGAAGGAAATCCGCCCGATCGTGGAGAAGCTCGTCACCCTCGGTAAGCGCGGCGACCTGCACGCTCGCCGCCAGGCGATCTCGCAGATCCGCGACGTCGCCGTCGTTTCGAAGCTCTTCGACGCGATCGCAAGCCGCTATGCCAACCGTAACGGTGGCTACCTGCGCATCATGAAGGCCGGCTTCCGCCACGGCGACAACGCCCCGCTCGCCGTCATCGAATTCGTCGACCGCGACGTCGATGCCAAGGGCGCAGCCGACAAGGCCCGCGTAGCCGCTGAAGAAGCTGCTGCCGAAGCAGCCTGATCCTTCGGGATACGAAAACAGCAAAAGGCCGGAAGAGCGATCTTCCGGCCTTTTGCTGTTATGCCCTGTTGAATTGCGGTCGTCCGCCTGCCCCGCGCTTCCAGCGATTGAAGGGCGTTCGCACGAGGCGCCAGGCAAGCAGCAGCGCGACGAGGCCGATGTAGGTCCACGGCTCCAGCCCCACGACCTTGACGGACATGGCGAAGTGCAGCGCGCCCGCGGCGGCGATGACATAGACGAGCCGGTGCAGCTTCACCCAGCGCGGCCCCAGCCGGCGGATCGACCAATTGTTGGAGGTCAGCGCCAGTGGAATCAGGAACACGAAGGCCGCCATGCCGATGGTGATGAAGGGCCGCTTGGCGATATCGATCAGGATCGCCTGGAAATTCAGGTACTGGTCGAGCACCATATAGGTCAGGAAGTGCATCAGCACGTACCAGAAGGCGAGCAGCCCGAGGGCGCGCCGGTAGCGGATCCAGTTGATGCCGGCAAGGTCGCGCAGCGGCGTGATCGCGAGCGTGGCGACGAGGAAACGCAGCGCCCAGAGCCCCAGCAGGTGCTCGAATTCCTTCACCGGATTGCCCGGAAGCCCACCCGTCGCCCCGAGCCAGAAGCCGTAGGCCGCAGGCGCGAGCCCGGCGGCATAGAGCAGCCAGATCGACGCGGCATGGTACTTGCGGGGCAGGGCGGGGGGCAGGAGAGCCATCAGTAATTGGCCCTGAGGTCCATGCCGGCATAGAGGCTCGCGACCTCGTCCGCATAGCCGTTGAAGGGCAGGGTCGGCCGCCTGTTGGCGCCGAAGAAGCCGCCTTCGCCGATGCGGTTCTCGCTCGCCTGGCTCCAGCGCGGGTGATCGACCTCCGGATTGACGTTGGCGTAGAAGCCGTATTCCTCGGGTGCGGAAATATTCCAGGTCGAGGGCGGCTGCTTGTCGGTGAGGGTGATCTTCACGATCGACTTGATGCCCTTGAAGCCGTATTTCCACGGCACGACGAGGCGGACCGGCGCGCCGTTCTGGTTCGGCAGCGTCTTGCCGTAGACACCGACGGAAAGGATCGCCAGCGGATGGCGCGCCTCGTCGAGCCTCAGGCCCTCGACATAGGGCCAAGGCAGGGACTGGAAGAAACCGGACTGGCCGGGCATCTCCTTCGGCCGGACGACTGTTTCGAAGGCGACGTATTTCGCATCGCCGAGCGGCTCGACCTTGTCGAGGAGTGCTGCGAGCGGAAAACCGACCCAGGGGATCACCATCGACCAGGCTTCCACGCAGCGCATGCGGTAGACCCGGTCCTCGAGCGGCATGGCCAGCAGCTCCTCCAGCCCGAATTCCTTCGGCTTGCCGACGAGGCCGCCGACCTTGATGGTCCAGGGCGTCGGCTTGAATTTCTCCGAATTCGCCTGCGGGTCGCCCTTGCCCATGCCGAATTCATAGAAATTGTTGTAGCTGGTCACGTCCTTTTCCGGCGTCAGCTTCTCATCGACGGTATAGGTGCTCTTCGACGCCTTCAGCGCTTCGGCGAAGGCGGGCGTTCCGGCGGCTGCCAGCATGCCGCCGGCGGCCGCGGCGAGAAAAGAGCGCCGGTTGAAGAAACAGCTTTCCGGCGTGATCTCGGAGGCATTGATGCGGGGCGGGCGATAGAGGGTCATGGCGGGCTCGATCCATTCGGTTACTTGCCTGATACCTACGTAAAGAACTCCCATGTTGTTTCAACGGCGGGGAAGATTTGCGGCAACCACTTTTTCGTGCGCGCCGCGTGAGCGCCGGCGCATGAAAAGACCGGCGCGGTTTGCCTTTTTTCCTGCGAAATCCTATCTGATCGTGACGTGGAAACGAAGGAGACTCGTCCATGCTGAAAGCCCGCATCCTGCTTGCCGCCCCCGTTGTCATGGCGCTGGCGCTGGTGACACCCGCAACGGCCCAGGAGCGAACCGTGCCCCAATCGCGCACGGAGATGCAGCTCTCCTTCGCGCCGCTCGTCAAGCAGGTCGAGAATGCCGTCGTCAACGTCTATGCCGAACGCGTCGTCGAGCGCCGCTCGATCTTCGAGGGCGACCCCTTCTTCGAGGAATTCTTCGGCCAGCGCATGCCGAACCGCAGCGAGAAACAGTCCTCCCTCGGCTCGGGCGTCATTGTCGGCGCCAAGGGCTTCGTGGTGACCAACAACCACGTCATCGAGGGCGCGAGCGACATCAAGGTCGCGCTTGCCGACGGCCGCGAATTCGAGAGCACCGTCGTACTCAAGGACGAGCGCGTCGACCTCGCCGTGCTGAAGATCAAGTCGGATGCCGATTTCGCCACCCTGCCGCTCGGCGACAGCGATGCTGTCCAGGTCGGCGATCTGGTGCTGGCCATCGGCAACCCCTTCGGCGTCGGCCAGACGGTGACGAGCGGCATCGTCTCGGCGCTTGCCCGCAACCAGGTGCGCTCGGGCGATTTCGGCTTCTTCATCCAGACGGACGCCGCGATCAATCCCGGCAATTCCGGCGGCGGCCTCATCAACATGAACGGCGAGCTGATCGGCATCAACACCGCCATCTTCTCGCGCGGCGGTGGTTCGAACGGCGTCGGCTTCGCCATTCCCGCCAATCTCGTGAAGACCTTCGTCGCCAGCGCGGAGAACGGCAACGCCACCTTCGATCGCCCCTTCATCGGCGCGACTTTCGATCCGGTGACCTCGGAAGTTGCCGACGCCCTCGGTCTCGACCGCGCCCGCGGCGCGCTCATTTCGCAGGTCCAGCCCGGCAGCCCGGCGGAAAAGGCCGGCATGAAGGCCGGACAGGTCGTCACCGCCGTCAACGGCATCCCGGTCGAGCATCCCGATGCGCTCGGCTATCGCCTCACCACTGTCGGCATCGGTGGCACGGCCCGCATCACCGTCATCGCCGACGGCAAGGAGCAGGAGCTGACGCTTTCCCTCGACCGCGCGCCCGAGACGACGCCGCGCGACGAGCGGCTGATCGAGGGTCGCAATCCCTTCTCCGGCGCGGTCGTCGCGAACCTCTCGCCGCGCGTCGCCGAGGAGCTGCGCATGCCGACCAACAAGACGACCACCGGCGTGGTGATCACCGAGATCAACCGCGGCTCGCCCGCCGCCCGCATCGGCCTCCAGCCGCGCGACATCGTCATCGAGCTGAACGGCACGCCCGTCACCACCACCGAAAAGCTCGCCGCGCTCGTCGGCGAGGATCCGTCCATCTGGCGCGTCGAGATCGAGCGCGACGGCCAGCGCATCCGCCAGTTCTTCCGATGAGCGACCTCTTCGCCCCGCGTGAACCGGAGGAAATGGCGGCAAAACGGCCCCTGGCCGACCGCCTGCGCCCCCGCACGCTGGGCGAGGTCTCCGGTCAGGAGCACCTGACCGGTCCGGATGGTGTGCTCTCGCGCATGATCGAGGCGGGCTCGCTCGGCTCGATGATCTTCTGGGGCCCGCCGGGCACCGGCAAGACGACGGTGGCGCGCCTGCTTTCCGGCGAGACGGGCCTTGCCTTCGAGCAGATCTCGGCGATCTTCTCCGGCGTCGCCGATCTCAAGAAGGTCTTCGAGGCCGCCCGCCAGCGCCGCATGGACGGCCGCCAGACCCTGCTTTTCGTCGACGAAATACATCGCTTCAACCGCGCCCAGCAGGACAGTTTCCTGCCCGTCATGGAGGACGGCACCATCGTGCTCGTCGGCGCGACGACGGAAAACCCGTCCTTCGAGCTCAACGCCGCTCTTCTCTCGCGCGCCCGCGTGCTGACCTTCAAGCCGCATGACGAGCAGAGCCTGGAAGAGCTGCTGAAGCGCGCCGAGGCCATCGAGGAAAAGCCGTTGCCGCTCGACGGAGAGGCACGCGCCTCGCTGCTGCGCATGGCCGACGGCGACGGGCGGGCGGTGCTGACGCTGGCCGAGGAAGTGTGGCGGGCGGCGCGCTCCGGCGAGACCTTCGGCCAGGACGATCTCTTCCGCATCGTCCAGCGCCGCGCGCCGGTCTACGACAAGTCGCAGGACGGCCACTACAATCTCATCTCCGCCCTGCACAAGGCCGTGCGCGGCTCGGACCCCGATGCGGCGCTCTACTATCTCACCCGCATGCTGGATGCCGGCGAGGACCCGCTGTTCCTCTGCCGCCGCATGGTGCGCATGGCGGTGGAGGATATCGGTCTTGCCGATCCGCAGGCGCTCGTCGTCTGCAATGCGGCGAAGGATGCCTATGACTTCCTCGGCTCGCCGGAAGGCGAGCTGGCGCTCGCGCAGGCCTGCGTCTATCTCGCCACCGCCCCGAAATCCAACGCCGTCTATACTGCCTACAAGTCCGCCATGCGCGCGGCGAAGGAGAATGGCTCCCTGCTGCCGCCCAAGCACATCCTCAATGCCCCGACCAAGCTGATGAAGGGCGAGGGCTATGGCGAAGGCTACCGCTACGACCATGACGAGCCGGAGGCCTTTTCCGGCCAGGATTATTTCCCGGAGAAGATGGGCCGCCGCACCTTCTACGATCCGCCGGAGCGCGGCTTCGAGCGGGAGCTGCGCAAGCGGCTGGAATGGTGGGCGAAGCTGCGCCGGGAGAAGGGCGGGAACGGCTAGGACCGATCGCCATTCAGTCCAGCAGGCCTGCAACTTTTGGGCTTCCGGTGCTCACGTACGGAAAGTACGCTGCGCTCCGGATCCCGGAAAAGCACCATTTCGGCTCAGCCTGAACTGAATGGCGATCGGCCCTAGGCGGCGCCGAAGCGGGGCGCCGGCTTCTGCGGCGCCTGCGGCACCAGCTTGATCGAGGACTCCGCCTTGCCGGGAAGGCCCTCCATGTCCACCACCACATGCCAGTGGCCGCTTTGCGGGATCTTCAGCCGGATCGGCGATTGCTTTGCAACGCCGCCGATGAACTTGTGCTGGCGAGCATTCCTGAAAAGATCGAAATTGGCATGGCTCATCAGGCGCACATTGGCGACGGCCGAAAGCGTGATCTCGATCACCATGCCGCTGCGCTGCATGTCGAGGTCGTAATGCGTATAGGAAAAGCTGTGCGCCATGGATCGCCCGGATATCTGGGATAGCGCCGATATGATGGCATGCGCCGGTTAACGTTCCCTTCTCGCAGGCGATGCGGCTCTCTGGCAATAGTGACGCATATTCAAACGGTTGTCCTGGAAAGCGGATTCAAATCGGCAGCGACTTGATTCAAAGTCGCAGGCGCGTTGGATGAGAATGCCGATGTCAAAGAGCCGTCATTGCGAAAGCGACTCTAACACGGTGGCCGAGGCCGGGGAGATTGGCGGGCGAAATCTCCGCAAAGGGCGAAGCCCGGATGCGGAGAGGTGCATCCGGGCTTCGCCGCGCCCGTGAGGCCGTCTGCCGGCGGGGCCCGGCCGATCGACCCATATCGGCGGCTCGCTCGGTGGCAGACGCGGACGCGTTTTGCGCGGAGGCAAGAGCCATCCGGTAGGGGAAATGTCGCATGGGCTGGATTGGCGCGCTGTTTCCCGCGGAACAGCTCAGAGCGTTTCCGCCCAGGCCTTCACCGTCTTCGCCATCGTGGCAAGGTGGTCGGCGGCGGAGAAGCCGGAAATGCTCTTGCGGGGCTTGAGGTCATGGTCGCCGTCCTCGAGCCACAGGAAGCGGATGCGCTCCGGCAGGCCATAGGCCGGAACCTCCTCGCTCGTGCCGAAGGGATCGCGCGTTCCCTGGCAGATCAGCGTCGGCACGCGAAGCGTCGTCAGATGCGCGGTGCGAAGCTGCGTCGGCTTTTCCGGCGGGTGGAAGGGATAGCCGAGGCAGAGGAGGCCGGCGATGCGGCCTTCGGCGTAAAGCCCGTCCGCCACCATGCTGGCGACACGCCCGCCCATCGACTTGCCGCCGATGACGAGCTTACCCTTGGTGCCGAGCTCGGCGACGGCGGCGCAAAATTCGGGGTTCAGCGTCTCGGCCTTCGGCGGCGGCCTGCGGCTGCCCTCCGTGCGCCGCGCCGCCATGTAGGAGAACTCGAAGCGGGCGACGCGCAGGCCCTCGGCCGCCAGCGCCGTCGCCGCCGCATTCATCGCCGGCGAATCCATCGGCGCGCCGCTGCCATGGGCAAGCAACAGGGTGGCGGGCGCATCCTGCGGGCCGGTGAAGAGGAAGGGCAGGCTCATGCGGCCGTCTTACTTCGCGTGGTCCCTGACGTCGCCGGGCGCGATCGGGTCGCTGGCCGGAAAGGTCTCCTCCAGCGCTTCCTCCAGATAGTCGTCCTGCTCGGCCTTGAGGCTCTTTTCCTTCTGGCGGGCCTGTTCCTTTTCCAGCGAAGCCTTGGGGCTGTCCTTTTCCGTCGCCATGGTCATCTCCTTCGGTTGTGTTTCTCAGGATAGCGTGTTTTGTGGCGGGGGCGAAGGGTTGGCGGCGAAAGTGCTCTAGCTCTCCGGCAGCGAAAGCTCGGCGATGACCGGCAGGTGGTTCGAGCCGAAGGCCGGGCCGATGCGGTGCGCCCGCACGGAAATGTCCGGCGACACGACGATATGGTCGATCGAGGCGCCGATATAGGCGAGGGCGTCGAGCTTCATGCTGAAGCGCGTCACCGGCTGCAGCCAGCCGCCCGCGGTGGAGGCAAGGCCGGCCTGCCGCAGGAAGCCGCGGAAGAACGGCGACCAGGTGGGCGTGTTCCAGTCGCCGGCGACGATGACCGGCCCCTTTTCGAGATCGCCCTTTACCGCATCGGCGGCGGCGGAAAGATAGGCGTTGCGGTCGCGCCACTGCCAGGGCCGGCGCGGCGTTTCGGGATGGAAGGCGTAGAGGAAGAGCGGTTTTCCGCCGAGGTCTAGCTCGAGACGCAGCGGCTGCTTGTAGGCGCGCTCCTCGGTGAAGGCGCGCTTCAGCTCGGTCTCGGCGCGGATCGGCAGGCGGGAAAAGACCTTCAGGCTGTCGCGTGCGCGGCTTTCCGCGCTGCTCTGGTAAGGGTAGAGCCCGGCGGCCGAAAGCGCCTCGTCCCAGGCGCGGGTCGTTTCCTCCAGAACCACGATGTCGGGCTTTTCCCGGCGCAGGATCTCGATGAAGCGGGCAGGGCCTTCGACATTTCCGACGAAGAGATTGGCCGTGAGGACCTTGAGCCCTCCGCCGCCGTCGCGGGCGGGGCGGGCGGTCGGCACGTCGAAGGCGGGAATGAGCGCGACGCCAATGCCGAGCAGCGCCATCGCGATCGCCTTCAGCCGCCGCGTCACCAGGGCGCCGACGAGGAAGAGGGCGCCGATGGTCACCACATAGGGCCAGGCGAAGGTGAGGAGATCGACGAGCCAGAACCGGTCGGCGGCAAGCACCACGACGCTGACGGCGAAGAGATAGGCGATGACGCCCGGCAGGATGAGGACGCGGTAGGCAAGGGCGACCAGCCCCCGGCGCGGCGTTGTCTGCATCGACTGTTCCTTCTGCATCACGGGATTCGGTTCAGGTCGATTCCCGTAACGGGAGGTTTGCATGTACCGTGTGCATGCCGAGGCTGCAATGCATTGCGGGTGCGGCCGGAAAGGTGCCTGCCGCAGTTCGTCGCTTTCGGCCGGGTTTGCCGCTGCCATCGGCCGGGGGCGGGAAAATGGGCGCGTATTTGCCAGAAAGGTAAAGGCGTTCCGTGCCGCGTGAATCCTCGGCCGTGAGCCGTGAGTGGCATTGAAACGGAAAACCCGGGGATCGCTCCCCGGGTTTTCGTTTATCAGGTCGGTCCTGGTCGCTTAGCTGCAGCCGCTGGTCGCGCCGCAGGTGTCGCACTTCTCGCAGGTGCCGTTGCGCACCATGGTGAAGTTCTGGCACTCGGAGCACATGTTGCCCGTATAGCCCTGTGCGATGGAGCGCATGCGGCGTTCGGCTTCCAGCTTCTTGGCCTCGGCCTTGGCGCTGGCGGCTTCAGCGGCGGCCTTGTCGGAGAAGAGGGCGGTCACGCTTTCGGGCGCTTCGTCCGCCACTTCTTCGGCGATCTCCTCGGCCAATTCGGCGGCGCGCTCCTCGTAGTCGCGCTTGAAGGCGACGATTTCAGAGGTGGCGACGGCGGTTGCCGGCTCCAGCTTGCGGGCGGCGCTGCCGGCAAAGGAGGTGACGTTGCCGGTCGAGGCTGCCTTGGCGGGCGCGGCGGTGGCTGCACCCTTCGGCTCGGAAAGCGAGCGCTCGCTCTGTCCGCCCTGGACGAGGGTCGGCTTGTGGCCGCGCGTCCAGCCGGTCGAGATCAGGTTCGTCTTGCCTTCCTGGATGCCCTTGCCGAGCGCGGTGTTGCCGAAGTCGGACGTGTCGACATGGGCAAGGTCGTGGCGGCCGAGATAGGACACGGCAAGCTCGCGGAAGACGTAGTCGAGGATCGACGTGGCGTTCTTGATCGCGTCGTTGCCGATGACCATGCCGGCCGGCTCGAACTTGGTGAAGGTGAAGGCCTCCACATATTCCTCAAGCGGCACGCCGTACTGCAGGCCGAGCGAGATGGCGATGGCGAAGTTGTTCATCATCGCACGGAAGGCGGCGCCTTCCTTGTGCATGTCGATGAAGATCTCGCCGAGGCGGCCGTCGCCGAATTCGCCGGTGCGCAGGTAGACCTTGTGCCCGCCGATGACGGCCTTCTGGGTGTAGCCCTGGCGGCGGTTCGGCAGCTTCTCGCGGTCGCGCACCAGGCGCTCGACGATCCGCTCGACGATCTTTTCCGTGACCTGCACGGCCTGGGCGGCGGCGGGTGCGGCGACCAGCGCCTCGACGGCATCGTCCTCGTCCTCCTCGTCCTCGATCAGCGAGGCGTTGAGCGGCTGCGAGAGCTTGGAGCCGTCGCGGTAGAGGGCGTTGGCCTTCAGCGCGAGCTTCCAGGAGAGCATGTAGGCGTTCTTGCAGTCCTCGACGGTCGCTTCGTTCGGCATGTTGATCGTCTTGGAGATGGCGCCCGAGATGAACGGCTGGGCTGCCGCCATCATGCGGATATGGCTTTCGACCGAAAGGTAGCGCTTGCCAATCTTGCCGCACGGGTTGGCGCAATCGAAGACCGGCAGGTGCTCGGCCTTGAGGAAGGGCGCGCCTTCCAGCGTCATCGCGCCGCAAACGTGGATATTCGCCGCCTCGATGTCCTTCCTCGTGAAGCCGACATGCTCCAGCAGGTTGAAGGACATGTCCGAAAGCTGCTCGTCCGTGACCTTCAGCGTCTCCTTCAGGAAGTCGGCGCCGAGCGTCCACTGGTTGAAGGCGAACTTGATGTCGAAGGCGGACTTCAGGCCCGCATTGACGGCTTCGATCTTCTCGTCGGTGAAGCCCTTGGCCTTCAGCGTCGACGGGTTGATGGCCGGCGCCTGGTTCATGTTGCCATGGCCGACGGCATAGGCCTCGATCTCGGCGATCTGGCTTTCCGAATAGCCGAGCGTGCGCAGCGCTTCCGGCACGGCGCGGTTGATGATCTTGAAGTAGCCGCCGCCGGCGAGCTTCTTGAACTTCACCAGGGCGAAGTCGGGCTCGATGCCGGTCGTGTCGCAGTCCATGACGAGGCCGATCGTGCCGGTCGGCGCGATGACGGTCGTCTGGGCGTTGCGGTAGCCATGCTTCTCGCCGAGCGCCACGGCCTTGTCCCAGGCCGCGGTGGCGTGGGCGACCAGGGCCGGATCGGAGCATTCGTCATGGATGAGGGCGACCGGGTTGACCGACAGCGCCTCATAGCCCGCCGTCTCGCCATAGGCGGCGCGGCGGTGGTTGCGCATGACGCGCAGCATGTTGTCGCGGTTCGGCGCAAAGCCCGGGAACGGGCCGAGCTCGCCGGCCATCTCGGCCGAGGTCGCATAGGCGACGCCCGTCATGATGGCGGTCAGCGCACCGGCGATGGCGCGGCCTTCAGCCGAGTCATATGGGATGCCGGAGGACATCAGCAGGCCGCCGATATTGGCATAGCCGAGGCCGAGCGTGCGGTACTCGTAGGAGAGTTCGGCGATCTGGCGCGAGGGGAACTGCGCCATCATGACCGAGACTTCGAGCACGATGGTCCACAGGCGCACGGCATGTTCGTAGTCGGCGATGTTGATCTTCTTCGTCGCGGCGTCCTTGAACTGCAGGAGGTTCAGCGAGGCGAGGTTGCAGGCCGTGTCGTCGAGGAACATGTATTCCGAGCACGGGTTCGACGCGCGGATGGGGCCGGCAGCCGGGCAGGTGTGCCAGTCGTTCATCGTCGTGTTGAAGTGCAGGCCCGGATCGGCCGACGCCCAGGCGGCGTAGGAGATCGATTCCCACAGGTCGCGCGCCTTCAGCGTCTTCATGACCTTGCCGTCCTTGCGGGCGGTCAGGTGCCATTCCCCGTCATTCTCGACGGCGCGCAGGAAGTCGTCCTTCAGCGAGACGGAGTTGTTGGAGTTCTGGCCGGAAACGGTGAGATAGGCTTCCGAATCCCAGTCCGTGTCATAGGTCTTGAACTCGATGTCCTTGTAGCCCTGCCGGGCGAACTGGACGACGCGCTTGATGTAGTTTTCCGGAACCTGGCTCTTCTTGGCGGCGCGGATCTCGCGCTTGAGGGCCGGGTTCTCGGCGGGGTCGTAGCAGCGCTCGCCCTCGGCCGAGCAATTGACGCAGGCCTTCATGATGGCCTTGAGGTGGCCGGCGACGATCTTCGAGCCGGTGACGAGCGCCGCCACCTTCTGCTCTTCCTTGACCTTCCAGTTGATGTAGTCCTCGATATCCGGATGGTCGATGTCGACCACGACCATCTTGGCGGCGCGGCGCGTCGTGCCGCCCGACTTGATGGCGCCGGCCGCGCGGTCGCCGATCTTCAGGAAGCTCATCAGGCCCGAGGAGCGGCCGCCGCCCGAAAGCTTCTCGCCTTCGCCGCGCAGATGCGAGAAGTTGGAGCCGGTGCCGGAGCCGTATTTGAAGAGGCGCGCTTCACGCACCCACAGGTCCATGATGCCGTTCTCGTTGACGAGATCGTCCTCGACGGACTGGATGAAGCAGGCATGCGGCTGGGGATGCTCGTAGGCCGACCTGGACTTGGTCAGCTTGCCGGTGAAGGGGTCGACATAGAAATGGCCCTGGCCGGGACCGTCGATGCCATAGGCCCAGTGCAGGCCCGTGTTGAACCACTGCGGCGAGTTCGGGGCGACGCGCTGCGTGGCGAGCATGTAGGCGAGTTCGTCCTTGAAGGCGGCAGCGTCTTCCTCGGAAGCGAAATACTTGCCCTTCCAGCCCCAGTAGGTCCAGGTGCCGGCAAGACGGTCGAAGACCTGGCGGGCATCGGTTTCCGAGCCGAAGCGCTCACCCTCGGGAAGCGCTTTCAAGGCTTCGGTATCGGGCACGGAGCGCCACAGGAAGGAGGGAACGTCGTTCTCCTCGACCTTCTTCAGCCGCGCCGGCACGCCGGCCTTGCGGAAGTATTTCTGCGCGAGGATGTCGGCGGCGACCTGGGAGAACTGCGCCGGCACGTCGATATCGGCCAGGCGGAAGACGATGGAGCCGTCCGGGTTCTTGATCTCGCTGGTGGCCTTGCGGAACTCGATCTCCGCATAGGCCGACTGGCCAGGTTTTGTGAAGCGACGTTCTATGCGCATTTCCGTTGTCCTCTGCTGCCGCATCCTGTCGTTGAAAACAGGGCGCAATTAACCCCGTCCGGCCGCAATGCCCTTGCAGCCAGCCCCGATCTTCCAATCCTTGCGGGAAACCCGATCGATCTCGGATGTCCTGTATCTTGTGCTGAGTTTGGCTGCAAACACTAAATATAGTATTAACAGATAGTTTATTCCAGACCCTGCGGGCGCGAAGGCGCATCAAAAAACCGGGCGCAAAAGCACCCTTGCGGTGAGCGGATCATCCGCCCCGCCGCATGCGCAGGAAACGCGATTTCGTGATGGGAACCGACCTCGTAACTTTACGGTCCAGTCGCCGCCGCAACTTGGAATTCATTAACCTCATCAGCCCGATTCTCGTCAAGGGCTGGTTTGTGAATGAAGTTTGAACTCTATATCTTGTGCCTGTGGGCTGTGGAAAATGGGGACATCGCGCAAGGCCTGAAAAATCAGCAGGTTCCGGCCGAAAGGTGAGGCGGCGTGACATGCCTCTGTGGAAAAGCAAAAAAAATCATGGGTGAAAAGAAGGGATTTTTCGACATCCCGACATCAGGGAATAGTCATCCCCGAAGAGTTGTGATCCGTGGATAAAGTGATTCTCCCTGCCGTCAACCCGACTCGCCGGCGGCCCTTTTTAGCGGCCGCGATGCTGCGGCTTCCCGGGCGGAAACGCCCGGAAAACGGCTGGAAAAGGCGAGGACTCTGGCGCGAAAGAAACGCCGGCGCACAGGGCAGGCGAGACGCCGCCGCTATCAGCCGCGGCTGCCCTTGGCGATCGGCTCCTGGTAGGTGAAGCCCATGTCCCAGGGGAAATAGATCCAGGTGTCCTGGCTGACTTCGGTGACGAAGGTGTCGACCAGCGGACGGCCCTTGGGCTTGGCGTAGACGGCGGCGAAATGCGCTTTCGGCAGCATGGCGCGGACCTGCGCGGCGGTCTTGCCGGTATCCGTCAGGTCGTCGACGATGAGGATGCCTTCGCCGCCCTGCTCGGTGAGCTCCGGCGAGATTCCCTTGAGGACGTGCATGTCGCCCTGCGAGACATAATCGTGGTAGGAGGCGACGCAGACCGTCTCGATCAGGCGGATGTTCAGTTCGCGCGAGATGACCGCCGCCGGCACGAGGCCGCCGCGGGTGATGCAGACGATCGCCTTCCATTCGCGGTCTCCGTCCGCCAGCCGCCAGGCGAGCGCGCGCGCGTCGCGGTGAAACTGATCCCAGGAAACGGGGAAGGCTTTGTCGGGCAGCGACATGACGGGCTCCTGATAGGCGGAAAAAAAGAAGATTCCTTCTCTCTAATGCAAGTCGCCGCTCAAGGAAATCGCCGCCCGGCCATGCAGGCCGGGCGATCCACAGCCAAGTCCGCCTCAGCGGGACATCAGCACCGGCACGCGGGCGTGGCGCATCATGGCGCTGGTGACGCCGCCGAAGAGGCGCTGGCGCAGCCGCGAATGGCTGTAGGCGCCCATGACGATGAGGCCCGCGCCGATCTCCGTCGCACGGTGGTTGACGGTCTCGGCGACGGAATGCCGCTCCGATCCGCGCGAGGCGACGGTGGTCTTGATGCCGTGCCGGGCGAGCGTCGCCGCAAGTTCGGCGCCGCAGAACTCGCGCGACTGCATGGAGTTCTCCGGCGGATCGACGGTGAAGATCTCGACCTCCTTCGCCGCCGTCAGGAAGGGCAGGGCGTCGAAGGCGGCGCGCGCCGATTCCTTCGAGCCGTTCCAGGCGAGCAGCACCCGGTCGATCGGTTCGGGGCCGGCCGGCGCATTGGAGACGAGATAGACCGGGCGGCCGCTCTCGTAGAGCAGGTCCTCGATATCCTCCTGCGCCGGGCCGTCGGCGTCCGGGTCGAACTGCCCGGCGATGACGATGTCGGCGCCGCGCGCGCTGTCGATGACGCCGGCCGAGGCATAGCCGGCGGTGCCGGTGAAGAGGCGCCATTCATAGGAGATGTCATCGCGCTCGCAGCGCGAGCGGAAGGCCTGCTCGACCTCGCGCGATTGCCGGCGGGCGCGTTCCTGCAGGTCGAGGACGGCGCTCGGATCGGGATATTCCATGGGCGCGATCAACGTGACCACGACCGGCGATTCCGCGTGAATGCCGACGACATGCCCGCCGGTGCGGCGCGCGAGCGCGAGCGCGTGGTCCGTCACCTTGCCGGCATCCTCCGCGGCGCTCAGCACCGCCACGATGGTCTTGTAGCTCATTTCGGCCTCCTGTCTGGTCCACACTTGCGCCTGCCGAAACGCCACAACCTTGATCGGGATCAAACGCCCGCCTTGGCCGCGGCGATTTCTGCAATCATCGCAAGTATATCACGTTCGGCCGCAAGCGCCGGAGATTCCTCGCGGCTGCGGATGACGATTTCCGTCGAGAAGCGGTTTTCCGAAAAGCGCGGATAGGAGCCGATGCTGGTCTCCGGATGGTTCTTCTGGATCTCGGCGAGCGCGCTGCCGATATCTCCCTCGCCGAAGGGCGAGGCGACGGAACGCTGGAGCATGGGCCGCCCGCCCTCGAGCTTCGGCACGACGGTGCCGAGCATCGCGGTGAAGACCTGCGGCACGCCCGCCATCACATAGACATTGCCGATATGGAAGCCCGGCGCCGTGGAAACGGCATTCTCGATATGGACGGAGCCCTCGGGCATGCGCGCCATGCGCTTGCGGGCCTCGTTGAACTCGACGCCGCGCCGCGCATACATCGCGCCGAGCAGCTCCATCGCCAGCGGATCGTGCAGGCACGGCACGCCGAACGCCTTGGAGACGGCGTCCGCGGTGATGTCGTCATGGGTCGGGCCGATGCCGCCGGAGGTGAAGACATAGGTATGGCGGGCGCGCAGCGCATTCAGCGCCTCGACGATCGCGTCTTCGTCGTCGCCGACGATGCGCACTTCCTTGAGGTCGATGCCGGCGAGGAAGAGCATGTCGGCGAGCTGGCCGATATTCTTGTCCTTGGTGCGCCCGGAAAGGAGTTCGTCGCCGATGGCGAGCATGGCGGCGGTGGCGGCGGGGCTGGAACTCATGGGCGCTCTCTGGACTTCGGACAATATTGCCGACCGATGCGGCGGCATTGTCAATGGAGGGTGAACAGTCTGTCGACCGGGCAGCTTCTGGGTGGCCGCCACCCTGAAGTGCTACATCCAAGGCGACGCCGCGATCAAGCGGAAAGGCATCGCAAGACAGGAGACGACGATGGCGAAAGTTCTGGTTCTTTACTATTCGGCCTACGGGCACATCGAAGCCATGGCCTATGCTGCGGCGGAAGGCGCGAAGTCGGCCGGTGCCGACGTGACCGTCAAGCGCGTCCCGGAACTGGTTCCGGAAGAGGTTGCCAAGGCTTCCTACTACAAGATGGACCAGAAGGCCGAGATCGCCACCGTGGCCGAACTCGAAAACTACGACGCCATCATCGTCGGCGCCGGCACGCGCTTCGGCACGGTCGCCTCGCAGATGCGCAATTTCTGGGACCAGACGGGCGGCCTTTGGGCGCAGGGCAAGCTGGTCGGCAAGGTCGGCTCGGTCTTCACCTCCTCGGCGACCCAGCACGGCGGCCAGGAATCCACCATCCTCGGCTTCATCCCCACGCTGCTGCACCACGGCCTTGCCGTCGTCGGCCTGCCCTATGCCTTCCAGGGCCAGATGGGCGTCGATGCCGTCAAGGGCGGCTCGCCCTACGGCGCTTCGACGATCACCGACGGCGACGGCTCGCGCCAGCCTTCGGAAGTCGAACTGGATGCCGCCCGCTTCCAGGGCGCGCATGTCGCCAAGATCGCGGCAAAGCTTTCGGCCTGACGTTCTCCTGAAACGTCGCTGAAAAAGAGGGTGCGGCCAGCGTCAGGGGCCGCACCCTTTTTGTTTGCCGTGATTCCGGAAGAATGCTGGTGCGGGCGGCGGGGATCGAACCCGCACAGCCAAGGCCGAGGGATTTTAAGTCCCTTGCGTCTACCAGTTTCGCCACGCCCGCTTCCCGCGCGTTTTCGATTGCCGGGGCGAAGCAGTCAAGAGGCGTTCACAAAATACCGCTTGGCGGGCAGGGGCAGCTGTTCTCAAGCCGCTACCGGAGTGTCCCGGCTTTCGATCTCGGGAATGGAAGCCAGTTCGTCCCTGAGGGCCGGCAGGGTGATCTTGATGTCGTAACTGGTCTGCAGGTTCAACCAGAACTGGGGCGTGGTCTTGAAGAATTTGGCAAGGCGGAGGGCCGTGTCCGTCGTGACCGGCGACTGCTCCGTTGCCAGCCGTTCGATGCGTGTGCGCGGAACCCCGAGCTTTCGGGCAAGGGCGCCGGCGCTCATGCCGAGGGGCAGCAGATAGTCCTCCCGAAGGATTTCGCCGGGATGGACCGGAGGCAGGATGCTGGTCATCTTCGATCTCCTTTGTGCGGCCTCAGTGATAGTCGACGATCTCGACGGCCTCGGCGCCACCGTCGGACCAGACGAAGCAGATGCGCCATTGGTCGTTGATGCGAATCGAATGCTGGCCTTTGCGGTCACCCCTCAGGGCCTCCAGGCGGTTGCCGGGAGGGCTTCGAAGGTCGTCCAGCGTTGCTGCGTTCTCGATCATCGTCAGCTTGCGGATCGCGGATCTGGAAAGATCCGCCGGAAATCCCTTCGGAATATTGCCGATCGCTACGGCTTCCGTTCTCGAATCTTTGTAGGAACGGATCATCAGCCAGCCTCGAGCAGATGTGTATCATATGATGATACATTCCGGTGGTCAAGGCATGAGAGCGGCGGAGGCGCCCGTGAGATCGCTCCGCCGCTGGCAGTCAGCCCGAAACCGCGTTCACCGCGAAGTAGAACAGCGCCGAGATCGCTGCCGCCGAGGGCAGGGTGACGATCCAGGCGATGACGATGTTGCCGGCGATGCCCCAGCGGACGGCCGAGACGCGGCGGGCGGCGCCGACGCCGATGATGGCGCCGGTGATCGTGTGGGTCGTGGAGACCGGGATGCCGAGCCATGTCGCGGCGAAGAGGGTGATCGCGCCACCGGTTTCGGCGCAGAAGCCCTGCATCGGGTTGAGGCGGGTGATCTTCGAGCCCATCGTGTGCACGATGCGCCAGCCGCCCATCAGCGTGCCGAGCGCCATGGCGGACTGGCAGGTGATCACCACCCAGAAGGGGACGTAGAAGTCGCCGCCGAGATAGCCCTGCGAATAGAGCAGTACGGCGATGATGCCCATGGTCTTCTGCGCGTCGTTGCCGCCGTGGCCGAGCGAATAGAGCGAGGCGGACAGGAACTGCATGACGCGGAAGGTGCGGTCGACGGCAAAGGGCGTCTGGCGCACGAAGATCCACGAGACGATCAGGATGAGGATCAGCGCCAGGAAGAAGCCGATGGCCGGCGACAGGAAGATGGCGCTCGCCGTCTTGATGAGGCCGCTCCACACGACGGCGTCGAAGCCGGTCTTGGCGAGGCCCGCGCCGACGAGGCCGCCGATCAGCGCATGCGAGGAGCTCGACGGGATGCCGAAGACCCAGGTGACGACGTTCCAGATGATCGCCCCCATCAGCGCCGAGAAGATGACCAGCGGGCTGACGATGGAAGGATCGATGATGCCCTTGCCCAGCGTCTCGGCGACATGCAGGCCGAAGAACAGGAAGGCGATGAAGTTGAAGAAGGCCGCCCACAGGACAGCGTATTGCGGGCGCAGCACGCGGGTGGAGACGATCGTAGCGATGGAATTCGCCGCGTCGTGCAGGCCGTTCAGGAAGTCGAAGACGAGCGCGATGCCGACGAGGCCGACCAGCAGCGGAAGGGCGAGCGTGGCGTCCATCAGACGTTCTCGATCACGATACCGCTGATTTCATTGGCGACGTCCTCGAAGCGGTCGACGACCTTCTCGAGTTCCCCGTAGATCTCGCTGCCGATGATATAGGCCATCGGATCGGTCTTGCCGAATTCCCTGAAGAGGTCCTTCAGGCCGCGGTCGTGCAATTCGTCGGAGCGGCCCTCGACGCGGGTGATCTCTTCCGCGATGGTGCCGAGGCGGCCGGCATGCACGCCGATCTTGTCGAGCAGCGGGATCGCCTCGGCGATGAGATGGGCGGCCTTGACGACGGTCTCGCCCATTTCCTGCATGCCGGGCTGGAAGCTCGTCTGCTCGTAGAGGCGGATGGTCTTGACCGTCTTGTGCATCATGTCGATGGCGTCGTCCATCGACTGGATCAGGTCCTTGATGTCGCCGCGGTCGAAGGGCGTGATGAAGCTGCGGCGCACGGCCTGCAGGACCTCATGGGTGATCTCGTCGGCCTGGTTTTCCAGTTCGACGATCCGGTCGCAGTGCTTTTCCATGTCCGGGCCGCCGGCAAGCAGCGTGCGGAGCGATTCGGCGGCGCCGACGACAGTGCGGGAATGCTGCTCGAAGAGATCGAAGAAACGGTCTTCGCGCGGCATGAGTTTGCGAAACAGCGAAAGCATGGATGCCCCTTACATGGCTGGGGTTGTCATGCGGCTGTCATAATTGACCGTCAACGCGCTGGAAAGCGTTGATTCGGCCTTGTCACAATTTCTCTTGCACTGCGGTAAACGGGACGCGCACCCGCTCAGGGCACGATCTTGAAGGGTTGCTCGCTGATGGCGACCGCGCCGCTGGCGCTGTCGCGGAAGCGGTAGCGCAGTACGTAGTCGCCGGCCGGCGGGCTCGTGAGATTGAGCGTCAGCTTGGCGAAGACCTCCTGGTTGCGCACGCTGCCCTTGAAGTCGAAGGAGCCGAAGGCCTTCTGCTCGGCAAGTTTCGTCCCTTTGGGATCGATCAGTTCGAGGTCGACGGTGAAATGCGATTCCAGGAGGCCGCCATCGGCGGCGCGCCAGGTGAGGCCGACCGGCTCGACATAGGAGATCAGCGCCTCGCCCGCCTTGAAGCTGGAATCGGGCCGGGTGGCATACATGCCATAGCCCTGCGGCGGCGCGGCGACGAAGATCGCCTTGCCGATGGAGAAGGGGAGCGTCGCGGCGAAGGCGCCATAGGCGTCGCGGATCGTGTTGTGCGCGCCGACCGTATCGCCGGCGGCGGCCTGCTCCTCCGCCTTCTTCGCGGCGTCCGCGAGGGGGCCGGCAAGCGCGAGCGTCGGCGCGAGCGCGGCGACAAAGGTCAAACGCATCAGGGACTTCCACACGGACATTCAGTCTTCCTCCAGCCGGATTGCGGGCAGGATGCGAAGAAGCGCGGCAACAGTCAAGGACGGCCGGCGCTTTGTCCGGGGCTCTCGTCAACTCTTCCAGAAGAGCGGCGTCAGGATGACCAGCACGGTGAGGATTTCGAGACGCCCGAGCAGCATGAGGAAGGAGAGCACGTAGAGCGCCGCGTCGTGGAACACCGTGAAGGAGCCGGCGGGGCCGATCTCCGGCGTGACGCCCGGTCCCACGTTGGAAAGCGAGGTCGCCGCCGCCGAGACGGCGGTCAGCACGTCGTAGCCCATCAGGCCGAGCAGGATCGCCCCGATGGCGGAGATCGCGACATAGGTGATGAAGAACAGGAAGACGTTGCGCTGCAGGTCGGCATCGACCGTCATCGAGCCGTAGCGCACGGCATGGATGCCGTCGGGATAGATGAGGCGGTAGAGACCGGTGCGGATGGAGTTGAAGAGGATGATGAGGCGATAGGCCTTGAGGCCGCCCGCCGTCGAGCCCGAACAGCCGCCGAGGAAGGTGGCGACGAAGGCGAGCGCCACGATGAAGTGGCCCCATCTCGTATAGTCGTCGCTGGCAAAGCCCGTCGTCGAGATGATCGAGGAGACGGTGAAGAAGGAATGGGCCAGCGCCTCGTGGAAATTGACCCCGTTCTGCAGGCGCAGGTAAATGCTGGCCGCGACGGAGAAGAGCACGAGATAGCCGAGGAAGACGCGGATCTGCGGGTCGCGCCAGGCATCGAGCCGCTGGCGCACGACGAAGAGGATCAGCACCGAGAAGGGCAGGCTGCTCAGCGTCATGAAGAAGGTGCCTGCCCACAGCAGCGGCAGGCTCTTGTAGTAGCCGAAGGAGGCGTCGTGAGTCGAAAGCCCGCCCGTCGCGACCGTCGACATGGCGTGGTTCACCGCGTCGAAGCGGCTCATGCCGAGCGCCGCATAGGTGACGGCGCAGATGATGGTGATCGCGACATAGATGGCGAGGAAGGCGCGGGTGTAGCTCGCGATGCGGGCGAAGGGCTTGTCGGCGGTGTCGGACGATTCGAGCTTGAAGAACGACATGCCGCCGACGCGCAGATACGGCATGATGAAGAGGCCGAGTGCCAGGATCCCGACGCCGCCGAGCCAGTGCAGCAGCGAGCGCCACATGAGGATGCCGGGCGGGGCGTTGTCGAGGCCGACGATGACGGTCGAGCCGGTCGTGCTGATCGCCGAGACCGATTCGAAGAGGGCCTGCGCGAAGGTCAGTTTCATCGAGGAAAGCCACAGCGGGATCGCGCCGATGAAGCAGCCCGAGATCCACAGCATGTTGACGACGAGGAAGCCCATGCGCTTGTTGAAGGGCGGCGGGCCGGCGCGGGTCGCCGCCGCCGTCGCCAGCGACAGGCCGCCCGTCATGAAGGCCGAAAGCAGGAAGATCTCCCAGTCCCGATGGCCGTAATAGATGTCGATGAAGGCCGGAATCAGCATCGCCACGGAAAGGTAGATGCCGCTGATGGCTGCGATATGGATGGCGGACCGGAAAATCGTGGCGTTCAACGGTGGTCGTCCTGCATGCCGGCTGGGCTCAAGGTCTGGTCTCGAAAGGCCGCGCGGCCGGGGCGGGCCGTGCCCGTCGCTGCGATAGGCAACTTTTTGTTTTCCGCGTCGTTTTTTGCCGAAAACCGCTGTCCACTCTTCTGCACGATGCTATAGCCTTTGCATTGTCCAAACTCAAGGATGGCATCGAACGGCATGAAACCGGACGTCGACGCAGCCTGCGAAGCTTTGCGCGGGCTCTTTCCCGAAACACCGCTCCAGCTCAACGAACATCTTTCCGCCCGCTACGGCGCGGAAATCTACCTGAAACGCGAGGACCTCTCGCCGGTGCGCTCCTACAAGATCCGGGGCGCCTTCAACTTCTTCCGCAAGGTCCTGGCGAAGCCGGACGGTGCGCGCAGCTTCGTCTGCGCCTCGGCCGGCAATCATGCGCAGGGCTTCGCTTTCGTCTGCAAGCATTTCGGCGTACCGGGCGTGGTCTTCATGCCGGTGACGACGCCGCAGCAGAAGATCGACAAGACGCGCATCTTCGGCGGCGAGTTCGTGACGATCAGGCTGGTCGGTGACTTCTTCGACCAGTGCTACAAGGCCGCCCGCGACCATGCGGAGGCGACCGGCGCGCAGATGGTGCCGCCCTTCGACCATGCGGACATCATCGAGGGGCAGGCGACCGTCGCGGCGGAAATCCTCACCCAGCTCGGCGAGGGCAAGCTGCCGGATATCGTCGCCCTTCCGGTCGGCGGCGGCGGCCTTGCCTCGGGCGTCACCGGCTATCTCGAAGGTACCGTCGGCCCGTCGAGCTTCGTCTTCTGCGAGCCGGCCGGCGCGCCGAGCCTCAAGCGGAGCCTCGAAAGCGGCACGGTGGTGACGCTCGACCAGGTGGACAATTTCGTCGATGGCGCCGCGGTCGGGCAGATCGGCGCGCTCAATTTCGCCGCGCTCAGCCGCTTCTCCGCCGACCAGGTCATGCTGCTTTCGGAAAACGCGATCTGCGTGACGATGATCGACATGCTGAATGTCGAGGGCGTGGTGCTGGAGCCGGCCGGCGCGCTGTCGCTGACGGCTCTGGAGGCGCTCGGCCGCGAGGCGCTGGCAGGCAAGACGGTCGTCGCGGTCGTCTCCGGCGGCAATTTCGACTTCGAGCGCCTACCGGACGTCAAGGAGCGCGCCATGCGCCATGCGGGGCTGAAGAAATACTTCATCCTGCGCCTTGCCCAGCGTCCGGGCGCTCTTCGAGATTTCCTCAACCTGCTCGGCCCGGACGACGACATCGCCCGCTTCGAGTACCTCAAGAAGTCCGCCCGCAACTTCGGCTCGATCCTTATCGGCATCGAGACGAAGGCGCCGGAGAACTTCGTCGCGCTGCGCAAGGCGTTCGATACTGCGGGCATGCGCTACCAGGACATCACCGAGAACGAGATTCTCGCAAACCTCATCATCTAAGGGACACGGGAGCCGGCGGCGCGTTCCTCTTGGAGCGCGCTTCCGCCTGTGCTAGCAATCGGCCATGGCATCGTTCTTTTCAAAACTCTTCGGTCGCGGCGGCGACTCGGCTACTCCGGCGAAGGTCGCCGAGGAAACCGAGGCCTATAACGACCTTCTCCTCGTCGCGGCCCCCATCGCGGAGGGCGGCCAGTTCCGTCTTGCCGGCCGCATAGAAAAGCGGGACGGCGAGCGCGTGCTGGTGCGCACCTTCATCCGCGCCGACCTGTTTTCCTCGCGAGACGATACCGTCGCCTCGACCTTCCGCAAGGCAAGGCAGATCGCCGACCAGCATGGTTCCTCGCTTTTCAGCGATGGCGAGGAGAGCCGGCCGGTCTGATCCGGGCGGACAGTCGCAAATAAATCATACAAAATGACGCGAACGTGCTGGAGAACCGGCGCGATTGCCTGTATCCGCAGGAAACGACTTGTTGTGACTCTCCCGCTATACTGGCGGGGAAAGTCGAAAATCTGCGGATTGCCCATGGGAACTGAAAACCTGATCCTGCTTCTCATCGAGGCCGGGTTTTATTTCGTCTTCATGGTGGGCCTTCTGCACCTGCGCCACCAGATCGGCATCGGCGTCTTCGTCGCGGCACTCGGGGTGATGCACTTCCTCGAGACCTATCTTGCGGCGGTCTTCTATATCGAACTGCCCTTCGGCGTCATCTCCCCCGGATCCTCGGTTCTCTTCTCCGGCAAGCTGATGATGATCCTCCTTCTTTACGTGAAGGAGGACGCGGCGGTCGTGCGCGCGCCGATCTACGGCCTGCTCGCCGGCAACTTCCTGACTGTCGGTCTCGGCTTCTTCCTGCGCCATCACCAGACGGTGGGGGCGGTGCCCGGCCGCGTCGCCGACCTTGCCTTCATCGACGAGATGGGCTGGCTGATGCTGCTTGGCACGACGCTGCTCTATCTCGATTCGCTCGGCATCATCCTGCTCTACGAGCGGCTGGGGCGGGTGTTCAAGAAGAGCACGGCCACGCGCTTCTTCGTGTCCGGCGTCATCGTGCTGACATTCGACCAGGTGGGCTTCTACGCGGCGCTGCATTTCCTCAATAACGCGCCGATGGAGGTGTTCTGGGGCGGCTGGATCGCCAAGATGATGGCGGCCTGCGCCTATGCGGTCATGATGACGGTCTATCTGCATTATTCGCGCATCTCGGCCATTCCGGTCTCGCCGCGGCCGATTTCCGACATTTTTGCCGACCTGACCTTCCGCGAGCGCTACGAGGACCTGCTCGACCGCTCGGGCCGCGATGCGCTGACCGGCGTCTACGACCGCAGCCGGCTGGAATTCGAGGCGCCGCGCCTGCTTTCCGCCATGCTGGCGGCCGGCAAGCCGATGGCGCTGATGATCATCGACGCCGATCACTTCAAGGACGTCAACGACCGGTTCGGCCATCTTGCCGGCGACGAGGTGCTGAAGACCGTCGCCACCTGCCTGCAGCGGGCGATGCGCGGCAACGACAAGGTCTTCCGCTTCGGCGGCGAGGAATTCGTCATCCTGTCGGAGGACATCACGCCGGATGTCGGGACGGACCGTGCCGAGGCCCTGCGCCGCATGGTGGAGGACGAGGTCCGCCGGCCGGACGGCATATCCGTGACGGTCAGCATCGGCGTCGCCAACAGCTACAGCGACGGCACCACGCTGAACGCCCTTCTCTCGGCGGCCGATGCGCGGCTCTATGCCGCCAAGAATGCCGGCCGGAACCGGGTGATCTCCACCGCCGCGCCCGCAGCTTCGTCCGGCTTCGAAGCCTGAGGTTTCCGACCCGCTTTCCGTCACAAAAGGTTCATGAAGGCTTCCTATAGGAGCAGGCGGCGCCATGGCTTGATCGCGCATGGCGCCTCCCGACGGCAACGGCCTTTCACCTTCCTCATCGACGGATATTGCTCATGTTCGACGACCATCATCTGAACCGCATCAAGGCGGAGATCGCCGACAGCTTCGACGAGGAGCTGGAAATGCAGATCGAAGAGGAGCGGCTGGACGACCTCATCGCCGAGGGCATGTCCGAGGCGCCCGTCCAGACGCTGGAGCGCCGCATCTATTTCCGCGAACTGTTCCGCCTCCAGCACGAGCTGGTGAAACTGCAGGACTGGGTGCACCACAAGAAGCTGAAGGTCGTGGTCCTGTTCGAGGGCCGCGATTCGGCCGGCAAGGGCGGCGCCATCAAGCGCGTCACCCAGCGCCTCAATCCGCGCGTCTGCCGCGTCGTCGCCCTGCCGGCGCCGACCGAGCGCGAGCGCCACCAATGGTATTTCCAGCGCTACGTGCCGCACCTGCCGTCGGCCGGTGAAATGGTGCTTTTCGACCGCTCCTGGTACAACCGCGCCGGTGTCGAGCGCGTCATGGGCTTCTGCACGCCGGACGAGCTGGAGGAATTCTTCCGCTCGGTGCCGGAATTCGAACGCATGCTCGTGCGCTCCGGCATCGTGCTCGTCAAATACTGGTTCTCGATCACCGACGAGGAGCAGGAATTCCGCTTCCGCATGCGCATCCACGATCCGCTGAAGCAGTGGAAGCTCTCCCCGATGGACCTCGAAAGCCGCGTCCACTGGGAGGACTATACCAAGGCGAAGGAAGAGATGCTGGAACGCACCCATATTCCTGAAGCGCCCTGGTGGATCGTCGAGGCCGTCGACAAGAAGAAGGCGCGCCTCAACTGCATCGCCCATCTCCTGACGCAGATTCCCTACGAGGACGTGCCGAAGGCGGCCATCGAACTGCCGGAGCGCGTGCGCCACGACGACTATATCCGGCATGAGCCGCCGGACGAAATGTACGTGCCGGACGTCTACTGACGCCGGATCTTCCTTTGAACCTGCTGGACCAGAGGGAAAGAGGACTGACGCCGGGGCTCGTCGGCGCCTACCGGGCCGGCCCCGGCGGCCCGGTTGTGCCGATCGCGCCGTCGGAGCTCGATGCGGCGCTTGCCGCCGAGGACGGCTGGGTGTGGCTGCATGTCGATCTCGTCGACCAGCGCATGCAGGGCTGGCTTGCGGCGAGGTGCCGGCTGCCCGCGGCGGCGCGCGCCATCCTCGAAGGCAATGACGAAAGCCTCGTCCTCGGCTGCGAGGCGGGCACGACCCATGGCGTCGTCGCCGATCTCCAGCAGGACATGGAACGCACCTCCACCACCATCGGCCGGCTGCATTTCGCCCTGACCGAGCGCCTGCTCGTCACCGGCCGACGCCATCCCGTCGAGGCGGTGAACCGCGTGCGCCGCGCTTTCGCCGACGGGTTCTGCCCAACGACGGCCTACGAGGTCTTCGAGGCCATCGTTACCGCCTTCTGCAAGAACACGGCCATCCGCCTCAAGGAGGCGGCGGCGCTGCTCGACGCCGTGGAAGACCGGCTGGTGACGGAACGCCTCAGCGACGAGCGCCGCAGCCTCAAGGAAGTGCGCCGCCTCGCGGTATCGCTGCACCGGCCCGTCGCCGGCATGGTGGCGCTGTTCGAGGAGGAGGACCGGGAGGATTGGACGCTTTCCGAGCATGCCCATGCGGTGCTTGGGCGCCTCTCCATGCGGCTGGAACGGCTCGACCGCGAAATCGTGATGGTCAACGACCGGGCAAGGCTGCTTCAGGAGGAAATGGCGGCGGAGCTCGCGGACGAATCCAACCGGAGCCTGAGGGCCATGGCCATCATGAGCGCGCTGCTTCTGCCCGGCACGCTGGTCGTCGGCGTCTTCGGCATGAATACCGGCGGCCTTCCGCTGAGCGAAGGCAGCTCTGGCTTCTTCTGGGCGATGATGCTCGGCATCGCCGCGACCGCGCTGTTCTACTGGCTCTTGCGCCGCGCGGGCATCAGCCTGCGGTTTTGACCGCGCAATCCCGGACGCAAAACCGCTTCACACTTTTGCCGGGATTGCTCAAACCCCGACATTCGGCCGGTCGATGATCTCGCGCAGCGCGAAGCTCGAATTGATCTTCACCACATGGGGCAGGGCCGAGAGCCAGTCGCGGTGGATGCGCTCGTAATCCTCGAGGTCCTTGGCGGCGACGCGCAGGATATAGTCGTATTCGCCGGACATCAGGTAGCAGACCAGCACGTTCGGACAGAGTTTTACCGCCGCCTCGAATTCCGCCAGCGTCTTGGCGAACTGGCCGGAGAGCGAGATATGCACGATGGCGATCATCTTGTAGTCGAGCGCCTTGGGCGAGACGCGGGCATGGTATCCGTTGATGATGCCGGACTTTTCCAGGATATCCAGACGGCGCGAACAGGCCGACGGCGAGAGCCCGACGCGCTCGGCAAGCTCGGCATTGGAGATTCGCCCGTTCTGCTGAACCGCCTTCAGGATCGCAGCATCGATAGCATCCCGTTGCACCATTCGAATTTTCTCCGAAAATTCCGCTGATATTCGAAGAATATTCGAAAGGAGGCCGTTTCGCCAAGGGGCTTTGCAAGGACATTGCACGCATCCTCTGCTTCCATGATGTCCCCGCCGAACGCGGCGGCAATAACGGGAACATCACTGGGAAAGGAACGCGCATGCGTGTCGGTTGTCCGAAGGAAATCAAGAATCATGAATATCGGGTCGGTCTGACGCCCGGTGCCGTGCGGGAATACGTCGCCCACGGTCACGAGGTGATCGTCGAGACCAGGGCCGGCGCCGGCATCGGCGCAGACGATGACGCCTATCGCGCCGCCGGCGCGAAGATCGTGCTCACTGCCGCGGACATTTTCCAGAAGTCCGACATGGTGGTGAAGGTCAAGGAACCGCAGCCCGCCGAATGGGCGCAGCTCCGCGACGGACAAATTCTCTACACCTACCTCCACCTCGCTCCCGACCCGGAACAGACCAAGGGCCTCCTCGGCTCGGGCGTCACCGCCATCGCCTATGAGACGGTGACGGACGACCGCGGCGGCCTGCCGCTGCTCGCGCCGATGTCGGAAGTCGCCGGGCGTCTCTCCATCCAGGCCGGTGCCACGGCGCTGCAGAAGGCCAATGGCGGGCGCGGCATCCTGCTTGGCGGCGTGCCGGGCGTGCCTCCCGCCAAGGTCGCCATCGTCGGCGGCGGCGTCGTCGGCCTGCATGCGGCGAAGATGGCGGCCGGCCTCGGCGCGGATGTCGCGATCCTCGACCGCTCGATCCCGCGCCTTCGCCAGCTCGACGATCTCTTCGGCGGCCGCGTCCACACGCGCTATTCGACCATCGACGCGCTGGAGGAGGAGGTCTTCTCGGCCGATCTCGTCATCGGCGCCGTTCTCATCCCCGGTGCCGCCGCACCGAAGCTCGTCACCCGCGAAATGCTCTCGGGCATGAAGAAGGGCGCGGTCATCGTCGACGTCGCCATCGACCAGGGCGGCTGCTTCGAGACGTCCCACGCGACGACCCATTCCGACCCGACCTTCGAGGTCGACGGCGTGGTGCACTATTGCGTCGCCAACATGCCGGGCGCCGTGCCGGTCACCTCGGCGCACGCCCTCAACAACGCGACCCTCCACTACGGCCTCCAGCTCGCCGACAAGGGCCTGAAGGCCATTGCCGAGGACCGGCACCTGCGCGCCGGCCTCAACGTGCACAAGGGCCGCGTGACGAACCGCGCTGTCGCCGAGGCGCTCGGCTACGAGTCCTTCGCGCCGGAGGCGGTGTTGAACGTGGCTTGAGGGTATCGGCGGAAGGGCCCGGAAAGGTCCGGGCCCGGTCTGCCGGAACACACACCCCACCCACTATGTCATCCTCAGGCTTGACCCGAGGATCCACGCGTCACCCGGAGCATGGACGGTCGGGTCGAGCCCGGCCATGACGAAGGAGGGGTGAGAGGCTTTGTCAGCCGCCTGCGAGGCCCGGAGCGATCCGGGCCTTTCTCATGCGCGCTCTACGCGGCACTGGTAGCAATTGTTGCGGGCCGAGCGGATGTGCAGGTAGGCGACATCCTCGCGCGCAAGCAAAGTTTCCGCATAGGCCGGAATATCGGCATTGGGCACCACGGCGCCGGTGCCGTAGAGGATGCGGTTTTCCGCCGAATAGCCGCGCACGATATAATCGCGGCTCGTCAGCATCGGCGGCATCGCTTCCGACGGCTCATGGGCCTTGCACGATTCGGCGTGGATGAAGACCGGCCCGGTTTCGGCATAGGGCTGGAGAGCCGGGAAGGGGCGGTGGGCGAGGGTGAGATAGGGCTCTCCGGCGCCGACGAGCCGCAGGCAGTGCCGGCAGGGCACGCCGTCGCCATTGGAGACACGGCGCTCGGGCGTCATGCCATAGGCATCAGGGCCGCCGCTCCAGTAGGTGTTAGCAGTCTCGGTGGGTATGGGCAGGAAGCGAATGGTCATGGCAATGCTCCGTTTGATGCGGAGAGCATCCATGCAAACCCGTCGGCCCGACACCCGTTTCCTGCCCGGAATCGAAACCGCCGGCGCGAGGCCGGCGGTGAGGATGGTCGGTCGGGCGATCAGCGCACGAATTCGTCGATGCGGCGGAGCGTGACGCGGCGGTTGCGCCATTCCTCGCGCTCGGTCGGCACCAGCAGGTATTCCTCGCCGTAGCCGACGGTTTCCAGCGCGCGGGAGGGCAGGCCGAATTCGCGCACCAGCACCCATTTCAGCGAATCGGCGCGGCGCTCGGAGAGGATCTGGTTGGACGAGGCCGAGCCGACGGCATCCGTGTGGCCCTCGATGAGGAAGACGGCGCGGCGGCGGCGGCGCAGGATCTGCTCCATGGCGCGGGCGATCTGGCGCACCTTGCGGTATTCCGAGCGCGGGATTTCGGCCGAGGCGAATTCGAAATTGATCGACTGAATGTCGATGGACGGCGCGGCGCGGCGCAGGTCCGCGCGGCGCTTGAACTCGCGCACGGTCACGCGTTCGTCCTCGCGCATGCGGCGGGCGGGCGCGGCATCGAGGCGGCGCAGGATCATCTCTTCGGACGGCGTTTCCTGTGCCAGGGCAAGGCCCGAGAAGGCCGGCGCGGCGAGGGTTGCGGCAAACGCGGTCAGAAAGGCGCGGCGTTGCATGGACGGTGTCTCCTTCGGTTTCGTCTTTCGGGCGGAAAGTGCCACGGATGACCTGAAGGAAAGATGAACCGGCCGGTTAGGCACCGTTCAGGGTGATTAACGCCGCTCGGCCGGCATCAGGCAGTCGCGCTTGGCGAGTGCCAGAAGCTCGGCATCGGAAAGCGGCGTGACCTCCGCCTCCATCGTGCCGACCGGCGAGAATCCGAACATCTGGTAGAGCTGCAGGGCCCGCGGATGGTCGAGGCTGTTGGTGGTGACGACGACCCGCTTCGGCCCGAGCGCCCAGGCGGCGTAAAGCGTCTGGAGCAGGAACCATTTGCCGATGCCGTGCCCCAGCGCCCGCTCGAAGAGGCCGAAATGGGAGAGCTCGACCGTGTCGTCGTCGATCCGCAGCAGCTCGAAGAAGCCGGCCGGCGCGCCGTCGACATAGAGCACGCTCACGCTGTTGCGCTTGTCGTGCAGCGTGGCAGTCAGCGTCCCGTCGTCCATGCGCAGCCGGTCGACCCAGTGCCAGCGGCTGCCCACCTGCCGGTAGAGGAAGCGGTAGAAGGCGAGCGGAATGTCCGGCGCGCCGAGGATCGCCGTCTGCACATTGACCGGCACCGGCAGGCTCTGCTTCGGCGGCGCGGTCATTTCGAGCGCGGTGATGGTGACGGATATCGGCGCGGACTGGACCTTCTTCGCCATGGTCAGTCCTTGCCGGTGGCAGCGGGCCCGGTGACGACGGGCGTATCCTCGCGCCCGCCCCATTCCGTCCACGAGCCGTCATAGAGCGTGTTGTCCTCGTGACCGAGCGAATGAAGCGCCAGCGTTATGATCGCCGCGGTGATGCCGGAGCCGCAGCTCGTGACGACCGGTTTGGAGAGATCGATGCCCGACGCCTCGAAATGCCGGCGGAGGCTGGCGAGATCCTTGAATTTCCCGCCTTCCGAGAAGGTGCCGGAGGGCATGCTCCTTGCGCCCGGCATATGGCCGGAGCGCATGCCGGCGCGGGGCTCCGCCTCCTCGCCGGTGAAGCGGCCGGCGCCGCGCGCATCGGCGACCTGCTTCGAGCCGGTCGAGACGATGCCGCGCATTTCCTCGAAGGAGGTCACGGCATAGGGATTGAAATTGGTGTGGAAGGTGGCGGGTGCGGGCTCCGGCAGGTCGGTCTCCAGCGGCCGTCCTTCCTTCTTCCAGCCGTCGATGCCGCCATCCATGACGAAGACGTTCTTCGCGCCCATCGTGCGGAACAACCACCAGACGCGCGGCGCGGTGAAGATGCCGGGGCCGTCGTAGACGACGATCGTGTCCGTATCGGAAATGCCGAGCTTGCCGACTTCGGCCGCGAAGACGTCCGGCGCGGGAACCATATGCGGCAGGCTGCTGGAATGATTGGCGATGACGTCCTGGTCGAAGAAGACCGCGCCGGGAATGTGCCCGCCGGCATATTCGGCCGCGCCGTTACGGTTCTGCGCGGGAAGATACCAGGAGGCATCGACGATACGGAATTCCGGCGCGCCGAGCTGCTTTTCCACCCAATCCGCCGAAACGACGAACCTGCTCTTTTCGTTGGACATGTTTCTCTCCCTTCAGGCTTCGGAGGCCGGCGCGCCGAAGCGGATGCGGAACCGGCGGTTCTCCTTGCCCTTCTTCTCGATCTTGGCGATGTGGATCGCGCCCACTTCCTGTGTTTCGGAAACATGGGTGCCGCCGCAGGGCTGACTGTCGACGGCGGAATTCTCGCCGATGCAGACGAGGCTGACGCGGCCGAGGCCCATGGGCGGGCGCACGTTCTTGGATTTGACGATGCCGGGATTGGCTGCAAGCTCCGCGTCGGTGATCCACTGGACGAAGATCGGGTGGTTCTCCGTAACGAGCTTCATCAGCTTCGCCGTCACCTCGTCCTTGTCGATGGTCTCCGTCATGTCGAAGTCGACGCGGCTGTCCTCCTCGCCGACGGCGGCGCCCGTAATGGGGTAGGGGCAGACGACGGAAAGGAGATGGCAGGCGGTGTGCATGCGCATCAGCTTGTAGCGGCGCGCCCAGTCGATATGGGCGACGACCGTCTCGCCGACGATGGGCGGTGCCTCGCCTTCCAGCGGCCGGTGGATGATGATCTCCTTGGTCGCGCCCGTCACCGCCGGGCCGAGCGCGATGCGGCTGCCGTCGGCGCGCTCCAGGAAACCGGTATCGCCGGGCTGGCCGCCCGACGTCGCGTAGAAACAGGTCTGGTCCAGCTCGATACCGCCGTCCTCGTGCACCGCCGTCACCACCGCCTCGTTCGTCGAAAGATAGAAATCGTCGCGGAAGAGGGCGGTGGTGGGAAGGGACATGATACCTATTCGACCGGCTGGTAGGGGACCTTGATCCCCGATTTCGCCTTCAGCCAGCCTGGAACCGGCAGGCCCTTCGAATCGAGGAAGTCCGGGTTGAAGAGTTTGGACTGATAGCGGTTAGCATAGTCGCAGAGGATCGTCACGATCGTGTGGCCGGGGCCGAGGTCCTTCGCGAGGCGGATCGCGCCCGCGATGTTGATGCCCGAGGAACCGCCGACGGCGATGCCCTCGTTCTCGATAAGGTCGAAGACCAGCGGAACGGCCTCCGAATCCGGGATGTTGTAGGAATAGTCCGGCGTGAAGCCTTCGAGATTGGCGGTGATGCGGCCCTGGCCGATGCCCTCGGTGATCGAGCTGCCGGAGGATTTCAATTCACCGTGCTCATAAAAGTTATGGAGCGCTGCGCCATCCGGATCGGCAAGGGCGATCTTGATATTGGGATTCTTGGCGCGAAGGCCGGCCGCGACGCCGGCAAGCGTCCCGCCCGAGCCGACGGCCGAGACGAAGCCATCCACCTTGCCGTTGGTGTCGCGCCAGATTTCCGGCGCGGTCGTCTCGATATGGGCGTCGCGGTTGGCGACGTTGTCGAACTGGTTGGCCCAGATCGCGCCGTTCGGCTCGGTTTGAGCAAGCTGCTCGGCGAGCCGGCCGGAGAGCTTTACATAATTGTTCGGGTTCTTGTAGGGAACGGCCGGCACCTCGACGAGCTCGGCGCCGAGCAGGCGCAGCGCGTCCTTCTTCTCCTGGCTCTGCGTCTCGGGAATGACGATGACGGTGCGATAGCCGAGCGCCTGCGCCACCAGCGCAAGGCCGATGCCGGTATTGCCCGCCGTGCCCTCGACGATGACGCCGCCGGGTCGCAGCGCGCCCGAGCGCTCCGCCGCGCGGATGATGGAGAGGGCGGCGCGGTCCTTCACCGACTGGCCGGGATTGAGGAATTCCGCCTTGCCGAGGATCTCGCAGCCCGTCGCTTCCGAGGCGCCCTTGAGGCGGATCAGCGGCGTGTTGCCGATTGCATCAAGAACGGACGGAAGAATGGACATGGGAAATCGAGCCTCGCGCGTTGCAAATCCGGATTGGTGTCGTCTTTTCGGCCGCTGCGGCCGGCTTTGCAAGGAATGGTGTTCCTGTCAGGCTGAGATTGCTAGGGATTTTTTCTTCGGGCAGGGGCTTCCTGCCGCAGGCCGGCCGAAAGCGCGCGGGCTTTAACGTCCTGTTAGCAAACATGGTTAATTTTGCGTCTATCGGCGAGCGGCGGAACGGAAAGGCCTGCCGCCCGTTTGAGACGACACTGGAGGTACCACGATGCTTTTCGGACTTTTTCAGGCCACCCCTACCGACGACGATGACATCGCCACCGGCACCTATGCGGACGGGGTGATGGGAACGCCGCTGAGCGATCCCTCCGCCCGCCCGCGCGAGCGCAGCCAGACCTTCCGCCGCACGGCCCACGAGCGCGACTACGGCGCCGCGCGGACTACCGGCCAGACCGGCGCCGGCCTCGTGCCCTGACCGCATCGCGCGCCGGGAACAAAGCGCGGCCCGGCGTGTTTCTCTTCCGCTTGCACGGAGGAGCCCGCCATGACCCATCACATCGACAATCGTCAGTTCAGCCCGCGCCAGGCTCGCCACGTTCTCGACGTGCTCGAGCATTGCCGCAAGAACGGGCTCGACAAGGCAGAAGAACGCAAGTTGCTCCTCCTCTTCGGCCGCTTCGCCACCCGTCACGAATTGCAGATGAACACGAAGCGCCCGCCGGCAAGCCGGCACTAGCGATTTCCAGATCGATAAAGATGGAAGAGGGTTGCCGAGCGGCGGCCCTTTTGCGTGTGTGGCGCTGAAAAGCAGAAGGGCCGCGCTATTCAGCGCAGCCCTTCTAGAAACTGGCTCCCCGGGCCGGATTGGCTCCAATTCGCTACCGAAGGGAAAATGTAGCTAATTCAGGTGCATGGGTGAATTTCTGGTCTTCATTTTCGGGCTGCGGTAGCCAGAAAGTAGCCAAAAGGTAGCCTCTATCGACCGAGAAGCTTCCGGATGCGATCGGCCTCGGATCCTCGGTTTTTCATCGCGAGATACTCCTTCTCCATCCGGTCAAGAATAGGCTGCGCGATTGGACCGCGCTCATCCACGATTTCCGCGCAGACCAAGAGGAATTCTTCCATCATCTCGAGGGTGACTTCGTCCAGGCTTTTGAGTGGTTCGTAAAACATTGATCCTGGGGCATCGCCCTGCTCCCGAAGGGAACTGCTACTCGGCGCGGTCCGCCGCTGCAGCATGCCTTGGCGCTACGCTGGCGCCGCGGCGTGGAGGATAGCTGTCAGCACCTCCACCTGTCGCGCGAGGCGACTTGACTCTCATGCGTTACGGGAACGAATATAGAACATGGTGTCCCATGTACGCATCCCCCAAGATCTAGAATCTCTCTTTTCTCCCCGGCGGCCGTCCCTCAGTGAAATACCGGAGTGGATGGAACTGGGCGGTCATTGCTCGAAATGTGAGAGGGAAGGGTGGGTCGATCGATGGGAGATCCAGCGAAAATTCGGCGGAAGCACGCTGGTCAAGGATTTGCGCCCGTTTCTGCGTTGCATGGCGTGCGGGAATAAGGGCACCAACACCTGGATCACCGCGAAGCTTCCTCGTTGATCTGGACCTCACTTGGGTGGTTGGCCTGGAACGAGAATCATGAATAGCATGCGTTGATTGCAGGCCTGATTTTGCCGCAACTCACGAAATACCGGGGGCCCTCGTGAAACCTACTATTCAATGGAGTTTTGACGCCGCGTTGCCAGCAATCGCATTGGTGATTTTTTCTCTTCTCCTTTTCGCAATGGCATTGAATCTGCAACCTACCCATGCCTGGTTGTGCGGGAGCTACGAGGACGGAACGAGCTGTGTTCGCGGGCTCATCTCCGAGTTTCAAACTCTTCTCACCGGTCTCGCTGCTGTGGCTGCCGCCACGCTTACAGTACGTGCGATGATCAAGACGGAGCTTGAGAATGCGAAGCGCCACCGACAGATATTGGGCGCGACACTCCGGGGCGAAGCCCGGCAGGTAGACAGGCTTTGGGCGCGTCGACTTCCACCCCTCCGGCACGCATCTCAAGTCTTTAGGGATGTGCTGGAAGGGCTGCCTTCCAAAGTCGGACCTGCGGGCGAGAAGGCACTTATGGTTCACTCTCTCAGCTCGGCGGCTATCACCGCAGCCCTCAAAATCAAAGGGGAGTTCCACACTGTGGAGTGGCGTGAAGCCGAACACCTTTTTGATGGGCAACTTGCTGCAGCCGTGGATTTTACTACGACGTCCCTGGCTGAACTGCTGCGTCATCTCAATGACATCGATGCTGAGACTGGCTCCATGGGGCGGAAAATCGCTACATTTACTGAGCGCTTGCAGATTGCAGGTTCGGGTGAGTTGATGGACATAATTGAGGCATCGTCCGCAAAACTGGCGGTAGAAAAGCAGGTGGAGCGTATCGACGTGGGTATTGTCGCCCTCCGCGAGAAGTTGCCCGAAGTTCTCGAGATTCTGCAAGATGTGCTCGAAGGTCTCGGACGTCTCAAGGAACGGTATTCGGAGGTCGATATTTGATCGTGTTTCACGCTGGGAGCATTGGTATTCCCCGCGACACAGCCGACCATGGGGGATCCGTGAAGAAAGCTATCGTGTTTGCAGTCGCCGGGCTTATCTTGGCGGGTTGCCAAAGTGACACCGAGTATGCGCGAACGAAACAGGACATGATCCGTCGTTGCAACGAGCCCACAGCGAGGCTCGACGGGCCCGACATGGGGAATTGCTTTCTTTGGGACCGCGAGGCTGACAAGAGACTGAGAGCGAAACATCGGCGAGAGCAAAGAGAGCGATGGGAGGCAATCGAGGCTGATGCAAAAGCTCACCCGGAGAAGTATCGTAGGCCTCGTCCCGTGCCGACCGCATCGTGTGTTGGGCGCGGAATGGACTCGATTGGAAATATTCGTCTCACCTGCTACTGAGCTTTCATTCACGGATGCAATCTCATGATCCTTCCAGGAAATGCTCGGCAAGTGATTATCGACGCCCTCGCAGGGTTTAGCGAGGCGCCGAACATTACCGCCAGCAAGGTCATCAACGATCTCGAAGACGCCGGCTTTCGAGTGGTGGACTATCGTGAACTGACCAACATCATCGAGAAGCTCATCGCAGTCATCAAGGCCCTGGATCCTGCCGGCAAAGCCGAGTTGACCGATGGGATTGTGCTGGCGAAGGCGCTCATCGAAGTGATGAAGGCCTGATCGAGCGAGATTCGGATCAGAAGCAGTCAGGATTGTCTCCGATCGGTCTGCTGGCAGCTTCGGAGCGCGCCTTCTCGAATTCATACAGGAGCTTCATCAATGCTTGCCGATAGAGAGCGTCGTTCACCTGGCTACGCTTGAAGCCGCGTGGCCATTCTTGCCCCCTGATGACGTGGTAGGCCTCGTGGATGCTGAGACCACCGCGATCGGCGAGCCTGCGGAGCGTTTGGCTGTGGTTGCGCTGCGCCTGCTTCTCGTGCTGGGCAATCGCCGCCCACGGGATGCACTTGATGATCGGATCGTTGAGGATGGGGAACATCGGCTCCTGATTAACCACCGTCGCCTCCCGTCGGCTTTCTGTTGGCGATCTTCAGTAAGTAATCCGCATGGCAAGGCGAGTCTTGCGAGCACCAGCACGCAAGGTTCTTGCCGGCTAGATTGTCGCGGACATGCTGATGGATGGCCGGATCGAGGCATAGGATGGTTCCAAATCGGCGCGCGGCCGCCTCCTGCGTGGGAGCGACATAATCCGGCTGGTTCAACGGCCACCATCCCCATCGCTTTGCCTGCTTACGATCGATCGGTTCGCCCACGACAAAAGGATTGCCCCATTCAGTGGGGCGGGCGACCACAACTGCGGGCAGCCCGTTGATTTCCCGCGAGGCGGCTTGGAGAGTGAAGCCCTTCGCGCGGGAGAGCTGAATGCGGACTGGCTCACTCATCGGGATGCCTTTTCGATTCATTCGCGTCGCGCGCTTCGGCAAAGTTTAGCCACGTGCGACAAATAACGGTGCCAGCGTCGGTAGTAGTCTTTAGGCACTTGTGGGCTCGCGGATGCACGATTAACTTGTGGCGTCCTGGAGGGAATTGCAGATGAGTTCTCGGTCTCGCATGCTTGCTGTCGGGATGACGCTCGCAGCCGCCAATTTTCTCACGTCGTGCGGAACATTGATGTATGACCCGGTGCGCGAGCGCCAGCAGCGTGAAGATCGCGAGGCTTTGGAACTCGCGAAGGTTCCTTGCGAGGATAGGGAAAGGTTTGGCCTGAAACGCTGCGGGGGTGACAATCGAGCTACCTCCTCCGATGAAGATTTCACAGCTGCCCGGATAGGACGTTTTGGTGGACCGCCCACCAACTGCGGAATGCCTCGTTGCTCCGACATCAGCGGCACAGATGGATCCAGAAGCGTGTCTCGCCCCGATGCGGATAATCGGGTCAGTTCGGCGCTGTGAGGCGAAAACTTGGTTATCGTTTAGGCGCCGGTCACCGGTGGTTCTAGCCATCGCCGCCTCCAGAAGATGACGCGGTGATGCGGCCGGTGTCATTCACCAACATGGCTTTAATCTCATCGGCCACCATGCTCGCCTCAGAGATGCCGAGGTGCAATGCACTGGAGGTGTCGGCGTCATCAAGCGACCGCGCTGCTAGGGCCAGCAGGTTCAGATGGTCGCGAAGGCGGTTGATTTTATCGATCAGATCGGGGCGGTTAGCCATCGTTGTCTCCAATTGAAGCAGTGTGGGGCAGTTTCCGCAGATAGTCGAAAGGCCGCCCGGGAAATATGTCCCGAGGCCGCGGGTGCCGCCACAAGCCGGGCCAATCTTCTGGCCTACGGCCGGCCCCGGAATGCTTGGGCTTCGCGGTCTGTTTGGCGCGGATCGCCTCAAGCACCTGGTGCAGTGGATGGGCACTGGCACGGCCACCGCTGAGGGTCAGGTGCACGTTGCCCTCGGGAAGAATGAAAGGTAATCCCGTCCTGTTGCGTCGCCTATGCGGGCGATAGCGCTTGATGCCAGAGGGCTTAGGAGGACGTTAGCGTGACCCTTTCCAGCATGCGGGAATTCTACGAAGAAAACCGTCAGAATAGGGCGATCTTCACTTGGGTTCATTCCCAGGGGACGTTTGACTACGACGATAACCTTGAGATCGTTATGGCCATGATAGTCGATGAAAACCCGCATGGGCGGATGCACCGTAAGTCTGTTTTCACCTCCAACGGCGAGCAGACCATCTCCCCCGAGGAGTTCATCGCACTTCAAGCGATCCAGAGGCAGATTGAGGCTGATCGATAGGGCCGAAACTCTCATTCGCTACTTCCAGATGGTTTGCTGGGGGGGCGGAAGAAGTGAAGCACCAGCTGTCCGTTGTGGAAAATTTCGGTCCCGAGGTAGCCATCCAAGAGAGCCACCGGGACGTGTTGCCCGGTACCAAAAACATGGATCAGCATGGCCTCGTCTGGCTGCTGCGGATCGCAAGCGTACCATACGTACGGGGTCTGATCGGTCGGGAACTGTCGGCTGATCTTGAGGACGCGAGCGCCGTATGGGGCGAAGATGACTAAATCTTCCGACGAGGTGAAAATCGGCAGCTTCTGTTTATGAATGACGAACTCAGCCATGGTCGCCTCCGGAAGCGATGCTGGCCGCAATCAACTTGCGGGCCATCGCCGGGTGGCAATAGATGACGCCTCGGACCTGATCGACGAGGTACTTGCCATCCGGTTCGTAAAGAGCGGTGATGTTCTGCCGGTGTTTCCGGCGGCGGCGGCGCGCACGGCCGGGCGAGCGGACCTTTGACCAGTCCTCACCGACGTAGACGACCATGCTGTCTACCTCATGGATGCGAAGGCCGTTGATCGTGCCAAGGATGGGGTTAAACATGGTCCCCTCCCTTTGCTTTTGTGGTGAAGGAGAAGGGGATCAATGGTGCATCGCCTCGAACATAGAGGGGGTGCCGTGGTGCGCCCTGCTGGGTCTTGCCGAGGCAGACCAAACGGGAACCGAGATAGTGCCGCATCAACGCAACAGCATCGCCGCCCTGGCTGTCACCATCTGCGCCCCAAGCCGCCACGATGGGGCCGGTCATCATGCGCAAATGTCGCTGAAACTCATTGTCGCTGTCGGGGCCGAACCGTTCAAGATAGCGCGTGGCCCATAGTTGCGCCGGATCGGTGGCGCGAAGCGGGAACAGGTTGACCACCACGATCCCGCCGCAGCCTTCGCGGCGGGCGAAACCTATGCAACGGCGGATGGTCGGATCGTCAAGATCAGCGTCCGCCGTTGACGGGTTGAGCATAACGAAGCCCATCATAAGACCGTCAGACCATTGGCGGGTCAGGCCATAGCGATAGCGCCCGCACGGTGAGACGGAGGCGCTGGACGATTGGAATAGATCGTTCATTCGGCGCACCCCTTTTGAATAGTGGCGGAACCGCTGCGCGTGGCGGCGAGGGCAGCTAGGAACGCAATGGCGTTGTCGATGGCGTGGGTTTGCTGCAATCGATCCGCGAGGCCGGAAGCGGCATGGCGAAGATCGGTGATGATCCGCTCCACCTCTGCGCTATCCTTTCCTTCTCGGGAGAGGGGTGGGGAGGAAAACTGACGAACTATGATTTCCTGCGCCTGGTCCGGGGAATATGATACGTCATCAGGGACGCCGATCTTCTCGACCAGAAGCCACGCCAGCACCTCTTCGGCGGCAGTCATAGGCGTGTCGCCGCCGTCTGCCATCGGCTTCGTACCGTCGTATAGGCGCTGATCCGGCTCGACCGCCGGCACATCGACAAGGGCGGAGCGGATGCGTTGCTCGTAGTCGGCTTGGGCGGCGGCCTTGGCATTCTCTTCGTCGGCTTCCGCAACATCGAAAATAACGTCGCTCTGCCCAAGCGTAACCACCCACCCGGGCGAATACGCCTTGATGCAAGCCTCGTACTTGAGGCCTAGACCCCGGCCAACGTGGATGGTGAACCCGCTTTTCTGCTCCGTTGTCCACTCCAGCGGTCGCGCCTTCATCTCTACTGCCTGTTGCTCTGATAGGGCGGCGGTGAGGGCGCGGCGAAGTTGATCGTCGGGCTTAAAGGTTTTGAGTTCGCGGCGAAGTGCCTTCAACATCTTGTCAGTTACCTGCATTTTCACCTCCGAGGAGTGCGCGGGCGCGACAGGACAGGACAGCTTCATTGATGAGCGCACATTGAGTTGCCCAGTCGAGTGACGCCGTATCGCCGGCTCCCCCAAGCATTTTGAATCGCTCTTGGAATTCGAGGATCTCGTCCAACCGGTCTTCGGAAAGCGGCTTGATCTCGTGATCGCCGGCCAGTGTCTTCCGCAGCTCCGCATTCTCTCGCTGCAACGCCTCTGCCTGACGGGCGATAATCTCGGCGACAGCTTTTGCCGCCTCGTCAAAGCCGACGACGTATGCAGAAGCGACTGCGGGAGAAAGCCCGGTCGCATCGACCTTGATGTGATCGCGCATTGCCTTCTCAATGGCGGATACGGGGGTGGTCATGCTGGACCTGCCTTCCAATGGCGGCGCATCTCAGCGGCCATCAACTTTGCCTGATTGATGATGCGGATGGCGGCCTCTGTGTCGCCCGAGACGGCCCAAAGACGCGTCGCGAGAGTCGTGGCATCGATGCCCCGGCTTTCCCACCACTCACGCTCCTTGCCCGTCCGGTGCTGCGCCTCCGGGCCCGTGCGGTGTTCCTCGGCAGTCAGCGGCAACACCCAGTCATCGCCGGCCTTCCTCCCCCGAGCGCGCTCTGGCTTACCGAAACGGCGATCCGCGAAGCTGATGTGGGCGGCTTCGCAGCCGAGGCGGCCGCTGACTACGCTCGGAAGGGTCCGGATCCAGGCGAGGTGCCGCGAATCACGGACGTCCTTCGACTCCTTTGCCCGGCGGGAGGTGTCGAATGCTGTAATGTCACGATTGATGCGCATCGCCATGCTCACAACTCCTTCAGCGCTTCATCGCGGGCGATGTTCAGCTCCGCCATCGCTGTCTCCGAGCCGCCCCGATCAGGGTGGGCGCCTTTCGCCAACTCGCGAAACGCCTGCTCGACCATCTCGCGGTCGATGTTGTGCCCGGGCACGTTGGTGAGCCGTAGAACTTCCTGCCAGGACTTCCTTGCCGGCGCCGGCAAGGCTGCGAATCCGGTGAACGTCGCGCGGACGATGTTGAGGCCGCCGTGACGAAGCTCGGTCCGGCGGGCGTCGATGATCATGTAGATGGCCTGCAGGTTGTCCTCGACCTTGGGATAGCGGTCGACTGCGATGCAGACCGAAAGGCCGTCCCATGTGAACCAGACGGCGACGCCTGGATCGGAAGGCTTGTCCACGCCGAGGGAGACATTCGACGAGATCACGATGTCTTTCACCGCTTTGCCGCTGTCGTTGGCAAACAGAGTCAGCGCGCCGCGCACGTTCTTTATCGCCGCGTTCAGCCCGGTCTTGAAGCGAGACGAAACGCGGCCCTTTGTTCGTGGCATGTTTTGAGGCCAGGTGAGGGGGTATGCTGTTGCGGTCATTGAAGAGCCCTCGGAAATTCTTGGACGCGAAGGTCAATTGGGAAGCTCTCGACGTCGGTAATAGGTTGGGTACCGGTGCCGGGAAGCTGCTTCAGGAAGAAGGCGGTGTTCGCGAACCTGCAATCTGAAAGGAGGCTGCGCGCCCAGTCATGATGGAATGGTCGACGGTCGCGACCGCTCTCCGATCCGGCGATTACCCAGTCGATGCCGAACAATGCTGGCGGGACCGTCGGCAATCCCATGCAGCCACAATCATGGCCGCTGCAGCATCGGGGCAGGGGATCTGGATATAGCGACGGTGGGTAACGACCGTCGATCGGCTCAATCTGTGGCTCGACGCTCAGGCCTACCCACGGAATGCGAAATTCGGCCTTCAGGCGCCGCAGGCGCTCGGCTTCTCGATCGAACTCAGCCTGGGTGACGACCGTGAACATCAAGCCGATGTGACGTGGCCACTGGCCCGTGCGCCAGTGCAGAGGCACCATCTTTGGGACATTGGGCCCGCGCTTGGTCAGTAGCTGGATGTTGACGCCGCTCGCGCGCTCGGCCTCCTCCAGCGCCTCCATCCGCCATGCATCGTCCACCTCGTTATCGAAGGTATCGGACATCGACTGCATGAACACGCGTTGCCGGCGACCGTGCTTCAGCGCGAAGGCAGCGGAATTCCGGTGGAGGCGGCGGAGGAGGCTGCCGGCGCCTTTGATCCGGCGCCGCGGCGCGCCGGCGCCCCACACCTGTGTTCCGCCGAATCGTGGGTTATTGTTGAGCGTCTCCGCATAGCAGTGATCGCATCCAGGGCCGACCTTAGTGCAGCCCCACCAGAAATTGACGGTGGCATCTGTCCACCCGATCTTTGACACTTCGGCCATATCAATTGATCCCCACTGCGGCCTCAATGGCTTGGCGCTTGCAGGCTTCCCACGATTTTTGCAGGAGCCTGACTATCCGGACGGCCTCAATCCTTTCCGGAGACCCAGCCGCGTACTGCCACGGACGATTGTTCCCGAATTTGCGGCGGTATCGACGCAGAAGGCGCGCATCGCGCCGGCGGAGCGTCTTGGACACGATCCGCCAATGCTTGCCGCAGATGAACTCAGGGTCTTCGCCCATGTTCTCCCAAGGCTTCCGAGTGCGCCGGCAAAAGGGAACACAGCAACCGATCCGCTCAGGCATAGGCTTTCACCGGCGATAGGCGATAGTCCTCGTGCTTATCGCGCGGGATCTTCCTGACATGACCGGAGGCGTACCGCGCCCAGATGAAATCGGCATTGATCTGATCGACTTCGGCCGGGTGCCAGATTGAGTTGTCGTGGGTGCGAAAGCGAACCTCGAGATGGTCGCCTTTCTTCAAGTTCCGAAGCTTGAGCTTCATCGTTTTCCTTGAGGATTCATCATCGCGTCAAAGAGCGACGACATCTGCGGCACCATCTTCCTCACGATCATGTCCACCATGACCGCTTCGATCGGTGCGAACAGCCAGGCCGATTGGCCGGGCAGCTTCTTGTATGTTCCGAGGGAGCATTGCTCCCATTCGCGCACTTCGGTCCCGTTCCAGTTGCCGCTGCGGACCTTGAACATCCAAGCCCGCGCCCTGAAGATCAGGGTTCCTGTGATCGTCAGGTTGTTACCCTCCCGATCATGAGACTTGTGCCTCATCCGACGGAACCGATAGGGCCATTCTCGATCATCCACGAGGCAGCAGATGTCTTCCAGGATGGCAGTCGAAATTTCTTCTCCGTACTGGCGACAAAACTGGAGGAACTCCTCGCAGTTGACGTCTTCTCTCATGCTACGATTGTCAGGCGCTCCGCGGCGCGCGTGATGCCTGTGTAGAGGTGTCGCCCGCGTTCGGGAAAGGCATGGCTTTCGTCGAACAGGCATACGTTACCCCATTGCGAGCCCTGAGCCTTGTGTACCGTGAGCGCGTAGCCGAAATCGAACTGCTGCGTCCCGCGCAACTCCTTCCAGCCGACCTCGTCGCCCTTGCCGAGGAACAGTTCCTGGCGACAGCGGACTGTCTTGGCTTCTGTGCCCTGGAAATCCAAGGACTTGACGATCATCTTCAGGCAATGGTCGTTCACGGCGCCACGCCGGCGCGGCTTGAGCTCAAGCACCTCCCAGAGGCCACCATTGAGGATGCCTAGAGCGTGGTCATTCTTCAGCGCCACCAAGCGATCGCCGACTTCCGGTAGCTGGGCCTTGAACCCGGCAATCTGCCGAAGGCGGGCGTTGTATCGCTGGCGGGTGCGATTGACGCCAACCAGCACCTGATCGGCGCCGGTGACGAGTTCGGGATCAACCTCTTTCGGCGAGATAATGCGCACAGCCCCATAATCGCCCCGCTCGAGTCTCCGTCCTTCGCGCACATCCGTCGCGAGACGGACAATCGGGTTGTCGGCCGCCTGCCGGTGAATCTCCTCGAGCATGACGTCCGGATCATGGTTCGTGAAGAAGCCGCCCCCATTGACCGGCGGCAACTGGCCCGGATCACCGAGGACCAGGATGGGGATGCCGTAGGAGAGAAGATCCTTGCCGAGTTCCTCGTACACCATCGAACACTCGTCGATGACGAAGAGCTTAATCTTCTCCAACTCGAACCGCGGCCGAAGGCGGAAGCGGGTAATGCCGGTCTCCTCGTCCTGCTCGAACTTGTAGATCAGGCTATGGATGGTGCTGGCTCCTGTGCATCCGTTCTTCTTCATCACCATCGCCGCTTTGCCCGTGAAGGCTGCGTATTGAACCGATCCTTTCACTGAGGCGGCAAAGTGCCGGGCGAGGGTGGTTTTGCCGGTGCCGGCATATCCGAAGACGCGGAAGATCGGGCGTTCATGACGTTTGAACCATTCGGCCACGGCGTCGATGGCGTCTGCCTGCTGGGGGGAGAACTTCAAATCCAACTCCGTTCGTTCATCGTCTTCCTTGCCGGCCGCGCGAGGATCTTCTCCTGCAAACGGTGGATGCCGTGCCGAAACTCAGAGACATCGTCGCTGTGATGGATCGGCAAGCGCAGGAAGGCGTTCCACGTCGCGACGAGGCCGTCCATGACCTCTTGCTCTTGCGGTGTCAGGTTCACGCTGCCTCCTTGATGGCTCGGGCCATCTGTTTGGCAAGGCGGTCGTAGAGCACCACGTTCACTGCGGCGGCGAGGTTCATGCAGATAGCGGTGGGCACCATCACCCGAAGAGGGCACCAATCCAGAATCGCGGCTCCTAGTGTGCCGTCCTCTGGTCCGAAAACGTAAAAGGCCGACTGGGGATGCTGAAAGTCGGGCAGGGGAACAGCGTTCGGCACAAGGTCGACCGCGACCGGCGTCGCGCCGAACGGAATGAGGCCTCGCAACTCGCCGCGCTGCACGGGCATGTGTTTGTGGGCTTGGCTCGTGTTGGCCGCATGGCGAATTCCATCGCTCCTGATGCGCTCGCCAGATATGGCCACCATACTGGCGCCGTATGCATGCGCAGCGCGAAGCACTCCGCCGATGTTATGGAGATCCTTTGGCCGATGAAGGCCGATTGCTGCGAATCCTCTCATGCTGCGTGCACCTCCGGGAAAAAGCCGCGCCGTTGAAGAGCGAAATACATGTCTTTGAGGAGGAGAAGATCCTCCAGGCTATCGCGGTGCTCGCCCGGACGGCGGCCGAGGATCACCTCGCAAGCCTCCTCGAAACGTGGCCACCGATATTCCGTCGATGTCTCGACTTCGCTCGGGAGCTTGCAGATCTGCTGCGCATAGGGCTTCTGAAGGTCGACGAATGTCGTCAGCGGCCGCGAGAGCCACAAGCGATCGAACGTGCTCGAGGGCTTGTTGAGGGAAATGGCGAAGCGCGCGAACAGGCTGGCCACGACCATGCGATCCATGTCGCCGTAGGTGACGATCTTCATGTGCGATTCGAACGGCCCGACTTTCAGCATATCGGAGAGAATGCCGAGCGCGCGCGACTCTGGGATCCCGAGGCGCCCACAGGCCTTGTGGTCGATCCCGTGCTTCTCCAGCGCACCACCCTTCACCATCCGGCCATCCGGCTTCATGTAGGCGGAGAAATGGTTGATCACCTGGCCGGCATCGTTGCATTGCATCGCGGCCATGTATGGCGCCCACGGCTGCTGAGAACTGTCGATCGACTCGTTGCGAAGGTAGAGGCCGCTCGTGTGGAGATCGAGGAACAGGATGTTGGGTATTGCTACCGGAGCGACGTCACTCACTGGACAGGCTCCTTTGCCCGCAGATCGAACATTTCGTAGCGTCTCCATGCGAGATCGGATCGGAGATTGATGAGAAAGCCTGCCTCTAGTTCGTTCTTTGCCCACGGTAGGGCCTCATCAAGAGGCAGGATGAAACGAGCAACATGATCCATGTTCCTCTCCCCACCCCAGACATCACAGATGACTTTGCTTAGATTCATTTCGGCACCGCGTAACGGACTTCGACCATGTGGGCCGGGATGCGAGCTACGATCTGGTCGCCCTTGATCACAGCGAAGAAGGGAATTGGCGCGCACTGGCCGTTCTCGGAATATGCGCGGATGCGGTCACACTTATGGGGGGACGCGGCGTTCGCAGATACCCAGAACCCGCCAGCATCCTCACCGGGGAACCAGATGGAATCGATCTCGCGGGTGTCTTCGCAAATGCTTGGAATGTCGTTCATGCTGAGATCCTCTCACTGTCCTTCTCCCACTGTTTTCTCCAGTCAAAGAAGCCCAGGGCACCCCTTACCTTGATGAATTCGACCGGCCTCGGGTTGGCGAGAACGAAACCGTAGTCGCCAAAGAACCAAGGATTGTTCATCTCCGTGACGACGTCGACAATCTCGACTGTCCCGATGATGCCTCCTGTCTGCAGGTCCTTGAAATGAGGGAACGCGTGGAGTTGCTCCAACGTGGCGCCGGCATAGCGATACGTCTGGAGCGCGCTCCGCCATTGACTCATGTCTTTCTTTTGCCCGACATGGATTGCGATCTCGCCGCGGAATTTGGTCGACCAGTCGCGGTTCTCGACGGGCTTGCCTAGGTGGATGATGGAGTGGCCCCAAGGCTGAAGGATCGACAAGGCAAGCTTCGGGAGATGAGGATAGATCATGCCGCCACCATGTCGTTCAGGCCGACAGCGGCCTCTTCGTACTGGCTGAGGCGCGCCATGAGCTGATCGGCCGTGAAGCGGTCGTAGAGGCCCGTGGTTTGCGGCGCTGATTTGGTATGCATGAACGTCCTCGTGGGCAGTTCCGCCGGCACCTTGTCTGCCCATTGGTCGAGAAGAATTATCGTCCGGTCGGCATGCATACGGATCGTGTGGAGCTGATCGGTCGTCATGCGGTACGACTGCCCGCGGCGCAGCACAAAACGTTGCTCCTCCAGAAGCCGAGTCTCTCGCTTCCAAAGAAATCCGTCGCCGCCGAGGAGGGGAGTCCGCCATTCAAACTCCTCGTAGACGTCGCCGGCCGGGTCCTCGCTGTAATAGGAGTTGGAGATGGCGCCGGTGATGACGGTGGTGTCGAAGTCGTACCGATGGTCGTGCGGATTGACGATCTCCGGCAGCCTCGTGAGATCTCCCTCGAAGAAATAGACCTTCCTTGTCCACTCCGGGGTTCGGAATAGGCAGAGGTAGTCGAAGCCCTTCACATGGAAGTTGCGGTACGAGTTCTCGAGCATCGCCTCGATAGGGGCATGTTCCATCAGTTTGCGCTCCCGATCGGGTGGTTTCGCTCCGCCGTTCGCTCGACGTAGTCGGCGGGCAGGGGCAAGGCGTGATTGATGGAATTGCCCACAAGGTTGTACTTGTGGCGCGAGAATGAGACCTTGACGAAGGTGCGCATGCCCGGCTGCTTCACATCTGCGACACGATGGATCACGTACTGATCCAGGAGGAGCAAATGCTTATCGGGATAGACGCGGTGGTGCGCGACGTCCTGCTCCGCAGCAGCTTCCATTTCTGCCAGCGAATCGTGGTGGTCCTGGGTGAACGCCGCCCTCTGTTCCGGCACCCAGAAGAGCGTGCCGTTGCAATTCGACCAGATGAAATTCAGGTCGTCGGTCAGGAAGCCGTCTGAGTGCCAGCCGGGCCGGTTCCCGGGGTTGTCGGCGGTCACCCAGAGAGTCTTGGCCGTGAGATAGATATAGTACGGCGCCAAGTCGCCAGCGAGCGAGCGCACCGCCCGATCAACGATCGGTTCGAACTGGGCGAGATTGGCCGGATAGTGCAGTTCCAATTTCCCCATGGGCGCGGTGGGCACCTTGATCGGGCAGTACAGCCAGAACATCATCTCCCTCGGCTCGAGCTCGATGCGGCCGAGGTCGCACGGGGGCTTTCCGTAGAGCTCATGCATGGGTGATCTCCTCGAAGATGTAGAGACCGAGCTCCATTTGCACGAAGACCGCACAGAACCCCACATAGCGAAGCTCGACATCGTCCGGCATTTTCCCGCCGCACTTGAATGACCAGAACGTCCGCGTCTCGTCAGGCACGTCCGTGCGAACAACCGCCCACAGCCAGAACATGCCGCCCTGATCAGCGACACGAATGATTTCGGCGCCGGCGGGGAGCTTCATTGTGAAGCGCTCGAGAACTGGCATCTGGTACTTGAAGATGACGCGGCCTGTGGCGTCGGACATCTTCTTCCCGCGCGTGGCTTCGTCCCATTGGTCAGCCTGGGCGCCAGCGGCCCATGAATCATCGACTCTGGTGCTCATGCCGCGACGCCCAACTGGTGACGGTACTGACGGAAGCCAACAAAGTTGGCGTGCTCGCGCTCATTCTCCCAGCGGATGTAGTAGTCTCCGGGGTAGCCGATCTTGCTACCGGCATCGGCCTGAGCAACTTGCTCGCAGGGTGACGCATGCATCGGCCGGCTGCCGACGAGCTTGTCGTGAAGCTTGACCGCGCGCTCGATTGTCATATCGAAGCCGTCGACCGTTTTATAGGAAGTGCCGGCGCACCGGGCGACGGATAGCTTTTTAGCGTAGTCTAGCCAGCGTTCGGACGGAAGCTCAGCGAGATCGCGCTCGTTCACGAATGGAAGATGCCAGCCTCCGGGCTCAAGCGTCTGAATTGGGTCTTGATCGAGGCATTTCCGGATTTCTCGGGCGAGCATCTGAATGTGCGGCTCGGCATCCTTGTGATCGCGGAGTTCAAGGAAGTTGTCCCACTCGGTCGCCGACACGAGCACGGTGATGTGCATAAAAGGCTCAAGCAGGCGATTGACGACCTGCTTGTGATAGCCGGCCTCTTCATAAGCCCGCGCGATCCGAATGGCGTAATCGCGCGCTTCATACCATGCCTCTTCACGAGTGCGGTAATCTGCGATCGGCGTGAGCACCTTCGCTGAACATTCCTCGAACGCCTGCATGCCTCGCTGGTCGGCGCCCCAATGCAACGGCATGGCGGTATCGGCGAGGATGTCGTCGATGATCTTCTTCACTGGGATTGCCCGGCTGCTCGCGGCGTTCCGGCTGAGTGCCCGATGCGTCATGAACTCGGCATGGATGAACCGCGGATAGCGCAGCAGCAGCGTTGACAGCACGTTGTCCGGCGCCGAGGCGTTACGCGAGCGGAGAACAGTCTTGGCGGAAACGGTGGTCACTGGCGGGGACCTTTCATGGCAATGACTTCATGGACGAAGCGCTCGGAGGCGAGCTTCAATTCGGCCAGGTCGGAATGGTTGTTGATGACGAAGTCGTAGGAGAAGTCTTCCACGCCCATGTCCGCGGCGTTCGAGGTCACGGTCTCGGCATCGTGCCGGTCGACGAAGACTGTGATGAACTCGCAGTCCTTCACGAGCGTCTTCATGAAATTGATCGCGTCGGGCTCCCGAGCGAAGATAAAGCCGATCTGTGCGGCTCGGGCCGACTGGAACATCGCGTGCTCCATTTCCGCGACGGTCCGCCGGGAAATGAACCGGTCGTACTTCTCGAACGCGGTCTTCAGTTCCGCCCAGAGCGCACGCTTCTCAGGCGTTTTGGGCTCTTCGGCTATGCCGGCCGCCTCGGTGATCGCCTTCACGAAATCAACAGTGCTGGAAGAGTAGGCGCCCCAGCCCATGTATGCGAAGAAATTGCCGGCGAACTCGACGAACGTGTCCTTGCCGGCGCGTGGGTAGCCGTTGACGATGACGACGATCTTCCGACGTTCGTGCGTTGCCTTGAAGATTTTCATTTTCTTGCGTTCCTCAAGCGCGTCTCGGCGCGCGTTGGTGGCGTCCAAGGAAGGGCAGCGACGGATCTCGCCCATCCGAAAAGCTCGCTTCCAAAGAGGCCAGGCGCTGGCCCCCTTGGTGTAGAATTCTCTGGCGATGCCTCGGCGATCCAGCCAATAGGAGTGCAGGTTCCCGCGGCGATCCCGCGTGAATTTGACGGTCCCTTGGCCGAGCATTGCTGCCCCGAAAGCCACGATGAAGCAGTTCGCCGGAAACCTTGCCGGCAGTCTCATGCGCTAGACGCGCATCGGCATGAGGACGTAGAGGGTCTCTTCCCCTTCTTCGTCCCGGATCACCGTCGGGCTTCCAGAGTCCGCGAGGCTGATGCGCGCTCGCTTCGATTGAACATTCACGAGGATGTCGTTGATGTATTTGGCGTTGAAGCCGATCTGCAGCGGCGGCTGGTCGTCGGGAAAGTCAATCGCGACGTCATCCTCGGCGCTACCCGAGTCGGGGTTCGTGACCTCCAAATGGAGATTGTTCTCCGCGAACGTCATCTTCACGGCGCGGCCGCGCTCGCTGGAGATGGTCGCCACTCGATCGGTCGCCGCGCGGATCGCGTCGGTGTCAGCGAGCGCAACGATGTTGTTCTGCGTGGGGATGACGCGCCCGTAGTCAGGGAAGGTCCCGTCGATGAGCTTCGAAAGCAGGATGACGTCGCCGCATCGCAGACGGATCTTCGTGTCCGAGACATCGATGTGGGCTTCGTCGTCGCCGAGCACCTTCTCGAACTCGCCGACGGTCTTCCTCGGGACGATCACTGCGGGCATCTCGCCAGAACCTGGCGGCGCGTCGGTCTGGGCGCGAGCGAGGCGGTGACCATCCGTTGCAACCGCTCGGAGCACCTTTTGTCCCTTGTCGTCGACCGTGTGCATGAAGATGCCGTTCAGATAGTAGCGCGTCTCCTCGGTCGAGATCGCGAATTTTGTCCGGGCGATCAGCGTCTTGAGTTGAGCCGACGGCATGGAGAACGAATGCGAGAACTCACCAACGCCCATATAGGGGAAGTCGGAGAAGGGCAGGCACTGCAATTTGAACTTCGACCGGCCGGCGCCGACCGAGATGGTGGAATGGTCAGACGAAAGGTCGAAGCTCACCTCCGAAGAGGACAGCTTGCGGACGATGTCGCTGAGCAACTGTGCCGGCACGGTAGTCTCGCCGACAACCGAGACTTGAGCAGGGACGGTGAGATGGATCTCCAGGTCCAGGTTGGAGGCTCGCATCGTCAGAGATGCGTCGGCGGCGATCAGCGCGACGTTGGAGAGAATGGGGACCGTATTACGGCGCTCGACGACACCGGTTGCGTGCGAGATCGCCCTGGCGATCACAGACTTTTCGATAGTGAATTTCATTAAAACACTCCAAACCAGACGCCGGCGCCGTGGACGATGCCCACTGGGGCGACGATGCAGCCGAATGCGAGGAGAACCCAGGCACTGGCCTTGATGCAGACGATGACGTGGGTGACCCATGCCGCGACGAGGGCTAGCCCGAAGGACAGGCCGGAAATCGATGAGCAGACCACGAAGAAGAGAGAGAGGAGGCGCATCAGAACTTCATCCCCTCGAGCTTGGCGATCGACTTCCGGAGCGATTTGATCTTCTTGGGGATCAAGGTCTCGTTGATGTACCGCACGGCCTCTTCGCGCGTTGCGAAGGCGTCGCGCCCGAGTTTGAAGCCACTGAAACCACGCTTCATGTCGTAAAGGTAAGCGGGGTCGCCGGACGAGGGCTCGAGTTCCGCCTCCTCGATTTTCCCGGTGGAGAGAACGTATTTGACGATGAAGTATTTCAAAGCGGCAACTCCTGGGTGTCAGCGCAAGCAGTCGGCTTCGGGTGCTCCCGTTGGTCGGACTTGGTGTGCGAGAAATCGGTAAAGGGCTTCTCCTCGTCCGGTTTTTCGAACCGCTCGGTCTCGGGCATGCCGTTCTTCCGATACTGGCGGTTCAGTTCATCGAGCTCCCAAGCGTTACGCTGGTCGATCTCGCGCTGGGCGAGATGAAAACTGGCCGTGTGCATCGTGTTCTCGTCGAAGTCCTTGGTGAGTATCCAGGAGAGGAAGCCGCTGTCGACCTCCGACCATGGCGTGCCTTTTCCTTTGCCGCCGTAGTCGCGCCACTTGCCAATCTTACAGCGGGGCAGGAGAGCCGGCTCGTTTGTCCACTTGATCAGTGTTTCGAACGAATGGCCGGCGTTGAGCGCTTCCCGAAGAGTGAAGGCTGTGATGTACGAGTCAGGCAGCGCGCGGTGAACGGGACACGCTTGGGCCGGGTCCAGGCCATCCGGGTCAAGGTAGTACCTGATCGCATTGTTGGAATGCGACGCGGCCTCCGGCCAAAGACGGAGCGCAACCTTGTAGGTGCAAATCCACGGCAGATCGCCGGCGGCCCGGCCAATAAGCGTTTTCTCCGCCTCGATGTTGTGGGCCGCAAGGGCAACGATCTTCTTGAACGGGCTGTTGACGAAGGTGACAAACGGCGCCACCTTTTCCCAGGACGGGGCGCTCGCAACGTCACCGTTGGTGATGTTGTGAATTCCCGAGGTTTCCGGAGGAATTGGTCCGTAGGGCTTGACCAGTGTGGTCGTGCTGTCATCCGGCATCTGGCCGACACGCCAGTCGAATGGATTACCGAGCATGTCATGTTGATCGGTCCACACATCAGTGTGGCCGTATTCCACGATCCCCGGCTCGGCGCCGAGGGGATCCGGTCCCGTTTCGAGGTCGATAACACGGATGACGCTTCTCATGCTGCGACCTCGACGTCGGCGAGCACGCGCATCGAAACGATGCTGTCGGGATCGCGCACGGGCTCACCACGCTTGATAGCGTCGATCACCTCCATGCCCTCCACCACATGGCCCCAGACGGAATACTGCTTGTTCAGCCAGGGCGCGTCCGTGAAGCAGATGAAGAACTGCGAGTTGGCGGAGTTCGGCATCTGGCTGCGCGCCATGGAGCAGGTGCCGCGCACATGGCTCATGTTGGAGAATTCGGCCTTGAGGTCCGGCTTATCCGAACCGCCCATGCCTGCGCGACCGGGATTGTAATCCGCGCTGCCCTGCTTGCCGAACTTCACGTCGCCCGTCTGGGCCATGAAGTCCTCGATCACGCGGTGGAAGACGACGCCGTCATAGGCGCCTTCGCGCGCCAGTTCCTTGATGCGGGCGACATGGCTCGGCGCGATCTCAGGCAGCAGCTTAATGAGAACCTTGCCCTTCGTGGTCTCCATCACGATGGCATTCTCGGAATTATCGATGGTTTTGATCACCTGGAAGAAACCTTTCGTCATGGCGTTTGTGCTCAGAGGCCGTTGAACGACTGTTCGATCGCGGCTTTGACGTCCCGCTTCACAGCGTCCGTCGACTTGTTGCCGGACATGCGCTGCAGATGGGCGCCGATGATTTTCTTACAGAGGTCGATGTCCGACGGGTGCGTGGGCTTCCCGCCCTTTTCCGCCCAGAAGGAATCGCTTGCATTGGAGGCCTTCTGGCGATCTGCCTCCTCTCCATTGCCCGTGCCGGCGAAGCGAAGCAGGGCGGTAGAGAACTCGTCGAAGATGCCAACGGGAGCGCGCTGGGACGGGGATGCGGGGCGCGCGCCCCCGTTGGCCTTGTCATCGCCCGAGACGGACGATGAATTGGTGGGGCTCCCGTCCTTTTGGACATGGGAAGCCCCGTCGACCTGGCGGGCCGACATATCTCGAGCATTCGCACCTGCGGCCACCGCCAGGGACGCGGCACCCGCGTCGACGAGTTCTCCCGTCCCGCCGTCGATCTTGTCCATCGGCAAGGCACCGGAGGCGATCCGGCGGACGTCCGCTGGGTTAAAGCCTTCGCCCGAGGTCGAAGAAAAGCGGGTGGCGAGCGAGGGCGTCACATCACGCGCGGCATTGGCTCGGCGATCTCGGTCTAGCTCCAGCAGTTCGTCGTCGCCGAGAACACCCATGATGGCCGCCGGCTTGTAGATACGTGCCCATTCCCGGCTGCCGCGGTAGACAAGCATCTTGCTGTAGGTCGCCGTGCGCCAAGGCGAGCCGTTGCCAGTGGTCTTCCATTCGCTGACCGCGCCATCCATGATGCGGTAGCCGGGCACGCGAATGCCGGGGCCGAGCTTCGCCACAACATCATCCGGAAGCGGCTGGTCGCAGAGATAGATCCGGTAATCGTCGGACGTCGGGTCGCCGGTGAAATAGTGGTGAAGCACGATGCCGAAGTTGGCTTCGAGTACCGCGGAAATGACCTTGCCTTCGAAGCCGAGCTTCCCGTGAACGATCGCGGCGCACTGGAGGAGGGCGAAGGGCGACATGTTCCAGCGATCGGCTTGCTCGCAGACCGCAAAGACGTTCGCGACGATCTGATCGCGCGGCAGGGCCTTCTTGTTGCTGCTGTTGCCTTCGGTCCGAAGCGTCTCCGGAACTAGACTGGAATTGGCGATCCGCTCGGCAAGCGACCACAGATATTCCAGGCGCTCTGGATTGATCGCCGCCGACGGGCGATACACTTCCGCCTCACTGGGAGGTGCAATTTCATTCACGTTCATTGCGAGAGATCCTGTTCAATCTGTTTGAGGCGACGCTTTGCCCACTCGCGTGTCCAGGTAGTCCGGCGCACGAAGCTGCCGTCTCCACCTTCACCCTTGGGGCCGGGCCATTCGTTGGTTTGGAGCGCGCGCGCGAAAAGGCGCAGCGCCGCCTGATTTTCGACGATGCCGTCGGCGACGTCGTCGGGATGAATGGTGTTGATGCGGACGCAGTGAGGGCGCTTCTGCTCCACATAAACGAGGAAGAAGTTCTCCATCGATCGATGGAAGACGTGACGCACGGCCTCGAAGGTGAGGGCGGCCTGCTGGTGGTAGCCGCGGTCCCCAAGCCCACGAGAGATGCCTTCGTCGAAGATATCGGCAACGCATTTCATGTCGGCGCCGTCGGCGTCGTTCGGCACAGCGTCCGGGCGGGACTTCACCCAAATCCCGGTCTCCGGATCGGGATAGAACATCGAAAGCTCGACGTGGCCGTTGAGGATACCGCCGCGAACTGGCTCTTCCAGCATTAGGCTGTTGGCCATTCCCTTGATGCACTCGACCTGTTTTGCCGTGAGGATCGTCAGGCCATTGAGCTGTTGCTCGGCGCGCCATTCCTTCGCCTCGTTGCTGCGGAACTCCGCATATTTCGAGACGACGAAATATTTGCTGAAATCCGCTTCGCCGAGAAACAGATGGTGCGCAGCCCGGCCGAGGATCGTCGCCTCGGTATCCTGGAATGGCTCCCGGTCAGGGTTGAGAGGCGACTTGTCCCAATAATGCTTCAAGCTCTGGGAGAAGATCGTCCGAAGTTGGCTGGAACTGATCGACGGGCCAACGCAGGGCTGTCCGTGATAGACCGACATCGGCATGTTGCGAATTGCGCAGGGAATATCGACGATGACGCCGGGCACATACTCGTAGATGCCGAATTCGTCTGGCTGGAAATCGAGATAGCTGCTCATTCTGCCGCCTCGAGCGCGACGGGCTGCTTCACGAGGCCGTCCTCGATCACGACGGCGCCAGGGCTGTCGGATTGCACGGTTTCGATCCAGACCTGATAGTCGTGCTTCTCGGCGAGATTCGCGACGACCTGCATGGAGTCTTCATCAAGGAGCGATCCTTCGCGGATCATGATCACGCGGAGGCGCGGGTTGGCCGCCATGCTGATTTCGCAGCCGGCGCGGATTTGCTCAGCCGTCGAAGCCTGGTCAAAGGGGACATCATTTAGGGTGATGAACCCGTCGCCGAAGCCGATACCAGAGACTGGCAGCGCAGCCTTCTCAATTGCCCGCAGCTTGCGCTTGTTGCTCTCCTCAATGTCCTTCGTCAGTTGGTCAGCCTCGGCCTCGGCCTTGCGGACGGCATCGAGCAACTCGTTCAGCCGGAGAAGCAGCCGGACATCGGCATTCGTTCGATTGGCGGCGTCGATCTTGGCTCGGACCGCGTCGGCGCTTTGCTGCTCTGGCAGGTCCCCGGCTTCCTTCAGGCGGAGGCGATTGGCCTCGGCCTGCTTGCGACGCTCCGCCGCCTGTTGCTCAGCCTCGTCGGCCTGTCGGCGCAGTTCGGCGGCCTTGGCGTCCAGATTGCGAGCTTCGATCTCCCACTGGTCCGCCTGGTCCGCGACGCGTGCCCGGTTGGCGCGCCGTGTCTCGATGTCAGCGTTGAATTCGCCGACCTTCTGCAGTTCTTCCGTGAGCGCCGAAATATCGATCTCGGCCGAGGGAGTCCCCTCGGGCACAGTGATGCCGGCGATCTGGGACTTCCAATCGCGGACGGTGCGGTTCACGTCGGTTCGGCGCTCGAATGCCTGTTTGCGCACCTGCTCTTCCGCTTCGAAATCGAAATCAGGTACAAAGCGCTTCATCAGTTCGAACTGGTCGGCCGGCTTCTTCCGAGTGAATTCGAGCGGGTCGAACGTCAGATCGCCGATGAGCTTGTTCAAGATGTTCTGGGGCGAGGTGAAACGGGCACCTTCCTCGCTCTCGACGATGAGGGTCGTCGAGAAGGACCCGTCCTCCTGACGAGTAAAGGTCCTGCGGATGGTCAAACTGCCCAGATTGATTTCGGTCTTCGCCTTGTCGGCGCCCGTGCGAATGGGCTGGTTGGGGATCTCCTTTACCCCACCCATGGCATAGAAGATGCTGTCGAGGACCGAGCTCTTCCCGTTGCCGTTTTTGCCGGTGACTTCGACGATGCGGCCGCTTGGAGTAATGGAAACCGCCTTCAGCCGCTTCACATTTTCCGTCTGCAGCTGGACGATCTTGTAGGTTTTTTCGGACATCATCGTTCCGTTCGTGCTTATTGAGCGCGCATCTGGCGCTTCGTGTCTTCCTCGACGAGCACGCAAAGCTCGACGATGGCGGGGCCTAGCGATCGGTCGAGGATCTCGGCGATCGCTCGCTGTTCGTCAGGAGAGCAGGCTAGAAATTCCCGGTGCGGGTTTCCCCGAAAGCGTTCTCGCCGGTCGGCCTGGTCGTCACCCGGGAAAGCTTCAAGAGGATCCACATGAATGAGCGCCGCAAGGATGTTCCGCGCTACCCGCCGGAGCGCCTCAACCACGCGCCGCTCCAGGCTGTCCGAGCGCGCGACGCTTCAGTTCCTCGGCAATTGCCAAGAAGTGAGTGACATAGGCGTGGTGACGAGCGACGTCCGCTTCGTGTTCTTTCTTCAGGCGCTTCACCTTCCAGGCAGGAAGGTTCTGGTGCGATCGACCGGCCGCCTTTTGCTTCTGGGCCGCCAAGTTTGCATGGAAGGCCGCGACAGAAGCCATTTGCAGCCACGAGCTTCCCTGCGCGAATGCCTCCTGAACGGAGACCGCGTTAATGGCCATGAGCCAACCTCAATGTCTTGAACTCGGGGAGGGCGGTTTGTGATGCTCTTGCCCAGGAGCATTTTCGTCTGGAAACGATCAGTTTCCGAAAAGTCGATTAGACTGGGATAGTCCGCGCGCACCGCGCTGCTGCTACTTGAAGACACGCCTCCTCAATGCCTCCAATTGAGGGGAGTCCCCACATTGGTTCATCCGAGTGGATTGGCTGGGCCGCAGCCGATCAATTTCGTCGATGATTATGGAATATGCGAAAACGCATCTTATGTCAATATGCGAAATAGCAGAAAATGCGTTGACGCAGATGCATTTTGGTGATTGTCTCTATGTCGCGGTGTGAATCGCTGAAAAAGAAAGACCCCGGCGACGTTGTAGCGTCCCGAGGTCGGACTGGAGTGAGTGCTTGAGGCTGATCCAGTGAGGGAAACTATATTGGTGTTCTCTCTTTGTTTCAATCTCCCATTTTGAATTTTGCGAACGAAGCCCGGGGATACCCGTGTTTCTAGCCATGACGCTTTGGGGCACCTGAGAGCCGTCGTCTTGGTGAAGTGTGCAGGTTGGGGGTGCAAGCGGTTCGCCGGCAATCAGGCGAAAGGGACGCGCAAGCACAAAGGGGATCCGAAACCCTGCGCGTGATCAGCCTTCCTGGGGCTATAGAAACGGATCATGAACCGGACAGGTAAGCGCCGACATATGGCGTGCCGGGGATGCGCGGAAACCTCAGAACACTCAGTCGAGTGCTGGACGTGCAGTTCCTATGGGTCGGGTCTACCGGCCCCATAGGGATTGGTCTGCCTCGTTTCCTAGAAGCCTAGTCGTTGCTGATAGAGGTTTATGTAAATTTTCCTAAAATCTTATGGAGAAGAGTCGATATTGGACTCCGCATCAGTTGCAAGAGCCATCGGCATCCAAGGTTGAAATAGTTTGCAGCGCGAACAGTTTGCGGATCTCGAGCTGCAAAATAATAGGCGGCTGAAGAGTTTATCGAGAATTGTGGCGCCGCGGTGTGAGTCGCTGATCGGTTGCTGAAGAATCAAAAAACAGGAAAATTTACCTAGGTGTATTGCCAATGTTCATGTTTTGATCCAATTTGTCCGAGCTGGAGACCGACATGGAAACAAGACGAAAAATCCTGAAATCAATGTCCTCACTAGGGGTCTTTGCCGTGATCGCGCCAACCGTGGCGTGTGCCGCTTCGCGCGACGACGACGTTGATTTTTATGCCCAAAAGCTCTCGGAGTCGTTGGCTCGGAAGCATGGCGGGCGATGGGAGATCACTGTCTTTCCCACCAATGACGGCCTCTTTATGTGCCGGCACCCGGAGTAGGCGGGTTTACCTTGGCGTAGGCCTCGACGAGGTTGGCGATATTTTCGCGCTGCGTGCTGTCCAGCTTGTCCATGGCGGCGATCACTCGGCGGATCGATGGATCCTGGTCTTTCGTGATCACGGGGAAATCGAGGGGCTTCCCTGTAGCTTTGGTGTAGAGTGCGAAGATCGCCGGTGCATTGCTGATATGCGGATTGTCTCTCCGGCGCTTGCCCTCGGAGAGCCATTTGCTGAAGTTGTTCGGATCGATCCCTGAATCTTCGCCCATGCGCTTGTAGACGGCGCCTTTGCCGTCGGCCTCATAAGCGGCCTTTATCTCTTTCAGGATCTGAAGAATGTAGTGATCGTTGGTCATGGCGACACCATACATGCTTATACGCATTGTGAAAAATCGAATTCGCACATTGACAAAAGATGCGAATTCGCATATTGATCAAAATCATGAGTACCATGAAGCACATTCGAACTGTCGTCTTCGGGGCCTCCCAAAAGGATTTCGCCGACATTGCTGGTGTCCACCAGGCGACAGTGTCCCGGTGGGATCGTGGAGAGTTCTTCCCGGAGATCGAAGCAATGAAACGAATTCGGGACGCAGCCAAGCAGCGGGGCATCGCATGGAGTGATGCCTACTTCTTTGAGGATCCCCGTACTCACGAGGAAAAGGATGTTGTTCCGGCCTGAGGAGGTCGGCAATTCAGGGGGCGAATAGTCGGTCATCTGCGTCCTTTCCGTTCATTGCGTGTCTAACAAGTAGCGGAAAGGAGTTGCCGGATGGGACAAACTGTTTGCCAAATTCGACAAGCCAGAACGTCTCCGGAAGACGCTTATGAGCGGGCTTTCACTCTCTGTGAAGCGGCGGTCAAACTGGAGCGGAACACCAAGGTCTACATTGGCGAGGCTTTGAACTCGCTGAAGCGACGCGGGAACTTCGGTTCCTGGCTGCACAAGCTCTACCACCGGAAAAAGGTGACGATCCACCTCCATTACTACGAGCGCCTGGTGCAGATACTCGAGGAGCTCTCGGTCCAGAACCAGGAGCAGATCGGCGAAATCGAAAAGCTTATCCAGAACGCGAGAGGGCGAATTAATGCGTCTGTTCAAAGCGGCATGGAGAGCCATAGCGTCAGCGTGGGCCGTCCGCAGTAAGCGGCGAGAACTGCTGGCAACGGCATCTTCGCACGAGGAGCGAGTCCAGCTCGCATCGAAGATGAAGGCTCTCAAGGATGCAGTGAAATGCTCCAAACGATCCTATCCAGGGTGAGATCCGAGCGCTTCACGAATGCAATGCGATGGGTTTCAATCGTCGCTTCGTTCGGGTTCCCCATCATAATCGTATTCGGGCTGGTGTCCCTACCGTAGAGCGGGCCGGCGAGAATACTCTGCCTAATGCGGCCGCTGGCCGCTAGGTGCGATCAGTTCGCGCGCGTCGCAACAGATCGAATGCAATAGCGGGCGTGCATGGAAGCGAACTTGGAGACTTGGTCGAAGGAGCGGTTAATTGCCCGCATCAACGACCTGGAAGCGATGGTCGACTCTCTGAAGACGGCCGGATCCGACAACAAGGTTCTGTCGGTGAAGATGCGCTTCAATCTGACTTTCAAGCAGGCGCGCCTGCTGACGGTCCTGAGCGACGGGCGGCCGAAAACGAAGCGTGCCATTTACGAGTTCGTCTACCACGATGAGTTCGATGATCCTCCGGAGATGCGGGTCATCGATGTCTTCATGGTCCACGTCAGAAAGAAGATCGCGCCCTTTGGCCTGTTCATCACGACCATGCGGGGCGCCGGAGACAGCAGCGGCTTCAAGCTCAACGACGCCACACTCTTCGACCTTGTGATGTCTGACGAGGTCGATCTCGAGACATTGCCGAAGGCGCCGCAGCGCGAGCGCCCGGGCAAGGAAAACGAGAACCTGGTGATGAACGTGCTCTGTCAGGCAATGGACTCGAGTGGCAGGGCGAAAATGCTGGGTCGGTCCATCGCCAAGGCCGCCGGCCTGACGGTCACCGTAGGCTCGGTTATGAAGCGACTTGAGAAGAAGAAGATGGTCAAGATCATAGGCTGTCCCCGAAGTGGGGCCAGCGATCGCCCGTGGATCGTGCAGGTGAGGGCGCAGAAGTGAATTGGCCCTTTGGGGACATGCAGCCATTCTCTTTCGACTGCTTCGTGGTCGACTGGCCGTGGGATTTCAAGCTCTACTCGGAGAACGGTGACGCCAAGTCGGCGCGGGCACATTACGACACGATGTCCCTGCAGGAGATTATCGACTTCTCCGTGATCACCCATCTCGCCCGCCCGGACAGCCTTTGGCTGATCTGGACCTGCGAGTGGATGAAGCCGGGGGACCAGCAACGGATTTTGGACGCGCATGGCCTGACCTACAAGTCGGCGCTGATGTGGCGGAAAACGACGAAGAACCACAAGGTCCGGATGGGCACCGGCTATCGGGTTCGGTCCATGCATGAGCGCCTCATTCTGGCGACGACGGGCAACCCGAAGCACAAGGCCTTCAAGTCGGTCTTCGACGGGCTGGCCCGCGGGCATAGCCGCAAGCCGGAGGAGTTCTACGATATCGTCCGGAAGAATACGCCCGGGATGACCCGGGCTGACATGTTCACCCGCCAGACCCGTGAAGGGTTCGTGGCTTGGGGGAACGAGAAGAACCTGTTCGACGCCGGCACGCCGGTGACGACGAAGCGGGCCCGCTCCGCTTCAGAAGAGCGCAAACCTGAACCCATGCCGCTCTTCACAACTGCCGCCTAACAACGGCAAGCATGAGGGTCATCCTCGAAATGAGCATCACAAAATCCGAAATCGCCGATCGCGTGGCCGAAGTCACCGGGTCGACCAAGAAACTCGCCGCTGAGATCGTCGGCGCCACATTCGACCAGATCACCTCGGCGCTCGCTTCCGGCAGCGATGTCCGCATCCCCGGCTTCGGCCAGTTCGTGGTCAAGGGCACCAAGGCCCGCAAGGCGCGCAACCCGCGCACGGGAGAGCAGGTCGATGTGCCCGCCGGCCTAAAGGTGTCGTTCAAGCCGGCCGCCGAGCTGAAGAAGGCGGTGTAACGCAATGGCACGAGGCAGGAAACCCAAACTCACCGTCGTTGGCGGCCCTACCGGTGGCCCTGGCCACAACTCCAGCATGACCGACGAGCAGAAGCTTCGGCTTCTTCGCGGTCACGTCGACAAGATCACAGCGCTGAAGGCGAAAGTCGCGACGGCGACGGCGGACTTGCGCAACGCGTACAAGACCGCGAAGGCCGACGACATCCCGAAGGAGGACATCGACTTCGCCATCGCCCTCGAGAAGGACGATGACGACAAGATGATCCAGCGCCGGCGGCGGGAGACCGAGCTCGCGCGGCTTCTCAACCATCCGATCGGCACGCAGTTCGAGATGTTCGACACCGATCCCCGGCCGCTGGCCGAGCGCTCGTTCGAGGACGGCAAGCAGGCGGGCCTCAAGGGGCAGGATTGTGCGCCGGACAACGCCCTCGGCGATGAAGCCCGCAACAAGTGGATCGAAGGTTGGCACGCCGGCCAGGCCATCTTGGCGGAGAAGTTCCAGAAGGGACCGAGCCAACCCGAGGTGCTCCGCCCTGAAGGCACGGGCGCCGAAAAGAAGGTCGACGACTTCGACCAGGCGGCAAGCACCTAACTGAGGAGCGTCGGAGATGAGCCAGAGCAAATTGGCCAAACTCCGGAACACCGACGTCTTCAAGGCGTGCATGCGCGTCTTGGAAGAATTCCGGATTCCGAAGGAGGACTTTCAGGTCCTCGATCGCCGGCCCCATCCGCAACTCACCGTCCGCTACTGCGGGCTGGAGCGGATGATGTCCCTGCCAAGTACCCCGAAGACGCGGGGAAAAGCGCCAACGGTCTACTCAGTGAATCTCCGACGCATGTTGAAGGAAATGCAAATGGAAGGGCTCGCCGGCGAGAAAGCAGTCGAGCAGCAAGGCGCTCATCAACCCGTTGACGGCTGCGCTGTCGTCGTCGGCAGCACCGTTATACGTCGCGTTGAATATCGTGGGGAACAGGTCGTCACTCTGGCCATGATCGACGAAGTTCATGGTCGACCGGATGGCACCGCCGGCCGGGTGTTCCGTGAGAACCGTGACAGGTTCGAGAACGGCCAGGACTTCCACCAGATCGTCCACGCCCAAAACGACGAATTCCGTCGATATGGGCTCCACATCCCGAACCGCGGCCTCCTCCTCATCACCCGCCGGGGCTATCTCAAGATCACCAAGTCGCTCAGCGATGATCGAGCATGGGAAGTCTTCGATCAAATGTTGGATCGATACTTTGCGGCTGAGCTTCCTCAGGCGGAGAGTGTCGCAACCCTCGGCGTTGAGGTCCGCAGCGTCATTGGCGGCATCGTCAAATCGATCGTGCATAGCGAACTCGCCTTGATCGTGAAGGAAACGATGGGGCTGAGAGAGCAGGTGGCAGGACTGCTGATCGGCTCGGATCCTCGCGTCGCTGTCGTTGAATTCGTCAGCGTTGCCCAACTCCTAGAGGAAGGGAAGGCTGTCCAAAAGGGCAGGCGCTCGCTCAATCAACGCGTAGGCCACGGGCTGCAGAACCTCGTTCTGGAGACTGGCAAAGCCAGCAATCGACGCCGCTGCCCCCACTCGGGCAAGTGGCTGTTCCAGCGGGACCTCGCGGACGAATACATGCAGCGTGAGGGCCGGAGGCTAATTCGAGAGCATAACGACGTCCAGACCGGACAGACTTTCATGCACTTTTGTGCCGGAGGTTCGGCAGCGTGAGCGTGTTCGTCGGACTGGATGTCGCCACCACTACTGGAGCTACGACCTACGCCGGCGGGCGCTACGTCGCGAGCACCTTCACTGCCGCCGCACCATACAAGCAGAAGAGCAAGAAGGAGCGTGTCGAGGAAGCGCTCGGCATGAAGGTGTCTGCGCTCGATGCAACCCTCACCGGCGCCGTGCTCGCCGACTTCGAGCGACGCCTGTGGATCTACCTTGCCGATGTCACGGAGCGCTACGGTCCGATCTCTGCCGTCGCCATCGAGAAGCCGCTGGTTCCCAACCATGAACGCACGCGGACAGTCGTCGACACGTCGAGTGAGTGGGCCGGCAAGGCAATCCGCAAAGAGAAAGTGGCCGGCACCAACGAGTCCACGATTCATCGGCTCAACGCACTTGCTTCCACGGCGGCCAAGGTGTGCGCGGTCCTGAACATCCCTTGCGAGTACATCGACCAGACCACATGGCGGAAGGACTTCCTCGGCAACGGCCGACCAGGTCCAAGCGACGTCTGCAAGAAGCTGGCAGTCAAGGTGTGCCGGTCGATGGGCATTGAGGTTCCGAATGCAGACGCCGCGGAAAGCGTGGGCATCTGCTTCAGCCTCGTCCTCAAGAAGAATCCCTATGGCGGCCGAGCGAACGACCTGTTCGCCCGTAAGCCGCTGCCGGCGACGCCCAAGCAAGAAGAGGCGCGCGAGGCGGCCGAAGCCCTATTCCGGAAGTGAGAATTTGCATGCGCCTTCTATGGCAAGCCATGACGACTGACGAGAGGATCGCGGTTGTCACGAAGTATGCGCTCGAAGGTCTCTCGGCAGCGAAAATTGCCGCGATGATCGAGGGCGCCACGCGGAACAGCGTGATTGGGGTCGTGCATCGCAATAAAATCTTGCTCGGCCGGGCGCCGTCTTTGCCGCGCGTAGCCATGACCACGGCCGCGCCGAGACAGCCGGAGGACGGTAACGTCGTGCCTCTTCCGAAGCCAAAGCCCAAACGCCCATCAGCGAAGCCACCGTCGGGCATAGCAGAGGTCATTCAGTTGCCGGCCAGAAAGCCGGCGCCGAAGAAGAAGAAGAAGAGAAAGGCTGGCGCCGGCGTCAGCATCATGGACCTCGGGCGAAGCACTTGTCGCGGACCACTCAACGAGAACTACCGACGGATTCCTCCAGCGCAAATGCTGTTCTGCGGAAAGCCTACCAGGCCAGACAGTTCCTGGTGCGAGGAATGCGCATCGATCTACGTGACAGGTCGCATCGGGACACCGCGGACGGTCGATAAGGATGGAACACCCCTCGCGCCGTCGACGAGGAAGAGGAAGCCCTTCTACCGATGGCGAAACTGACGGATTTCCCGCCGTCTGAAGTCGCCATGTCGATCCAATCGATCGTGGACAGGTCGAAGCTCAAATTCGGCGGTCATGCCGGCTTTCTCTTCATGGAACTGACCTTGGATCACGCCCGGATGTTCTGGGCGGCCAGCAAGCATCTCGAGTTCCTCTCCGATTGGGGAGTCGGGATCGAGACCACCCGATACAGCCTCGAGGAGTGCCGGGTCTTCATCGACGAATTGATCAAGACGGTCCGCAGCTCTCTCCGCGTGAGGCTGGACTTCGAGGAGCTGATGCTCCTCCGCGACGCAGCCACTCACATCGACCGGCTGTCGATCATGCAGACAACGAAGCCGCCAAGCAAACGGCGGAACGGAGGCAAAAAGACGTGATAATTTCCGGCGCATTGAAGGAGGTGGAGTTCACCCATTTTCACCTCTTCTGCGGGCTCGGCGCCGCGGCAAAGGGCATGAACAAGGGTAGGGCGCGTGTGGGAAATCTGCGCGCCAAGTTTCGTTGCTTGGGCGGGGTCGACAACGATCCGGCGGCGATCAACGACTTCTCACGCCTGGCCGGCGTGCCCGGCACGCTGCTCGACATGTTCGACGAGGATCAATACCGTTCCTTCCACGATGCCGAACCTCCGCGCGGCTGGCGGCCCGCAACTCCGGCAGACATCCAGCGGGCAGCGCATCACGAGTTCCCCGACATCGTGTTTCTCAGCGCCCCCTGCAAGGGCTTCTCCGGTCTCCTACCGGAATCGTCGTCGAAGACCGCGAAGTACCAGGCTCTCAACCGCCTCACCCTTCGGGGCGTCTGGCTCATGCTGGAAGCCTTCAAGGACAAGCCCCCGAAGCTGATCATTTTCGAGAACGTGCCGCGTATCGCGACGCGTGGCCGCGGCCTGCTCGACCAGATCGTCGCCTTGCTCCGCAGCTATGGCTATGCCGTTGCTGAGACGACGCACGACTGCGGCGAGCTCGGCGGCCTCGGCCAGTCCCGCAAGCGCTTCCTGCTCGTCGCCCGACACGAGGAGACGGTACCTCCGTTCCTCTACGAGCCGGAGAAGCGCCGCCTCCGCGGCGTCGGTGAAGTCCTCGACAAGCTCCCTATGCCGGGCGATCCGCGCGGCGGCCCGCTGCACCGCATTCCCGCGCTTCAGTGGAAGACATGGGTACGGCTGGCATTCGTTGAGGCCGGTGCTGACTGGCGCTCGCTGAACAAGCTCGCAGTCGAGGACGGGGTGTTGCGCGACTTCGGAATCCTGCCAATCGGCGGCTGGCGCGATACGGCTATCGCCGTTCCCGATGTTCGCACTGCAAGCACCCGGGAGGGCACCGGCTACCTCGGCGTGAACGCTTGGGACGAGAACATGGGCGTCATTTCCGGAAACGGGAGGCCGGGAGCAGGCGCATATAGCGTGGCCGACCCGCGCCCACCCGAGGGAAGCCTCGAATATCACCAATATGGCGTCAGAGAGTGGGGCGAGCCCAGCGGCGCGGTGATCAACGTGAAATCGCCTGGCCAGGGCACGTTTTCCGTTGCCGATCCCCGGATGGAGGGCAAGCCCCGCTTCAATAACGTCTACCGCGTCGTGCCGTGGGTCGAGAACGCGCCGGCCGTCGCCGGTCCTGGCGGCCCGGCCGGCGGCCTCGCCGTTGCCGACCCGCGCCCGGCGCCGCGCGACGATTACAAGCAGACCAAGTATCGTGTCACCGCGTTCGACGAGGCCGCCGGCACGGTCATCGCCGCATCGACGACGGGTAACGGTGCCTATGCGGTCGCTGATCCGCGCCCGGCTCGCGAACTGCACAAGGGCACGCATGGCGTTCGCGATTGGATGGAGCCGTCAGGCACAGTCCAAGGTGAAAGTCTACCTTCCAACGGAGCCTTCGCCGTAGCGGATCCGCGCACGGAATGGAGCGAGCACACCCACAGCAACAAGCTCGCCGTGACCGACTGGACCGAGCCCGGCACCACGGTCACCGGATCGCGTTTCGGATCGGGCGCCGGCGCGGTAGCCGATCCCCGGCCTGGATATGGGGAAGGCGCCCATCAAAACATCCTGGCCGTCACTGATTGGGACGGGGCGTCCAAGACCGTCACGGGCGCACGCCATGTCGCCGGCGGCGCGCTCAGCGTCGCGGACCCTCGGCCGGTCGGGCTCAACGCCAATCGCGAGCACTATAAATCCGGAGGCCACTATGGGGTGGTGCCTTGGGATGAGAATTCGGGCGCGGTGCCGGCGTTCGGGAAATACGACAGAGGCGCTTGGTCCGTTGCCGATCCCCGCGGTGGCGAAGGTGATGTCGCCGAGAGCCTTCCCCAGTCCAGCGACCGACTCGTCGCGGTGATCCGCGCGCTGGACGGGACGTGGCACCGGCCTTTCACCACGCTGGAGCTTGCCGCGCTGCAAAGCCTCGTCGATCCGGAGGAGGTTTTTACGCTCTATGGCCAGTCCGATTCCGCTTGGCGCGAGCGCATCGGCAACGCCGTGCCGCCGGATGCGGCAGAGGCGATCGCCGGCGTCATGGGCACAACTCTGTTGCTCGCCATGACGGGGCAGACCTTCATGTTGAGCAGCCAGCCGATTTGGGTTCAGCCGATCGCCATGGCGCTGGCTGTCGATCAGAGGGGGAACATTCCCCATGAGTGACCTTCAGAACATCCTGCGGCTGCTGAGATCGCGCCGTTTCTCGTTGACGGATGAGAAGAAGCTGCAGGCCGAGATTGAGGAAGTGCTGACCGCCGCCGGCGTCGATCACAAGCGAGAGCATCGCTTGGACGCTGGCTCCATCATCGACTTCATGATCGGGGCCACCGGAGTCGAGGTGAAGATCAAGGGCTCGAAGCTCAACATCTTCAGGCAACTCGAGCGGTATGCCGAGTTCGATGCGGTGGAATGCCTGGTCCTCGTCAGCAACGTCCCCACGGGAATGCCGGAACACATCGATGGCAAGCCCGTCCATCTCGTAAATCTTGCAAAGGCTTGGCTTTGATGAAGCAACCGACGCTCTTCGAGGGATCGAAGCGGCTGGTCTATGACGAGGCCGCCGAGATGACGCTGCAGTCGATGCAGGCGTATGGCCCAGCTCATGACCACTGGGTGTTCGCTTTTTCTGGCGGAAAAGACAGCACGGCAACGCTGACCGTGATCATGCATCTGATCGATGCGGGCCGATTGATGGCCCCCAAGACCATCACCGTCCTCTATGCGGACACGCGAATGGAGCTGCCGCCTCTGGCAATCGCAGCGGCAAAGCTCCTCGACCGGCTTCGCGCGAGAGGGATTCATTGCGAGACCGTCTGCGCGCCGCTCGACCAACGCTTTCTCGTCTACATGCTCGGGCGAGGGGTGCCACCGCCGAACAACAACACATTCCGCTGGTGCACCCGACAGATCAAGGTCGACCCGATGACGGTCGCCCTTGAGCGCCGGATCGGTGAGCTTCATGGCTCTATCCTCATGATCACGGGCGTTCGACAAGGGGAAAGCGCCATTCGCGACGGTCGGATTGCGATGTCCTGTGGCAAGGATGGCGCCGAGTGCGGGCAGGGCTGGTATCAGCAAGTCGTTCCGCAGGCGGCCGGAATTCGAGGGAAGATTGCGACGCTCGCACCACTTCTTCACTGGCGAGTTTGCAACGTGTTCGACTGGCTGAAAATCTACGCCAGGATGCCCGAGTACGGGGCATGGGATACCGGCGCCGTCGTCGATGCCTATGGAGGAGACGAGGCCCAGGAAATCAATGCGCGGACCGGCTGCAACGGCTGTCCGCTCGCATCGCGAGATCTTGGCCTCGAGACCGTGCTCCGTGTTCCATATTGGTCCTACATCGCGCCTCTCCTCGGCCTCAAGCCGCTATATCGTGAACTCCGTGAGCCGCGACACCGTCTGAAAAAGACTGGCATCGACGCCAACGGCGAAATCGCTACCGCCAAGAACAAGCAGCGGATGGGGCCACTCACATTCGAGGCCCGCCTCATGGCCTTGGACCGCGTGCTGTCCATCCAGGAACAGATCAACGCCGACGCCCTGTGTCTGGGCCGGCCGGCAGTCGACATCCTGAATGCAGAGGAAGAGACCCGGATCCGCGAACTAATCGATCTCGAGACATGGCCGAACGGCTGGGAGGGGGATGAGCCGACGGCCGATACCCCGATGGACACGATCTACGCCGATGGCTCGATCCAGCCATTGTTCATCTGAGCCCGCATGAGGGCGAATCTTCAAAATAGGGTATGCTGATGCAATATCGTTCCGATCGACAGATCGTTGAATCCCTTCTTCCCGTTCGCCTATGGGCGACTGTCATCGCCGAAGGCATCGACCAGCCGGATAGCGAGGACGCCCGCACCCTTCTGACCTGTCTGGCTCACGCGCAGGAAGAGGTCGTCGCCGGCCTGAGCCCGCGTAAAGCCGAAGCGATAGTCCGGCGGGCGCGTCGCGCCGTCGAGATCGCCAAGGAGCCTTTTGTGGAGGCAAAGGCTGCCGTGGCCAAGTTCGGCCTCTGCGTCTTCTATTTCCTCGATTGCCTTCGGAAGAACGGCGCCTTCGGCCTCGTAGATGGTAGCCCGCTGGATAGTGCCGTGACAGCGATCCTCGCGCCTGAAGGAACGCTCACAGAGTTCGCGAATATCCCGAAAGTGGATGCTTCCGCCCAGAAGCAGGCGCGCCACATGCTTACGGCGCTGCAGCGCGAAGGCTACTTTGCTCAGGTGGTCTGGGCATGACCGGGAACCTGTTTGCGGGAATGGGTGGCCATCACGGCGCGCGATCGACAACCGACGTTTGGCTCACCCCGCCGGCGATCATCGAAGCGCTTGGTGGGCCGGAATCCTTCGACCTAGACCCATGCAGCCTCGCAGGCCGGCCATGGCCGACGGCCCGCGTACACTTCACGCCAGCCGACAATGGTTTGCTGCTGCCTTGGGACGGTCGAGTATGGCTCAACCCACCTTACAGCACGCATCTCATCCGACGTTTTATGGCACGGATGGCGGATCATGGCCGGGGCGTCGCGCTCATTTTCGCCAGAACTGAAACGGATCACTTTCAACGGTTCGTGTTCGGCGCGGCGTCGGCGGTCTTGTTTCTCGCCGGCCGGATCAACTTCCATCTTCCGGACGGTCGAAGAGCTTCGAAGAATGGGGGCGCTCCGTCGGCACTCGTGGCCTATGGCGAGGATGATCGGGATATCTTGGCGCATGCGCCGATTGCGGGGGCGTTTGTGGCGCTGCGCCTTCCCACCTCGGTGCTCGTAGGCGCGCTGTCGGAAACCTGGGCCCAAGCCCTCCGCACGTTCTTCGAGCGGAACCCCGAGCAGGTGAGCCTGCAGGAACTCTATCGAGCCTTCAGCAACCATCCCAAGACGCGGGCCAACGCCCATTGGAGGGACAAGCTGCGCCAGGTCTTGCAGCGCGGCAACTACGAGCGCGTCGAACGCGGTGTTTGGAGGAGGCTGTCGGTTTGACAATGCCAACCTACGGAAACCTTCGGATCAAGGACCGCCGGATCATTCTCGAGGAAGTGAAGCCGCACGTCTCGATCCGACTGAAAAACATATTCGCGCGCATCGCCAAGCACCAGACGAAGCAGTTCGCGCTGCCTTTGACGGACGAGATGTGCGCTGATCTGATGTGGTTCATGGAGAGGTATCCGTTCTCCATGAAGAAGGCCGACCAGTCGCGGCTAAAGAAGGGCGCCAAGCAGTTCCGGATTGATCGGGAGTCGACGGAAGCGATCCTCCTTCCGGGGTGGCAGGCGCCGACGGTTGCCGGCTTCCGGCCGGGCTACGCCCCCAACTTCATGCAGATGCAGGCCATTGAGATGTTGAAGCGCCGGCGGCGGTTGCTACTGGGCGATGACGTCGGCCAGGGCAAAACGTGGGTCGCCATGGCTGCTGCCCTTCAAAAGCGCCCGGTTGCCGTGATCGTGGAGCCTCATCTCGCAGAGCAGTGGACCGAGGAATTCATCGTCGAATACACGACGCTTACCGCCCATATCATCGACGGCACCAGGCCTTATGATCTGCCGCAGGCTGACGTGTATGTCTTCCGGTATAGCAACATCTCAGGTTGGGTCGATATTGCGGGCACCGGCTACTTCTCGCTGGTGGTTTTTGACGAGATCCAGCAGCTTCGCACCGGCACGGAGACGGGCAAAGGCGCGGCCGCGGCCGTGTTTGCAGACAATGCAGACTGGGTGCTTGGTCTCTCGGCGACGCCAATTTTCGGCTACGGCTCCGAAATCTGGAACATCATGCGCATCATTGATGCTGACGTGCTCGGATCCTGGGAAGAGTTCACGCGCGAATGGTGCGTGATGGGCTCGGCGAACAAGTGGATTGTCACCGATCCCGATGCGCTCGGCGCCTATCTCGTCGAGGCCGGCTGTCATCTTCGCCGCCTGCGCGAGGGACGTCCGATCAACAAGATCATCGTCAACGTGGACTACGACGACAGTGAGGCGGAGAGGACCGAGGATCTGGCGCGCGCACTCGCCATGAAGGTGCTGGAGTCGAAATTCGGCGAGAGTGGGGAGGCGGCTCGCCAGTTGGACTCGCTACAGCGTCGCGTTACCGGGGTGGGAAAGGCGAAGGGGATCGCCGCATACGCCAAGCTCCTGCTCGCGGCCGGCCATCCCGTGTTGCTGTCCGCATGGCACCGCGACGTCTACGAAATCCTCCTGAAAGAGCTGAAAGATTTCCGTGTTGCCCTATACACGGGATCAGAGACCACAAAACAGAAGAACAAGGTCAAGCGCGATTTCATCGCCGGCAGACTTGACGCGGTTCTGATCTCGAACCGATCCGGCGCCGGCCTCGATGGCCTTCAGAAGCGATGCCACACACTGATCGTCGGTGAGCTCGATTGGGCGGCGGCGGTCTATTATCAGTTGGCCGGCCGACTGGATCGCCCAGGACAGCCGATGGACCAGATCACCATGATTTTCTGCGTCTGCGACTACGGTTCAGACCCAACGATCATGTCGGTCAATGCACTCAAGAGCGATCAGCTCAGAGGCATCATGGACCCCGGAAGCGGTGTTGCCGAGACCTACTCTGACGTCTCGCACATCAAGCTTCTCGCGGAACAATATCTCGAAAGGTCTAAGGCATGAGGATCGTTGATCCTTCCTCCTACGCTCGCTTTATGCGCCAGCCAAAGTCCTCCTCGCTCGGCGTGGAGCCGCGACTTGCCTGGATCCCGATCTCCAAGCTTCGGATCGATCCCGCATATCAGCGCGAGATCCTGAGAAACGGCCAGACGAACATTTTGAAGATCGCGATGAACTTCGACTGGGCCCTCTTCGGCGTTGTCGTGGTGGCCGAGATCGGCGATGGCTTGTTCGCGATCGTTGATGGGCAGCACCGCACGACCGCCGCAGCCGTTCGGGAAGCTCAACAGGTTCCGTGCATCGTTATCGAGGCTAGCCCCGCGAAACAGGCGGAGGCATTTGCGGCCATCAACGGCGCCGTCACGGCAATCTCTCCGTTGGCGATCTTCGCGGCCAAGGTCGCAGCTGAGGATGCCGACGCGCTCGCTCTGACCCGGGCATGCGAGCAGGCTGGGGTGTCTATCTGTCGGTATCCAGTGCCGGCGAGCAACATGAAGCCCGGCCAAACCCTCGCGGTCCAAGCGCTTCAATCGTGTGCAGCAACCTACGGCCTGACGCTGCTCACCCTTGCGCTGAAGGGGGTAGTCAGGGCGGCCAATGGGCGACCCGGGCTCGTGAAGGCGGCTGCCGTCAAGGCAGTCGTCCATGTGTTTGAGGTGGAGAGCTCGTGGCAGCAGCGAGAGAAGGAGTTGCTCGTCGCGATCGCTCGCTTCGATCTCGCCGCTGAATTGGCCAAAGCTGAGGCCAGCGCCAAGACCTCTCGGCGCCAGGTCCACAACGCGTTGGCGCTCGCGCTCTTCGATTTTCTCGACGCGGAGCTTGGATAATGCAGGCCTGCGAGCGACCGCAAGAATTCGACGCCGCCGTAATCGGCCAGCGCCGCGCGCTGTATTCGTTTGCGATGTCCATGGTCGGAACGCGCGACCGGGCCGAGGATCTTGTCCAAGACGTGATCCTGAAGGCGTTCATGAAATTTGACCAGTTTGAGCCTGGATCAAACCTGAAAGCATGGCTGTTCACCATCATGCGAAATGAGGTCTACAGTCGCTGGCGCAAACGCGGGCGCGAGGTCTCGGATCCAGACGGGATTTTTGCTGCGTTGGTGCCCGTAAACGAGGGCCAATCGTGGGCCTATGATCTGAAGGTCATTCGGCAGCGTATGCGAATGCTTCCATCAGGATATCGAAAGGCTGCCGAGCTCGTGGCCGTTCTTGGGCATGAGTATGAAGAAGCCGCCGCGATGCTCGGCGTTCCGCTCGGCACGATCAAAAGCCGCATCAACCGAGTGAGGCATTTTCTCGAGACAGGAGATCTCCTTGAGGACGAGCCGGCGATCGAACTCCCCTCAGTAATCCCGGCCGCGGATCAGATCGAAGCGCTGTTTCGAAACGGCAACTCCATCTCGGAGATTAAGGATCGCGTCGACGGAGCCACGCGCTCTGAGATCATGCAGGTCATTCTGGATCGCAAACTGTCGGTGAAACGCGCATGAGCCGCTTTGTTGACGATAGTGCCGAGCTAGCGCGCCTGGTGACGGACGAGGTTGAACGGCTGATCGAGGAATATTGGCCACAGGCGATCAAGGCCCGTGTGAAAGGGCAGCAGATTGCGCTTTTGACGCCTCGGCAGAAGGGGAAGCAGAAGCGGCCGACGTCCAGTTTCACTGTCAACCTGAGCGGCGACCGGCGGGGCCAGTGGTATCGTTTCAGTCAGTCGATTGGCGGCGGCGCGCTCGCGCTCCTTCATTATGGCAAGCACGGCTATGTGCCGAATTCCAAGAGTGATTGGGCGGAGACCTATCGCCTCGCGCGAGAATTCCTAGGGATCACGCAACAACGCGAGGAGACCGAAGAGGAGCGTGCAGATCGCGAGGCCCAGCGGGCAAGAGATACTGCCGCCCGAGATCAGCAGAACCGGCAGGCCGCCGAAGCTCGCGCCAGAAAGGAGGCCGCCCGAACGTATTCGGCCAACGAGGTTTGGGCTGAGACTCGGCCACTTCAGGGCACGCAAGGGGAGGCCTATCTGGTCGGCCGAGGGATCCCGCCGATTGAACATTGGCCCTGGGATTGTGGCGCGATCATCCGCTTCCATCCTTCTCTCGACTACGAGCTCGATCGAGCGGTCGGGCGCCTCCCGGCAGTCGTGGCCTCGGTTCTCGATCCATTCGGCAAACTGATTGCTGTCTGGCAGATCTACCTTGATCGGACGAAGGCAACGAAGGCCCCGGTCGAAAACGCGAAAGTAGGGCGCGGGCCGGCCGCCGGCGGTGCAGTGCGGATCGGCGGTGATGCGGAGCGCGTTGGCGCCTGCGAAGGTGTCGAGACTGGTCTAGGCCTGTGGGCGCTTGAGGGGTTCCGCATGCCGATGTGGTCGATGCTTTCGACTTCCGGAATGACCAGCTTCGAACCGCCGATGTTCGTGAAGAGGATATCGATCTTCCACGACGGCGACAAAGGCATCTTCCAGAACGGGAAAATCCTGAAGCCGCCGGGCACCAGCGCGGCCGACACGCTCGCCGGCCGTATGGCGGAGATCGGCGTAGCGACCAACAGGAATGAAATGCCGATCCTCGGGGACGGATTGGACTTGCTGCAGACGAGGAATGAAATTGACCGCAAGAAGCAGATCGCGTGAACAGCGCCAGCCGGCGCCGCTGGCCAATACCGATGCAGAGAAGATCATTCTCGGCAAGGTTCTGAGCAGCGAACAGGCATTTTGGCAGATCAGCGACACGGTCCAGGGCTTCCACTTCTCCGTGGAGATCTTCCAGCAGATATTCGACGCCATTCGGCTGATTGTCATGGAAGGGAAGAAGCCGACACTGTCGCTCCTTCAGAGCCGCGTCGGGCCAGAATATGGCGAAGGGTCATCGACCATGACGCTGATGACGGCGCTCATCCGGGACACCTCGGAGATCGACGACATCACACGCGAGGTGCAGGTCATCATCGAGATGTGGCAGCGCCGGCGGACCATCGAGATATGTCAGCAGTTCATGCAGGAAGCAACGAAGGCGGATACCGATACCTCCTACATGCTCAACGACCTTGAGAACTGCGTGAAGGACGTGACGGCGAACAGCCAGGCTGAACCCGTCAAGACCATGGGCGAAATCGTCACGCGGGTGATGCGCGAGTCAATGAGGACTCGAGACACCGGCATTTCGCCCGGCTTCGACACTGGCCTGGCACCGGTTGACCAAATACTTGGGCGGATATTCCCGGGGGACCTTGGTGTGATCGGCGCGCCTCCCGGTGGCGGCAAATCGCTTGTCGGCCTTCAGCTTCTCGATCACATCCAGCAAAACTACGGCCCAGCGTGCTTCTTCTCGCTCGAAATGAGGGACGTTGACTTGGGCCGCCGGGCGCTCGCCGGAAAAACAACCGTGTCGGTCTCCGAGATCGAAGAGGGAAGCTACGACGCGTTCGAGTGGGACGAGCTCCAAGTGGCGCAGAAGATGCTGCAGTCTTCCCGGATGCTCGTCGATGATCGGCCAGGACTCCGGATCGATCAGATCCGGGATCGATGCATCGTGCTGAAGCGGTCCAGAGGGCTCAAAGCAATTGTGGTTGACCATATCCGCCTCGTTCGCGCGCTCGGCAAATTCACCAACCGTTTCGATCGCGCTGAACACGTCACCGGCCTGTTGAAGGTGCTTGCAAAGGAAGCCGACCTGGCGGTCATCGCCCTTTCACAGGTCACGCGAACATCGCAGCGGCGCGAGGATCCGCGGCCTCAGCTCACCGACTTCGATTGCGGTTCCAGCGTCGACCAGGACGTTGACTGGGCCCTCAGTCTCTTCCGGCGCGACCGTTGGCTGCGTCAGCACAAGCCGCACGACATGGACTCTCCCGAGGGCAAGGATTGGGCGGAGAAATACTCGAAGTGCAAGGGAAAAATTGAGGTGCTGAACCTCAAGAGGCGCCGTGGGGAAGACGGCGGCCACTGTGAACTGATCTTTGACGGCAAGGCAAGCTTGCTGCGGGAGGCGTAATCTGATGATCGATCTGGAAAAAATCACCCCGCTCGAATTCTGCATCTTGGTGATGTGGATGCACGGCTGGACGATCAGCAAAATCCACCTGAGCATCGCAAAGCGCCACGGAAAGACGGCGAACGGTGTGCGTGGCATCATTAACAAGCTCGAGAAGCGCCGACAGGAACTCACCAGAGAAGAGCGGCAGGCCGTTCTTGATGGATGGAGAGCTGCCCGAATCGATGATGGAATGCTTCCGGAAGCCTATTTCAAAGCGACCTCGCTCGCTTCAGATCAGAAGGGCAAGAAGGTCGTGGCTGAGACAACGAAGATAGCAAAGGCGGTGGAATCGCCGCCGGATCCGAAAACACGGGCGGGCAGGGCAGAACTGAAGAGGAGAAAGAAGGAGGAGAAGCGAAGGCAGGCGCTCGCGGAAGAGGAGGCGAAGCGGCGTTCGGAGGGCTTGGCGCCCAGAGGAATGATGGCTGAGCCGTTGGCATTCCTGGCCGGCTCCGGCGCGCTAGACGAGCCGGGCGAAAAGAAGGGCGGGATTCGCGCATTGTCGCGCGACCGCCGGAGGGAAGCTGGCGAGCGGCTGCGGGCCATGCTGGTGTCCGCTTATGGCTCTGGCTTGAAGACGGCCAATTACGAGGCCGTGGGGGGAGGCGGCGGCACGGGGGTAGCAATTCATGCCGCCGTCGCCGAGAACCTTGCGAACATCGCCCAGATCAAGGCGATGCTGTCACCGGAAGAATTCGAGCGGCTGGATAAGATGCTGAGGCTCGATCTTTTCGTCTGGCAGATGCAGGGCGAGCTATCCGAGGAGCCGCTAATCGACGAAATCCGTCGACTTCTGGACGTGCTGTCTGTGCACTTCGACTTCATCAGCCTCCGGTACTTCCGGGAACGTTGGGGAGCGACGATAGAAATGCCGAACGTCGGCCGGTCGAACTCCCGGCAGGCTAACCGCGCAGCTCGGGACATGCTCGAGAAGGCGCAAAGGCAGGTGAGGTAGGCCGCCGACGGCGACCTACTCCTTGTATGGCGTTGTGACCGACCGCGTCAGTTCATCGGCGCGGTCGATATTTTTTGGGTCAGCGATGAAGAGCTCAAGCAGCACGTTCATCGGGTGAGGAATTTGCTCCTCGATCCCCTTGTCGTTGACCCCTCGCATCCAGTCGGCCATGCGCCGCTCGCTCGTGCCGTAGACCCACTCAAGAAACTTCCGAGTTACGCCGGCCTGAGCAATTTTGACCGCGAATTCTGTCGTCGTCAGTTTGCGATAACGCTCAACCTTGCCGCTTCGCGAGACCGTTCGCTCGCTCGGGAGGTTCAATATCTGGAACAGTCGTTCCGCGCCGGCTGCAATCGCCTCTTCGCGCGTCGGGAAATTTCGAAGACGCTTCGTTTCGGGATCGCGGATCATTCCAGGCACAAGTCCCGGGGCATAGTAGGTGGCGACGAAGCCAGGCCCATTCAGATTGGGTATGGCATCGGCGCCATAGCGAGTTTCGATTTGTACCGGCTTCGCGGCATCTTTCGGATTCATGGGTGTCTCCTCTGGTGCCACGATTGGCTCGCTGATGTATGTCAGGATGAGTGTCCTCTGTAAATGTCTCCGCGTCGTGCGGAGAAAATTGCGGCGGCGACGTCACTGTCGCGCGCGCGCCGGGCGGGTCCAGTGAAGGTCTCGGTGTCGGTAATCGCGAGGATTGCGGCCTTCAGCGCCTTGGCGTCGTTCTGCGTGATGTCGACCATCGCCATCGGCTTCACCACGAGATCCAGCCATTCCTGCTTGATTTCTTCTAGCGTGAGAGCGCGGTCTTCCAGATAGCGTCGGCCAGCAAACTGGCGGAAATCCTCCAGCTTCCGGCGGAGATATGCCTCGTGGACCGCCAAGGCATACGGAGCCGGCGCGCCCGTGCGGTGATAGTGGGATGCCGCCTCGCGAACGATGCGACGCATCCCTCGGCCGGCGTACCAGATCTTGATGAATTCGCAGATGCTCATGACAGTTCTCCTGTGGCGACAAAGCACTGAAGGTACGGAAGAAGCTCCGCCACTTGCTGACGTGTGAGGTGCATCCGGGTGTTGGCGATGTAATTGTCCGGCATCGTCAAGGCCATCCAGCCGAACCCATGGACCAGTATCTTCGGTTCGGCTTTGTTGCAGCCAAACCAGATAGCCTCTTCAGAGGCGAGGCTGCTCATCTGGAGACTGCATGCGACTTCATAGCGATCGATGAAATCAATGCGGGCGAAACCGCGCTCCGTGAATTTGACTTCCATGGTGCTCCGATCTGTTTGGGTCATGAATGCTGCGTCACAGCATGAAATCAAAGAGAGGCAAGCCGGTTTTTTCCTCGGCCGCCGGTGCAGGATCCGGACTTTCAATAGAAGGCGGTTCGACGATGAGAGGCTCGTTTGCCTTCCGAGGCCGGAGTTTATGGGACCAACCACCCATGATATGGGCCGGCGTGAACCAAGACTCCCTGAACTCCATGCGCAGCGTGTCGCCGATGATAACTTCCGCCGGGATGTGCATCAGCGAAAACTGAATGTACGCCATGTGAACGGCGCGCGGATCTACATCAACGGCCGTCACATGGAGCTTCTGCTGATAGTTGATCCCCACATCCTTGATTGCTTCGGCGAGTGCGATGATCATGGCGCCGGCGCCGACGGCGGGTTCATGTGCCGTGATGAAGCCGCGCTCCCCGATGACTTTCTCCAGATCCTCGCGGCCGCCCACGTTGATTTTCGCCATAAGCTGGCAGAGTTCGTAAGGCGTGAAGAACTGCCCGCGCGCCGTGTTGTGGAGCTCCAGATCGTGGAAGACCGCGCCGAGGATGTCCTGCGGCCGCGTTTCGAGCGCCATCACGACTTCCCCCAGAATCCTCGGAAACGTATCCACGATCTGTTTGTCGTACCGACCGATGATCTCCAGGTATCGTGCTTCACGGGTCTCTCGCTGCTGGAAATCCAGCGCGTTGCTCAAGGAGATGGCCGCACAAGCGCACCAGTCCGAGAAGACAGCGTAGAGGTCATGCCGGTGCCGGCAGGTTTCGAATAGTTTGATGATGTTTTTCAGGTGCGGATTGCTCATGCATCCGCCTCCTGCTCTGAAGCAGTGGCGTTCAATTCGTTAATCTCCTGTCGGGCCACGTTTGGCCATGATGTTGAGAAGGGGGCGGGAGCTAAGACTCCAGTCGCTCAATTCCCCAAGACAGGCGCCGCCAAGGACGGCGACGCCAATAGCTTCCACTGAGGAAGCACCAGGTAATCCAAAGTCTCCCCACTTGGACCTCGTAGGAAGTCGCGCCCTTGAAAGCGGTGAACTTCACTAGAGTTTCTTCCCTGATCGCGCCGGTGCCGCATCCGCGTCGGAGGTGGTGTCGATCTGTGCCGTCAACGACATTTCGACCGTTTCGCCGCCTGGAGGAGTGGCAACGTAGGTAGCTCCGTCCAACGTGACACTGTCGATTTTGAGCAGCCATAGAAGCTCGCCGGCAGACCTGGTCGCCATATTGGTTTGCATCGGGGAGAGGGAGTGGCGGGCGAGCGCCATGGCGGTGACGAGCGAATTGATAATCGCCTGTTTCTCGCGAGTAGACAGCTTAGCCCTGGTCGCCTCCTTCAATCGCACGACGTCGAACGATGGCCGCGCGCGATCCAGCGTCCGTCGCCAAGGTCAGTCGGTGCAAGGTGTGTGTTGGGCTTCCCTGCGGCACGTCCGCAGGTGAATAGCTGGCCCGGGGGCCAGTTAAACCACGTCCCGTAGCCAGGCGTGGGATAGCTGCCGTGGATAGATGTGATCGCTGCGCCGATCTCTTCGACGGTCCCTTCGACTTCATACTCAATCGTATAGGTGCCGTCCCACGTTGACCTGACCTCGGCTGTCATTCGGCGCGTCCCTTCGCATCTATGGTGACAACGCAGGTATTGACGCCGGTTCCGCTCGACTTGAACGAGCCATCCGGAAGACGCTTGATGCTGCCGCCGTTCGCCGAGACGAACTCGCGAAACTCGGTCGTGGGCTTGTTGTCGCGGAACATGACGCTGGCCGACATGATCGCAACGAGGCGTCCACCAGCCTTCAGAAACTTGAAGGCGTGCAAGACGTGGCGAATGTCATCCTGCTTGGCAAAGGGCGGGTTCATCACGACGCGGTCAAATGCCTTGACCGGCTCTGCGGCGAGGAAGTCGCCGATATTCGGCGCGTAATCCGCCAGCTTCTCCGCGCGCTTCGCGTCGATCTCCCAGCATGTTACATGCGCGCCAGCCTGACGGGCCGCGGCGGCAATGCGACCGATGCCGGCGCTGGGTTCGAGGACGGACATGCCGGCGCGAACGTCGGCGAGGTCAACGACTGTCTCGGCGAGATCAGAAGGCGTATCGAACTGGCCGAAATCCTGCTTGGTGCGGCTGTATTCGCCGGTGAGGATTATCGGCTCCAGCACCTCGGCCGCATCTCCGTCGAAGACATGCGCCTTCGCCGAGCGGTTCCACTTCCCGCCCGCCGCCTGCAAAACCTTGTCGGTTTCGACATAGAGCTTTCTGTCGAGCTGGCCGGTGAGAATGACTTTGGAACCCTCGACAATAGCGGCGTCGAGCACCTTGAGAACGTCTGTCGCGATCTGCGGCATGTTGAAATCCTTACTTGTCGAGGGGATTGGCGGATGCCGAAGCGGCTCCAGAAGATTTGATGGCGTCTACGCGTGCGCATGTTGCGCCAAACGCGAAGGCAAAGGGCACTGCCGCGAGCGGGTAGATAGCCATGAGAGCGAACGTTGGCAGGGCGAATGCCGCCTGCAAGATGCGGTAGGTTCTGATGCTCATTCTGCACCGCCTTTCGGCGTTGTGGAGGGTGCCCGGAACGAAGGCGGAGCAAGGTCATCCGGTAGGAGAATGTTCGGCATCCAAGCCAAAGGCTGCACATCGTCTCGGTGGACGGCGATCCACTTGCCGCGGTGATGGAAACCCTGCACCGAGACTATGAACGCATCTTCCTGCAACGAGAGTATGCAGTGCGTGCCGTCAAGCGGCGCAGTGTCCATCGACTGCCACTGCGGTAGAGCGGCAGCAATCGCTTGGCGCGCTGCTACCATCAAGTCATGGCACCCGTTGATGATCGTGGTGCGGTCCTCGGCGTTGATGAGCGAAGATGTGCCGTCAGGCTGGCGATTGCCCGCCAATCTGGAGAGGGCTTGAATAAGGGGCGTCGTCGTTACGCATTCGTTTACCCCGTCGGCGGCGTGATTGCTGCGCGTCGCGGCGAGGAGGTCGCGAGCCATTGGAAGCTCGGGAGCTTCGTTCCCGTCGCCGTCTTCCATGGCGGAGAAGTGCTGCAGGATTGCCGTTGCCAGAGCGCGCGCCTTCTCGGTCACCCCCGCGCTGTCTTCGCCATTTCTGGCGATCTGTGGTGAGAGCTCGGCAGCGATGTTCCGCATCATGCCTGCCAGTTCATCCTTGGCGACTTGGGGAAGTGCATCGACCTTCGCCGTCAGAGAGACGAAATTCGTATGACCGTGCGCATTGTTGCTGGTCCGGAACAGAATCAGGCCGCGCTCGATGTCACGTCGGCTGAAGGGCAAGGTATCGTCAGTCATGCGCGGGCTCCTGCGGCTGAAAGCGCGCTTTCGATGATTTCGGGGATGAGGATGTCGGCCATCGTGAAGTTGCCGGCGTCCTTGGCCGCCTGGCACGCTCGATCGACGAACGGTTTTGCATGGAGGAGGGCGTCGACGAGGCGCGTCACGATCAGATCGTTGCCGGCCGGGATCGTCGGCTGGGCCGGCCACCCGCCGGCAGAGAATTCGAGGATGCCCGGATCCGGGCCATTGTTGAGCAGCCATCTGTACAGGGCGACGTGATACGCGGCCTTGTACTCCTCTCGGAACACATGGGGCGTTACCTCCCGGGCGCCGGCCGCGATGGAGACGTAATAGTCTGCGCGGCCATCGGAAAGCCGCATGACTTTCACGGAAACGACCGGAGCGGCAGAATTGAGCGCCCGCTCAACGATGGGTGCGAAGCTGAATTGGCCATCGCAAACATTCTCATCGTAGAGAGGGCACAAAGCGATGATGCGGCCTTCGGCATCTCGAATGACGTGCATGTTGGGATGGGCGAGGATGGCTGCCTTGGTGACGTCGATCATGTAGGCTGTCATTGGTGGGCTCCTAAATCGTGTGGGTGTGCGAAAACGCTCTGAGCGGGCGTGCAGGCGGCGGCATGAGAAATGGCTGGTGTGTTGCGCAGCGCCGAGCAGCGCCGTGTTGCGTCACTTCGCGAAGTGAGGTGTCGCGATGCGAGACGAGGTGGATTCTATCCGTGGCACACAAGTCCATTCTCGCGGGCGCCGAGAACGATGTCCTCAAGATATCGATGTTCGATTAGGACCGGCCGGGACTCGTCCTCAACGTTGTCGCGAAGCCAGATCTCTCCCTCATCGGTTATTGGTATGCAGGACACCGCGAAACCGAGGTTGTGGAATTGGAGGTCGGGTCTCTCGATCATGCGAGTAGCCCCGGCCGTAACGGTGTGTTCGTGATGAACTGAAGAAGACTCGAGAGGTCTCCCCGATCCTCGGCGTTGTCGGCTTGCCGACCGCGAAGCCAAGAGATGCAAGACAATCGATGTTCTTCCGATATCGGTCGGCCATCATTCGAGTGGAACCCATACATGCACGCACCAGGATCTCCGGCCCACATGAATGATCCCCATTGGGATGCGAGCGCGAAGGCTCGTTCTTTGCTGAGCATGTTCAGTCTCCTTTGCGATCACAATTGATCTGTGGTGGCGATTGCACCCATGACCGGCGGCGAGCGCCGGTCGCGGCTGAAATCGAATGTGTTAGGCCACTTCTACAGCCACGTATTGCCTGCTCTGGCGCATGGCGTAGAATCGTTCTCGGCTCATGTATTCCGTGTAGACATCCGGGCAGCCATTGCAGTGCCAGTTGACGAAGTCGAAGCCTTCCGACCAGCCACCGCCCCAATCGAAGAGAGTGCCGTTTCCGCACGGGCAGGGACGAGATGCACGTTTGTCCCACTCATCTGCCTCGTTTCGCTCGATGCCATAATTGATCGGCGAATGACCTTTGTATGGCCCGATCAAGGTATCCATTTTGGGGTCGGGTATCTCTCCAGCCAGCGATTTTTCGATAACGGCGAGGCAACAGTGCGGATAATCTCTCCACTGATCCCAAACGCGATGAGACGCGCGGATTGATAGGCCGTTCTTGCGCATGAGCGACATGGCCCATTCGCCGGCGGCGTGCCAAACATAGCGAACGCCGGTTGAATTGTAGCCGCGTCCAACGCCGCACGTCTCGCCGCATACCTGGAGCTTTCGGCCCGCTCCAAATCGAGGAACAAAGCGGCCATGTTCATGGGCGTCAACAAGCCGGTATCCTGCCTCGATCCGGGCTTTACAGATCTTGGTCCAAGTCGGGCCACGATAGGAATGCTTGAAATCTGCTGTGATGGCGGCCTGCAGTTCTTCGACCGTTGTCGCGTCGCGGATACCATCGAGAAATTCCGATAGTTTCATGTTCGATCTCCTTCGCGGCCACGTTGGCCTGAAAGCGCTCAATCCTCTTTGCGAGCGGCCCAGTAGTCCTCCCGCGCTTTCATTGCCGCCGCTTTGCCTTGGGTTATGGCGGCGTGTTCAATGGGATTGTGTACCCTGAGAAATTCCAGTGCTTTGAGGTGATACTCGCTGCCCTCTGCCGCGCGGGCGACGATGTGGACGAACACTTCGTCGTCTGTGGCAAAGACGTCTTGATCATCGTCCTTCATTGCCTGGAAGGGGCCATTTTCCGAACCATCGCACTCGAAAATTGCCCATCCCTCGGTAATGGCCTGGCCATTGTAGAACTCTGCCATGACGTTCTCCTACGTGGGTTCCCCGTCAATCTCGACGGCAGAGAGCACACCGCCTCCTGCATTCTCGAAGATGGAAACCTCGCAGAGGATCGGATCGCCATTCGGCCACGCTCCGAGATTTGCGGTGTTTGCGTCAATCCTCTCCAGCATGGCGGCGGCTTCCGATTCAGTCCGCGCATGCACTCGGATGGAGGCATTGAGACGGACATCGAATAGGAATTCGCGCGGGGGGCGGAGTTTGCCGAGAAGTTCGTCCATCTTGGCGATCAGGCCGCCGTGTTCTTCCTTCACGCTTTCCTCCTCGCCGTCGAAAGCCTCGTAGGCCTCGCAGAGCAGGTCATAAAGCGAATGCGCATTGTCACGGATGATATCCATGGAATTGATCTCCTGTTGTGCCACGATTGGCTGGTTCATGCGGCCTAGCCGCCGATGGCGTCGATCTCGCTAATGATCAGAGTTGCTTCTTGCAGGGCGAGAAGTTGGACGGGGTTGCTTGGCGATGGCGCGGGAATGAATGCATTGAGCATGGCGCGGAGCGCCGCCTCCAGTTCCTTTGCCTTCCAGATTGCACCCTCGCAAATCTCGACTACCGATCCGCCGAAGGTCCCGTCTTCATGCTCGTATTCAGAGGCGGTATCCTCGCCATGGTTCTCGATATGGGAGGCGCGCATGTCGGCACGCGCCAGCGTTTCCGCATCCTCGCAGTCATCGGCGCGGACGATCGTGCCGAATTCACCTTGTTCCTGATCGTTGTCATTCCAGCGGATCAGAACTGAGAATGTTCGCTTGTCTGCCATGCTCAAATCCTTTCCATGTTGCTTGACTGGTTGATGAAGTCCTCCAGCAAATTGGACGCCGCGTCGATCCGGTCGCACAGGACGGTGATTGGGGTTGACGATCGGCTGCCGGCGTCGAGCGTGTCCCGCGCCGCCGCCATGGGGGCGAGGATGGCATTCATGATTTCGTGAGCCGCAGCTTTCGTCGTGAAGTCCCCGATGGCGAAACCCGGACCTTCCCGGTCGATGCCGAAAATGGTCCAAAAGGCCTTGAACCTTTCGCCGCCGGCTTCGGCTTGAGCGAGCGCCGCCGCGTATTCCTCTTCGGACCGGAAGCTATCCACGTTTCCGTGTTCGATCTGGTCGGCAAGACGGGTGTAGGTCTCGATGCAGGGGCGAACCTCAAAGTACGAGAACGCCATGGGCTTTGACGCAGCGGCCGGTCCCGTCGCAGCGCTATCCTCATCGAGCACAGGCAACTCGGGCAGAATCTCCGCATCGGCATCGAAGCAGATGTAATCGCAGCCCTTCGCACGCGCGTGCCGGATCACCGGAAACAAATCTTCGGGGATGCCGTAGAGAGTGCGGCCGCAATCCGGCAGGTTGGGTGCGTGCATAAACCAGCCCGTCAGCGTCGCTCCGAGGGCGCTCATTGCCGCGCCGCCGGCGAGCCCATGATAGTTGGCAGCATGATTGAGTGTCGATCCTTCAGAGAGCCACGCGCGCGCCGCCGGCGAAAGGTGCGCGGTGGAAAGATCGAGAAACTTGCGAACGGCCATCGATTGGGTCTCCTGTGATGCCACGTTTGGCGTGAGGGAATTAGGCGACGCGCGCCGGATACTTGAGATAGATTGGGCTCCAGACCATGTCCGCAGGGACATCGCCGTTATGGACCCATGCGAGCATTCCCTCGCGAGCGAGAATGAATGCCTCCTGATGCGTCAATGCCTGGCAACGCATACCCTTCGCAGTGATCGAGAGTTCGGCGACATCCCGATCACGGGGAGATCGGAAGGCAAACAATTGGTCTTCGCCTTCCAGATTGGCGAGGACGAAAAAAGTGTCGAAGACGGGATTGCCGAGCGCGTCCGAGTAGGTGGCAAAGTTCGAGGGTTCATGCGTAGGCATGTTCTTAGCTCCTATGGTGGCACGATTGCCGGGGTGCTTGATTAAAGGTCGCAGCCGCAGCCGGCGAAATGGACGCCGTCAGGGTCGTCGGGGCAGGGATGGTCGAAATCGGATGAAGACGCGAGCCTGCTCATCTCCGGTTCCGGCTTGGGTGCCTTGGGACGGTACGTGACGGCTTCATCGGTCGGATAGGTCGTGATGACATGGCCATTGCGGAATGCCCAGAAGCAATGCTTTCCAAGCCAGTGCCTATGCTCCGGCACGTCGTGATCGATGACGACATGTTTGCCCGGGGCGTCGGAATCGACCGGGCGCGTGGTGACATGCACATGCACCATGATGAAATCCTCCAGAATGTTGAATGGGTCAGGGCGCGGAGAGAAATCCGGGCCCGTAGCAGGAGCGGCACTCCAGCCGGTCGAAGTCATAACCGCGCATAGCCGCTCGATAGAGCATCATCAACTGGCCTTCCTTGGCGCGCGTGCGGCGAAGCTGGCTGTTGATCGTGGGCTTGCTGTCCAGTTCGTTCAGCGGGAACCGTTCACCGCATGCGTCACAGCACGCGGTCTCTACGATCTCGCAACCGCACGTTATGCAACGGTCTCCGCCGTCCATGGCGGTTTCGCCGCAGTTGTCGCAGGCCCATTCGTCATCATCGGAATGCTCGCTGCAATCCTCAACCGTGATCATGTCCCGGCCTTGGAAGAAGCAGCCGCAGGGGAGAGGAACAATTGCCGGATCAGCCATTGACGGTTGCCTCCAAAGAGAGTGAGCCTTTCCCCCAGTTCTCGCCTTCCTTGCCGTAAAGGTCGGCGATCTCTGCATCAGTCTCGCCACGTGACCGCAGCCAATCCACGCAAGGCGCGCAGACTCCATAACCGGTGTCCCGGTTCCAATGCTGGTGCCATCGCCCGGCGTCGTCGCCGCATACGCAGCAAGAGAGATTGCGGACGGTGCCCTTAGCCATAGCTGCGCCCCTCCGCCCACGCGCGGCCTTCCGGGCTTTCGGGATGGAAGGGGTTTTCGTCTTCGATCTCCGGCCGGGTTGTCCGCACGTCGTGACCGAGGCGCGCCAGCAAGTCCCGGCCGGCTTCGATGATGCCGCCATTCACATTGCCCGGCTTGAGCAGGTCGATCAGCATCGCCAGCATTTCGTGGCTGGCGGCGAATAGCTCCGCATCCGCGATCTCGACTTCCGGCGCCTGTTTCCAGTTGCCGACATAGGCGACGAAAACATCCGGGCCTTCCTCGCGCCGGGCATAAATTGCCCGGCCGAACCCGCTGGATGATGGCGGAATCTCAATTGCAAGCGGGCCTTCGGTGAACTTAGCCATTGGCGCGGCCCTCCGCCTTTGCGATGACGGATTCCGCTAGTGCGATCTCGGTTTCTTCTGTTTCGCTTAGATGGCCGTCCGACTCCCGCAGGCGAGTGGTGATAGCTTTGAGCCACTTCAGGAGGTCCGGCGCGGCATCGCTGATAGGCTTTGCAGGTGTGCCGGCGATCGCGGAACGAATTGAGGTCAACATGACGTCAATTCCTTTCTGCGTTTCATCGCCTTCAAACCCGGAGATGAAGCGCTCGGCACGCCTCAGTGCAGACCGCATTACAATGACCGGATCGTTTGCCGATACGAGTTCGGATTCCTCGCAGAGACCATAAAGCGTGATCGCCGGCGACATGAAATCATCGCCATCCATGGGCAATTCCTTGCCGCCCATGTGATCGTAGCAGAGCGACTTATCGCGAGTTCCGGCGTATCGCTCGGTAACGATCCGCGCGGCCTCCTCGTCGTTTGCGGCATCAACATAGATCGTGGCAGCGATCCAGACATCCACGCCAATTTTTTCGAGTGCATCGGTCATGGTCTCAATCTCCATTGTGGTCACGGTTGACCTGGCATGTTCAAAGGGTGAGGGCAGTAGCGGCGGCAATCGCTGCCTCCGTGGTCACGGCTTCACGCCAGCCAAAGCACCCGTCATCGGAGTGTAGGCCGATAAGCCATTCCTCATCATCGAGGCGGACATGGTCGGAACCGTCCATTCCGGTGATAAGCAGGTATTTGCCGTCTGGCAGGTTCTTCCGCCAAGCTGTGCATCCTCCGCCGGCTGGCCAAAGATCAAAGCCCGCCGCAGTGAATGCCATGCCGTCTTCAGTCGCCAGCGCCTCAGACTTGATGAAGCTGAAGCGAGCCAAAAAGTCGGACATTGTTGGTCTCCTATACGGTCACGATTGACCTGTTGCGGTGTCGATTGTTCATTGATCACCTCCGCACCCTACTGACTCCGCTGGAGGACGGCAGTTTCGGGCTCTTGGAGGGGATCGTGAGCAATCAAGCGAGTTGCTTGTGTGACAATGCGCCTGTCAGGCCGTGGCCGTCATCGCAAGGCGTACACTTGGGAAATTTACTCACCCAGACTCCGCGCAGCGCGGGGGGCGACAAGAGCGGGGTTTGTGCCGCCCATAGAGGGCGGCCGGCTCCACGGCCGGGCTGTTAATCCGGCGGGAGCCACCCGCATTCGGAAATCCATGTCATGGGCATTGCCTCTTGGAGGGTGCCGGGGAGTCGCCCGGGCTTTCATTCGTCTCAATGCATCTCTGGCCGCTCGCCACGAGGGCGGGCCGGTCATTCAATGAAAGTCCTGGCAGCTACGGCGGGTGGGCGTGCGGATAGCTCATGTCTGCCTCACAATCTGTTTTCGTCTCTCTTTGGGTCTTTCTGAAAATCGGGAAGGATGCAGCCGGCTTTATGATCCGGCGGAAGGTTGCCTCCTATGTTGCCGCTCAAAGCGCGCCCCGGCGTTCCGGGGCGATTGCATCACGCGGCTTGTCGCTTTGATTGGTGGGGGAGTGTTGATGCGCGCCGGCCTAGCCGCAGATGACCTTTGCGCTTGGGGTTCGGGGCGACGAATGTCGCCGCCCCGGATTGTCAGGCTGCAATGTGCAGCACTTCGCCGAAAGGAACCGCCGCCGCCCGCCGGGCGATGGCGTTCTTTTCGCCATAGGCCACCCACAAGACGGGTGCCGCTGGCTCCTCGCCAAACACACGGCAATCCAAATCCGTGAGATAGACGATCGCCGAAGCGTCGGGAGCGTTGTCCGCGATCCATTCGAAGGCCGGGGCGAAGCGAGTGCCGCCACTGCCGCGAGCCGTAATCGACATGTCATCACCTCTTTCGAAGGTTTCGACGCGGTGCACTGCGGCATTGCAGAACACCACTGTGACCTTGTCGGCGGAACCTTCATTGAGGGCCGCTTTCGCTTCCGCAGCACAAGCATTGAAAGCGGTCATGTCGATTGATGAAGAGTCGTCGATCACACACACGAGATGCGCGAGCGAGTCCGATACAAGGCCGGGAAGGATGAGGCCTTGCCCGATATAGCGCCGGTTCGGGTGCATCCACGAATAATCCTTGACGTTGGATTGATCGATGAAGGCCCGCAACTCCTCTTTCCAGTTGTAGCGGGGTGCGATGGTCACCTCGTCGATTGTTTCGAGATGGCCCGGAATGCTGCCGGCGTTCGATTTCTTGGCGACGGCGAGGGCCTGCCGGACATTGGCTTTCCACTCGCTTTCGCTTTCGGCAAATTTCGCCGGTTCATGGCCCGGTGCGGGGTCGCGGACCTGGCCCATTGTAGCGCCGGGCTTTTCCGGTGCCTGGCCCTTGCCGCCGCTCGCCGGTGCCGGCGCGCTGCCGTCGCCGGGCGGTTGCGGTTTCTTCCCGTTGTCTTGATCATCGTCCTTGGCCTTGAGGCGCTGATAAATCTCCTCTTCAGACAAGGCGTCATAATCGGGGTTCAGCGGCGCGCCGTCGGGGAGATTGAACCCGGCAGCTTTCAGCTCGGCGTTGATCGAGAAATCGCACGCGTCATCCCAGCGCTTGGCATCTCGATTTCCCCGGCGAACATGATGCAAGCGCGCACAATGGGAGACATTGTGCGCAACTGCCGTGCGAAGCTCGGAAGGCTTCAGCCCCTCGACATAGGAGGGATTGAAGCCAAGCCGCGCGCCATCCGTCCACATCGTTTTGCATGTGGTGTCCTCGACAAGCTCCAGATAGAGCGAGAGAGTCGCATAGAAGGGCTGGTCGAGCATGAGGCCGGCGCGGGCTTTGTCGACGAGTTCCGTGGCGCTCATGCGAAGACAGCCGCATTTGCGCCGCACCACTGGACCCATGCGCCTGTCTCCGCCAGCGACTTGTTCCGATTTTGAGAGTCGACGGCGGTCAGGACTTCATAGGCCTTCGGGATGCGCTTCACGTATTCCAGAATGGCGCCGTAGTTGACGGGTGTCGCTGCGCGGGCGAGGGCGGCAGATACCGCATAGAGCGCGCCCGGGCCGGTCGGCACGCGCGCGCCCGCCGGATCGTTCAAGATCGACGAGAGGGCGGGAAGGTCAAGGAATGTCCTGATGAAGCCCTCGAATTCGACCGCCGGGCCGGTGCCAACGCGGCCGGCAATCAAGGGGAAACGAATGTCCTTGTCGCGGTCGGCATATTTGGCCGCGTCGGTCCAAGAACGCGGCGTGGGAAACGCGCGGGCATCCGCCGCCATGACGATCTTTCCGCCGTGCCCGTCGTCGATGGTGCCGCCGGGCATGATATGGAGAAGCGCCGGCCGGAAGCGGGCGAATGCGATCATCGCGGGGTGCACTTGCGCCGAAACCGCCCATTTTGCCCACGCCTCGACATCCGGCACGACGTCAATATGAGCGAAGCGGTTAGCCAGCGCCGAGGGCATGCGCTGCGCGCTCGCCCGGTCACTCTGGCGGTTGCCGGCGGCGACGATGCGCCAGCCGTCCGGCATCACATAGGAGCCGATGCGGCGATTGAGCACCAGCTGATAGCAGGCCGCTTGCGTCGATGCCGGGGCGGCGTTGATTTCGTCGAGGAACAAAATCCCCTTTTCCCCGTCGCGCTTGGCATCCGGGAGAATGTCGGGGTTAGCCCAAACTGCCGAGCCGTCGCGGATGAAGGGAAGGCCGCGCAAATCGACGGGTTCCAGCGTCGTCAGGCGCTGGTCGATGAGGTTATAGCCGTTATCGTTCGCGACCTGCTGGACAACGTCCGATTTGCCGATTCCCGGTGCGCCCCACAGCATGGCCGGCGTATCGCCGGCGGCATATTCGGAAATGAGCTTGGCGGCGAAATCGACGGTGACGCCCTTGTCAATGGCTTGTGCATTCATGTGGTGAAACTCCTATTGTGCCACGGCTGGCGAGATTGATCAGGCGAGGAAGTCGGAAACGTCCGCGAGGATTGCGGCGGCGGCGTCTGCCACCTCGTTCCGCAAGGCCTCGTCATCCCTCAGGGCGTCCGCGTCATGGCGGACCAGTTCTTTGCGCATGCGGTCGGCAATCGCTGAAAGCCTCGGATCGGCGGTGATGTTCAGCGCGGGCAAGATGCCAGCCAGTTCGCGGACATTCTCCACGAGGGAGTCACGGAAGACGCCTTCCGCCTTCCGGTTATCATTGCCGGGTTGATACTGCCGCAACTTCTCCGCCATGCGTCCGCAGACTTCCGCCACGCGGCCGTAAACGTCGCGCATGGCCTCGCCGAGTTGCGCCTCGGCGCGGGCCTCGATCTCGGCGCGGATCAGCTCCGCTTGCGCGTCGCCGAGCGACACGCGGAAATCATCCCCCGCTGGAACCGGGTTGATAATGGTATCGAAGCTGAATCGGCTCCTGATATCGTCGGCTGAGGGGTAGTCCTCCGGCCGGAACATGTTGCCGAGACGAGAACGGGCGTCCTCGACGTGCTTCGAATAGCCGGAGATGAATTCGGACACGGCCTTGTCAAACTGGCCGCGAATGGCGCGCATCTGGGCCATGTAATCGACGAATGCCGCCGCCGGCAGCAACCGCGCGCCGTCATCCTGCCATGGCAGGGTGCGGGAATAGTGGAACGTGCGCGCCTTGCTCACAGCGGCTGTGATGCCGGAGAGGGCGGCTTTATCCACCAGAAGCTTATTGAACCGGCCGGCATCGTTCGCCGCGCCGTGAGACTCGTTCACTTCATCCGTCACCTTGCGGTCAATGCGGCGCGCGCTCCAAGCGGAAACGCGCACATGGGAAAGCATTGCTCTTTCAGACAGGATAGACATTGATCAGGCTCCATTTGTGCCACAGTTGGCGGGATTTGCCCTTTGGGGCGGGGTTGAAATCAGGAGAGGAAAGAACGCTTGCGGGCGATGGCCTGGCGGCGCTCATTGCGGCGGACGCGGCCTTCGGAACGCTTCGCGTAGGGCTCGGCATGCTTGCCGGTGACGTCGCGGCGCACGGGGAAGAAATCTTCGAGGTTGACCGAAAGCGCGCGACGTTCGGCCGGGGAAAGCGGTTTGTTCATGGTTCGGGCCTCCTACTGTTGATGCCGCTGGCGCGGCGCTGGCATTTCGAAATCCGCCCGAAGGCGGACGCCGAAAGGTCAGGCGGCAGATGCAAGGGCGAGGCTGGCGGCGGCGTTCTTGCGCTCGCTCAAAACGGCCTCGATTTCGTCGATGGTGAAAAGATCATCGAGGGCAGCGGTCAGGCAGGACGCGCGTTTGACACGTTCGTTTGCCCGGCTGAGTTTCCCTTCCAGATTGCTTGTGGTCAGGGTGCGGTAATGGTTGCGATCCAGCATTCCCATGGCAGGCTCCTAAGTTGTGGTGCTGAAAACGAGACAGGCCTAGCGTCTCGATATCGGCACGGGGCGGCGTGCCGATACGCATGGCTCTAGGTCGATGTCAGGGCATGCGGGTGGCGGAGACGGTCACAGCCGGCGCGGCGTCGGGTTCACACACGAGAGGCGCGCCGGAAAGGTCAATCCACATTCCGGGGACGATTTCGGCCCATGTGACGCTTTCAGCCATTGCCTTGCGGCAATCCTGATAGGTCATGGGGCCGTCGAGAACGAATGAATGCACGTCGCCGTTAAGGCTGGCGAGCGCCACCAGAACGAATTTCATCGCTGAGACTCCTATAGTGCCACAATTGGCGGGGAGGGGCGCGGCGATGGCCGCGCCCGGTATGCGTTAGGTGAGCTTGGAAAGAGTTGCCAGCGCGCCGACGGCGACGGTGAGCATAGCGCCAAACCGGATGGTGAGGCGAAGCGTTGCCGTGTCCAGCGCGGCGGCAAGGTCGGTTTTCGTTACCAGTTCCGCCATGATGAAATCCTTTGCGGCTTCCGCGTGGGCTTCCGCATGGTCTCGCGAAACTCCGGCCTTTTCAAGCCGCTTCGCATACCCCAAGGTGTCAAAGGCGATTGCCATTCTCTCAGTCTCCTATTGCGCCACAGTCGGCAGGTTTCGGCCTTGCTAGGCCTCATCAGCGGGGAAGCGTCATCCCCGGACCCACGGCGCATTTGCGCGCCGTTTGATGCCTCCGTTATTCCGTGCGCACGGTGGGCTAGCGCTATGATCGGGCGGCGTGGTGGGTGCCGTCGATATTTGTCAAAGAACCGAGGACGGGCCTCGCATGGGTCGCAATGGTCCGGTTCCCGTCGCGACGTGCGACGTGAAGGGGTGGTCATTGCGGTGTCTGGCATTTCGATAACCGCCCGCCGGGGCGGTTGCCGAAAGGTCAGTAGCCAAGCCAGACGAACAGGTCGCCAGCGTCCGGCATGATCACCTGCGAGGGCAGGCGGTCGGGATAGCGTTCGTCAAAGAACTCTTTGGGGTCCGCGCTATGCTGGTCGCAGATGCGGTTGACGGATGCGAGGGAGAGGCGGATGGCGTCGGGCGTGCCGCGCAGGTCGAGGGCTTCTTCAGCGGTAAAGCGCATTGCGTTGGTCTCCGTTGCGATCACTCTTGATCTGTCACCAATTAGCCATATGCGATTTCGCATGTCAACAAGGAAAATGCGAATGCGCATATTTTTTTGTTCGGCCGGGCCGGTGCATATCGGCACGCGCGCGTGAGAGGGCAGCTCATTGCCTGCTATCCAGCCCCATGGACGGGCGCTTGCATGACAGCTTGCGCCCCTGCGACTCATCACCGGCCACCGCTGTCAGGTGATGCCAGGTATCACAGGCTTGCCCCATGGCGTTGCCATCAACACCCCCAGCACAAACACCCACCATGCATTTACCGTGTCCCGCTAACCCACCACCCGCCCGCCACGGGCGGGGAGGGCGCGCCATGCCTCGCCGCTCGCTTGCTCGCCATCCTCGTCGATGCATCGACGACACCCACCATGCGCGCCCCATACAGGCCCACACAGAGGCGCAAGCGCTCGCCGGTCGTCTGGTGCCGGACCGGCTCGCCGACGCGCTCCACGGCCCCGCCTGAGGCGAACGGAACGTGAACAGGGGGTATGGGGGGTCATCTTAAGGTTTTGGGGGTCCAGAACCCCGACCGCGCTGGCAGGCAAATTCCCGCAGCGTTAGCGAAATGATTTCAAGCAGTGATCTTGCGGCGCCATTTCTCTCATGCAACTACTTGGCGAAAATTGCCGTAAGAGAATGCGATGAATCTAGATCAGCATTGGGGGCCGTGCCTGCCTCAAGCAACTGCCAGCGTGCCCGAACAGCTCTTTCAGCCCCGCTCATTGCTGAAGCTTTCCCGGGACTACGGAGAGATTCGCTCCTACCTTGCCTTGGCTGAGAAGGGTTTTGCTCTACCTCAAATGGTGCATCAAGCTGCGACCATCTTGTGGGTCCTCGATCGAGATGCCCAAATTTGGTTGGCAGTCGAGGAGCAGGTGACCGACGGAGGGAGAGGGACAATTCTTCTTCGCGGGATCGATCCGGCATTTGGCTACACGAAATTAGGGCATCCGTCGTTGCTCGAGCCAGGACCGGAAAAGATCGCGAGGCTCGGAGGGGAGATCACCTGGGACGGACGCCTCACTGGGCGCCCCAATTGGGTGATTTCGAACCGATCAGGACGTTTCGGACTGCTGGATCATCAACTGATCGGGATGAGGGCGGTTGTTAAAGAGTTTGAGAAGTACAATATACATCTCACTGGGTGGCACGTTGATGCAAAAGGAAAGGTCCAATTGCTATGAACAGATTTGCCAGTCTCTCTCCCTCTGACTATCAGGACTTGGTCGAGGCGGATTACGGTAACCAGTCGGTGCGCGAAGAATTTTTTCAGGAGTTCAAGGATTTCGCCGACGCGTATCCAGCGGATTTCGGGGCCGGTTCTGACAAGCTTCTGGTTGCCGCGCGCATGCTCAATGGTGCCGGTATCTGGGAGAAATTGCCAAGCGACGAGCTAGCGGAATTCATCTTTGATCTGGACATAGGTACGCAATCTGCGGTGCTGAGCGAGATAGCTGAGCATGTCGTGGATGGGATCTTTGCCGTTGAGCATAAATCCATTGGCGGCGAAGAACCGGCTACATCCGTGTTTGCCGATGCTACCGTTGCGCATATGGATTGGCACTCACATTTGAACAAAGTTGCAGGTTACGTTCACGTGGATGGCGCTTGGCGGGCGTTGGAAATCGTCGCTGGGACCCCTCCATCTTTGCGAATGCCGCTTGTTCTTAGTACCGATTTAGCTCAGCCGAATCTACACTTCACGCTCGGCTCGGCCATTGGCGACTTCCATAAGGTGCAATCAGAAAAGCTTAAGGGGAAGAGCGAGGGCGACCCGCCGCGCAAATCCGGAAAGCGCGTAGAAAAGCATACGCGGAAGCTACACGAAACTTGAGCGAACGAACACATAGACTGCCGCCGAGATTCAAGGCTTTCCAGCCCGCCCCCACGGCGATCGCGGCTGAGAAACTCTCCTCCATTGGGCGTTTCAGATCTTCGCCATCACTGCGCGGCTACGATGAGAAATGGCGGCGGCTCAGCATCGCATACCGCAAGCGGAATCCGTATTGCGAATGGTGTATGCAGGAGCAGCGTGACACGCTCACTGATCTCGTCGACCACATCATCCCAGTCGTAGATCGCCCTGACCTCCTTCACGAGTGGAAGAACCTTTGGGCGCTCTGCCGATATCACCACGGCCGCAAATTCAGCCTGGAGATCTACGCGCGAGACAACGGATTGCTCGAGATGTTGCCCATGTGGTGCAGGGATCCCACAATGAGACCGCCAGAGTTTCGTTGATCGTCAAGGATTCATTGACTTTTTCAGCCCTCCCGCAGAAGGATATGTATCGTTCTGGCTGTGGGGGAAATGATGCGGAAATCCGTTCTGGTTGTGAGCTTAGTGTTGACCGGCTGCACGACGGCCGGGCAATCTCCAGCGCCTGTTGTGAAGGCCACGACGCCGCGCGCATTGACTTCCGCGGAAAAGGCGGTTGTGGAGGAGGGCGTCCGGAAATCGCTCAAGGATCCGAATAGCGCAATGTTCGGCCCGATGGCTGCAGCCCAGGAAGATGAGAAAAACACCTGGGTCTGTGGCTATGTGAACGCCCGAAATAGCTTTGGGGGATACACAGGGGACAAGCCCTTCATGGGCGGTCTTGCGCACATTCCAGCAGACAAGCAAAAGATTGAGACGTTCGTTGTGACCGGCATAGGCGGGACGGAGAGCGCTTCGTATGCTGTGCTCGAAATGTGTCGCCGATACGGGGTTTTGCCTCGGTAATTAGCGTGTCCCGCTAATTCAGTTCTTCATTGCGAGGCGTAGCGCATCGTTTATGGCTGATCGCCATCCGTCGCCTTTTGCCTGGAAGAAGGCAACGATGTCGGCGTCGAGGCGGATCGATATCTGCTGCTTCGTGACGCCAGTTCGTGGACGCCCGCGCGTCTTTGTCGTGCGGATGGGAGCGGGTGCCGCTTCAATTGAACGAGCGCGAGCGCCCCTTTTGCTGGGGCCTTCCTTCGATCTCTTTTCAATAGGATTCTGGACTGCCGCGGCGAGCTCGCGCGCGATCTGTTGCGCAGACTTGAGGCCGCCTGCCTTTGCCAACTGTCCAGCCAATCCCATTTGAAGCCTCTCGATGAATGTAATGCGAATTCGCATTTTTCTGTTGACATGCGAAAACGCACATTCTATAGATAGCTCATCCTGAGAGATCGGGAAGCGGTCGGCACCGGCGCGGTACAGCGGGGGCGGGAATAGGTCAGGAACTCCGAAACGTTATGCCTGGCGCCTTCATGCGATAGTGGACGCTCCATACCCAGCGACAAGAGGGTTCGTAAGCCGGATGCGAGACCGGTGTGCCCATGGTGGACGAGCGGACGGACCGACGAAACCATGGGCGGATAGGTTACCCGAAAGGGTGAAGATGTGTGCCGAACGTGCGGAATGTTGAAGCCTCTGGCGGAGCAGCGCACGGCAAACCCACCCCAGCACTCCTTCCGGAGGCGACACTGGGACGCCAGCCGCGCCGTCCACAATCGGGGGGTTGAGCGGTAGACGCTGATAGGCCGGCGTGGTGTGGGTCCGATTTGCCCGAATGGGCATCCGAGGAGGGGGAGCGGCCTTATCAACCGCTCACGCCAGATGGGGGTGATAGCCCGGAGGCACCCCGCGATAAGGGAATGGCGATACCGCGAGGGTTCGTCCGGCACAGGCTGAGATAGATGCTCTCGGCGTTCCCAGCCTCAAGGTGGGAGGCTTTCTGGTTGCTGTAACGCCTTGCCGCGGCGGGCATGGTTCGCCGAGTAGAGGAAACCAGCGCTCGATCCCGTGAGCGAGAAAAAGCGGGAGGCGGGGAATACCGAAGATCAGTTCCGCCTAAAGGCACAGTTCGGTCGCATAGTCCCGGCGTTACGGGCTTCGGAATTCGCCCGAAGGGGCACGTTGCAGGGTAGAGCAGTCCGGTAGCTCGCCAGGCTCATAACCTGGAGGCCGGCGGTTCAAATCCGCCCCCTGCAACCAATCTTGAGGAGATGATCGCATGGCTTCGAAGAAGGGAAATTATCCAATCCCGTTCACCGCGGCCGGCGATCAGCTTCACTGTCCGGAATTCCAGTGGGTGGATGGGAAGCGTGTCCAGCCCGAGATGAAGGATAACTTCGTGTTCGAGGACACGCTGAAGTTTGACGACATGGCGCGCGGCCGAAGCGCAGCCTACTTCTACTTCACCCGGTCCAGCGGAACGAAGGTGGTCGTGTTCATGAAAGACCTTTGCGAAATGATGCCGCATCTCGTCGGCGGGGTCATCAAGGGCAAGTTCACCTTCACCAAGCGTGGCCAGAACTACGGCACAATCTTCATCGGAGCTTGAGAAATCATAGGGGAAGCCATCCGACCCCCAGTGCTGGGAAGCAATGCAGGCGTAGCGTCCTGCTAGGGATGGCCGGTCCGGTGGAATGCCGGCGTTGAGTTCGAGGCGAAGCCTCTCAGGAATGCGGTGTCCGCGCCTTCACCGGCGGCGGCCGAGATCTCGGGGACCTGTCATGAGCCATGGTAATCATGGCAGACGCCAACCGGATCGAAGTGGGCCCGGCCCAGCCGCGAGACGGGTTTGTGATCCGGCACGGCGGTACCGTGCAGAGCCCTGGGGCGCCATTCCCCTGCCTTTGCCGACGGCTCCGATCGGTGGCTCATTCGGGCATGTCTGGGTGTAGCGCAGCGGGAGCGCATCCGCTTTGGGAGCGGAGGGTCGTCAGTTCAATCCTGACCACCCGGACCAAGTTTCGAGGCCTTGGCCTCATCAAGATCTGGATGGCGCTTCGGCGTTGGTCGGTGCCCGCGATGTTGACTCTGGCCAGTCGACGAACGGGAGACCAAGGGTAGGGCTCCGCAAGAGGCACCGGGCGTGCTGGCGGTCTATCTCCCTCATCCAGAGTCAGTTTGGGACGTGACTGAGCGATGGTGCCACATGGCGGCATCATTCATGCCGGCAACCAGGGCCGGTGATTGGCGGGGTCGCTCCCCGCAACGTCCCAAAGCCTACTCGCTGGCGCCGGAATGGCGACGGCAAACTTATGCAGAGACGGCAGGTTGAATGCGCTGATCGTGTGGGGGCGAGACGGAAGGCCCCACCACCGGCGCTGGCCTGCCGGATCGATCACCGAAGCACTTCCTTCCGAAGGTGATCTTCTGCTTGCGAGGCGGCGTGGAAGGAACACGCAGACTGCGGAGAAGTACAATCCGCGGCGAACGGTGCAGCCAGGGAAGCCTGCTTAAAGCGACGATTGCCAAAGAGCCGGTGTCGAGTCCGGTCCTCGCACATAGCCCCCACCATCAAAAAGGAACCCCAATGACCTCACGCCAGGTTGAGCGTGCGCAGATGCGCCGTGCCTTCAAGGAGATGGACCGCCGGGCCAAGGAGCGTGCTCGAGCCGCGCGTCGGGCCGATGTCGAGAAGCGGGAAACGCCGCCCTCGACACTCCGCCTCGCAGCCATGCGCGCTGTCTCTCGTCTGCAGCCCAAGCGGATCGAAAAGGCGAAAGCCTCGAAACCGCGATTCTGAGGAGTCCCGACGTGAAGCCGGAAGACATGAACACCATCAACGACGACGGCAAGGCCTACGACGGTCGACGCGGTCCGGTCGTTCTCGCGCTCTCGTTCATCGCATGCGTCTCGCTGCTGGTCGCAGTCGCGGCGGTGCGATCGTGGGGTGGCTGATGCTCAAGGCCATCGGAGCGTGCGTTGTAGCAATCATCATCGCCGCCGGCGTCGTCAAAGCGATCGAATGGTATCGCGGCCGCCCGGCCAAATCGAAAGGAAAGAAGAAATAATGCGCGGATTTTCCATCCTCATCGGGACCGTGGTCGTCCTGTTCGTCTTGTCGCTGCTCGGCGGCTCGTTCTACACGGTCGACGAGGGCGAGCGCGCCGTCGTCGTGAGCCAAGGCAAGATCTCGGCCATCTCCGGCCCGGGCTTCCATTGGAAGCTCCCGTTCGTCGACGACGCGCACTCGATCAGCGTCCGCACGCAGGCGATCGAATTCGCTGATGAGCCGGTCTACACCGCTGACCGGCAGACGGCCAATGTCAGCTTCTCGGTCAACTACTCGGCGATCGCCACCGACAACGAGATCCGCACGATCTATCGCGAGTTCCAGACGCTCGAGGGACTGGAGTCCAGGATCCTGAAGCGCCAGGTGCGCGAGCAGATCAAGAACGTGTTCGGCACGTTCACCGCGGACACGGCCATCCGGGAGCGCGGTCGCCTCAACAATGAGGTCTCGGCCGCCATCATCAAGCTCGGCGAAGGGCTCATCAAGGTCGAAGGCGTCAACATCGAGAACATCAACTTCTCCGATGCCGTCGAAGCGGCTGCCGAACAGCGGGCCCAGGCCGAAATGCTCGTCCAGACGGAGAAGCAGAAGCTCGAACGCGAAAAGGTTCTCGCTCAGGTCGCCGTCACGCAAGCCCAGGCCGCGGCCGACAGCCAGCTTGCCACCGCAAAGGCGAACGCCGAGGCCGTCCGGCTGAACGGCGAAGCTGAAGCCGCAGCCATCAAGGCCAAGTCCGACGCCCTTGCGCAGTCACCGAACCTCGTCGAGCTGACGAAGGCGGAGAAATGGAATGGCCAACTGCCGACGACGTTCGTTCCCGGTTCGGCCGTTCCTTTCCTGAATATCAAGTAGGGGCGGGCAGCAATGGGTATTCCGCGCACTCTGCTTAAGGCCGCGCTCTCCTTTCTCAAGGGAGACGCCGGCGGGCCTGAGTTCTTCGCCGGCGAGAAACTTGTCGCCGATCGACCGGTCATCCTTCCGCCGGTGCCGGAATACCCGGCCTGGATGCATCAGCCGGGGCAGGACGAGACATTCGATGCCAGGTTCCTGCATCCGACAACGATCAGCAGCCATCGCCGCGTCAATCGCGTCTCGGCGATGGTGATCATCGGAGCGCTTATCGCAATGCCGCTCATCAATGCCCTGATGGGCTAATTCTTCGCTTCGAAGGAGCCGCGTCGCAATGCGCACCCCGAAATACCGATTCCTGACCTTGGAAGAGGAAAAGACAGCGTCGGTCGAGCAGCTTGTCCTATCCCACCGGCCTCTGGTTATGCACATCGCCAGGAATTTCTCCCGCTATGGCGCCGATATCGAAGACCTCCGGCAAGAGGGAAATATTGGTCTCATGATTGCGGCGTCCCGTTTCGATCCTTCGAAGGGCTATCGTTTCTCCACCTATGCCTTCTGGTGGGTTCGGACCTTCATGCGAGACGCTGTCATCCAGTCGCACTCGGTAGTTGGCCATTCGATGTCGAACGACGCGAAACGAAACTTCTTCAAAGGACGCGCGCACCGGGACGTATCGACTGAGCACAGGGTTTCCGAGGCCGGCCTCACCGTCGGCGATACCCTTGTCTGCCCCCAGCCGGCGCCAGACGAACTAGTCTTTGAGATCCTCGAAGCAGAAAGGGCGACCAAGGCAGTCCGCCGCGCCATGCGTGCTTTGAAACCTCGGGAACGGGAGATCGTGACGGTCCGCCACATGAGAGAGCCCAAGGAAGGGCTTGAGTCCATCGGCAATCGACTAGGCATTTCCAAAGAGCGCGTTCGACAGATCGAGGCGAGGGCCTTTTCCAAGCTTCGCGATTGTCTGTTGGATTTTCAACGTTCGAGAGCATTTTGAATGGATAGCGAGATGAGAGATACCTTCTGGACAAAACTCACAAAGCTCTTCGGAATCCGTAGTTTTCATCGGGGAGGCTTCGTCTCCGGCGATGCGGCTATGGGGCAAAAAAGCCAGCCCGCCGGGGTAGTCGGTCTCCAGCCTTACCATCATGGCGGAGTCATTTCTGGCGGCCCGGTCACTCCTCTACAGATCCTCAGAACGGAGAGCCTGCTTCCGTCGGGGAGGGTTGAGGCATTAGGGCAAAACCTGCAGGCGGTTATGAATGCTGCGCCAGGCGAACTGGCATCGATCGAAATGATGCGAGAAAGTGTCATTCGGCGCGCGATTGGTCCGACGATCCTTCTCGGCTCTGGCACATACTTTGACTTCGAGGCGCCAGAACTCTCCGAGATTACAATCGAGGACGTGGCCTACGGACTCGCATTTGAAGGGCGTTGCGCCGGTCAGTGTTTCAGCCGGATAACAGGTCGCCGGGTATTCTATTCGGTGGCCGAGCACTGTGTTCGTATGAGCTGGGTCGTCCCGGAAGATCTAGCCCTTGAGGCACTGATGCATGAAGTCGGGGAGGCTGTTTGCGGCGATATGACCGGGCCGCTGAAATCCATGATCCCGAGATTCAAGTCCATCGAAAAACGGTGTGAAGCAGCGATCCTCGACCGCTTTGGAGTTTCCATCGATCATCCGCTGGAAATCAAGATCGCTGACACTCGTATGTTCGCCACAGAGCGTCGAGACCTTCTCCCATGGCGAGGAGAGGCATGGTCCGCAGAAGATCGCAGCCAACCCTACGACTTCGAGATCGTGCCGTGGGCGCCTGAGGTGGCCGCTGAAGAGTTTCTTCGCCGATACCATGAACTGAGAGGGACTTGCCGTCGTGACTGACCAGATCGAGACAACCGAGTTGATGCGCGCGCTCGCGAAGACACTCGACGGAATCCTGAACCCACCTGGAGGGCGGAAGACTATCGGCTTCGCTCTTTTCACGTTTCCGATCGATGGGCCGGAGGGGGCCCGCACCAACTATGCCTCGAACTGCCAGCGTGCCGACATGGTCATCGCGTTGAAAGAAGTGGTGGCGCGTTTCGAAGGGCAACCTCATCTGCCGGGCCGGGCATGATGCGCGGTTGCCTCCGAACGAGCGACCGCAAATGAGCATCGAGCGGGTGACGATCACGGTCTGGCGGGTTTCCGACGGTCGCCACTACCGGAGCAGGCAATACGCGATCTTCAAAGACGCCTTGGCGAGGTTGAAACGCAAGCCTCGACACGAGCCAGACGGTATCCGAGACGAGCTTCGCGGCGGTGAGCACCACCAGACGATCTTCTATTCCGACGAGCAGTGGGCGCACTTCACCGAGATCGCGCGCCGATATCAGCGCAGGTTCGGTCGCAGGACACGAAAATGACCTATCAGACATGCCGCGGGTGCGTTCATGGCGCCGGCTTTTGCCAAGCCCGCGAGAACATCAAAGCGAAGGTGAAGGGCCTCGGCATCACGTCGATCAAGTGGAAGTGCGTATGGCGCCGCCCGGTCTACCTGCCTGGCGATGCTGTTTGGGCGAGGCTCTTCATCCAATACGAGGAGCAAGGACATCCTTATGGCATTGAGGAACCGGTCTTTGGCGACTTCCCCGCGACAGTCATCAAGATGCTCGGCTCGAAGGTGCTCCTCTTTGTCGAACCGCAGGCCCCTGACTCTTCGGAAGAATACGTGTTCGAGCCGAACAAGGGCGGCAACGGCCATGTGAAGATCCCAATCGGCCGGACGCGCCTCCGTGACGCAGGCCGAGAACCGATCTGCCCAGGATGTTCCTGGCTGACACGGCTGAAGGGGCACGAAGAATATTGTCGGTTCACGCCAAAGGATCTCATTGCATGATCAACGAACTCATCGCCGCGGCGAAAGACTCGCTCGGCCTGCGCTCCATCTGGCTCGACGACGAGGAATACGAGAAGATTGTCAGTGCGGTCGTTTCGAAGGTGCTCAGCTACGAAGAAAGCGACAGCCGGTTGCTCGCGATGGCTGCCTCAAGGCGCCTGAGCCGACTGATCCGGGTCTGCAAGGCCATCAAGTGGACCGATCTCGGAGCGCCGGCCGTGAAGGACGCAGCCACGCAGGCGGCTCTGCATGAGCTGGCGTGTTTCCTGTTGCAGGATGCCCTTGAGACTAAAGCGATCGATGCAGGCCAGCACGAGGCGCTTCAGCCCGGCGCGTTTGCGGTGCAGAGGGAAGACGGCACTTTCGAGCCGATCGCGACCATCGTCGACGTCGTAGTCGAATTAGGTGAGGGCAATCAATGATCTCGGCTGCCAGGCACAACGAACTCGTCGACTTCATCATGTATGGCTCGGAGGCGTTCGAGGGACGGAAGAAACTCGAGGATGCACTCGTCCAGAGGTTTCCGGAGATCACCTTTGAGGATCTCGACAAAGCGATGGCGGATGCCGCGGATCGGGAACGGGAGTTGGCTGCCGAGCTCGACGCAGAGGCCGAAGCACTGGCCGAGTTCATGCCGCTCTTTGAGGGGGAGCCGGAAGGTGCCCTCATGGGGGAGGTGGCAACCCGGAAGGCGATCGCCGGGGATCCTCTGGCCTTGAAGTTCCTCATGATGTGCTCGATCGATGACGACGACTAAGCGGACGCTTCCAGCCGATCGAAGTGAGTGGACGCCAGAAGAAACCAAAACCTTCCTCCGTTTCTATGCCGAAGTGCTGGCGCGCGAAGCTGCTGCCCGAGCCTCCAACCAATGCGAGTTCTCCGCCGAACTGCAATCATGGTCTGACAAGGCGCGCCGCGAGGCTGACGCGATTGATCTTCGGCCACCTCAGATGGAGCTGTTTTGATGAGTCTCTTTCGACTGAGGCCAGAGGCGCAAGAGCGCGCGGAAGCGGCGGCGGAGTGGCTTCGAGAGAGCCAGGACCAGTTCGTCAGAATGTCGAATGCGAGCCTCGTGGCCACCGCGAAATTCTACGCCCGGCAGATGGAGCCAATCCGGTTCGCACCCGGCGAGCCCGTATACGATGCCACCATGTGGCATGTGATTGTTCCGGAACTGATCCGGCGCTTGGAGGTGAAATGAGCAGCGTGGAGAAAGCCGGGCATCTCGAAAAGGAGATGCGGCGCTTGCAACAACGAATTGTCGAGCTATTCCAAGAGTGGAGGCGAGACCCATCCTCGTTCGAATATTGTCGGACTGTGATCTCGACTAGAAGCGACTTTCCGGGCCTACGGTCGCCAGCGTTTGATGACGGCTGCGCGATGCTCGACGAAATCGCCAGGACCACATGCGGGGAGCGCTGGGAGTACGAAATTCATCGCACCGCCTGCGGCGATCCCATCTGCATGCTTACACGCTTTATCGGAGGCCGACATGACTGAAGTGACTGGAAAGGATCTCATCGACGCCGGCGCCAAGCCCGGACGATGGTTTCCTGAGGCGATTGCGACAGCCAATAAGCTGATCGCCGAGGGTCTCGACCGAGAGAAGGTCATTCCGGCAGTGATCACCGAATATCAGCCTGCGCCGCAATTACCTCTGCGTGACGTCGTGCCAATGTTCCAGATGAACATCCGAGCTGAAAACCCCCATGAGGCGGCTAACGTCTCAGCGGTCTTCGACACGATGGAAGAACTGATGAGGACGCCCGTTGTCACGGCCGGCGCCGTGATGCCTGACGCCTGCCCAGCGGGGCCGCGCGGAACCATTCCGGTTGGAGGGGTGGTGGCATCCAGGGCGATCCATCCGGGCATGCACTCCGCTGATATCTGCTGTTCAATGGCTCTGACCGTGGTGAAGGGTGCAAGCCCGGCCGAACTGCTCGATGCTGTCCACCGCGTGACCCACTTCGGACCAGGTGGCCGGAAGGTTGGCGTCGGGAACGTGACGGAGCTCGACATCAACAATCCGTTCCTTCGTGACGCTCGCACTCTGTCTCCGACGCACTTCGGGACTCAGGGCGATGGCAATCACTTCGCCTACGTCGGCACGCTTCGATCGACTGGCGAGACCACGCTTGTCACCCACCATGGTTCTCGCGGCCCGGGCGCCGCGCTCTACAAGGCTGGAATGAGGGTTGCCGAGCGATATCGCCAGCAGCTTTCACCGGACACCTTGAAACAGAACGCGTGGATTCCGGCGAACACGCGCGACGGCGAACTCTATTGGGAGGCGCTTCAGGCGATCCGGCAGTGGACGAAGGATAGCCATTTCGCGATCCATGACATGGCTCTCCTCGAGAGCGGCGGGCGCGCGGGCGCACGCTTCTGGAACGAGCACAATTTCGTCTTCCGGAAATCGGATGGTCTCTTCTATCACGCGAAGGGAGCCACGCCGGCGTTCGATGGGTGGGCGGCCGACGCAACGGACCTGACCATCATCCCGCTGAACATGGCAGAGCCGATCCTCATCGTCCGCGGCCGGAACGCGGATAATGGGCTTGGTTTCTCGCCGCACGGCGCTGGCCGGAACTTCTCCAGGACGCAGCACAGGCGCCTGATGGAGGGGAGGACCGAGGCCGAAATCTTCGCCGAGGAGACGAAGGGGATTGATGCCCGGTTCTTCATGGGCATTCCGGATATCTCCGAGCTCCCGAGCGCCTACAAGAATGCGGCGGCGGTCCGTGCCCAAATTGATGAATTCGGGCTTGCAGACGTCGTCGACGAGGTTATCCCGTATGGCTGCATCATGGCCGGCGATTGGGAGAAAAACGCCCCTTGGAGGAAGAAATGAGCATCCGCACAATCGTCCGGATGAAGTTCGGCAGTCACCTTTATGGGACAGCCACGCCGGAATCGGACTTGGACTTCAAGAGCGTGTTCGTGCCGTCGGCGCGGGCTATTCTTCTGCAGCAAGCACCGAAGACGCTCAGCAACGCGCGGCCGAAGGCCACTGGCGAGAAGAATTACGCCGGCGAGGTGGATGAGGAGCAAATCAGCCTCCAGAAGTTCCTCCAGCTGGCTGCCGAAGGGCAGACGATGGCGCTCGATATGCTCTTCGCTCCAGAATATGCGATCGAGGGTGAGCCGGCATGGGAGTGGCGGGAGATCATCGCGAACCGGCACCGACTCCTGACAAGGAAATCGGCAGCCTTCATCGGATACGCTCGCACCCAGGCAAACAAGTATGGGATCCGGGGATCGCGTGTCGCATCCTCCCGCGCAGCCCTCGCCATGCTGAACGGTGCGATCGAAACTCACGGCGCCGCCGAAAAGCTGGCCGTCGTCGGCGCAAAGGTGAAAGCGATGGTCGGCTCCTATCAGCACATGTCGATCGTCGAAGACGTCACTCCGCACGGCCAGCGGGTTGAGCAATGGGAGGTCTGCGATCGCAAGATGCCGTTCACGGCCTCCATCAAAAACGCTCGAGACATCATGCAGCGGGTGGTCGATGAATACGGCCGGCGGGCTTTGATGGCCGAGACGCAGCAGGGAGTAGACTGGAAGGCGCTGTCCCATGCTGTCCGGGTGGGGGAGGAGGCTGTCGAGTTGCTCTCCACCGGTCATGTGACCTTCCCGCTGCCCAAAGCGACGCATATCGTCGATATCAAACTTGGAAAGCTGCTCTACCAGGATGTTGCTGCCGAGATCGAGAGCTTGCTCGAGCGTGTCGAGCAAGCTGCGGCAGAGTCGACTCTGCCGGAGGAGCCTGATCATGATTGGATCAGCGATTTCGTCGAATATGTCCACGAGGCGGAGGTGCTTCGTCGCGTTCCGCGGGCATATCCAGTGTCGCGTTTCAATGCCGAGTGAGGTGAACCCATGAAGATCGACAAGCGCGCGGCAGATATGGAGAAACACGCCTTACGGTTCGCCACGACGGCGCATGGCGCCCAACTGCGCAAGTACGATGGGCAGCCGTACATCGTGCACCCCGTCGCCGTCGCGGAGATCGTTCGATCTGTGCCGCATACCCCGGAGATGATCGCCGCGGCGCTGCTTCACGACACGGTCGAAGATACTGACGTCACCTTGCTGGACATCAAGGAAAGCTTCGGCGCCACCGTCGCGACGCTGGTCGCGTGGCTAACTGACGTCTCGACGCCCTTTCACGGCAATCGAGCCGCAAGGAAAGCGCTCGATCGCGCGCACACCGCTCTTGCGCCGCCGGCGGCCAAGACGATCAAGCTGGCGGACCTCATCGACAACTCACGATCGATTGGGTCCGCTGATCCGCATTTCTGGACGGTGTACCGAGAGGAAAAGAGGCTGCTGCTCCCGCTCCTGATGGAAGGCGATGCGACACTGTGGGCGATGGCCTCAGAGCTTGTGGCGTAAAACGGCGGCATTGATAGATGTTGCTGAAAGGCGTGCAGGATTTACCGCGTTTTCGCCGACACATGCGAGATTCAATAGAAATTAATTCGGCATGGTCGAAATCGACCCGAAATGCATGTCGCGTAACGTCCGATTTAATCTCGGCTACTTCATCAATCAAAATTAAATTCGAACCTGCTGTTGCGCCGCCGGCGAAACACGACTCAAATCACCCTCGAATCTACTGGTTTCCACGAGAACCGAATCAACGATCCACAAAACTCTGGAGCGTCGCCAAGCGGTAAGGCGCCGGGTTTTGGTCCCGGTATCGCTGGTTCGAGTCCAGCCGCTCCATCCAGGACACCGCCATGATCTTTTCGATGTCACCTTCTTCGAGCAGTCAGTCGTCCCGATAACGGGTTGATTGCGCTTGTGCGGAAGGTGCCGTCGAATGGCCGGCAACTGGTCTTGAAAACCAGGGTAACCTAACGGTTAGGGGTTCGATCCCTCCACCTTCCGCCACGGTATCGTGGCAGAGAGGTAATGCAGCGGCCTGCTAAGCCGTAGGACGGGCAACCGTTCCATGGGTTCGATTCCCATCGATACCGCCAAAGTTTCACGAGCGCCGGCACACTCCCCGGCCGCGACCAAGGCCCGTTTCCGGTTGAACGGTTTGGATGGCGATACTGAGAACCGGCAGGCAAGGCGCTCCAACAGGAGGTCACAAGCCTGATAGCGAGGCGCGGAACGGGTCACATACCGGTCTACGGCGCGGAGTGGGGAAGCCCCAGCCTCGAATCAACCAGCACCTCAGAGATTGAGCGCCTTCTTCTGTTCTTTTTTTGATTCGTTGATACGCGGCCTGTTGCGCGTGGTGAATTTGGCGAGTTCGGCGTAAACATCACTGGTTGGTATCTTCAGGCCGTGCGCGGCCTCAGTGAGCTCTATCACCGCAATGTAGTTCGCGAGATTCGCGGTCATCAGGGTAGATGCTGGCTTTGGTAGCAGCTGGTTATTGATGCCGTGCGATGCGGCTTCGAAGAAGTCGAGCGTCGATTCAAAAGCGCTTTTATATGTTTGCGAGTCCGTGGCGTCTCGGATAGCGGCGATATGCGATCGCGTGCGGTCGAGGAAATCGTAAGTTATTTGAAGGCTGTGCGCGTTCGCGGCGAGGGTGTTGGCGCGAGCGCTATACCAAAGCACGGCGATCGCGCCAACCGCAGTCAAAATCGTAGCCGCGTCAACTACGGAAAGCTTCGAGAGCCATTCGATCATTTCTTTTCGGACGCCTGGGGCTGAGGAGCCGGAGCGGCTGCCGGAGCCGCAGGTTCCGTCGGCCTGTTTTGCAGCGCCGCAGCCAAAGCGCTGGACGAAAAGGACTTTTGCTCCATCTGCGCAGGATTCATCGGGCGTGTTTCGCGCTCAGTCATCGGTTTGATGCCCCTATCTGAAGTTGAGGGTCAATAGAACAAATCTCCTCGCTGACGGCAAGACGGCGGAAGTCAAAGCGTAGATTTGACAACGCGGCACCAAAATCAACCCGAGCTCGGCGGTAACCGGGCCAACAAAGGAGAAGGCCGATGACGGCACGAGTCAGAGCAAAATTCACCTGCACGGGCAAGGAGGGCAACACGGTATTCCTCCAATCCGTCTATTCCGAAGACGTCCAGTCCGAGGACGGCCGTTTCACGACAGCGACCCCTTGGGGCGAGCTTCGAATGAACGTCGATAATCCGAGTGCGGCGATCCAGTTTCAACCTGGCAGGTCGTACTATCTCGATTTCACCCCAGCCGACTGAGGTCGCGTCGCCGGAAGGGTTCTCTTCCCGGCCTCCATGAGGTGTCGCATGTTCGATTGGATTGGCTGGTGGCTGGCGCCGTTCTTCATCACGGTGCTCGCTTGGATCTGGCATTTCTGGATCAACAGGGAGAATCCGTTTGGCTTCGCCCGTGGGTTCCTTGCCGAGATGCTGATCTACGTCGTGACCGGCGCGCTTGCGCTGATCGTGACGTTGCTCGCTTGGCTGGTTTTCCTCCTGCTGGCGTGATGATGCGCGAAACGGTCGTAATCATAGCAGGCGGCCCGTCCGTCACGGTCAATGATGTGCGAACGATCGGCCTCGCCCGCGCCGCGGAAAGGTGCAGCGTCATCGCGGTGAACGACGCCGTCTATCCGTGCTGGTTCGCCGACCATCTGCACGCCTGCGACGCCCGGTGGTGGATCGAGCATTTCGGCGTGCCAGGATTCGCGGGCGCAAAGACGTCGCTCGAGGCTGTTCCGTTTGATGACGTGATCACGCTGACGAATACGGGCATCGAAGGCTTCGATCCCAATCCAGGAGCAATCCGGTCTGGCTCGAATTCGGGGTATCAGGCCGTGCACATCGCGGCGAAAGCGGGCGCGCGACGTATCGTCCTGATCGGTCTCGACTACACCGACGACGGCGCGCGGATGCATTGGTTCGGTACCCACAAGCCGGGTTTTGACAAACATTCTGATGTCGTCGGTTGGCGCCGCCACCTCATGAAACTGACAGACGAGCTCGGCACGTTTGGCGTGACCGTGGTCAACGCTGGTTATCGTTCAACGTTGTCTTGGCTGCCGAGAGTGGATCTTGCCCTCGAACTCGCGTGAGCGACAGTCCGCAAACAGGAGCATTTCCGAAGTGAAAGCCGCCGTCTACCGGGTTCCAGGGCGGAGCCATGAGGACCACCTGACAGCGATGGCGCGCGGCTTGAGCACGCACGGCCTCCGAGTTGAATACTTCGAGGCGGCGCCGGCCGCCGACGCTGACTTCGCAGTGGTCTGGTCCTGGCGCGTGGGTCTGCGCATCCGGCCTGTCTTTTCCGGGCCGATCCTCGTCATGGAGCGCGGCTACCTTGGAGATCGTTTCCATTGGACGTCTCTCGGCTGGGATGGACTCAACGGTCGGGCTCGTTTCGCCCGCGTCGATGACTCGAGCCGCTTCGATGAGCATTTCGGTGGGATGCTCGCACCTTGGCGGCCGGGCGGTGGCTACGCGTTGATTGCCGGCCAGGTCGTCGGCGATACCGCGCTGATCGGGATCGATATCTTGAAGTGGTATCGCCAAATCGGAGTAGAGCTCTGGAGGCAGGGGTGGGACGTCAAGTTCCGCCAGCACCCTGTCGAGGTTCAGCGCGGCGTCGCGCCGCCTCACGTATCGTTCGCAGAGCGCCTCGAAGGTGATCCGACGGCGGCGTTGAGCGGGGCCGGCCTCGTCGTGACCTACAACAGCAATTTCGCCACGGACGCTCTCATGGCAGGCGTGCCGGTGCATGCGCAGGATCAAGGATCCATCGTCTACGACCTCGCCTCGCATGACCTGCAGGTGGTGAGGCCGGATAGGAAAGCTCGCCTCGAAGAGCTGGCGTGGCGCCAGTTCTCGCGCGACGAGATTTCCACTGGCGCCGCATGGGAAGTGGTGAAGGAAGCGATGCACGCATGACGCAACTTGGTTTTCGTTCAACGGGTCGCGGCCCCAATGCCGTCGACTACGAGGCGATGAAGAAGAACGCCTTCCACGACCAGGACATTCTGATCGTCAACATCCGAGACAGCAAATTGCCCTGGCAGGATCGAGAGCTGCTGGCCTCGATCGGCGAGCGCCTCTACGGCAGGAAGCGCGCAAGGGTGCAGCATGGCGGGAAATCGGAATAGCGGCGGGCAGAACCGTCTCTCTGATGCAGAAAAAAAGCGCCGCGGTACGTTCCGTCCGGACCAGTCGGAGGCGGTCTACGCCGCGCGCAAAGCGGAGAACGTCGTCACCGGCGTCTTCTTCTCCGAGATCCCCGTTCCGAGTCTGCCACTCGATGAACACGGCAGGGCCACCTTCCAGAAATGGGCGAAGCTTCTCCTCGATCAAGGGAAGCTGACTTCGGTCACCTCGGCACACTGCGAGTCGCTCGGCTTCATTGACATGCTCATCAACCAGAGGGTCACCGCCGGCAAATTGCCGACGGCCGACAGTCTGAAGCAGCGCACCTCAGTAATCAGGATGCTCGGAGTTGCAGAAGACGCGCCAATCATCGCGGGCAGCACGAAGAGCAGGTTCGAAGGGTCAGGATTCAGTAATTCTCGGTCTTCGCCGTTCCGATTGCGCCCATATCGAACCGCTGATCCTGGAAAACTCTGAGACCGGCGAAGTCGAGGAGATCCCGAATTACCCGGCCATCGCCGAGCTCTATGCGCAGTGCGTGGCATCGGGGAGGCTGCCGACGAACCGCTTTATGGTGGCGGCCGCAAAGCGCTATCTCCGTATGCTCGAGATGGCCGAGAACCCGAAGTGCGAGTTCTACTATTCGCCTGAGCATCTGGTAGACTTCTGCCGGTTCGGCGAGCGCCTGCGGCATTTCGAGAGCGGCAACTGGGAGATCAACCAGATCGATGCGGACGGGAACCCCGATCCGAGCATCATTCTCGAGCCCTTTGAGATCTGGATCGAGTCCTGCTGCCAAGGCTTCCGACGCCGTCTCAACGGCACGCGACTGGTGGAGACTGCGCTTGAACTGATCCCGCGAAAGAACGCCAAATCGCTCCGTGCGACTCGCGCCGCGCTCTACGAGCTTTGCTGCTCCGGTGGCCTGGCGCCGGAAATTCCGATTGCTGCCGCCACGGCGAAGCAGGCGGACGACACGCTCTTCGGCGACATCGTAAAGATGGTGAAGAACGACCCGGAACTCGTTGAAGAATTTAAACTTCGGGTCACGAGCGATGAGATCACGAAGGGCGAGGGAAGGATCTTCAAGCTCTCGTCACAGGGCGAGCGGCTCGACGGCTTAAACCCGAGCCTCGCACTGTTCGAAGAAGGCCACGCCGGCGCCGCCAGCGTCTATAAGGTCGTGGACTCGGCCTTCGGTGCGCGCCCCAATGCTCAGCGCCGAATGATCACCACGGCCGGCTACCGCCCTGAAGGGCCGGCGTTCGACCTCATGAAGCAGGCGGAAATGGTCCTCCTCGGCGGAATGGAGGATTACACCTTTTTTGCCGCGGTCTACACGCTCGACGTCGACGACTACCAGAATAGGGAGACCCGGGCGATTGAATGGGATCGCCTGCTCACCAACCCGGAGCTCATCGCCAAGGCCAACCCGATGTATGGGGTCAGCCTTGATCCGATCAAGATCAACGCATCCGTCGCGCAGGCCTTTAAACTGCGCCCAGACAAGCGGGGCGAGGTGGCGCGCACCCGGTTCAATATCTGGACCGGCGCCGGCACGACGCTGATTGAAGCCGCTGCTTGGGCAGCCTGCTACCAGCGCGGACTGTACCTATCGAGCTTCCACGGCAAGAAGTGCTGGATCGGCGTCGACTTGGCTGAAGTCCTCGACATGTGCGCCATCTCGCTCATGTTCGAACTGCCAAACGACACGCTCGCGGTGTTCGTCCAGTATTATCTGCCAGAGTTGTCGCCGACGGCCGAACTGCCCGATCTGGTCGATAATCTGTCCCTCTGGGCGGACGAGAACTACCTCTACCTCACGGAAGGTCCTTTGGCCGACCATGACCTGGTTCGAAGCCACGTCGAGCAGTTCTGTGAGATGTTCGATGTTCAGGTCATCGCCTGCGACCCGCGGCAAGCGCACAACACGGTCCGGCACCTTTGGGATGGGAACCTTCCGGTGAAGGTCTACCCCAACAATAAGGATACGATGACGCCGCCGACAGACGACATCATCGGCCGCGTCGCTACTCGCCGCATCTTGCACGACGGCAACCCCGTCCTCGCTTGGAACATCCAGAATGTCTACGGCGACCGGACAGGCAATGGCCAGATCCTGCCGCGCAAGGACAAGAAGGACTCGCCGCGGAAGATCGACGGGTTTGTCGCAACCTGCTTCGCCAATGGCTGCCGGATGAACCCTGATGAGGCGAAGCCTGCTGCCGAAGAGCAAGCGGCAACTGCCGATCCATACCAGCATCGCGGCCTGATCGGGTTCGATCAGATCGATCAGACGGTAGGTGACAATGCCTGAGAACTCGACCGATCTCTCCCTCATTGCGGGCGAGCACCAGCTTGAGCTCTTCGAGAAGAGCCATGGCGACACGATGACCATGACGCAGTTCTCGGAGTGGGTGGAGAGCAATCTCGCCGGCACGGGTGTCGTGGGCGCGCTGCAGATCGGCGCGCTGATGCTCTGCTGCGACGTCATCGCGCAGGATCTTTCGAAGGCGACCTTCCGCTATCGCCAGACGCTCCGGAACGGCACGTCCAGGATCATCGAACCGCGCCAGAACGAAATGGCGGCGTTCCTCAAGCTTGAGCCCAACCGGCGCCATACCTGGCGCAACTTCATGGAGATGATGGTCTACTGGTCGTGTCTCACGGATAACGCCTATGCCGGCATCATCCGCGCGAACGACGGTACGGTTCTCGAGTTGATCCCGTTCCAAACGGGGCGAGTGCAGGAGCGGATCAGCGGGCGCGAGGTCTTCTATGAGGTCACTGCCTCCACGATGCAGGAGCAAGCCCTCCTTGGCAGTGTCTCGCGCACGTTCTCCGAAGAGGACATGATCCACGTCCGAACCCGCATGCTCGACGGCATGGATGGCTTCTCGACGCTCGCCGCCGGCCGCGAAACCCTGAAGATCATGAACAATCTTTCGGACTACCGAAAGAACCTGTTCGGGGACGAGGGGCAGATGCGGGGCGTCTTCACCCGCGAGAACGAAGAGCCCATTCCTGATCTCATCTTCCAACGGCTGAGGCAGCAGTTCAAAGAGCTGCTGAACAGGTTCCGCAAGATCAAGGAACCGATTGTTCTTGAAGGTGGAATCAAGTTCGATCAGATCTCTTCCAATCCTCAGGAGATGGAGCTGGTCAAGGAATTCGAGGCACAGATCAACGAGGTCTGCCGCCTCTTCCGCATGCCGCCGCATAAGATCTTCCTGATGTCTGGCTCGAAGTACGAGAACCTCGAGACGCAGGAGAAAATGTACGTCGGCGACACGCTCATTCCACGCGCGGAAGCCTTCGAAGCTCAGTTCGCGAAGTCGTTGCTCAGCCGTGTCGATCGGCTGTCCTACTTCTTCCAATTCGATCGTGCGGAGATGACTCTCCGGGACACGAAGGCGGAGACCGAACGAACCATCCGGGCGGCCGAGCGGGGCATCATCCTGGTCGATGAGGCCCGAGCCGTCTTCGGGCTCAATCCTCTGCCAAATGGGGCCGGCCAAGTCCGGCTTCTGCCGGTGAACATGTCACTCATCGACAGCAAGAACCAGGTGGTGATCGGCGGCGCGTCAACGCCAAAGGATAGTGCATCCGACAACAAGCCGGACGAGGACAAGGCGGACGAAGACGCTGATCAATCAACCGAAGAAACGCCCCCAGAGAAGGCGGTTGGCCTCCGGGTCGTGAAATAGGAGGCACATGATGCTGAAATTCAAAAAGGCATCTGCAGACGAGGTTCGCGCGAAGCGCAAGGATCACGTCAAGGATCTTTCGAGCGGCACGGCCGTCCTGAAGGGGTTCAAGGCGCCGCCGTCGTGGAACGACGACACGCGCAGCGCCAAGTTCATCATGTCGTCGGAAAGCGTTGACCGCTATCGCGACATCGTCGTCCAGGGCGGCATCGATACGACGGCGTTCGAGAAGAACCCGCAAGGCCTCTTGTTCCACAATAGCCGGTCATGGCCAATTGGGCTCTGGTCGGACATCACGAAGGTGCTCACCGGCCGGCCGAAGCGTCTGGAGGGGGTTCTCAATTTCCTTCCGGAGGGGACCGATGAGGACGCGGACCGCGCCGCGCGGCACGTCAAGGCTGGCTCGATGCGGACGGTCTCCATCGGGTTCATTCCCGACTGGAGCGACGTCGACTTCATCCTCGATGAGGATGATGATTGGACGGGCGGCTTCAGGTTCAACAAGTGCGAACTGATCGAGTGCAGTCTCGTCCCCGTTCCAGCGCAGCCAGATGCGATGGTGAAGGACGCCGGCGGCGACTTCCAGCTTGCGCGGGATCTGATCGAGGACATCCTCGACACCTACACCAAGACGCCTGAAGGGCTGCTTGTCCCGCTCGATGCCTATGGCGCCAAGCATCGTGAGCTTAGCGGCAACCGCTCGTCGATCGTCGTGGAGAAAGCCCTCCTGCCTACGGTCAAGCACGTCGAGCGCAGCGCCCTTGCCATCAAGGCGAATACCGACGAGGAGGCGAGGGAATATGTTGGCGCGAAGGTCGCTTTCGATCCCGCGCATCCCGAGAACAAGGGTTCGCCGTTCGATGACGTACTCGCGAAGGCAACTGGCGAGGTCATCGGCAGTTGGATCGTCGACGACGGCGAATTCAAAGGCGTCCACGGACTCGCCGTCGAGTTTCTGACCAACGACTACAGCGGCATGTTCCGCGGCATCAAGGCCGAGCGTTTTGTCCTGGTCAAGGCGGCAGAAAGTGACGAGCCAGACGAAGAGCATAAGGCGATCGACGAAACCGACGGGCTCTCTGAAGAGGCCGTCGCCGGGCTGATCGAGCGAGGGATGGTCTTCCTCACTGAACGCAAGGTTGGCGACAAGACTCTCTCTGGCGCGATCATTGCGAAGTCCTTCGAGGAAGCCGAGGAGATCGCCGCGGCCCGCGGTCTGGGCGAAAAGGTCGTCGGGGAGAAAGTCGCCACGATCGATAAGGCGGTCGAGGTCGAGCAGGAACCCGAGCCGAAAGACAGCGCTTCAACGGAAGTCCAGCAGCTCTCGGTGAAGCTCAACGTCACGACCGACATCGCGGAAACGACCAAGCAGATCGAAGCGTTGGAAAGCATCACGGACCGCGTGATCGCGAAGATCGGCAAGATTTTCGGCTTCCACAAGGCGCCGGCCGCTACGGAAAGGCGAGATCCCGAGCTTACCGTCGAAGGTGACGAGAAGACTCCGCCGACCGAGGCCGAAATCGCTGAACTCAAGGCACGGGCCGCCGCCACGCGCGCGCGGCTCATCGCCAAAGGAATGATCGCGGCGGAGTAACCGTCACGACACGCAACTCCCTACCGGGCACCCCGAAGGGACACAAGCTGCCGAAAGGCGGCTTTTTTTATGCCAACAGGAGAAACAATCCATGAACATGGCACAGCTTCGCGCCCGGCTGAAAGAGCTGAACGGCGAACTCAGCGTCCTCATACAGAAGGACGCTCCCACCGCCGAAGACATGGCGGCGATCGAGCAGAAGCTCGCGGAAATCGAGGGTGTCGAGAAGGACATCAACACGCTCGAGCGCGCGACCGCCGCACAGGCACGCGCCAGCCAGCCGGCAAATGCACCGGCAGGCACCGAGGAGCGCACGGTCCCAGCGCAGGTGAAAAAGAACCTCTCCGCCGCCGAGAAGGTTGGCACGCTGGTCTTCTCCATGGCCAAGGCGCACAAGATGTACGGTAAGGGTACCGAACACGTCTTCAAGACCATGGAAGACGCCGGTTATGCGGCCGTCGCTGAAGAGTTCACGACCGCCCGCGCCCTGAACTCGTCCGCTGCCGCCTCGGGCGGCGTTCTGGTGCCGGAGGACATGTCGAGCGAGATCATCGATCTCCTGCGTCCCCGCACCACGTTCCTCCGCGGCAATCCGCGCAACGTCAGCCTGGTGTCCGGCTCCTACAAGCTGCCGGCGGCTGCCGCTGGCGCCACCGCGCAGTGGCGCGGTGAAGGTGACGCCATCCAGGCGAGCCAGCCGAGCTTCAAGGACATCAACCTTGTGGCCAAGTTCCTCGACTCGCTCGTGCCGCTGACGAACCAGCTGATCCGCTGGTCGCTCGCCGATGTTCGTTCGTGGGTCGAACGTGACATGTCGCTGGCCATGGGTGTTGCGCTCGACGGCGCCGCATACTTCGGTCCGGGTACTGTCCACTCACCGCTCGGTATCACCCGCATTCCGGGCGTTCACCGTGTCGGTGCTCTTGGCGGCACTGCACCCTCGATCGCGGAAATCGAAGGCACCGCACGCGGCCTTGAACTCTCCATGGAGAACAAGGACCTGATCATGAACAGCACTGCCTGGGTCATGGCTCCGCGCACCCTGCGCTTCCTGTCCGACCTTCGCGGTAACAACGATCAGCTCCTGTATCCGACCCTCCAGGGCGAGAATCCGGTCTGGCGCGGTCGTCCGGTCTTCAAGACCACGCAGGTCAAGATCAACGGCGGGGCCTCCACCGACGAGAGTGAACTGCTCCTCGTCAACTTCGACGACATCTACTTCGGCGAGGGCGCCGGCATCAGCTTCGCCGTTTCGACCGAAGCCACCTACGTCAAGAACGGCAAGACGATCTCGGCGTTCCAGAACGATCTGACGCTCATCAAGGCGTCGATGGAGGCCGACGTCGACGTCGCCTACACGGAAGCCGTTGCGGTGGCCGAAAAGGTTCGTTGGGGCGCGTAAGCGCCCCTCTGACCCTCCAAGCAAGGAGCAGGTGATGAAAGTCGTAAAAGCGACCGGACTCGTTCCGGTCCATACCGCCACCGACAAGCGGGTGTTCGGGGTCTATCCCGCGCAGGCTGCCAAGGGCATTCAGGACGGCACCCTGATCGCCGTCGAGATCCCCGATGACATCGAGACCTTCGAAGTCGCTCTTGCACCGGCCCCGGCCTCTGCCCCGGCCGAGACTCCGGAAGACGCCGAGGAGGTCAAGATCCCGGATGACTGGGAAGCGCTCCATTGGGCAACGCAGGTCGTCATCGCAAAGGGGATCCTCAAGGCAGAATTGCCGGACCTCTCCGACAAGAAGCCTGCCGACGTTGCGCGCGACATCATTCGAGATGAACTCGCTCGTCGCGCCTCTGGCGCCAAGTCTCCGGACGGCTCCGGCGACACCACCCAAACGACCGGCAACGCCGGCGAGAACGCATAAGGAGATCCTCAGTGCGCGATAAATTTCTTCTCGGCGGCTCCTATAGCCGTTCCGACCGGCAGTTGGGCAGCGTGACTGCCGAAACCGAACAGAACGGCGAGTGGGTCGGGCGCCTCGGCGACAAGGGTATTGCCCTTTCTGCCAAGCTCATCGTCAGCTACTCGGCGGTGCTGTCCGCTGGCGAGACTCTCACGCTCGCCGGCAATTTCCAGGATGCTCTTGATGCCGCCGGCACGGGTGCTGCGGACTTTGGTGAAGCAGTGCCTGCCACTGTGGTCGCCACCGGTGACTCGGGCGGCTCGACGGAGGAGGGCACCGCCGAGATTGACGTTGACCTGTCCGGCGCCCGGGAATTCGTCCGCTCCCAGGTTACCGTCGCAACGTCCGGAGCCGGCACGCTGGCCTATAGCGCGGTCATCGTCTTCTACGGCGATCATCGCCAGCCGAATACCAAGGCCATCGCCGCGGTCGGCACGGCGGACAGCATCTGAGCCGTGCGCTCGGCAGGGAAGGGCGGTTCAGTCCGCCCTTCAAATTCCCGGAGGTGGCAATGGCTACTGACAAGGCTGAGAGTGGGCCGAAGCCTGCTCCGCAGGGTAAGGATACCCCGCGCGTGACGCGTGACATGGTCGTCGGCCGGCGCGGCTCTTACAGCACCCGGTGACCCATGCTCGATATCGAGATCATTGAAGGGCCAAGTGATACTGGCCTCAGTGTCGTCACCCTGGATGAATTCGCGCGTCATCTCCGCCTTTCGGCGAGACTGCGGACGAATCCCGACTGGATCCTGAACATGACGGACGCCTTGAATGAGGCGGTCGACAAGCTCCACGGCCTATCCGGAGAGCTCAATCGGATGGTGCTCCCCTGCAAGGTGAGGCGCTATCTGCGTTCTTTCCCTTCGACGGGCCGGCCAATTCTGCTTCCATACCCAGATGTGATCTCGGTCGAGGCGATCACCATCGAAGACGGTGGGAGCCCGGCCAACGATCTGCCTGCGGCCGCCTATACGGTGGAGAAGGGCAAACTGATCCCAGAAATCCACGCGATAGGCTCTTGGCCGAGTGTGGTGGCAGGTCCGCGCGCGGTTTCCGTCACCTATCGCGCCGGCTATCGGGAGTACCCCTTTCGCCTGAAGCGACTGGTCAAGACGTTGGCGGCGCATGCGCTGGAGAACCCAGAGGCTACGATCAACGAGCCTCGGCAGATGGCGGTCAACCGCAAAGTCGATTTCGGTGTTTCTGACGACCGAGCGGCTCTCCGAATCCCAGTCAGTTACGATGACTGGATGTAGCGAAGTTGCCGGGCGCCGGCGAGGAATGATGCATGCGCATTGGCAGCCAACGTTGTCTCTTCACCGTGATGCGTCGCGTGCAGGTCGGCGTCACCCGAAGCAACGAGCCGAATTTTGTCTGGCAGGATTGGCGGCCAGACGTTTTCGGCGAAGTTGCGGTCAAGCGCGGCAAGGAGCAGTTCGATCCGGTCGGCAAGAAGCGGTACGCTGAGGATGTTTGGCAGTTCCGAACCAGGTACGACGAGGTGGCCGGCATCGATGCAACGATGAAGGTCAGTCACGAAGGCAACGTCTACGACATCAAGGCCATCCTGCCCGACGGCCAGCGGCATATTGACTGCCTCATTGAAGCCACCCTGCAGGATGGAACCCTCGGCGGAAAGCCCGTCACAATAGCGATCACCGGCGCTATCGAACCGGGCATTGTTGGGCAGGCTTATCCCGGCTTGAAGATCAGCGTGGCTGGCGGCATGGCGCCATACTCCTTCATCGTCGAGAGTGGGGCCATTCCGCCTGGTCTTGAGCTCGGTACCAACGGCGAGCTCGCCGGCACGCCGACGCAGGCCGGAACCTATTCCATTTCGTTGGATGTGGTTGACGCCAACGGCGCGCACGAATCCTTCCCGACTTTCGAACTGGTGATTGGGGATCCCTGATGTCGTCGATCATCATCGTGAACCGGCTGCTGTCACGTCATCCAGGAGTGTCGGGCTTGGTGCAGAACAGAATCTACCCGATCCAGGCTCCGCAGATGGTCGATGGCCCGTACATCGTCACGAACGAGACCTCCATCAAGGACCATCCGACGACGGAAGGCGCGGGCGGCTACTACAAGGATCGTGTGACGATCGAGACGATCGCTCCGAGCGGTGATCTGGCGCTCGAAATTGCTCAACAGGCGATGGTTTGTTTGGACGCGGTCCTTGATCTGAAGGTTGATCGGTACAGGGACGTCACCTGTCTTTTTGCCGGCGTGGGCATGACCGACTCGAATGATCGCAACAATGAAGCGCGGCGCATCCTTCGACAATATTTCGTGTGGTGGAGGCTTCCCTGATGGCGCCGTTCCGAAAATCCGGAGTCACGGGTGACAAGGAGCTTGTGGCCAATCTACGCGAACTCGCGAAGGGCTTCACGCCGGCTGAGATTGACGCCGCAGCGACCCAGTCGCTTCGGCCTATGCTGGCAAAGACGAAGAACAGGCTGAAGAAGGCTCGAAACTTCGTCGGGAAGTATCCCGGGTTCCCGCAGCCGAAGGTACCACGTTCTGGTGGCCACGTTGACGAAGGCATCGTGGTGCGCAAGCAGAGGGTCCAGCGGAAGAACAAGCGCTCGTATCGTCTCGGGGCGACGCGGCGCTCGCGGTATCTTCTCCATCTCGTGGAATTCGGCACAGCTCCTCACTTCCAGCCCAACTTTCGCGGCGGGTGGCAACACCCGGGCGCGCGGGCACATCCCTCGCTCATTCCCTCGTTCGATGAGGAAGCGAGCAAGGTTCCTGGCACATTCGGGAGGCTTATATGGAGCACGATGGCCAAGAAAATCTCCAGGATGAAGAAGGCGCCGCGACGCCGGCGCTAACCCTGGACGAACAGCCGCAACTGCGGCGCCGGCGGGCTTCGAAGGCCGAGCCGGCACCATCAAGAGACGTTGGTGACTGGAAGTATCGGCCGTGGAACGGGATCGACCATTGGGTCAATCCGGCGACCGGCGCCAGCACCTTCAATCCGAAAAACACCCGCTAACGCACGAGGCCGACGGCCCCGTTTAGGCAACCGGAAACGGCGGCCTGCGTCCGCGCGCCTTCACGGCGCCAACGACCAACAGGAGATTTTCCCAATGAGCCAAAAGTCGACCGGTAAGGCCGGTATCGGCGTCACCCTGCAGCGCGGCGACGGTGCCTCACCCGAGGTGTTCGCCACCATGGCGAACGTCACCCAGATCTCGGCCGGCGGCGTGACCGTCAACATGATTTCGGCCACCCACCTCGATTCCCCGAATTTCTATGCGGAATTCATTCCGGGCCTGAAGACGGCTGACGAGTGGACCGCGACGATGCAGTGGGATCCGTCTGATCCAACCCAGAACGGCACCACCGGTCTGCGCAAGCAGATGGAGGACCGCACGAGCGCCACGTTCCGCATGAACACCGCCGCGATCGGCCTCGCGGAATCGCTTTATGCCGAGTGCTACGTCCAGCAGATCGGCAATATCGAAATCACCCCGGAGGGCATCATGACCCAGCCGGTCACGTTCCGGCCGACCGGCGCGCCGTACATGCTTCCGAATACCCCGTGAGGTGATCTATGTCCGACGCTATCACTAACCGTCATGCGGGTACGGTCGCCCTCCCGGAGGCGGGCGAGGGCGTCTATCTCCAGTTCGACGTCAACGCCTTCGAACAGCTCGAAACCGCCTTCTCAGCACAAGAGGACCATATCGCCCACATCATGAAGGGCATGGTCCAGATGAAGGTCAGCGTCTTCGCCAAGGTTCTGTCAGCAACGCTCAAGGGCGAGACATCGAAGGTCATGCCGTATGGCCTGAAGTGGGAAGAACTCACCGATCGCGTCATGGATGCGCTCTGCCTCGCCATCCACGGCCGAACTGCAGCTGAGCAGAAGGAAGTGGAGATCGAGGAGATCAACAAGCGCATGATGGACCGGCTTCAGGGAATTGAAGCCCACCCCCAGGCGGCGGCGATTCTCTCCTTGATGTCTGCTGGTCAGCCGGTGCCAGAGCAGGACTCAAACCCGGAGAAATCCGCCGCCTAACTCCCCACGACCTCCTCCGTTTTGCAAAACATGTCGGCATCCGCCGGCAGGAGGATCAGGTCCACGCTTCATGGCTCACCGCCATGCTTACCGGCACGGCGACTAATGCGCCGAAGAGCTTCCCCAAATCTCCCGACGAGTTGCTGAAGAAGGCGACCCCTGCCGAGCCGATGACGCCGAAGCAGTGGGCGACGATGATTCAGTACCTGAGCGGAGGGAACCGGACGAAGCCGAAGAAGAAAAACAAGGGCTCCGCCCCGAGGCAGTGAGACATGGCGACTGAAGTCGGCAACATCCACATTGGTCTTTACGTGGATGTTGGCGAGAGCCGGCGTTTCACGGACGTAGCGAACATCGTCGAGCGAAGCTCAATGCGGATGAACTCCGCGTTGGGCAACACCTCGTCGGCTGTTCGTTCGCTCCGTGGGCACATGAGCCAGACGATGCAGTTCCGGATTGCGCAGAATTCACTGCGCGACCTGACTCGTGCCACGGACGCTGCCACGCAACTGCGCGCCGCAATCGTCGGCCTGTCGACCGTCGCCACCGGCAGCCTGACCGGTGCATTTTCCGCGGCCTATCTGATCAACCTTGCTGACAAGGCTCGGCTGCTCAACAACCAGATCCGAACGGTCACGGACACCTCGTCGAATTTTGGGGCGGTCCAAGAGTCGCTCTTCGACGTCTCGCAGCGCACGCGCTCGTCGTATGAGGCTACGACAGTCCTCTATTCGCGCATGGCGCGCGCGACTGAGCATTTCAGCTTCTCCCAGCAGAAGCTGCTCCGCACGACAGAGACCATTCAGAAGGCGTTCGCAATCGGTGGCGCCACGCCACAGGAAGCGCAGGGCGCTGCAATCCAGCTCTCTCAGGGTATCGCATCCGATCGTTTCTCGGGCGAGGAATTCCGATCCGTAGCTGAGAACGCCCCTGTCCTCCTGCAAGGTATTGCCAAGAGCTTGGGCGTGAATATCGGCAAGTTGCGCGAAATGGCGCACGCCGGCGAGCTCACCGCTCAGACCGTCACGGAGGCAATCCTTCAGTCAAGCGATGCGATCGACGCGGCCTTCGCCAAGATGACGCCGACAGTCGCACAGTCTTGGACGCTGCTCGACAATGCGCTGATCCGCTATGTCGGCGAGGCCGATCAGGCATATGGCGTCACCAAGACGATCGCCTCGGCAATCCAGGGACTGGCCGATAATCTCGAAGAGGTGATGTATTGGATCACCCGTGTCACGGGTGGTCTAGCGCTCGTCTACGGTGCCCGAAAGGCAACCATGGCGACGCAAGGCGCGATTGGTGGCGTTCGCGCCGGCAACGCAGCCGCGCGCAATGTCGTCACCGGCATCATGGACGAGAGCCAAGGCATCTCGAACCGCTTGCTCGCCATCGAGAAGGAGCGGGCCTCCGTCACGTCTCGAGTAGCGAGCGCCAACGCCGCAGTCGTTTCCAGCCTTCAGCGCCAGGTTGAGGAAGGCAAGAAGCTCGTTCGGGACAACGCGCTGCGCGTTCTCCAAACCTCGGACGGGTCCAAGGCTCAACTACAGGCTATCGCCCGATACGAAAAATCGATCGCGAACCTCGAAACTCGCATGCAGCGCCTTTCGGCGGTGCCGGCGGCTTCGTCACAATCGGCCGCCGTGCAGAAGCAGTTGAAGGATCTGGACGCCGAGCGCGCAGTCCTCATTGAGCGGCAGGTGCTGAACACCGAGAAGCTGACGGCGGCCCAGAAGCGCCTCAGTGTGGCGCGCCGTGGCTGGGATGGGTTCGTCGGCGCCTTCGGCGGTGGATGGGGTCTCGCGATCACGGCGACGCTGGCGATCGCTGGCGCCGCAATGGCGAAGTTCGCCGCTGACGCACAGCGCTCCGCGGAAGAGTCCGCTCGGATCACCACTCAGCTCAAGGACCTCGGCTATCTCGCCCAGGACGCTGCCACGGCGATGGACGGCTTCGCCCAGAGCGTCGCCGGCCGGCAGGTGTCGAAGCTTCAAACCGAACTGCAGGATCTCCAGAAGGACGTCGACAAGACCGTCGAGGCGCTTCGTGAACTCGACATCTCCACTAATGGGCTGTTCGACAAGATCAAGTTCCCTGAGTTCGACGCAAGCGTCGATGACGCTTGGAATGCGCGCACGGACTACGACATCAATCGCGGCAATGCCGCGACCGCGGTGGGCGAGGCGCTCGCGAAGCTTCGCGACGAGATGATCCAGACTAGAGGATTGTCTGCCGAGCTCCGCAAATCCTTTGAAGAGATTGCACTCGCCAATCCTGACCTGTCTTCGATCGTCCTCTCCTTCATCACAATGGGCGAACGCCTGAATGCGCTGAAGAAGGCAACTGACGACTGGCGGGAGTCGATCAAGAAAATCCGCGAGGACGCCGACAAGCTTCCTCAGGAGAAATACTGGAACAGCCGGACGGAGGCCGCTGAAAACCAGAGGAAGATCGCGGCGGCGCAAGAGCTCGTCGTTACCCATCTCGTCGACGAGGCGAACCTATCCGACGCGGAACGTCGAATTCGCGCGATCATGGATAAGATCGTCAAGGACATGGAGAAGGCTGGCGCGGTCATCAACAGCGCCGCAGTTCGCGCCGATGCAGAGCGGATCTATTCGTCGGAGAAGACGAGCGAAGCCGTCGACGGTTTCACCGACCGTATCATCAAGGGGGAGTCAGGCGGGCGAAAGAAGGCTCGGCCTCTTAACGCAGACGGGTCGCAGCGTTCGACTGCTTACGGGCTTGGTCAGTTCATCGAAAAGACCTGGCTCGACCTCTTCAAGAGGTACTTCCCGGATGAGGCGGCGAACCTCTCGAGGTCTCAAATCCTCGAACTCCGGACGAACACAGAGAAGTCGCGCGCGCTCATCGATGCCTATGCTCGTGAGAATGCGGCCGTCCTTCAAAAGGCCGGCCTCAGCGTCGATGAGGTTGCTCTCCAGCTTGCCCACTTCCTCGGGCCCCAGGGCGCGGTGAACGTTCTCAAAGCTGCTCCGGGGACCGCTGTCAGCAAGGTGCTTTCGGCGGACGCCATCAAGGCGAATCCGGAAGTCCTCGGTGGCGGCGCCACGGTCGACGACGCCATCGCCTATGCGCAGCGCCGGGCTGGAATGGATACGGATGGCACCCGCCGTCTAGACTCCCGCGACGCGTTCAACAACGCCCTCGGCCAGCAGCAGAAGATGCTGGAGGCGCTGATCGCGGAGACCGGCATCCGCTCGACGCTCAACCCGATGGTCAATGACTACGGGAAAGCGCTCTCCACCCTTGAGGCCGCGCAAAAGCTTCTGAACGAAGCCCAGGAGCAGGGCACGGCCGCCGGTCAGGAACTGAAAGACGTCCAGCAGCTTCTGAAGGGCGACTTTAGCGCGCTCACGCCTGAGGCTCGGGCCCAGGCCGAGGCCATGCTTCTGGTGGCCACCAAGATGGGTGAGGCGGCTGCTGCCGGCAAGCAAGTCGAGGAATCTCAGGAGCGCCTGCGAGAACGCTTCCAGATGTCCTCCGAGCTCGGGAAGGACATCTTCCGAGGCGTCATCAGCGACCTGAAGGATGGGGCATCTCTAGGCGACATCCTCTCGAACGTCTTCGACAAGCTCATCGACAAGATGATTGAGATGTCGCTCATCAACCTGTTCGATGGCACCGAGGGCAAGGCCGGCGGTGGCATGCTCGGCGGCATGTTCAACGGCTTCTTCGAGTGGTTGGGCTTTGACGACGGTGGCTACACGGGCCACGGCGGCAAGAAGGAAGTCGCCGGGCTCGTCCACAAAGGAGAGGTAGTCTGGTCGCAACGTGACGTTGCCCGTGCGGGTGGCGTTGCAGCGGTGGAGTCTCTCCGCCGCGGCTACGAGGACGGCGGTCCAGTTGCCGTCCAGATGCCGTCGACCCCGCAACAGTGGGCCGAACGCAACCAGTCGATCCAGATCACGATGCCTATCAACATCGATGCGGCCAATGCGGACGCCGCCGGCTTGGCGCTATTGCGCCGGCAAGTGGAGGCTCTCGAGCGAAGCCTTCCCAACCGCATCGTCCAAACTGTCCAGAACGCAGAGAAACGCGGGGGGCTGTGATGACCATTCAGTTCCCCCGCGATCTTCCGGCCGTGGGTTACCAGCAGTGCGACTTGATTCTTCGGGACGGCGTCGTGGCTTCTCCATCGGGAAGCGCGCCCGCCGGCCGAATGCTGATCAACTACACCCAGGTGTCGCCGACCGTATGGGAGGCGACGCTTGGAACGGTGCCAATGACCTTCGACCAATTCTCGGAGTTTGAAGCTTGGTGGCTCACGCTCCGTGGAATGCGCGCCGCGCGCTTCCGGCGGCCTTTCAATGGATATCCTCGTGCTCATCGCGAAAATCACGCGCCGGCCGAGGTGACTGGCCTGCTCGGGAGCGTAACGAACGGCAACGAGCTTGTGGTCAACGGCGTCTCCCCGGGCCTCGTGCTCTCGGTAGGCGATCAAATCGGCCTTGAGCGGCTCAACCGGTTCTACCTCGGTCGCGTCGTTGAGGTTTCCGGCTCGGGCACTACGAGGAACCTCACGGTCGAGCCTCCGCCATTTGCGACCGTGTCTCAACCGAATGCGGTCGTTCGGTTTGTCCGCCCGGTGCTCATCATGCGGCCGGTACCCGACAGCTACGAGGTCTCCGTATCCGGTGACTTCCTTTACAGCGTCACCTGTAAGCTGATGGAGAGTGCGTAATGCTCTCAAGCGAGGTGAAGGACCTCTATGACGCCGGCCGCATCGCGACCAGGCAGATGATCAGGTTCGACTTCGGTACCGGCACCTATGGTTACATCGCCGACAAGGACGAATTCACCCATGGGGGCCTCACCTATCAGCCGTTCGGCCTAATCGAGGTCTCCGATCTCGGCGGTGGTGTTGGCACTACCGCCGACGGCAACTTCACCCTTCGTCTGGCAGCGAGTGAGGAATTTGACCTCACGCCAGAGATGCTCACGCAGATCGAGGACGAGGACTACCGAGACCGTCCTGTTCGCGTGATGGATGCCCATTTTCATCCAGACACTGGAGCTCTGCTCCAGGTCGAAACGGTTGCTCGTGGCTACATCGACACGATGGAGCATTTCGAGAGCCCGGAGGGTGGCGCCTACATCGAGGCCGCCTGCGAAGGCCGGCAGCTCGACTACACTCGTAAGAACGGCCGATTTCGAACGAACGCTGATCAGAAGAAGCGGGACGAGGGCGACATGTTCTTCGAGCATTCGGCTCTCTCCGGCCGAATCGAACTGATCTGGGGGCGCTCCGGTCCTTCCGGCGCACAGCCCGCCCCAAACCGCACTTCGTGGCAGGGGACCGTATCCCGCGGCTTCCTTGGCTTGTTCAGGCGCTAAATTCTCAACTCGATAGGTATTCCTATGAAACGCAGGTCATTCCTAGCGGCGCTCTTCGCTGCGCCTATTGTGCCGGCCTTGGGCAATCGTCCCGTTGGCCAGATTGATACCTCCGCACCGGTGGTCTCGCCAGACCTTCATAAAGAGCTCGGCGAGTGTTCGCAGCGACTCTCGATGAGGATCGCAGATCTGGGAAAGGTGAGGGCAGGGGTATTGTCGTCGCGCGACGGCAGTTTCGTCCTCGACCTTGGCGCCGGTCGGCTTTCGTTCCGCTCCTGACATGCCAAGGCATCTCGATTGGCTCAAGCGCCTTCACGATGTGATCGCGCGACACCAGGCGTTGCCAGCAAGCTTCGGAATTTCGGATTGCTTCGTCATCGCCGATGACTCGGTCGAGGCCGTGACCGGCCGACGGATGTTTCCTGATGCGAGGGGATACACGACCCCTGCCGGCGCCGCCAAACAGTTGCGGCGCCACGGCTTTGCATCTCTCCGCGAGGCATTCGCGTCGAAGTTCCAGGAAGTGCCGGTCCTCATGGCGCAGCGCGGAGACATCGGCGTCTACGACAACGATGGCGAGATATCCGGCGGCGTCTTCACCGCTGTCGGCTTCATGACGCGCGGCGCCGAAGAGATCGTCTTTCTCCCGCCAAGTGCAGCGCTCGCAGCTTTCAGGGTTGAATAATGGGTTTTCTTGGTCCGCTCATTGGCGCCGTCGGGACCTTTATCAGCAGTCTCGGCGTCTTCGGCAAGCTCGCGCTCGGCATCGGTCTGCAGCTCATCAGCTCCAAGATCCAGAAGAACCGTGCGAAGAAAGCTCAACAGCAGGCCGGTGGCGTCCAGTTTGAACGCCAATATGGGGAGAACGTTTCGCGCCAGGTGGCGCTTGGCCGCGTCGGGATTGCCGGCCATGACGTCTACGTCAACACCTATGGAAGCGCGAACAATTATCTGCAGCAGGTCTACGCGCTTTCTGATTTCCCGTGCGATGGCCTCGTTAAAATCTGGGCTGGCGGCAAGGAAGTACCGCTCAGCGATCAGGGCGGCGGCTTCTATACGGTGACGAGCGGCGACTACGCCGGCCGCATGTCCTTCCAGTTCTATGACGGCACCCAGACGTCTGCCGATGCCAAATTGATCTCTGGCTCGAACCCCGGCGGTCGCTGGACGGAAAATCACATCGGGACTGGTATCTGCTACCTCGTGGCCTACCTGACCTACAATCAGGAAAAGCTGGCTCAATTCCCGGACTTCTTCTTCGAACTGCGCGGCGCTCGACTTTACGATCCGCGGCGAGACTCGACGGCGGGCGGTAGCGGGCCGCATCGCTGGGGGGACTATTCGACCTACGAGTTCACGGAAAATCCCGTGATCATGGAGTACAACTATCGCCGCGGCTTCGCCGTGAACGGTGACGTGTTCCTGGGCATGGAGATGTCGCCGCTTGATCTGCCGGTGGACCGCTACGCGATCGCCGCCAACATCTGCGACGAGATTACCTCCTACGGTCCCCGGTATCGCTGCGGCGTGATCCTTGATGCGGATCTGGAGCATCGCGACAACATCGAAGGGCTGATGCAATCCTGTGGAGGCATCATCGTCGATAACGTTGACGGCTCCTGGCCGCTCATCGGGACCGAACAGCCCATCGTTGAGGTCATCACGGACGACGATTTGGTCACGGCCGAGCCGGTGCGCTTTCGCCGTTTCAAGTCTATGTCCGACATCGTCAACTCGGTCCAAGGCACGTACCCAGAACCGTCGAACCTCTGGTCGCCCGTTGGCTACGACACGCAGACCGATGCCACGCAGGTGGCCCTTGATCGCCGTTCACGCGACTTCAAACTCGATTTTCCTGCCGTTCCCTACAAGGCGCAGGCCAATCAGTTGGCGGCGATCTATTACAAGGAGAACCGCTTCGAGCGAAGCGCCGAGATTGTGCTTCGACCGCGGTTCCAGACCATCAACGGCGGCGATTGGATTTTCTGGGACTCGCGCAACGAGAAACGGCGCGGCATCTACATGGTGTCGAGCAGGTTGATCAAACCGCTTGGTAGTGACGGGCCGCGCAACGTGGCGCTTAAGCTCGTTGAGCGTGACGGCTCTATCTATGACAGCGTCGGTGTTCTGCCGCCTGTTGTGCCATTCCCTCCCGGAGAGCCGGTCTACGTGAACGAACTGCCGGACTATGCCGTCATCCCGGTAATCGCCACCGGTGCCGACGGTCGAACGTATCCGGCATTCCGCGTGTCCTGGTCGACCATCGTCGATCCGACCGTGGTCACGGTCGAGGTGCGTTGGCGGATCAAGACAGAACCCACGAACATCTTCACGCGGTCGGTCGCGGCGGACGCAAACATCGCGTTCGTTCAGGAGGGCATCGTCAGCCTGACGGAATACGAATTCCGGTATCGGCTGATCGTCGAGGGCCGGGCGCAGCCGCCGGCGACGGGCTGGGCAACTGTCACGTCGCTGGACGGCGGCAACGCCGATCTGGAAGTCGGTCTGAACAATCTCAAGCAGGAGGTAAAGGACCGCTTCGCCGAGTTGCAACAGGGGCTCGATGACACGCGGCCTCTGCTGGAGCAGATCCTGACGAACCAGCCGACGCTTGCCCTCGTGGCCGATGAAGCGCGTCGTCGTCTGGCTGTGGAAGTCGGTAACAACCGCGCGGCTTTTGACGAGCAGGTCGTCGTTGTCGCGACGGAACTAAATGCGCTGGCCGAGCAGATCACCGACGTCACCGTAGCTGTCGATGACCGCTTTGCGCAGGGTCGTATCCGCTTCACGGCAGCCGCCGATCAGACTGGGGCGCTTGCGCGCTTCTCCGTGCAGCTCCGCGTCACAGAAGGCGATGCCTGGAACGATTCCGGCTTCTACCTCCAAATTGTCGACGTTGGTGGCGATATCCAGTCCGAGTTCGCCGTCATGGCCGACCGGTTTGTGGTGCTCAATCCGGGTGATCTCGACAACAACTTCCTGCCGATGGTTTTCGAGGACGGTGAGTTGAAGCTCCAGATCGCCAATATCGGATTGGTCCGATCCGGGAGACTGCTCTCTCAGAACGGAAAGGTTGATTTCGATCTCAACGCAGGAAGGTTGGTCTTCAAGTCATGAAAGAGGTTCTATTCGGCCGCGACTATGAGGGCATTCAGTCGGTCAAGATCACGAAGGACGGCATTGTCGCCGCCGAAGAGCCCGACGCGAATGTCGGGTCCTTCCTCTATAATTCGAAGTGGGCGGCAGATTTGCGGCTCTCTGGCATGGATTTCACCATTCGGAAAGCTGTGGACACCCTGGAGCCGCCGGGGTCCACGAACGGCACTTATACCAAGCGGACGATTCCGTATTCGATTAGCAACAATGACATCTTTATCCGAAATTCCCGATTTCCCTCCTTGCTGTACGATCTTCCTCTTTCGGATATGAAGACCAGGGATCTGAGCACGGGAAGGTTTATTGGTGTTCGATTTAACGAGACCCTTCATCATTATGATCGTCGAGGAGGAAACTGGCAGACGATTTCTTCCTGGCTAGGCTGGGGTAAAGATATAACAGCGAGCGCAAGCTCGACGTATATGGCTTATGGCACGTATATCAGGGAAGATTTCACTGGAGTTTCGGTCGAAGGTAGGGGAAAGCAAACTCTCGTAGCCTGGAACCTTCCCGGTGATGAAAGCCCGATCCTCGATAGTACGCCCGGAACGGCTCCGGAAGGCACCCCGGCTATCATGATCGACAATACGGGAGTGCGGGTCGCCAAGCCGGGGTATGACGTCAACAACATCACCCGACCCACGCAGTTAGCGCTGGACACAGCCAATAGCCCCACCAAGATCATCGGTGCGGCAGATATCGAATGCCCTTCCGGTCTCTCTTCCTATGACATTGGGATAAGCATCCCAACCGACGCCGTTGCAGACGTTTTCGCGTATCAGGGGTCCACGATCACGTTCCCGGCGAGTCCGATTGCCGTGCTGACCGAGAATGCCAATCAGTTCGGTGTGGAGTACTCGTTTAGCGGAACCTCCATTCAATTCTATAATCCCTATGGCCCGTGCCGCGTTCGTTTCATGGTGTATGCAGTCGGCACTGATGCGCCTACGGCGGGAGATAACGACGTCCTTCGGCAGTTCGAGGTTGGCGGCGAGAATGTCGTCCAGATCCTGCGACCGGGCGCTGGCGAGAACCCGAACTTCTCCGACATCGTCATAGATAGCCGGTGGCCGTGCATTCAGATTCTGAAGCAAGGGTACATCCCGGTCGGCACGGGCGAACTCACACACGTCGTCGACTTCAACGGAAGCGGCTGCTTTCCCATCGTGAAGTGGATGACGGTTCACGGCCCGAGAGGCACTTTTTGGAGCAAAGGCGTTTCGCCTCCCAAGATCAATGTCTGCGGCGCAAAGAAAACCGTTTGGACTACAAAGATTGGTGGCGATACGACGTACTGCGAGATCGAGCCGAACAGGGCAACGTTTTATACTTTCAGAGGGAATCCCATAGAAATGTATTACGCAAATGTACAGGATCTGGACTACGGCATAATTTCAGTCACTAACGATCCTGTTCCGATACTTGGCCTTCGCTACTACATCCTCGGCATCCCGGCTTAGCTAGCCCCGCAAGGAACCTCACAAAATGACCACTCCTTACACGACGGGGACGATCTCCCTGACGAACGGCAGCGCCGTGATTATGGGCACTGGAACGGCATGGCAGATCGCCCTCATCAAGGGCGGCATCGTCTATCCCGAAGCGGCCGGCAACGGGTTGCCGATCGCCACCGTCGATAGCGACACGCAGATCACCGCAGCAGTCGATTGGACCGGATTGACCGGCACCTACAGTTATGCGCTCGTGCGCGATACTGCCTACGATGCGCAGATCGCGCAGAATGCGGAGGCGCTGGCACGCCTGCTGGCGGGGCTCGAAGCCGGCACGATCTGGAAATACGATATGTCCGGCGATACCGCCGGTCGCGATATCTATGATGCGAAGCCGAAGGGCTTTTCTTATCTCGATGTGTCTCAAGTTCCGGCGCAGCTTTGGGTGAAGGCATCGAACACGGAAGGCGACTGGGCTGGACCGCATTCTTATGGCCAAGGCGCTAAAGGCGAACCCGGTCCGGTAGGTGCCGCTGCAAATGTCGTATTTGAGGAACCGGAGACCGGCTTGCCCGGCACTGACGTCGAAATGGACGTCACCGGGGCAGGAACGACGGGCGACCCCTATCGTGTGACGTTTACGATCCCGCGCGGCAACCCCGGCGAGGATGGTATGGGCACAGGGGATGTGGTCGGGCCAGCTGGAGCAAGCGACGGGCATCTTGTCGTGTTCGATGGGGCAACCGGCAAAGTGCTGAAAGATGGAGGCGCGCCGTTCAGTGGCGCCTACGTTGACCTTTCCGGCAAGCCCGCGCTCGGCAGCGCAGCGGCCATGGATGTCGGGACCACTGCTGGGGCGGTTGCGGCCGGTGATGATAGTCGCCTCGTCAATGCCGTGTCTCGAGAGGGAGATACCGCGCTCAAAGGGTACTCGGCGACGGGCAAGGACCTCGGTACGCTGAGCGGGTCGGTAACGCTCACATTTGCCTCCGGCAACATCCAGCATGGAGCGAACGGCGGCGCCGTCACGATCAATGCTCCCACGGCGGCCGGCGTCTACACGATTATCGTCGAGATCGTAAACGGCGCTTCGGCCGGAGCAGTTACGCTCGCCGGGTTCACCAAGGTTGATGGTGATGCCTTCACGACGACGAACGGCCACAAGTTCCATCTGCACATCGCAAAGACGAACAGTGCGGTTACGGCAACAGTGAAGGCGTTGCAATGACCTTTCCTTTCCCGACTTTTGGACCGCTGGTTGCGGGGGGCAATGACGCGTTTACCAAGCTTCTTCTTCACTTTGATGGGGTGGATGGGGCAACGAGCATTGTTGACTCTTCGCCGTCAGGAAACCTCATAACGAGCGTCGGCGGTGCTCAAATAGATACCGACCAGAGTAAATTCGGCGGTTCGTCTCTTTTGCTAAATGGCTCCAGCACATATCTAACTGCGCCGGACAGCCCCGATTGGGACTTCACGGCCGACTTTACGATTGATGCGTGGGTTAGGCTGTCAAGCATCTCCGGCCCCAGAGTTATTGCCAGCGTTTATTCCGGTTCGTCGCTTGGATGGTCATTCCAGTTTCGCGGAGACAGGGGCTCAACATTACTCTTTGGTTCTGGAGACACTGTGATTATTGAAAGACCATGGGGTCCATCCATTAACACTTGGTATCATGTTGCGGTCGCGAGGATATCGGGAACGCTTCGCCTTTTCATTAACGGCGTCCAAAGCGGGGCTGTGCAATCAAATACGGCAAGTTTTTCGGGAACAACTACGCCTCTTCAAATCGGGAGGCTTAGCGGTCTTGGTTTTGTCTTCGCAGGCTGGATTGATGAACTACGCGTATCAAACGGAATAGCAAGGTGGACGGAAAACTTTTCGCCGCCATCGAGGCCTTACGGTTAAGGAGGAAAAATGCTTGCGCTAATTAATGGTGACACGGTTATCAAGCAGGTGGCGTCGGATGGGTGGGTGGACATACCCGGAGTGGGCGCGGTCTCGCCTGCACAGGACGGCTGGTCCGATGGCGAATTCCGCCTCGCTGAAATCCTTCCGGCTGACAACGTGCCGGATGGAGCGCTGGTGATTTCAACATCCGTCGATCTTATCGATGGGCAGCCCAAATATGTCCACTTTCTTCAGGGCGATCCGACGCCGCTTGAGGAGCATAAGCGGGTAGCGAAGGCTCGTATCGACGAGGCCGCCGAGCTTGCCCGGCTGAAGTACATCACGCCAGGAGCCGGGCAGGCGATGACCTATCAGCAAAAGGCGGCCGAGGCGGCGGCGTGCATGGCGGATGAAGATCCGCAGCCGGAGCTCTATCCTCTGCTCGCTGCGGAGGTCGGGATAACCGCCTCGACCCTCGCCGGCGTGGCGTTGGCGGTCTCGCAAGCATACGCGCAATGGGCCGTCATCGGCGCCGCCATCGAGGCCGCCCGCCTAGGCGCGAAAGCTGCCGTGGACGCGGCCATTGATGCCCCGGCAGTGTATGCTGTGGCTGGAACCATCGTTTGGCCGTGATCAGAACCGCATGCCGAGCCCGACACTCACCTCGGTCTTTCGATAATAGGTGCCGAAATCCCTCCGAATACGTCGATACTCTACTTCGGCGCGCGCGAAATAACTCTCAAAGTCGTATTGTAGCCCGCCACGAACGGATTGAGTGACATCGGTTTCTTCATAACTGTCCGAAAAGACAAATCCTGGAGGGGTGTAGAGGGATTCAACCTTAATCCGGGAGAGACCGAGGGACGCTCCGACATACGGAGTGAATTTCCCGATTTTCATACCAATATTCGCCCCGATCGATGCCCCAATGGGCTCACGGAACGTCAATCGGTCGGTAGTCGTGTGGTTGGTGAGCGGGTCTATGTATTTGCTATCCATCCGGACCTGATCATTGGCGCCGCCATACACCCGAACTTCCGGCGAGATGATCAGACCGCCAGCCTGAAAGCCATAACCAGCGAAGCCGCCAAGCATCGTTGATTTGCGGCTTGAGCTAGGGCCCGTCCAGCCCATCTCGCCATATGCGCCTCCACTGACGAAGCCGCCGACATATGGGCCATCTGCCATTGCTGGCGATGCCAGCAGGCACAATACCGCTACCGCTGCGAGTTTCATTTCGCCCTCCACGCCAACCTGCGCGATCAAAGCGCGGAACGCTTAGGAGTGCAATAGCAATCCCCAAGGACACCCCATGACCATCACGACCACGTCCCCGCGTGGCCGCGCGTTTCTGCGTAGCCACGAAGGCAATCCGCTTACCTGCTACCTCGATCCGGTGAACGTGCCGACGATCGGGCAGGGTTTCACTTTCCGCAGCAAGGCCGTGCGTGCGGCTTTTGCCAAGCGTGGGATCACGAAACTGGTCCCCGGAAAGACCAAGATCACCGCCGAGCAGTCTGACGCAATTCTCGCCGAGGTTCTCGCCGAGGAGTTCGAGCCGGCCGTCGTCCGCGGCAGTCCGGACAATCGGAAGCAGCAGCAGATGGATGCAGCGACGAGCGCGATTTACAACCTCGGCGTCGGCGCGATGGAGTGGCAGTGGGCGAAGCTCTGGCGCGCCGGCAAGCCGGCGGCGGCGGCAGACTACCTCGGCAGCCATTACAACACCGCCGGCGGCAAGAGGTTGGGCGGGCTCGTGCGCCGCCGGCTGGAAGAGGCGAACCTGTTCGCCAACGGCATCTATGCCGGCACACCGGCGATGAAGGAGGTAACGCCGGCGGCGCCGGCTCAACCGGATCCGGACGTGAAGGAAGCCCAGGAAATCCTGACCTCCAAGGGGTTCAACCCTGGCGCCATCGACGGATGGATGGGCGAGAAGACCAGGAAGGCCATCATCGCCTATCAGAAGGCGCATCCTCACCTACAAGCGGATGGCATTCTCGGACCGGCGACGCTCTCTCAGCTACGGCGCGACGCTGCCGGCGTCCGGGAAGCGGTGGAGAAGGGGGCTGGCTCTGCGGTCGGCTCTGGCGCGCTGGCCTTCGCGACCGGCCTTCCTTGGGGCTGGATCGCGCTCGGAGTCGGCATCGCGGTGGTCGCCTACGTCGCCTACCGCAAGCGAGATGTCATCCAGCGCTGGTGGAATACCAGGCTCGGCAGGGAGGCGATCGCGTAATGGGCCTCTGGGTCAAGATCAAAGGCTGCTTGGCCATGGCCGGTGTGGCGCTCGCGGTTGTCGCGGGCGCCTTTGTCTATGGCCGGGCAGACGGCAGGGCAGCCGCCGCCGCGGCCCGCGAGAAGCGCGACGCTGATGCTCGCAAGAAGGCGAGGGGAGTTGAAGATGAAGTTCGTCGCATGGATGAGGGGGCCGTTGGTTCTGTTCTCTCTAAGTGGATGCGCGACGGGAGGTAGCTATTGCGAGCTCGCCCGCGTCATCCGCCCCTCGGTCAATGACCGGATGACGCCCGAGACCGAGAAGCAAATCCTCACCGAAAACGAAAAGCTCGCCGCAATCTGCGGCGTGAAGCCGTAACCAGCAATCATCGAAGGGCGTGCTAGTCGCGAGGCAGTGCGTCCCTGCCAGCATCAAGGATCGACACATGGCGCCTACCGAATCCGAGATCAGCGCCTCCGTGCACCACAAGCTCGGGGAGCTCTTCGGCACGCTTCGCGCTGTGCAGGAAACGCAGCGGCGCATCGAAGACACCTTGCGTCGCTCTGATGAGAAGTCCGATGCGAGCCGGGCCAAGCTCCATAATCGTGTCGATGAACTCGTGGACCGGGTCGGCTCTATTGAGATTAACGTCTCGACACACGCTGCAGACCTCGATGGTGTCCGGAACGAAATCAAGAATGAGATCAAGCCGGTCACCAACGATGTAAGGCGATGGAAGATCGTCGGGATGACCACGATTGCGATCATCGGACTCGGTGGCGCGGCGATGGGGGTGACCTTCGCCGAGGCGATCAAGCGGTTGATTGCGGTCGTTCTCGGCCGTGCGATATAATGGGCGCTCCGGCGCCAGTGAAGTTTTAGCCCCTCGCTTCGGCGGGGGGCCATTTTTCGTTTGTGCTATGGCCGTATGAAAACGCCGGCCTCCTTGTCCGCCTTCAGAAAGGCGACCCAAGCTGTCTCGGGTTTATTCCTTCCTTCTAGGATCGCCAGGCACGCCTTAGTCGATGTCCTCGTGCAGGAGCGAAATTGCCAACGCCGTCTCCTCCAGGAAGGTCAGGTGCTCATCTACCTGAGTGGCATGCCGTTTGAAGTCGTCGATGTTGATGTCCTTGGATTTTCCCTCGCGATCAAGGGCTATGATGCGACCGTGGAGCTTGCCGTCTATTACCTGGAGGCGACTGCTGAAAGGCTCATGCACGATTTCATTTCTTTTCCGGTAGAGCACACCGATTTGCTTCATTCGATCGATGATCGCCTTGCGTGTGGCGGCGTCCAGGCTGGATGTTCCGATCACTCTCTCGAACGCTCGGAAGCGCTGCTGTCCCGCGTTTTGCTCCGCGAAGATGATCTGTTGGGCCGCGACTCTGTTCCTCAGCACTTCGCCGAGTATCTGAACAAGCAATAGATCGAGCGCCGCCCACCTGATGGTTATCCATCCGATCTCGGCCGCAAGTTCCGGCCGGTCGTCCATAAACCACATGCTTGCAGGCTTCATTCCGTTGCGTCCTCATCGTCGCTCTCGGCGCGGAGAAGCCTTTGCCCGATCAGCCAGTCGCGGGCGATGAGTGCGAGCGCCTCCTCGCGCGTAATCTCCTGCTCCAAGGCGAAGCGGTTCAACGCCTCTTCAATCTCCGGCGCCATCTCCATCTTTCCCTCCATTAAGATTCCCCTGTTCACCGGCTTGTTCCGATCAGAGTGAATTTACGATTGGCTCTGGCTTGCCGGCAAATGTTGCTTTGTTCACCTCGCGGCTCACCCTATGCATTTGCATTTGTCCGTCGAGATGATGGGTCAGAATGCCCTTGAGGTTTTCCTTCGGCGTATTCGGATTGAGCCAGCCATCGAACATGTCCGGCTCGAGAATGATCGGCATCCGGTCATGTATCTGACTGATGGGGACAATCGACGGCGCGGTGATGATCGTGCAGCTCGTCACGTCCAGCGCCGTATTGTGTGCCCACAGGCCTGCGAAGGCGTAGGGGGCGCCGCCGGGCAACTGGATGAGCCAGGGATCCTTGCCGCCGTCATCCGCTTTGGTCCATTCATAGAAGCCGTCAGCCGGGATCAGGCAGCGTCGCATCCTGAAGGCATCGCGGAATGCCGGCGAGGTGTCCACGGTTTCGATGCGCGCATTGAACATCGCCGCCTTTGGCATTTCCTTTGCCCAGTGCGGAACGAGCCACCAGCGGCCGTCCTCGACGACTTGGTTCCCCTCGCCATCGACCCGGATGAACGGGACAGTCTGCGTCGGGGCGATATTGTAGCGCGCCTCGGTATTCTTGATCAGGTATTTGTCGGTCAGGCGGTAGAGTGCGACAAGTTCCCGCCAGGACATCATTTGCGTGAAGCGGCCGCACATGTTGGTCAGCTCCCGTAGAAAAGCCGCAAAAGCGGCGCGGCCACCATCGAAATTGCAAGCAGCGCGGAGAAGATCAGGACCATCAGGAAGCTCGCGTCCTGTCTCATCGGCGTGGCGCCCTGATGACGATGCCGGACGGCCGGCGGCTGGCTATCTCGCTCATCATGCGATTATTGGCATCCGCGGCGAGGATGCGATGGTCCGCCAAGGAAGCGATCGCCGTGCAGGCCTCGCTCTCACTCCATCCCGCCAGCGCGGCCCGTCGAAGAAGTTCATGGAATTCCGCCTCAAGATCCTCCTCGCAACGAAGGAGCCTGTCTTCGGGGCAACCGGTGCGATGAGGGCCCTTGAGCGCCATTTTTTTCTCCTCCACCCCTGGGAGAATAGTGCGCGGCCTTCAGGCCGGCAAGGTGCCGTCCGGTTTCGGTAATCCATACTCCTGCTCGAAAACGATATCCCACCAGCCCCCGGGATTGTTGGCAGGCATCGCCGGAAGAGCGACCAGCCGATACTTTCGGTCGACCGCCTCAAAAACCTGCTTGGCGATTTTGTGGCGGGTATCTGTATCACCTTTGGCAAGGAGGACACGTTCAGGGATAGGTACGGTGATGAGGGCTTCCCGGACTGTCGGCTCCACGATCCGCCATTGGTTGGCGTCCTCGCCCGAGAAAACGGCGAAGGGGGCGAAACGTTGGGCCATCTGCGGGGCTATGGCATCAATGCCGACCACCTCCATTCTGCCTGCAATCGCCGCCGCCCGCCGAGACGAACTGATCCTGGCGTAATATTGGAGTTTGAATTTTGGCGTTACTGCCAGCGCAACGCCTAGCGAGACCAGGACTATTTCTCTTGCGCGCGCGTCCCTTCGGCTCATTGGGCCGCCGCCTTTTTGTTGCTCCATCATCCGCTTCATTCTCGCTCGGGGTTGGGGCGCCAGCCGCGGGTGAAGCCGGCGCCCATCACCCGGCCGGCAAGATCGAGCTGCGAGCGCAGGTAGGCGCAATCCGCCAGAAGGGTAGCAATAGCGGCGCGGGCGTCCCCGTCGTGCCAGGCCAACGCCTCATCGATCTCGCTTGGGTTTTCAGGTGGTCTTACGAGCGGGCGCACGTCGTCGTTCTCCTGTGTCGGTGCCACAGCAGGCGTGTTGAAATGAATGTTGGCTGGCGGCCTCGTGCCGTCTGTTCTTACTATGTTCTCATCGTCGCGGGAGTCAATGCCATTGTGCTCACGCTATGGGAGCGGGCGTCTTGGGTTCCTCCCAACGGAATTTGATGCTTTCGAGGAAGTCCTGTCGGCGCTTGAGCTCGGGTCCGTCGCCGTAGACCGGACGGCCAAACTCGTGGCCCATGAGGTTGGCCTGCATTCGATCCGAGGCGCCGGCGTTCTCGATCCTGTCTTGGAAGGTGTGCCGCAGGGAGTAGAGCGTGTGGCTCATAGTAGGGCATAGTTCGCGAGATCGAAGCGCCTTGTTGATCGTAGCCGAGGCTGTGTTCGCGTTGTCCTGGTATTTGGGAAAGCCGTTCGGCCGCTGCTTCATCGCCCACAGCGCGACGCCGACGAGGGGAACTTGCCGAACTGAGTATTCGGACTTTTGACGACGGTCGGTTCGGTCAGCGACCTCAAGGTGGGGCACGGGATCATCGAGTTTGATGTCGACCGGGCGAAGATTGCAAATCTCGTTCGGACGCATGCCCGTCTCGACCATCGTGTAGACGATCAGCTTCGCGTCCTCATCCATGCCGTCGAGCGCACCCGGCGCGAGGATGCGATTCTGCACGAAGTCTGGAGAGAACGGCCGGCGCTTCTTCCCCTTCGTCGCGTTGGTCGTCTTGATGCGGATGTCGAGCCACGGCTCTCGGTACCTCGTCCTCAGGGCATCGTCGATGGCGCCGAGCATACCCTTCATGTCGCTGAAGGAGCGATTGGCCGTGTAGGCTGTCAGGCCTTCGTCCAGGATCTTCTGATTCCACCAGTCGCGAACGCGGAGGACGTCTTCCCGGGTGATGGAACTAAGTTCGACGTCCCCGAGGACATCGGAGCAGTACCGGATCGCTCGCTCGCGAGATGTCTTGTGGAGATCCAGTTGCCCAGCCGACATCCCGGTCAGCCCCGCCTGGTTATGCTTCTCGTAGAGCTCCCAAACCTCACTGAGGCGAGGCGCTGGCGGCGGCGCAACACCGAACGCCGCGTCAATGACGAGGGCGCTGGTAGACAAGGGTTTTTTCCTCGCTATCGTTACCGCACGGACGCGCTGGAAGAATTCAAGGGAGTCCATTTCGGCGACGACCGCGGCAGGATGATAGGTGAAGTTGAGGGACTGTGCAGCCCTCACTGCCGCCTCGTATTGCTTCACGGCGTCATTTCGCTCCGCGCCGGACAACATCGCTCTCCAGTAAGTTTCGCAGGCGGCATGGACCGCCTGGGCCCGTTCGAGAGCTTCCTTGAGGTCCCGGGTCTTCAGCGACTGTTTTATGTGCCGCCGAGATTCGAACGATGCGGCCTCGATCGGAACCTTCCGATAGTAGCGGTAGATTCCGCTCACTGGATGCCGGACGACGTATTTTTGAAAGGCCGCGGATTTCATCTTCGCCCTGCTTTTTGGCTACTGGTACCCAAAAAGTAGCCAAAAAGTATCCAAAAAAGCAACGGCCGCTGGATTACTATTCGTCTGGATCGATGGTGCCGACTTTGCAAGAGATTGATTTGGCGAAGAAAAAGGGCCTGCGCTTCTCAGCGCAGGCCCTCGAATAAGTGGCTCGCCGGGGTCGACGAAGATGCGAACTATCTCTTTCAGATTCCCGCCGCGACCCCGAAAAACCCGCCCCAGCAGAGGAAGCGCGATCGTGACCGTGCTGAGCGCATGCGTCTGGCGGGCGGTCCGATGCCGTCGCTGCGGGAGAAAGCCTACGCATTCGCCCGCCAGCGTACGATCGTGAGGACAAGCGATTTTACCGCCATCGGTATCCCGCGGCACTATCTCGCCTGGATGTGCGAGGAGGGCTGGCTGGTGAGGGAAGGCTACGGCCTCTATCGCGCAGCCGAGCGAGAAGCTGCCTGATGGAAGCTTCGTCCGCGGAAATGTCAGGCCGCGCCGTGTTCGCCGTGGGCCCGAGCGGCTTTGACGACATCGACAATCCGGCCTTCGCGCAACGCATCGATCGGGCGCTGGCCGCCGAGGCGAGCGTCGTCGGTCAGCATGAAGTTGACCCGCATCCAGGGCTCCTCGATCGTGAACGCCTCGACCACGGCGCTCATACCGGGAAGCAGTCCGGTGCCGGTGATCTGGAAGGCGGGATAGGCGCGCTCGCCATCGACATCGAGCCAAAGGAGGGGCTGGGCCTCAAGTTCCTCGGGCGTCAGGCCGATCCGACCTGCGAACTCATCGCGGGACAGAACCCCGCCTTCCATGACGAGCATGCCGCGCTTCATAGCCGAACCGCGGGTGAAGGCCTCAGCCAAGACGGCGGTGTCAGCTATGGTTCCTGCTTGCATGGATGATCCTCCTGACCTCATCGGCCTTTGATCCCGACGAAGCCTACGAAAGAAACGGAGCCAGAGCCAGGATCGTTCATGGGCACGCCGTTTCTGGCGACGCGCCCACGAACTTCTCAGCCTATGTCGTTAGCGCCTATCCCGGTTCGCCGCATTCGGCACACGGATCGCTTCGTTGTTCGGATCGAAGGTTGGCCTGCCCCTATTGAGTGGTCCGGGTTCAGTCTAATGCATTGTCGGCCTTTGGGCCTGGTCTGATAAGGCCGGAAGCAGAGGCACGATAGCCTCTGGAGCCGGCGGCTTGTACTTGTGACCGACTCGCGTGGAGTGTCCGCTTCCGGCACTGAACCCAAGTTCCGCTAGTGACTCGTTTCGGACCTTCAGCATGTCAGCTTCGCGTCCGCACGATAAGCTGACATGCCCGGGAGCTTCAGTCTTTTCTGGCGGAGTGCGCATTGCCCATCGGCCATATCCAGGTGTCCAACTCCGATGGCACGCAAACGCTGAAGCGGCAGCGCGACGCGGTGTTCGCGACCAACCTTTCCGGTCGATAACGTCCTGGTCATTTTGCCGAGCTTGCGGATTAGCCGCGAACCACCTGCTCAAGACCAGCCCCGGCGAGCCGGGCGGCGGCGAGCAGGCGATCGAGATCGTGCCCGTTGCGAGCGCTGGCGGACAGGCCGGCCATGACGGTGCTCATATAGTCGGTCACGCGCTCGGCCTGTTCGGGATGGCGCGCGGCGACGAAGCGATGGATCGCCTCCTCCGCCGCCGCAAGGAACGTTCCGGCCGCCTCGCGTGCCTCGCGGTCGGTGCAGCGCACACCCTCGATAACGAGGCACCCCGCCGCGTCCGGATCGGCGGCATAGCGCCGCGCCGCCGCTTCCAGCACCGCGACGAGGCATTCCGCGACCGGGCGATCGGCGTTCAGCAGATCGAACAGCGGGATCGCGCCGGTACCGGCATAGCGATCGAGAATGCGGCTGTAGAGCTCGGCCTTGCTGCCGAAGGCGGCATAGAAGCTGGGCGGGTTTATCCCGATCGCCTGAGTCAGGTGCGCGATGCTGACGGCATCATAGCCACGCGAATGGAACAGCCGCTGGGCGGTCGCGACCGCTTCGTCCGGGTCGAACAGGCGCGGTCTGCCGCGTGCGCGGGATAATTTTGTATGAACCACTACAAATACCTTGACGGGTCTTTCAAGTCGTTTATGTAGCGAGTCGTAAGTTATTGATCAAGGAAAGTCCGATGGGTGTGTTTGAGGCGAAATCCGTTCTCGTGCTGGGTGGCAGTCGGGGGATCGGCGCGGCGATCGTTCGGCGTTTTGTGGCAGATGGCGCGAAGGTGACCTTTACCTATTCCGGTTCGCCTGACGCGGCCCACGCGCTGGCGGCCGAAACGGGCAGCACCGCTGTCGAGACGGACAGCGCGGATCGCGACGCGGTGATCGCGCGCGTGAAGGACAGTGGCGCGCTCGACGTGCTGGTCGTCAATGCCGGAATCGGTGTTTTCGGCGATTCTCTGGAGCAGGATCCGGACGCAATCGACCGGCTGTTCCGGATCAATATCCACGCGCCCTATCATGCCTCGGTCGAGGCCGCGCGCCAGATGCCCCAGGGTGGCCGGATCATCGTCATCGGATCGGTGAACGGCGACCGGATGCCCGTTCCAGGCATGTCCTCCTACGCGCTCAGCAAGTCTGCGCTGCAAGGGATGGCGCGCGGGCTGGCACGCGACTTCGGGTCCCGCGGGATCACGATTAATGTGGTGCAGCCCGGCCCGATCGACACCGACGCCAATCCGGCGGACGGACCGATGAAGGAGCTGCTGCACAGCTTCATGGCGATCAAGCGCCACGGGCGGCCAGAGGAAGTCGCGGGCATGGTGGCGTACCTCGCCGGCCCGGAGGCGGGGTTCGTTACGGGCGCCATGCACACCATCGACGGCGCGTTCGGTGCCTGATCCGACCTCGCCCGCGCCGATGACCACCATCGGCATCATCGGCGCGGGCGAGGTCGGCAGCCAGATTGCCCGCGCCGCCATCGCCAACGGCTATCGGGTTGTCATCGCCAACTCGCGGGGGCCCGAAACCCTGGCCGGGCTGGTCGCGGAGCTCGGGCCGCCTGCCCGCGCCGCGACCGCTGCCGGTGCGGCGGAGGCGGGAGAATTCGTCGTGATCGCGGTCCCGCTCAAGCTGGTCAACGACATGCCCGTGGCGCAACTGGCGAACAAGATCGTGCTCGACACCAACAACTATATGCCGTGGCGCGACGGGCGCTATGCCCTCGTCGATACCGGCGCGAAGACCGAGCACGAACTGCGGCAGGATCAGCTGCCAACGTCCAAGGTCGCGAAGGCGTTCACGCATATCCAGGCACCGCGCCTGTTGCTGTCGGCGCGGCCCGCTGGCACGCCGGGGCGGCACGCGCTGTCGGTGTCGAGCGACTATCCCGAAGCGGTGGCGCTGGTCACGCGACTGTACGACCAGTTCGGCTTCGACACGGCGGACAACAGCCCGCTTAGCGAGTCCTGGCGGAGCGCTCCGGGTCAGCCCGCATGGCACGCGCACGACCATCAAACGCGTCCCGCGCTGATTGCGAACCTTGCCAAGGCGACACCGCTCCCACCGAGATAGGGCAGACTGCCTCTGCCCGACCACACCGCCCATGCCTACGAGGTCTTCGCCGTTCTCGCCCGCGCCGGCATCACGTTCATGTCGGCCTGCGCCTGCCGCGGTCGGTATCGCTGAGAGGGCAGCAGCGATCCGCGATCCCGCCGACAAGGCCTATCTGCCGGCGCGTCCGACCGGACAAAGCCCTGGTCGACCTGGTCGACGCCGCGCAACGCCTGGAACACTCCCTCTGTGCACCAATGGCATCCCCCTCCAAAGCCGGCCTTCGCCATCATCACCTCGCACGCCCAGGCGTCATTCCTGACGTAGGTTTGCCCGGTAAAGCGCTAGCGGCTGATTTCGAAGAGGAACCAGGCACGGCGCTCAGCCTCGTCCGTCCAAGCATCGATCAGGCCGGACGTCGCATTATCCTTCGCCTTGTCCGCGACGTCCTTTGCGCGGCGAAACGACTCGACCATGTGGAGATTGTCGGCGCGGAGCTCACCCAGCATGTCCTGCGGCGTCACGAACTCAGCATCATTGTCCTTGATGGTCTGGTGGCGCGCGATATCGCCGATCGATCGTATGGTGGTGTTGCCCGTTTTTCGGGCGCGCTCGGCGATCGCATCGGTGGCGGCGAGGATCTCTGCGGCCTGCTCATCAAGAAGCAGGTGATAGTCCCTGAAGTAGGGTCCGGAGACGTGCCAGTGGAAATTTTTTGTCTTCAGGTAGATCGCGTAGCTGTTCGCCAAAATAATCTTCAGAGCGTCGGCGACAGTCATCGCCGCGCATCCGTCAAGATCAGAAGGTGTTGGAAGGGTGGCGTCATTATTGTTCGTCATCGATTAGACTTTCTCAATCTGGCTTACACGGGATCCAGCGCCGATTCCCCCACGGATGGCGATGTATAGAAGATGAATTCATCGCCAGACGAAGTCCAATGATCAGCGGCTATAGTTTCGATGCCTTTGAGCGACATGCGCAATCGTTGGGGGGCGGGTGTCGCAGGCGGACCGGTCGGCCTGGACCTCCACCTGCCCGTCAGGGGTCCGGTCGGAAATCCAGCACGAACGCCACGACCTTTTCGGCGGACATCTCGCACGGCTTCAGCAAGGTTTTGTCTGACGTAACGCGGTAGAGGTTGAAGCTGACAATGTCGGTCCCGGCCAACTCCCTGGCGAACAGGCTGTTGCGGCGCCCATCCCCGGATCGCCGGACAGTCAGGCCGAAACGCCGGCCTTCGTAGGCGCCTTCGCTGTATCCCTCCGCAAGCTTGGCGAAAGCGGCATCGAACCCGGCATGCTCCATCTCAATCCACCCGTCTTGATCCGGCAGAGACGCAAGGATTCGACGCTGTTGGCGCCGAACGGCCCGGGGCAGTGTCCTTCAGCCGAGCCGCTTCGGGATGGGCGGAAGATCTGAGATGCCGGCGCTTGCACAGGGCCATCAGCGAAGCCGCCGCCTGACCAGTCTGCTATGCAACGTCCACGCCCTTCCAGAAAGCGACGTGATCCCGAATGCCCTCGGCTTCCGGCGTCGGATCGGGATAGGTCCAGGCCGCGTTCGCGTTGAGCGCATCGCCCACACGAACATGGAAGTAGCGCGCGGTGCCCTTGATCGGACAGACGGACGTGTGCGGGCTCATCTCAAGCAGGCTAAAATCGACCGCCGACGGTGGGAAGTAGTGGTTTCCCTCGACGACGACCGTCTCGTTGCTTGTGGCGATGGTGGCGTCATTCCAGATAGCTGAGACCAACGGACTCTCCTTTCCCATTCAAAAACCGGCACGAGGTCATGGGGTGTCTGCCCGGGCCGCGCCCCCTCAGTTGGCGCGCGGCGTGCGCCCGAGGAGTTTGTCGAGTTCGCCTCTGACATCGAGCTCGAAAAGCTCGTCGGAGCCACCGACATGCGTGCCGTTGATGAAGATCTGCGGCACGGTGTTTCGACCCGACGCTTCCGTCATGGCCTGCCGGTGAACCGGATCCGCCTCGATATCGAGTTCCTTCCATTGCACGCCCTTCTCCTTGAGGAGCGTCTTCGCCCGGCGGCAGAACGGGCACCAGTTCGTGATGTACAGCAGCACATCAGTTGTCATATCGCGTCTCCGACAGTTGGAAGCGGATCGCTGTCATGGCGTTGATCTACCGTCAGCCGCGTTCGAGGAGGGCGACTGTGCCTTGACCGCCGTCGGCGCAGATGCTGACGATTGCGCGCGATCCGGGCGGCATGGCCCAAAGTTCCTTCACCGCTTGGCTGAGGTCGCGCGCGCCTGTAGCGCCGAACGGATGACCCAGGGCGACCGAGCCTCCATTGGGATTGACGCGGTCCCAGTCGAAATCGCCCATAGCCGCCTGGACACCGGCTGTCGCGCGCACCCACTCCCGATCGGTGATGGCCGCGACGTTCGCCAGGACCTGGGCTGCGAAGGCTTCGTGGATTTCCCAGAGTGCGATGTCGGAGAAGCTGAGTTGATGCCGCGCGAGCAGGCGCGGAATGCCATAGGAGGGCGCCATCAGCAGGCCCTCAGTGTGGAGATCGACGGCAGAGATCTCGTAGTCGACGAGCCGCGCGTAGGGGGTGCCCGCCGGGAGTCTCGCCACACCGGCTTCGGTAGCGACCCAACACCCGGCGGCTCCATCCGTAATCGGTGAGCTGTTGCCGGCGGTCAGGGTTCCCCTCCCGCTGTCGCGATCGAAGGCGGGCTTGAGTGCGGCCAGCCGTTCGGGCGACGTATCGGCGCGCGGGTTCGCATCGCGCGCCAGCTCAGGCAGCGAAATCACGAGATCGTCGAAGAAGCCACGTTCCCAACCAGCGACTGCCCGCTGGTGGCTCTTGAGCGCCCAATCATCCTGCGCGACGCGCGAGACCCGCCAAGCCTTGGCGGTCTCCTCCATATGATCACCCATCGTCCTTCCGGTGATCCGGTTGGCCCAGCCCTTTGTGGGGAGCACGTAGTCTCGTGGCGTCAGAGACTGGAGGGCGGCAAGCGCGGCGGTCGCATCCTGCGCAAAGAGGTCGGTGAGCCGCTTCGATGCATCGGCCGTCAGGGCGATTGACGGCCGGCTCATGACTTCGGATCCGCCGACCATGGTGAGGTGGGTTCCTCCGCCCAGCATCCCTGCCGCAGCGAAGGTCGCCGTCATGCTGGTCGAGCATGCCAGGACGACGGAGAACGCCGGAACAGTCGGATTGAGCTTGGCATCAAGCCAGGTTTCGCGAGCAATATTGCTCCAGCCCAAATTCGGAATCACGGTTCCCCAGACGAGGAGATCGGGCTCCGCCTGCGCCGCCATCGCCTGTACGACAGGCACGGACAGAGAGATGGCGTCGTAAGCCGCCAACGCGCCTCCACCGCGGCCGAAAGGGGTCCGAAGGCCGGCTGCAACGAAGACGGGTTTGGCAAAGCGGCTCATTATGATCTCCAAACTATTTCTGGGCTGCACTTCCGCGACGGCGGAACGCGCAGTCGCTTGGGCCGCTAACCACCGTAGCGCTCGGTTTTGATAATGGTGGGGTCCAGGCCGGCCAGCAGCGCGCCCTCGGTCGCGATGTTGACGAAACCGTTGGACCCGCAAACGAATACTTGTGTGGGCTTTCGGTGAAGCCGGGCCAGAATTTCTTGGACCATCACGCCGTCGATCCGTCGCGCAAAGTCCGATGCGCGGACCGGGTTCTCGCGCGTAATTGCCAGCGCCAAGACGAATGCCGGATCGCTGACTTCGATGGAATGAAGCTCTTTTGAGAAGAGAACGTCTTCAGCGGTTCGTGCGGACAGGAGCAGCGCTGTCGGCACGACCTGGGCTAGTGCGCGGCGCTGCCGGATCATTGCCATCAACGGCACGAGGCCCGAGCCTGCCCCGATCAACAGCACTGGGTCTATGGCAGGTTCAGGCCATAGAAAATGGCCGCCGAGCGGACCACGAAGCTCGATTTCGTCGCCGATCGCTGCGACATCGTGAAAGAACGGCGAAACTTCGCCATCCGGTAGGCGCTCGATAGCGAGCTCGACGATCGGAGACGAGATTGCCGAAGACGCGATCGAGTAACTCCGCATCGCACTGTAGCCACCGGGCGCGGTCAGCCGGACATCGACATGCTGCCCTGCGATGTGCGCGAACGGTTTGCTCAACCGAAGGAAGAAGCTCTTGATACTCGGGGTCTGTTGGACGATTTCGTCGATTACGCATGGCTGCCACGCGATTTGCGCGCCGTTTTCAGTCATTGGTGTATCGTTGCTCGCGCCACGGATCGCCGTAGATGTGATAGCCGCGCAGCTCCCAAAATCCGGCCTCGTCACGCGTTGTGAATTGCAGCGCGTTCACCCATTTGGCGGACTTCCAGAAGTAAAGGTGCGGAACCAGAAGACGCGCCGGCCCTCCATGATCGCGGGGAAGCGGCTTGCCCGCATAGTTGAGGGCGACCATCGCTTTCCCGGAGAGAAGATCCGCCAGCGGGATGTTTGTCGAGTAGTTATCGTAGCAGTGCGCCAAGACGAAATCGGTGGGCCGATCGAGCCCTGCATCTGCAAGGATGTCTTCTACGAGTACGCCCTCCCACGCGGTATCCAGCTTGGACCAGGACGTGACGCAGTGAATGTCTCGGGTCACCTTGGTCTTCGGTAGAGCGTTGAACTCGCTCCAATTCCACACTTTGACCGGCTTCGGACCGATCTTGACGGTGAATTTCCAATCGGAGGGCTCCACGTTCGGCGTTGGCCCGGCCGTCAGAACAGGGAAATTCTCCACGAGATGCTGACCCGGCGGAATCCGATCGGACCGGTCGCCGCCTGGACCGCGGCCTGTGAAACCTCTGGTGACCATAGCGAAACCCCCTTGCTTGTCACGACAGACCAGAACCGGATTCAGTTCAGAATTCTGTAAAAGATCTTTGCGCGCACAACCGCCGAACGAGCCAATTCACTGAAAATCAGAATACCGGATTCTCTATTAGCGTAGAGAAAAGTGTTGGACCATTTTGAGTCGTGGTTATGCGTGAAGACTATAGCGTCAGTCCAGTATGATTTCCCAATACCCTGTCGCTATAGTTTCGATAGCTTCGAACCGGCATTGCAGGCGTATCCCCGTCAGCGGATTTCGAGCGGACGCCGTCGCTTGCCAACGTTGGTGTGAGACCGGCGGGCGAGATCGCCCCTGCCAACGCGACCGCTGAGAGGTCGACTCCTCAACCGCTTGGGCGCTTATCGCCTCCATCCGGATGCTCACCCGCCGAACAGCAATAAACCGCTATTTTCGATAAAGTTCTGAATCCGGCTCCGAGGTATGGAAACTATGTCGTACCGCTATTGGATATGTTGCGCGCATACCTTCATAGTCTGACACGCGAAATCTTTGCATCCTGAGTATATTTCGGAGGAAATTTCGATCTGATCGATAAGACTTCAGGATACAGCAAGCTGGAGACACCGATGAAAGCCGTTGGTTACAAGGTTCCGGGACCCATCGCCGAGGACGCCTCTCTGGTCGACATTGATCTGCCTCGGCCTGTCGCTGAAGGAGGCGATATCCTGGTTGAGGTGAAGGCTGTCTCGGTCAACCCGGTCGACTACAAAATCCGCAGCAGCACGCCGCCCGCTGATGGCGATTGGAAAGTGCTGGGATGGGATGCGGCCGGGATCGTGCAAGAGGTCGGCCCCGAAGTGACGCAGTTCGCGGTAGGCGACGAGGTCTATTATGCCGGATCGCTCATAAGGCCGGGCACCAATGCGGAGTTCCATCTCGTCGACGCCCGGATCGTCGGTCGTAAACCCGCGTCGCTCGACTGGGCGGAAGCGGCGGCGCTGCCACTCACGACGTTGACGGCCTGGGAAGCCATGTTCGATCGCCTGGACGTGACGAAGCCCGTTCCCGGGGCGGCGCCGGCGATCCTCATCATCGGTGGTGCGGGTGGGGTCGGGTCGATCGCCATCCAGATCGCTCGACAGCGCACGGATCTCATCGTCATCTCCACCGCCTCTCGGCCGGAAACCCAGGAGTGGGTTAAAGGGCTTGGGGCTCATCATGTCATCGACCACTCTCGGCCGCTCGCGCCACAGATTGCCGAGCTCAACATCGGCGCTCCCGCTTTCGTGTTCTCGACCACGCATACCGAGCAGCATGCATCCGACATCGCCGAACTGATCGCCCCGCAAGGACGGTTCGGATTCATCGACGATCCCAAGGCGCTCGCCGTCATGCTGTTCAAGCGCAAGGCAGTGTCGATCCACCACGAGCTGATGTTCACACGGTCGCTCTACGGCACGCCCGACATGGATGAGCAGGGCAAGATCCTCAATTCGCTGGCGGTGCTGGTGGACGACGGCAAAATTCGCACGACGCTAACCGAAAAATTGTCGCCAATTAATGCCGCCAATCTGAAGACGGTGCACGCACTGATCGAAAGTGGCGCAGCAAGAGGCAAGATTGTCCTCGAAGGCTTCTGATGACTGCCACCGCCGAACGTCTTTTCTAACCTCAAGAACGCCGGACGGATTACGCCACGGCGAAGGAAATTCCATGACGAAATCCATTGCCACCGCCTCGATCAACCGCGAAACCGCCGTCGCCCTCATCGACGCGGCGATCGCCGCGGCACGTACAATCGGCATCCCGGCTGCGGTCGCCGTCGTCGACGCCACCGGTAACCTGCGCGCGTTCGAGCGCACTGATGACGCGCCGTTTCTCACCGTCGATGTTGCCATCGACAAGGCTTGGAGTTCCGCCTCGTTTGGGTATCCGACCCATGTCTGGAACGACTATGTTTCGAACGATCCGAAAGTGGCGCCGCTAGCCTATCGCCCCCGGATGGTCGCTGTCGGCGGAGGCTATCCGATCCTGGATGACGGGAAGTTGATCGGCGGGATCGGCATCTCCGGAGGCAACTATCAGCAGGATCAGGATGCGTGCGTCGAGGCACTCACGAAAATCGGGTTCGAGCTGCCAGCCTGACGACTTTAAGGCCATCGCCAGCGGCGGTGGCCTGCAGATCCGACCTTATGAAAGACTTTAAGATGGAAGCGTTCGTCGTCTTCACCCGCGAAGAAACCACCGATCCGGAAGAACTCGCAACCTATTCTTCAGGCGTCGGCCCATCGTTCGATGGCCACGACGTAACCTTTCTCGCCGCTTATGGCGCGATGGAGCATTTGGAGGGGCCGCCCGTCGAAGGGGCCGTAATTTTGCGGTTCCCGACGATGCAGGCCGCCCGTGATTGGTATCATAGCCCCGCCTACCAAACCATCGCTGCGCACCGTTTCGCCGGTTCCCGCTATCGCGCCTTTGTCATTGAGGGGCGGCGGTGACACGCCGACGGAAGAACGGTGGCGCTGGCCACGAGGTATCTGTCGGCGAACTCGCATCCTACAACCTGTAGGGGATCAAGGCGGTGAGGTTCGTGTGCCATCGCCACACGCGACCACTCATCGGACTTCTGCATCGGAATTGGAGGATCAGATGAGCGTCGACGAACGACAAGCCCCCGAGCTGCGGGTGCAGAGATGGATTGGCGTGGGTGGAGAAAGCATCGCGCCGCTCAAGCTATCGGATCTCGGCACCGGCCCGAAAGTCCTCTTCGCCTTCCAGCACTGGTGCCGTGGCTGCCATTTGCATGGATTTCCGACGCTACAAAGGTTGCATGGTGCATTGAGCGCCAAGGGCGTGGGCTTCGCGGTGGTCCAGACCGTCTTCGAAGGAGCGGATGAGAACACCTTCGAGAAGCTGCGCGTGAACCAGCTCAAGTATGCGCTTCCTGTCGCGTTCGGTCACGACGAGCCACCTGCCGGCGCGACGCTTCCCACCTTCATGGAGGACTACCGCACGCGGGGAACGCCCTGGTTCTCCGTGATGGACGCTGGCGGCCGCATCGTATTCTCGGACTTCCATCTCGACGCCGATCAGCTCGTGAAGGGACTGGATCTGGTGTAACCGATGCGGCGCTGGGTCATCCTGATTGCCACCCATCTTGCGATGCTCGCCATGGGCTTCGCGGGCGGTGTCTACACGCTGCCGATCCTGACCGCCCCCCAGGCCCCGGACGCGGCGGACTTGCGGACCATCTCAGCCGAGACGCTCTACGCAGGGCGTCTGGCCCGCGATCTCAAAGGCAGCGACCTGCTTCACTGGGGGGAAGGCGAGATCCGGGTCTCGCGCGACCGTATCGCCCATATCGGGCGCCTCGCCCCTGGTCCTGACTACAAGCTCTACCTCGCACCACGTTTCGTCGACACGAAGGAGGCCTTTCTCCTGATCAAGGACAGATCAGTCCGCGTGGGCGACGTGAAGACGTTCAACGGCTTCATCGTCGAGGTGCCTGCCGGCATCGATGTCCGTGCCTACAACACGGTCGTCATCTGGTGTGAAGCATTCGACCAGTTCATCAGTGCGGCAGAGTATCAACCCTCAAGTCAGGCCCGAGAATGAGCCCGGCGATGGATACCATGAGGTCGGCGGGCAAGCGCGGCCTCGTTCTCGCGCCGGTGGCGGCGCTGCTGCTGAGCGTCGCCGCTCTGCTGCTGGGCAATGGCCTGCTGAGCACGCTCCTGATCGTGAGAGCCGGCCATGAGGGGTTCTCGACCGGCGCGATCAGCGCGATGATGTCCTTCTACTTCGCGGGTTTCACGATCGGCGCGCTCGTGTTGCCACCGATCATCGTCTCCGTGGGACATGTCAGAACCTTCGCCGGCTTCGCGGCCATTGCCTCGATGACCGCCCTTCTCCATGTGGCGTTCGTGGAGCCGGTCGCCTGGATGCCGCTTCGCCTGACTACCGGCTTCGCCTACGCGGGCATGATCCTCGCAACGGAGAGTTGGCTCAACGCCCACGCATTGCCATCCACGCGCGGGCAGCTCCTGTCGATATTCGGAGTTGTCTCTATGGGCTCATGGGCAATCGGGCAGGCGTTACTCAACATCGCACCGCCCGCCGACGTGACATTGTTCCTCATCGTGTCGCTGCTGATATCAGCGGCGGTGGTTCCGATCACCTTGCTGCCCAGTCATCCGCCGGCCCAGGTGGAACAGGAATGGGTCGCGTTCAGGGACCTCGTCCTCGTATCACCTCTCGCTGCGGCTGGCGCTTTCCTGGCCGGCCTGGCTATCGGTGGTTTCTGGGGCATGGGCGCGAACTTCGCCCAGAGCATCGGCCTCGATGTGGGCGGTATCTCCGCCTTCATGGCTGCGGTTCTTGGTGGAACGCTTGCCTTCCATTGGCCACTCGGTTGGCTTTCGGATCGAGTGCCCCGGAATCTTGTCATCGCCGGTGCGGCGCTGGCGTCCGCAGCGTCTGCCATCGGCGTAGCGTTGGCGGTGGAAGCGCCTCTGCCGCTGCTCCTTGCGGCGGGTGCGCTGTTCGGCGGCTTTGGCATCCCGATTTATTCGTTGTGTCTCGCCGTCGCAAACGACGATCTTCCGGCCGGTCGGCTACTCGGCACCGCGCGCGGGCTTCTGTTGCTCAACGGGATCGGGACAGCCGCTGGCCCCCTAATAGGAGCAGCTGCAATGAATATCGTCGGCCCTGGCGGCCTGTTCCTTTATGCGGCGGCGTTGCTCACGCTCCTGGCAGTGCTGGCCATCGCCCGCAGGCAGCCGAGGCGCGCCAACCAGGCCAAGGCGGCCCCCCGTTCTCCGAGCACGCCGATGATAACCGGATCTCTCGATACGATGATATGCATGGAGAAGCGGGCGCAGGGCGTGCGGGATTAGCGCGGCACGGCGCCTGCACGAACCGCGGGGTCAGGCGATGATAGCTGTTACGCGAATTTCGATACGCATGGTTGGAAGCCCCAGCGCTTCGATTCCCAACTGCGTCCAGATTGGAGCGCGGTCGGGCATGTAGTGGCGATACAGCTTGGCCATTGTTTCGTTGATCACGGGAGGGAATCCACCGACGTGATAGGAATTGACGTGGACCACATGCGGCCAGCGTGCTCCGGCGGTCGCGAGCGTCCGTTCCACGTTCTTGAACGCCTGCTCGATCTCTTCCTCAATCGACTCCGGAATGACGAGATCGTCGTTCCATCCGCCCTGTCCGGAGATCTCCACGCGGTCACCAATGCGCATTGCCTGAGAATAATGAAGCGCGTCATGCAGGCGCGTCCCGTATCCGGGGGTGATGAAGAATGAAGGTGTTGTCATGAGTTTGCCTTTGATGAGCCAGGTCAATGCGGCTGCAAGTGACCGTATGCATGCAGAAAGAGATGCAGGGCGTTCGGCACTAGCGCGCCGGCTGCGGTGGAGGGCTTTATTCCACGTCTTCTACGGTGAGGTCCCGGCCGTTGAACTGCACGGTCTCCCCGGCTCGGGCACCCTCGATCGCTTCGAAGATCGGCGCCATCGTGGAAATGCCCATGAGCTCACGCCCCTGACAGGTAAACTTGCTCGTTGACACCGCGATCACAAAGTGGCGGCCGGACAGCTTGACGACAGCGCCTTCGTTGACGGCCAACTTGGGGCCGAAATCGATTGTCCTGAGCTTTTCGAGTTTATCCGCGTAGTCATGGAGCGTGTCATCGAGCGCTTCAGCGAAGTCGCTCGCGACCTCGGCCTGAGCTAGTTCGTCGTTTTCGATCGGTTCGCTCCGATCGAGCCGAGCGGTAGAGACATAGTCCAGGTAGTTTTCGCGAGCGCTGTGCAACGCTGCTGTCTCCAGCAAGAGCATAGTTTCTCGTATGTGGTCCTTGTTCCAGTCCATAATCACCTCCTAATTTTCGATGTTCTTAAAGTTCAGCCTGCAGATGTGTGGGCCAGGAAGGTCAGCCTTTCCGGCTAAGCGACACCGCTATTCGTCGCTGATGACGTCTTCGCCCTGGTATGGAACCCTGATCAGCCGAGCATCTCGAATGATGCTCGTGACGAGCCAGACATATTCCTGCTCGGCGGTATCGAAGCCGAGGATGCTGAAGGATTGGCCGAAAGGGCATGGCGGGAAGTCTGGAAAGCCTTCGCGCAGAACGTAACGCTCGGGATCGCTGTGAAACTCGCTCTTGTAGACTTTCCGTAGTCCGTGCTTGCTCGGCGCGTCCTGGTCACCTGCCGGTGCTGTTTCCCGATGCGCCACAAGGCGCTCGGACAAGTCGCGGGGGCAGATTTCGTGGAACACGTCGAAGGCGTCGATCAACAGGCCTTTATGCTCTGTCGCCGGATCGGTGATCGCGTAGATGTTGGAGGCATCTTCGCCGTCGTCCCCGCTCTCGAGGCGCAACGCCGCATCGACGCGAATGCTGCATGCATCGAGGGTTGACCCTAGTTCGAGATCGACGAGATTGCCGTCCTTGACGCGGTATTCGCGGTCATAGCCTTTGGCGATGAATGACTGGACTGCTTCTAGAACATCGGTCACCTGGGAGGTCATGGAAGCACCTTCATCTTGAACTGGATTGGACACGCTCGCGCACAAAGCGCGCTGTGACTCGGCGGCGGACGGAGAAGCTCGCGAAGTGCGTTACTCATAGCCACTTGGCCTTCTTGAAGCGCATGAACAGGAGAAGGCAGAACACCGCTATCACTCCGAGCACGACGAAGTAGCCATATGGCGTGTCCAGTTCCGGCATGTGCTTGAAGTTCATGCCATATATTCCGGCGATCGCCGTCGGGACCGTCAAGATCGCCGCCCAGGCCGCGAGCTGGCGAGTGACCACACCGATCCTTTGCGCTTCCAGAAGGCTGCTGGCCTCGAAGACCGTGGACAGGACATGCAGGAGGCCGTCGACCATGGACTGCACTCGGTGGACATGGTCCGCGACGTCGTGGAAATATGGTGTCATTTCGGAGCTGATGCAGGGAAAGTGGCCGCGAACGAGCTTTCGCACCAGCTCGGCCATAGCCCCGAGCGTGCGCTGGAACCGCGTGAGTTCGGACCTTAGTTCGAAGATTCGCGCCACCTCTTCTGGCCCGAGGAAATCGTGCAGCGACCGTCGCTCCATCGCCAGGACGTCGTCCTCGATCATTTCGAAGATGGGCAGATACTGGTCGACCACTCGGTGCAAGATCGCGTGCAGCACATAGTCGACACCCTTGCCGAACTGCGTCGGCGATGCCTCGAGTTGCTCCCGAAGTTTGCCCAGCGCTCCGGCATTGCCGTGCCGCACGGTGATAAGGTGATTGTGACCGGTGAAGATCGCCATCTTGCCGTAGCTGATCCGGTCGCCGACCAGCTCGGCGGTCTGGGCGACGACGTACAACTCATCGTTGTAGACCTCGAGCTTGGGCGGGCACAGCGGGTGCATGGCGTTGTCGATCGCCAAAGGATGGAGGTTATACGTCGTCTGGATCGCGCTGAGTTCGTCTGCGGTGGGCTCGCTAAGCGCGATCCAGCAGAAGCCCGAGCGATTCTCGTTTAGTTCGACGTGCTCATCGAGCCTGATTTCACGGACTCGCTTACCTTCGTTGTAATAATATGCGGCGATAATGGTCATGCAGGCCTCGCAGGAATTCGCAGGCCACGCTGTACAGCCGGTCGCGCCAGCCCGCGTTCGAGCCATGCCTGCACGTTCGAATAGCTGCTTAGGCCGAGGATGTCGCCCGCTGCGTAGAATTCGACCAGCGCATTCACCCAGCCAAACGTCGCAATGTCCGCGATCGAGTAATCATCGACAATCCATTCGCGGCCCTCCAGCCGGTGATCCAGGACCCCGAGAAGACGCCTGGATTCATCAACAAAGCGCTGCCGAGGTCGCTTGTCCTCATAGTCCTTGCCGGCAAATCGCAGGAAAAAGCCTAGCTGTCCGAAGGTCGGCCCAACGCCCGACACCTGAAAGAACACCCAGGCCAGAGTCTCGTACCGCTGGGCGGGTGTTGTTGAGATGAGCTGCCCCGTCTTGTCGGCCAGATAGATGAGGATCGCACCGGTTTCCCATATGCCAATGGGCTGGCCGTCAGGGCCAGCCGGATCGATGATCGCGGGTATGCGGCCGTTGGGATTCAACGACACGAACGCTGGATCCTTCGACTCGTTGTTCGAGATGTCGACGAAGTGGGGCTCATACGGCAGGCCAGTCTCCTCCAGCATCATCGAGACCTTGACGCCGTTGGGCGTGGGGGCCGCGTATAGTTGCAAGCGATCCGGATAAGATGCTGGCCAGCGCTGCGTGATGGGAAAGGAGGAGAGGTCTGTCATATCTGGATCCTGGCACTGCGACGGCGGCTGAATGGAATGATCTGCTTCAAGGCCGGGTCCGACGACCGCGTCGATTGACGCGGTCGTCGGAGGTTGCGAACCGGATCGGCGCGGCACTGACGGCAGCGAAGCCTATTCCGCTGCAGCCCCGGCCGCAGGGCTCACATCGCCGGCCTCATGCCGCTTTGGAAGAACCCAGTCGGGACGGACGAAGTGGCAGGTGTAGCCGCCCGGCCGCTTCTCCAGATAATCCTGGTGATCGGGCTCGGCCTCCCAGAACTCGCCGACCGGCTGGACCTCGGTCACCACTTTGCCATCCCACAGCCCCGAGGCATCCACATCGGCAATCGTATCCTCGGCGACGCGCTTCTGCTCCTCGTCGACATAATAGATGCCCGACCGATAGGAGAGCCCACGATCATTGCCCTGGCGGTTCAGCGTCGTCGGATCGTGGATCTGGAAGAAGAATTCCAGGATGTGCCGGTAGCTCGTCACTGTCGGGTCGAAGACAATCTCGATCCCCTCGGCATGCGTGCCGTGATTACGATACGTGGCGTTCGGAATATCGCCGCCCGTGTAACCCACACGGGTCGAGATGATGCCGGGCCGCTTGCGGATCAGATCCTGCATGCCCCAGAAACATCCTCCTGCGAGAACAGCGCGCTGATGCATGTTAAGCCTCCTCTACTTGATCGAGATATTCACCATATCCCTCGGACTCCATCTCGTCGCGCGGGATGAAGCGAAGGGACGCAGAGTTGATGCAGTAGCGCAGACCGCCGCGGTCGGAAGGACCGTCCGGGAACACGTGGCCCAGATGGCTGTCGGCGTGTACCGACCTGACCTCCGTCCGGACCATGCCGTGTGCACTGTCCCGCACCTCGTTCACGTTTGCCGGAACGATCGGCTTGGTGAAGCTGGGCCAGCCAGTACCCGAATCGAACTTGTCCGTTGAAGCGAACAGCGGCTCTCCCGACACTATGTCGACGTAGATGCCAGGCTCCTTGTTGTCGTTGTGCTCACCCGTGAAGGGCCTTTCGGTCCCCGAATCCTGGGTAATCCGGCGTTGCTCGGGGGTCAGGCGGTCAACTGCTGCCTGTGACTTCTCAAACTTCATGATAGTCTCCAATATTTAATCTAGAGAGCTCGACACACTGTCATTTATCTTTGCAGTCATTGCACCGACTATCGCAGTGCGCCCCAGATTTATCCAATACGCTGCGCGTATAGTTTCCATAGCGCCGAAGCTCTTCACGTCGTGATTCAGTTCCACTCATACCGGGCTGCCAGCTGCGCGATGTTCCGTATCTCGACCGTTGCCGTGGAGCCGGATACGGTCGCGATCACGACTTCGCGCTCCAAGACAAATCCGTCGATCGGCCGAGTGACGAGGCCTTGCACGGTCGGCGATCGTTCCGGAAGAATGCATATGGCGTGGCCGTCAGCGACGACCCGTTGCACCCAGTCCTCGCGATCTGATCGAAAGCGAGGTCGCATGAGCAAGTCCCGTCGCGCGAAGTGATCGAGGATCCGATCGCGAAACTCGCATTTCAGGCGATCGACGAAAGGAAACTCGAGCAGGTCTTCGCCGCGCACGATCTCGTTGGCAGCCAAGGGATGGTTTGCAGAACAGCCGAGCACGAAGCGCTCCCGAAATAGAGGATGCACATCCAGCTTGCGTTCCGGTCTTGTTTCACGCGGCATGATGCACGCGTGGTATTTTCCTGAAAGCACCTCCGATGTGTCCTCGTTCGACTGGAGCGAGTGCAGCTTGATTTCGATGGATGGCATCTCCGCCAATGCGCTCTCGAAGAATGCCGTAAATTCCTTTGGTCCGACGGTGGGCGCGACGGCGACATCCAGCACGCGGTGCCCCCCCATCGCCCAGTGCTCCGAGTGATTGCGAACGCTCTTCATCGCGACCACCATACGCCGGAATTCTGCCTCGACGTCATGGCCAAGGCCAGTCAGGCGGCTGTTCTTCCCGTCGCGATAGATCAGCGGCCCGCCAAGCTCATCTTCCAAGCGGCGGATCGCGCGGGTCAGACTTGGCTGTGACACACCGCTCAAGCGAGCGGCCGCTGTGAAATTCAGCGTCTCGGCCAAGTTGATGAAATAGCTGACTTGATTGAGTTCCATAGTCCTTTGGCCCACGCGCCTGACTGATACCTCTTCCGTGAGACCGCCTTTGGAAAGCAGGTCGCAGAAGTATGCTTGGCGCATATAATCATGGTATAGGGGCTTGTCTATATGCGCCAGACATATAAATGATAGCCTGAGATGACGATTAGCGGTTGGCGGTGCGCTCCGCTCAGCTCCGTCGAAGGTTCTGAGAGCGCAACCGCCGAGCCGCGTGCTGGAGGTTTGATGGACATGGCAGGAAGATCATTTACGTTTGTCAGTGGGGCTGGCTCTCCGCTTTCCGGGCACCTCGAACCGCCGGAAGGGACGCCGCGGGGCTGGGCGATCTTCGCCCACTGCTTCACGTGCGGGAAAGACAGTCGCGCCGCTGTTCACATCTCGCGCGCGCTGTCGCGTGCGGGCATCGGGGTCTTGAGGTTCGATTTCGCCGGGACCGGGATCGGCGGTGGGACGGGAGAACCTGTGAACTTCGCGTCGGACGTCGAGGACCTTCGGGCCGCCGCAAAGGCGATGGCGGCGGCGGGCATGTCACCGTCCCTCCTCGTCGGGCACAGCCTGGGTGGCACCGCTGCGATCGTAGCCGCCGCCGACATGCCTGATGTTGCGGCGGTCGCGACGATTGGTGCGCCGGCCGACCTTCAGCATATCTTGCGCCTCTTCGGACCGAATGATCTGAACACCATCGCGAGCGAGGGCGAGGCCTCGGTGGAGATTGCCGGTAGGCCGTTCCTCATTCGCCGAGGGTTCCTTGAGGCGGTTGAGGGGATCGACGTCGAGAAGGCCATTGCCTCCCTGCGACGGCCGGTGCTGGTCATGCACTCTCCGCTGGATCAGGTGGTCGGCATCGACCACGCGTCGCGCATCTTCGTCGCGTCCAGGCACCCTAAAAGCTTCATCTCGCTCGACAACGCGGATCACCTTCTCACCGACGTCGCGGACGCGAACTACGCCGCGGCCATGGTGGCGGTTTGGGCGAGCCGCTTTCTCCCACCACTCAGCGCGGATCTTCCGCAGGTCGAGGTTGCGGAGGGCGTCGTCGCCACCGAAACTCTTGCAGGGACGTTCCAGCTCAAGGTCCGCAGCGGCGAGCACACTCTGTTCGCCGACGAGCCAGCATCGGTCGGTGGCCTCGGGACCGGACTATCTCCCTATGAACTCGTATCTGCCGGCCTCGCAGCCTGCACGGTGATGACGATGCGTCTCTATGCGAACCGCAAGGGCTTTCCGCTCGAACGGGCGAGCACGACCGTGCAGCACGAGAAGGTGCCGGACATGATGCCACCCGACCGGTTCACCCGCACCATTGTCCTCGATGGGCCGCTGAGTGATGATCAGCGCGCTCGGATCCTCGCGATCGCTGATCGGTGTCCCGTCGATCTGAGTCTCATCCGGGGTTCGGACGTGCAGACCGAACTCTTGAGCGCCAGTCAGGCTGCGGATCCCGCGAGGCTGGCTTGACCGTGGCGCACACGGAGGAGGGCGAACGGACTGTGAGCCAATCGCCTACCGGCAATAGGGCGGCCGCGACAGAGCGAGCAATTCTCGCAGGCGGCTGCTTCTGGGGCATGGAGGATTTGCTGCGCCGAGCCAGGGGAGTCATTTCGACGCGTGTCGGTTACACGGGTGGAGAAATGCCTGATCCGACCTACGCGAGACATTACGGCCATGCGGAAGCAGTGGAAGTGACCTTCGACCCTTCCGTTCTCGCCTATCGCTCGCTCTTGGAACTCTTCTTCCAGATCCATGACCCCACGACCTACGAGCAACAAGGCAGCGATGTCGGTCCGAGCTATCGATCGGCGATTTTCTACACCACCGAAGTGCAGAAGGAAGTCGCCCTCACAACTATCGCGGAAATCGAGGCATCAGGAAGCTGGCCTGGCCCGGTCGTGTCGGAGATCAACCCAGAAGAACCCTTTTGGGAGGCGGAGCCAGAGCACCAAGAATACCTGGTGCGCTATCCTGGGGGCTATAGCTGCCACTTCGTGCGCCCGACCTGGCGGTTGGACCGCTCAGACGAACGCCCAGCTGTATACTTGACAGAAAGAGTTGATGATGACCGAAACCGTGACTAATCAGGCCGCCTGGCAGAAAGCGCCGGGGCAGCCACTGAGGATCGGTGTCACCGCTCTGCCGCATCTGGCGGCGAACGAGATATTGATCCGCAACGCGGCCATCGCGATCAACCCACTCGACTGGATTCTGCAGGACGTCGCGCTTTTGCCATGGCTCGACTATCCCGCGATTCTCGGCAGCGACGTCTCCGGTGAGGTCGCGGCGGTCGGTGGCGCGGTTCAAGGTCGGCGATCGAGTCATCGGACAGGCGGTCGGGACAACCGTAAATCAACCTGCGCAGGGTGCGTTCCAGCACCACACGATCGTGCTGGACCACATGGCGGCGCCGATCCCCAACAACATGGCCTTCGCTGATGCGGCAGTCCTCCCGCTTGGCCTTGGCACCGCCGCAAGCGGGCTCTACGGAACGGACACAGTTGGCTCTCGCGCCACCGTTACACTCGCCGACCGCGCGTCCAGAGGTCGTTCTGGTCTGGGGTGGATCGTCGAGCGTTGGCTGCAACGCCATCCAGCTCGCGGTGGCGTCGGGCTACAGGTGCGTCGCCACCGCTTCGGCGCGCAACGCCGGCCTGTTGAAGGAGCTGGGTGCAAGCGAGGTTCTTGACCACTCGAGTCCAGCCATCGTGGAAGACGTGATTGAGGCAATGCGCGGGCGCAGTCTCGCTGGAACGCTTCACGCGACCGGTCACATGAAAGACTGTTTTGCCGCAATTGCGAGATGCGAGGGCTCGCGCCGGGTGGCAGCGACGCTGGCCCCGCCCGACGAGCGTCCATTTGGAGTCGAGGCGACGCACATCTCCGGGACGAGCCTCAAGGATGACGAGGTTGGTCCAATGATCTACCGCGAATTCCTGCCGCAGGCTCTCGCGGCGCGCACGTTCGTCCCCGCCCCTCCGGCGAAGGTCGTGGGCCAGGGCCTTGAAATGCTCCAGGCTGCCTTGGAAGCCCTGAAGGCGGGTGTATCCGCAACGAAAATCGTCGTTACCCTGCCTTGAGTGACCAGCCAGGCGGTTTTTCGCGTTCGCAGTCTGAGGTGGCCCGCACTTTGCCGATTGGGAAGCTCTACCGGGAAAACGCGCTTGGGACGCGCGCTGCGCTCCTGCCGGAGCATGCGTTCCCGAAACCTGTTCCCGACTGCTTTTCCCCGAAACTACCTATCGGACATAGAGAAATGGGAATGCAGCGAGTGGTTTGAACGGCCGCTTCCGAAACCGCGTTCCGATCAATTGAGCGGCTAAAAGTGGGGCGATCACCGACATATTAGAATGAGACCGCCATGCCCGATCGGCCGGCTTGACGCGTAGCCAAAAGAATGCGGCTGATGGTAGGCTCGCTGACATTATGAAGCCCGCTATCTGAGCAGCGTTGAGCTGCCGCAATTGCGAGTCTCCTACGCGTCGTCGTTCTTCTCGCGGTCCACACCTCGCTCATGCAATTCGGCATCGACGGGGCAGTTCGTGCAGCCCTCGTAGCAGCACAAGCGGCAGATGCGGTATGACTGCTCGAGGTTTTCCAAGCGATTTCGGAGAACGCGTTCAGCGATGTCCGATAAGGTTTTCAGTTCGTCTGGATTAAGGATCGATAGCCCTTCGGCAATCACTTGATCGCGCGAGGCCAGGACCTCGTCGCTCGCGACCTTGCCAGTTGGAGTAAGATAGAGGGATCGCGCGCGCCCGTCTGTCGAATGCTCCCTGCGCTCGATCAATCCCTCGCTTACCAATCTATCCACCAGGCGAACAGTTCCAGCATGTGAAAGGCCCACCCCGATCGCAAGCATACGGATCGAGAGCCCGGGCTTGTGCGCGAGCAACGCCAGCGCTGAGGCGGCGGGTCCAGCTTCCGGCGCCCGCGATGAACTAGCGCGAACGATGTCGTCGCTGATCATGAGTGCGAACGCCCCGAAAATGTTTCGATCTCGAGGTCCATCCATTGCCACATCTATATGTGCGCGGAGCATAGACAGCAAGCCATACCGTGGTCCTCTTCCTCCGCGCGGCTTGTGGAAAATGTCCTGTTTTAAAAGGGTTTCGGAGGATTTCGACTGATCGAGCGCGCCGAAAAAAACGGGTCCGGCTCATTAAGGCCGCGGAACCTTTGATACCTGGCGGCTATAGGGCAAGCCTTTTCGCTCGGAATCGCCGTAGGTCGCGCCCGAGAATCACTCCGCGTCAGCGCTGTCATCCAGGCCGCGCAGGTGCAGATCAGCGAGACCTGGCTTGTCCCCGGCGTCGCACTTCCATCGTGTCACCGCGCGCGATCACGATTGTATCGATCCCATTGAGGAACAGTCCGTGCTCCACGACGTCGGGGATTGCGGCGATCGCTGCTACGATTTCGGTCGGCACGGTTATCTCGTCCAGGGCCGCGTCCATCCGTACAGGCTGGACGTTTGCCAACGGGCTATAGGCCCACCCGGAGCGCCAGCCCTATCAAGTCAAAATCCCGCAAGGTCGCGCGTTTGCTGGGTAAAGGCATCGCCGATGAGGATGGCTTCGTGAGGCAGCGAAGCGCGAGCCAGCCGCTCGACATATCTCGCTTATTAGTATATGCGTCGCGCATATACTGCAACGCCTGCCCGAAGCACGTAGACGACGTTCGTGACGTTCCCACGGGACCACTGTTGAGGAATTTTAGATGAGCATTTTCGACCGTTATGAATTTCTTGTCCCCGAGCACGGTCGGAGGGATCTTGGCCTGCTTAGATGGTCTCTCGTGATCGTATTTCTGTGGTTCGGCGCGATGAAGTTCACAGCGTACGAGGCCTATGGTATCGCCCCGTTTATCGAACACAGCCCGATCATGAATTGGCTGGGCATGTTCGGGATGCAGGGGCAAAGCTATTTCATCGGCGTTATCGAGTTATCGACCGGTCTCGTTCTGATCCTTGGTGCATTTCGTCCACTCTTCTCTGCGCTCGGCGCACTGATGTCAGCGGCGACATATCTGATCACGCTGACCTTTTTCATCACCACCCCCGGTGTAGCGGAGCCGACCGCCGGCGGCTTTCCTGCGATTTCGGCTGCACCAGGGCAGTTTCTACTGAAGGACGCAGTTCTGCTGGCGGCGTCCCTCGTGCTGCTGCTTGCTTCGGTCCGCCACAGAGGCGCGCTTGTGCCCTCGTGACCGGGGTCATTTCGTGAAGGCGGGCGCGCAAATCCTGCAGAACTTCCGTGGGGCATGGATGCTCCGTCGTGATATCCAGCCCGGAGGCGCTCAGCTGCATGGCGACGCGGTCTTCGCTCCCGTCGGCGAAGGCGCGCTCGCTTGTCGAGAGAGCGGCATTCTCACGCTGGCAGATGGCAGTGAATTCTCCGCATACCGGCAGTATTGCTATCGCTTGAGCGAAGACATTGTTGTCGTCGAGTTCGCAGACGGACCTCATATCGGGACGCAGTTCCTCAGCTTGAGTTTCGCACGGACGGAAAGCGGGTTGAAAGCGAGTGACGTCCATGCCTGCGGAGATGACACCGACCATGCAACCTGCAGGATGCTGGGGCCGGCGGCCTTTGAAGTGGTCATCATGGTCCAAGGGCCTGCAAAGGCATACGAGCTAGTCAGCCGATACTCCCGGTCGGGATAAATGCTCATGTCAGGTGGGAGAATCCTCTGTTGCCCTTATCATGGTCTTCAAAGGCGGCGCTGGAATAACTTACCACGCGCTGCAAATCCGAAGACGATTGTCATCGTCATCAGAACGTAGGCGACTATCCCACCAGGTGAAAGAGTCGGAACCGCTGCGAGGATCAATCCATCATTCCCGCCGGGTATGAGCGCAATGCCGATACCCATCAATGTGCCGCCGACGACAGATCGCAGAATGCCATTGGCTGTCGGCAGTTGGAGACGCAGATTCCCTTGGCGAAAGGAGGCGGTGAGGGCGCCTGCGATCGAAGAGATCACCGCAGTGAGCGCGACCTCGCCGGCCGGCGACATTCTGAGAGGAAGGCCACGTTGAATCAGGTCTGCGAAGGTCCAGGCCGGCGAGAGTGCATATAGAAGTCCACCAGTGATACCGAGTCCAATCATCGAAGCGCCGAACGACCAACCCGGCTTTGTTCGCAGAACGCTCTTCATGGAAACGAAAACGAGTGCCAGCACGAGCACAGCAAGGAAGGCTAGGAGAGTAACGAGGCCTGTTACGCTTGGTCTGGAGATCAAGCTTGGCCATGTTGCGTCGTAGTCGAACCTGCCATGGTCGGCAGCCAAGATACCAATCGCCAATCCCAAGGGTAGAGCTAGAAGTCGCATCTCCCCATCCCCAAGCCGCGCCAGCGATCCGAGCAGGCATGTGTCATTAATGAGTGCGCCGAGGCCGAAGGCTATAGCGCCGATGAGCAGGAAGAAATTGATGCTGGTCGAGGGTGCGAGTGTTGCGCCCAGTGTTCCCGTCCAGACTATCGGGACCGCAACCAGGCCTGCCGCTGCCGACGCTGCGAGAAATCCGACGAACATTCTCGGCGGCTGTCGTCTGTGTAACTCATGAGCGGCCACCACTAAACAGGTTCCGCCTTGGTTCGCGGCATATCCGAACCCGAAGGCAAGTACGCATAGAAGAAGTTCGAGCGCAAACGATCCCACTATATCAAGCCTGCCTGATCATATCGTCAGCCGTTTGGTGCGACGTTCCGGCGTCGTGAGCGCCCGGCTTTGCTTTACTACGGGAAGGCGCGATCCTGCTGTAGCCGCACAGATGGCAAAGGCTGATCGAACCATCCTTGTCGAAGCCGTTTGCCACAAAGAGCCGCTCCGACAGCACGCCTAGAATGTCGAGGTCATTGGGCGAAAGGGGCGAAACACATTCGGAGATCACCTGCTCCCGTGCCTTGAGCAAGGCTTCCGTTATCTTCTTCCCTGAATTGGTGAGGTGAATGAAGCGCGCGCGCCTGTCGGCGATATGTCTTCGTCGTTCCACCAACTGTTCGTGCTCGAGCCTATCGATCAATCGCACCGTTCCGGCATGAGAAAGCCTGATCCGGCTTGCCAATACGCTGATCGGCAGGCCGGGCTCCATGCTGAGAAACACCATCACCGCGGTCGCCGGGCCGCTTGGTGAAAAGGAGGCCGAGACACTGGCGATGCTGTCAGCAACCGCCAGCGCCAGTGCACCAAAATGGTATTTGGCGACCTCAGGCTCCATGCCGCAATAATATATGCATCGCGCATAGACATCAAGTGTGCGAAAATGTATGACCGCCGCATGCATCTATGGCAGATTCGGACATGGTCATGCTCATTGAGGGGCTCAGCTCGGATTCCACATCTGAGATCAACGGACGTGCTTGTACCCCAGGCGCTAGCGGGGGTGGGCTCGATGAAAGTGGACGCGCATGGATGCCTCTCACCGGGCGCAGGCGGTTCGCCAATGAGATCGCCGGTATGATCGGACGGGTCTCATGCCCGATCTGACTCTTGATCTCCGATACCTGAAATACGCCGTTCAGGTCGCCGAGGCCGGCAGCTTCCGCCGAGCGGCGGAACGCCTATCGGTATCGCAATCCACCGTCAGCCGACGTGTGCAGCTGTTTGAGCGCCAGCTTGGCTTTTCTCTCTTCAAGCGTACGCGAGCGGGGGCAGGGCTGACTCCAGAAGGTGAACGCTTCCTTCAACAAGCGGTGGTGGGAGCGCGCTACCTTCGTAACGCCGCAACGGAGATCCGTTCCGCGCGAAAACTCATAACCGGGCTAGTGAGGTTTGGAATGCTTGAAGCGTTTCCGGCGTGCCCGATCATCGACATTCTCGCGGCATTCAGAAATCGACATCCGACGATCGAGGTAAAGCTTGAGGAAGGCACTTCAGAAGAAAACTCTTTGGGGGTGAACCGCGGGTTACTGGACGCAGCAATCAGCCTGAGTGCGAGCAAAAGCCCTCAGTTCCAAGTTCGACGTCTCTGCGAACCAGATCTGTTCGTGGCATTGTCCCCGCTTCACGAGTTGGCAGCACGGCCACAGCTGTCGTGGGAGGACATTTGTGACGAAGTCTTCCTCGTTCGCTCGGATGGTGCTGGGCGTGAGCTTGCTGGCATACTCCGGCGCATGGTGGGCGCCGGAGACGGAGCGGTTCAACTCTCGATCCAACAAGTCAGCCGAGAAACCCTGCTGACGATGGTCGAACAGGGCTTCGGCTTGACCATCACCAGCGTGATATACCGGCCGGATATCGCGTTGATCCCGCTCCCATCGGCTCGGGCGCCGACGGCCGCTATAATTTCGTCCAGAGACAACGACAACCCGACTCTGCCGCTGCTGCTGAAGTGTTTCGACACCCCCTCTAGCATTAGAGCGGGGACCACGGACTAATCGACGCTCCCCGGCGTCAACGTTCGCCTGGCTTTGGCGAAGCCACGGTCTGTCGCGATGAACCGTTGTAACATCGGGACGATTAACCGAGCTGGGTCAACAGCGGACTGACCTTGCTCTCGGCCCAATAGGTGGGCGTAGTCAATAAGGTCCTGGTGGAGAGCTGCGGGTAGCTCGACCTGTACCTTAAGTGGCTTTTCGTCCGCGATGGGGCCTAGCTTAAGCTTCGACATCATCACCCTCCATATGGCTCCAGCACCAAGTCTCGCGTCACGATAACGCGCACGGGAAATCCGGGCCGAATAGTGATTGTGGGCGCGACGTTGAGCTGACGCCTTACAATCTGCTGCCCTGCGTCGTTGATGGTGTCCTGCCCACCGTTCCGGATCGCCTGAGCGAGCCGATCGTCGTTGTCGACCGCGAGTTCGGCGCCGACGCTCAGCAGTGTCGACAATCCCGCAGCCTTGGCCAGATCCCACCAATGGTAATCGACGCCATCCTGAAGCCCTGCGAACCCTTCAGCGTCAGCGCCAGGCTGGCGCTCGAGAACGATCGAGCGCCCGTTCGGGAAGACGAGCCGAGTCCAGACGAGCAGGACGCGGCTCTGGCCGAACTGCACGTTGTTGTCGTACTGCCCGACCACACGAGTGCCTTGCGGCACAAGCAAGATACGGCCGGTCGGGCTGTCGTAGATGTTCTCGGTGACCTGCGCGGTGATCTGGCCGGGTAGATCGGATCGGATGCCGGTGATCAGCGCCGCGGATATCACTGCTCCCGCCTGAAGGACGTTCGGCGATACTGGCGCAGCGACGCGATCGGGCGCAACCGTCCTGCGATCGGCCGCCACGTTCAGAAACGCGTTCTGCCGGTCCTGCGCCGAGGGCGTGGCGGGCGGCGGAGCGAGGCCAATGCTCGCCAAATCCGGCCCCGGCGCGAGCGCTGGGGCAACTCCCGCAGCAGCGGGGGCGCCCCGGCTTTCCGATCCGGAGAAGAGACGGCTGGTGCGCGCGGTCTCGATTTCCTGAAGGCGGCGCTGCTCTTCCGGGCTGATGCCGGGATTGGGCGCGGCCGTCCCGGGTGTTGGCACCGGCTGTCCGCGATCCTGGGTACTGAGGATCGGCCGGCCGAGGTCACCGGGAAGAGGGGGACCGAGCTGCGGCACGCCACTGTAATCTCGCGGCAGGCCGGCCAGTCCGTCAGCGGTCGAGCGGTTCTCGGTCGAATAGAGTTCGTCGTTCGGCCGACCGGCGTCACGGGTCTGAAGCGCGTAGATCAGCGCACCTCCGAGCCCGACGCTGGCGACAAGACCGAGGCCGGCGAGAACCTTCCGCGATAACCGGGTGACGCGGGGCGGTTCGGCCCGCAGCCGCATCGGCGCAGGCCCGACCGGCTCGCCGGTCAGGGGCTGCGCATCGTCGTCCGGCACTTCCTCATTCCGGGGCGGGTTCTCGCTCACGAGGTCGGCCTCCCGTCTGTGCGGACGATCCTGACGCGCTTCTGCTCGCGGCCGGAGCCGAAGCGAAGTTCGGCAGCCGCGAACAGACGATCAACGATCATGTGGTGGCCGCGAACGCGATAGTTCACCAGCTCGGAGGTGTTGCCCTCGGGGCCGACGACGAAGAGTGGCGGCATCTCGCCCTGACCGATGCCGCGCGGAAACTCGATAAAGACCTGGCGTCCGTCGTCGAAGGCGCGCAGCGGCCGCCACGGCGCACGGTCGCCCTCGATCGCATAGCGGAAGTTGACGTTCGCGAGATCGACGCCGCTCGCCACCGGCTGGGCCGCCTGCGCCTCGGCGTTCTGGCGGCGCAGCGCAATGAGCTGGTCTTGCGGATACTGCCATGAGACCGACGCCATATAGGTGCGCTCTGTCGAGCGCAGTTCCATGTGATAGGTGCGCATGTTGGTGTTGATGACGAGGTTGGTCATCAGGTCGGCGCGGGTGGGCTTTACCAGGATGTGGATCTGGCGCGTTGCCCCCGATCCGCTCTCGGTGTCGCCGATGATCCAGCGCACTGTGTCGCCGGCGGCCACCGGGCCTGCGCCGACAAGCTGCTCCCCGGGTTGGAGCGCGATGTCGGTGATCTGCCCGACGGCGGTATAGACTTGATAAAGCGCCCCTTGGGTCCACGGGTAGACCTGCATCGAGTTAATGAAGCCGTCGCGCACCGGCTGGACTCGTGCCGCCTCGTTTGCTTGGTTGACGCGAGCGGTCGGATTAGAAGGCTCCGGGGCACGCCGCGTCTCCTCCACACGCTGCAATTGGCCAGGCAGCGGCAGCGGCCGGGGCAGCTCGACCACGGTGACCGGCGCGGGTGGATCGACGGTCTGCACCGCCGGAGCCGCATTGTCGTAGGAAATCTCCGGCGGCGGATTGGTGGTCGCGCAGCCCGCGAGCGCGGTCGCCGCTAGCAGAACGACCGGGAATGCGGCTCTACGGAGAGCCGGGAGTACGAGTGTGTGTGAAGCCGGGTTTCCGGCTTTACGGAAATACGGCTTCATTGCCCAAGCTCCCGTGACCAGTTGATGGCGTTGACGTAGATGCCGAGCGGGTTCGCTCTGAGCCGGTCGGCGTTTCGGGGGATCTGCACGACGATCGTCAGGATCGCGGTCCAGCGCGTGGTCTCGGCGAGCTGGCCATTTTCGTATCGGCGCTCGACCCACGCGACGCGGAAGCTGTCCGGGGACGCGCGGATGACGCTGGAGACGTCGACAGCGACCTGCTGCCGGCCGACCCGTGTAAAGGGGTCGTTGGAGCGGGCGTAGTCATTGAGCGCCATGGCGCCGCGGTCAGTCGTGAAGTCGTAGGCGCGCAGCCAGTTCTGCCGGACGATGATCGCATCGGCCGGAATGCTCCGGACCTGCTCGATGAAGCGCGCCAGGTGGAAGGCAATCTGCGGATCGGTCGGACGATAGTCGGCCTCGGCGGGCGCGACGGCCTGCGCCTGACCGATGCGATCGACCTGCACCACCCAGGGTACGATCGTCCCGCGTGCTGACTGCACGACGAGCGCGGTGGCGAACCCGGCCGACAGGATCAGCGAGCCGAATGCCATGAGCCGCCAGTTCTTGGCCTGCACGCGCGAGGCGCCGATGCGCTCATCCCAGACCTGGGTGGCGCGTTGATAGGGCGTCTCCGGCTCGGGGGCCTTGCCATAATGGGTAGAGGGTCGTTTGAACATCAGCGATCGCCTTCGGAAAGATTGATGGAAGAGCCGCCGCCGTGGGCATCACCTGAGCGGACGGCATGGGCCGTGGCCTGGACGGCATGGGTCATGTGCTGGGATCGGCGCATCCGCTGCGCCCAGGCCGGCGGACCGCCTGCGTTTGTGGAACCCGCGGCAGCGGCGCCATCACCGGCCGCGTCACCGCCGATCGAGCCCATGGTGGAAGTGCCGCCTGTCGCCTCGAAGGCGGCCTTGCCGCCAGTGTTGAAGCTTGAGCGCATGCTTTCGGCGGCACGCGATGCGGCGCGGCGCAGGGGCGAGACGGCGGCGCTGCCGCCGGCACGGGCGACCCCGCCGAGACCGGAAGCGACGCCGGCCGCGCCGGACTGCCCGGCTGCGCCAAGGCTGTAAGCGGTGGACGCGCCGCCAGCGATCGCAGCACCGCCACGAGCGGCGGCGGCCGCACCACCGGCCAGCGCAGCGCCACCCGACGCGGCGGCGCCGACGGCGCCAGCGCCGAGCGCGACCATGCCGCCCGCGGCGATGCCCGTGCCGACCGCTGCGCCGGCGCTGAGCTGGGGACCACCGGAGACGATGCCGCTTGCAATACCGGGACCGAAGATGCCGAGGCCGAGCAGCGACAGCGCGGCGAGCACGATCGCCATCGCTTCGTCGATTGTCGGATTCTGGCCGCCGAAACCGGATGTGAATTCTGAGAAGAGCGTCGAGCCGATGCCGATGATGACGGCCAGCACCAGCACCTTGATGCCGGAGGAGATGACGTTGCCGAGCACGCGTTCGGCCATGAAGGCCGACTTGCCGAACAGGCCGAACGGGATCAGCACGAAGCCGGCGAGCGTCGTCAGCTTGAACTCGATGAGCGTGACGAAGAGCTGAATGGCGAGGATGAAAAAAGCGAGCAGCACCAGCGCCCAGGCCAGGAACATGCAGGCGATCTGGATGAAGTTCTCGAAGAACGACCAGTAGCCCATGAGGCTGGAGATGGAATCGAGCAGCGGCCGTCCGGCGTCGAGCCCGGTCTGAGCGACCTTGCCAGGGCGCAAGAGGTCGGCCGTGGTGAACCCGGTGCCGCTAGCCTTCAGGCCGAGGCCGGCGAAGCTCTCGAAAATGATACGGGCGAGGTTGTTCCAATTGCCGATGATGTAGGCGAACACTCCGACGAACAGCGTCTTCTTCACCAGGCGGGCCATGATGTCGTCGTCGGCGCCCCAGCTCCAGAACAGCGCCGCCAGCGTCACGTCGATGACGATCAGGGTGGTGGCGATGAAGGCGACTTCGCCGCTGAGTAGCCCGAATCCGCTGTCGATGTAGCGGGTGAAGACCTCAAGAAAATGGTCAATGACGCCGGTGCCGCCCATGATCTTATCTCGCCTCGTCGAGCTGCGGCGGCGCGATCGGTGCGGCGGGCTCGATGGCCGGCTGATCGGTGCGGTCCGATTGGGGTGTGAGAGTGTCTCGCGGCGCTGGCGGGATGTCCGGCAAGCGCTCGGCAGGTCGCGCGCCGGGCGCGAGGAAGCGGTTGCGGTTTTCGGCCCAGGCCCGCAGGCACGCCGGATCGCGCGGCCCCGCTTCGCCGAGCACCTGGCAGCGGATCAGTTCGTCGCGCAACGGATCGCCCTGCGCTTGGGTGGTCCGGCCGGACGGCCACGCCTCCCGCACTTCCTCTGTCCGGTTCATCTCGATCGCGGTCGCGGTGATCGCGACGGCCACAAACACGACAGCGCCAAGCCGGGCGAGCATCTTGCCGTCCATGGCTGCGCCCTCAGTTGCCGTTCGGGAACATGCGGGCGTTGCCGGGCTGATAGCCGGTGCCCGGCGTCAGGAAGCGCCGGCGCTGTTCGCGGCCCTGTTCGGCCGCTGCCGCCCGTTCGGCCTCGGAGAGGCTCTGTGCGCGGCCATTGGCGGCGACGACGGCGGTGAGATCAGCGAGCTGCTGTGCTTGCAGGGCGAGAAGCTGATTGCCGGCTTGGGTCGCCTGCAACGCGCCGGTCGCGCCCTGGCTCTGGCCGACCAGCGCCGACATCTCGCTGCGATTGGTGTCGATGTTGCCGACGACGCCGGCCTGGACACGCATCGCGTCCTGCAAGCCGCCAACCGTGTTCTGCCAGCGCTCGCGCGCTCCCGCGACGAGCGCCTGATCGGAGGCCGACATCGACGCGTTGCCGTAGGTGGTCTGGAACGCGCGGTCGATCTGCTGGACGTTGAGGGCGATGCCCTGCGCCTCTTGCAGGAGCTGCTGCGTGCGCTGCACCGACTGCTGAAGCTGTTGGAGCGAGGAATATGGCAGGCTGGCGAGGTTGCGGGCCTGGTTGATCAGCATCGTCGCTTCGTTCTGAAGCTGGGTGATCTGCTGATTGACCTGCTGGAGGGTGCGCGCCGCCGTCAGGACGTTCTGCGCATAGTTGGTCGGATCGTAGACGATCCATTGCGCAGCGGCGGGAGTGCTGAGGATCGGCGAAAGCGCGATCGGCGCGGCAAGGAGCGCTGCGGTGATACGCAGTGCAAGCGAGCGGGATTGAGTAGAACGGGTCATGGGCGTGTCTCCGGATCGGTTTGGGGGATGACGTTGGGAAGGTCGGCGACGAGGTCTGCGGCCCAGGCGAGCCGGTTCTCGGCAAGCCATTCGGCAAGGAAACCATCCGTGCCGCTGCGGGCGTGGATCGCGGCGATCAGCGCCTGGTGCTGCTTCGACGAGGCGGCGCAGAGCGCCAGCGCCACGTCCGACAGGCCCAGCTCGAAGAGCCGGTTGCCGCGGCGGGACTGGCAGTAGTAATCGCGTTTGGGCATCGCCCGGGCGAGGATCTCGATCTGACGATCGTTCAGCCCGAAGCGGCGATAGATCGCTGTAATCTGCGGCTCGATCGCGCGTTCGTTGGGGAGCAGGATGCGGGTCTGGCAGCTCTCGATGATAGCCGGCGCGATCGCTGAGCCGTCGATATCCGAGAGCGACTGCGTAGCGAAGATGACGCTGGCGTTCTTCTTGCGCAGCGTCTTGAGCCACTCACGGAGCTGGCCGGCGAAGCCCTCGTCGTCGAGCGCGAGCCAGCCTTCATCGACGATCAGCAGCGTCGGCCGACCGTCGAGGCGGTCCTCGATGCGATGGAAGAGATAGGCAAGCACGGCGGCAGCGGCGCCAGTGCCGATCAGCCCTTCGGTCTCGAAGACCTGAACATTGGCTTCGCCCAGATGCTCGGCCTCGGCGTCGAGCAGCCGACCATAAGGACCGCCGACGCAATAGGGCCGCAGCGCCTGTTTCAGGTCGTTGGACTGAAGGAGAACCGACAGGCCTGTCAGCGTTCGCTCGGTGACCGGCGCGGACGCTAGCGAGGAGAGTGCTGACCAGAGATGCTCCTTCACCTCGGGCGTGACCGGCACGCTCTCGCGCATCAGGATCGCGACCAGCCAATCGGAGGCCCAGGCGCGCTCGGCGACATCGTCGATGCACGCGAGCGGTTGAAGCGAAACGCTGTCGTCTGAGCCTTCGGTGAGGCCACCGCCAAGATCGTGCCAGTCTCCGCGCATGGCGAGCGCGGCAGCGCGGATCGATCCGCCAAAGTCAAAGGCGAAAACCTGCGACTGCGGATAGCGCCGGAACTGCAGCGCCATCAGCGCCAGCAGCACCGACTTGCCGGCGCCCGTTGGCCCGACGATCAGCGTGTGGCCGACATCGCCGACATGGATGGAAAGCCGGAACGGGGTCGAGCCTTCGGTTCTGCCGTAAAGCAGTGGGGGTGCATCGAAGTGCTCGTCCCGTTCCGGTCCCGCCCACACCGCCGACAGCGGGATCATGTGGGCGAGATTCAAGGTGTTGATCGGCGGCTGCCGGACATTGGCGTAGACATGGCCGGGCAGCGAGCCGAGCCAGGCGTCGACCGCGTTGATCGTCTCGGGCATGGCGGTGAAGTCGCGGCCCTGGATGACCTTCTCGACCATCCGCAGCTTTTCAGCTGCGATGCGCGGGTCCTCGTCCCAGACGGTGATAGTCGCCGTCACATAGGCCTGGCCCGCATAGTCGGCACCCAGCTCCTGCAATGCCATGTCGGCGTCGGCGGCCTTGTTGGCCGCATCGGTATCGACCAGCGCAGAGGCCTCGTTGGTCATCACCTCCTTGAGGATGGCGGCGATCGACTTGCGCTTGGCGAACCACTGACGCCTGATCTTCGTCAGCAGCTTGGTGGCGTCGGTCTTGTCGAGCAGGACGGCGCGTGTTGACCAGCGATAGGGAAAGGCCAGCCGGTTCAGCTCGTCGAGGATGCCGGGCGTGGTCGCGGTCGGGAAGCCGACAATGGTGAGGATGCGGACATGTGCGTCGCCGAGCCGGGGTTCGAGCCCGCCGGTCAGGGGCTGATCGGCCAGCAGCGCATCGAGATACATCGGCGTCTCGGGCACGCGGACGCGGTGCCGCTTCGTCGAGACGGTCGAATGCAGATAGGTCAGCGTCTCGCCGTCATCGAGCCAGGCGCATTCCGGCATGAAGGCGTCGATGAGCTGAAGGATGCGATCGGTGCGGTCTGCGAAGCCGCGCAGGATCTCGTGCGCATCGACGCCGGCGTGATCGCGACCCTCATAGAGCCAGGTCTCGGCCCGCGCCGCGTCTTCGGCCGGCGGCAGATAGAGGAAGGTGAGGAAATAGCTGGACTCGAAATGCGCGCCGGCTTCCTCGAAGTCGGCCTTGCGTTCGGCGTCGACGAGGGCGGATGCGCTGTCGGCGAACATGCTTGCCGGATAGGTGGCGGCGCCATGGCGCTGCGCCTCGACGAAGATCGCCCAGCCGGAGCCGAGGCGACGAAAGGCGTTGTTGAGCCGGGCGGCGACGGCGACCAGCTCGGCCGGCACGGCGCTGTCGAGGTCCGGGCCGCGGAAGCGCGCGGTGCGCTGCAGGCTGCCGTCCTTGTTCAGCACGATCCCTTCGCCAACCAGTGCGACCCAGGGAAGGAAGTCGGCGAGCCGGGTGTTGCGGTTGCGATATTCGGCGAGGTTCATCATCGTCGTTCCTCCTCAGACCGACAGGTGGCCGGGGATGCGCAGATGCTTGCGCACGACGTCGACGAACTGCGGATCGCGCTTGGCGGCCCAGACGGCCGCGAAGTGGCCAAGAGCCCAGAGGCCCAGGCCGACCAGCCAGAGGCGAAGACCAAGGCCGAGGGCTGCCGCAAGCGTGCCGTTGAGAATGGCGAGCGAGCGCGGCGCGCCGCCGAGCAGGATGTGCTCGGTCAGCGCCCGGTGAACTGGAACCGAGAAACCCGGCAGTTCGCCGCCATGGTCAGCGCCGTTGGCCATCAGACGAGCGCCCCGCCGCCGAACGAGAAGAACGACAGGAAGAAGCTGGACGCGGCGAAGGCGATCGACAGGCCGAAGACGATCTGGATCAGCTTGCGGGCACCGCCGGACGTGTCGCCGAAGGCGAGCGTCAGGCCGGTGATGATGATGATCATCACGGCGATGATCTTGGCGACGGGCCCCTCGATCGATTCGAGGATGGACTGCAGCGGCGCTTCCCACGGCATGGAGGAACCGGACGCGTGCGCGGCGGGCGCCATCGCCAATGAGACGAATGTGACGGATACCGCTGTCGCGATATGGCGGCGGATGCGCAGGGCGTGCTTGATCATGACGGGTCTCCTGTGAGGGGCTGGGTTGCGGGGGTGACGCGGTAGTCGCCGTCGGAGCCGAGGCCCTCAATGCGGGCGAGTTCGGCGAGGCGGCGCGATGCGCCGCGGCCGGAGAGCACGGCGATGAGATCAATCGTCTCCGCGATCAGGGCGCGCGGGACGGTGACGACGGCTTCCTGAATGAGCTGCTCCATGCGGCGGAGCGCGCCGATGGCGGTGCCGGCGTGGATGGTGCCGACGCCGCCGGGATGGCCGGTGCCCCAGGCCTTCAGCAGATCGAGCGCCTCGGCACCTCGGACCTCGCCGATCGGAATGCGGTCGGGGCGCAGGCGGAGCGAGGAGCGGACGAGATCGGAGAGCGAAGCGACGCCGTCCTTTGTCCGCATGGCGACGAGGTTCGGCGCGGCGCATTGCAGTTCGCGCGTATCCTCGATCAGGACGACGCGATCCGAGGTCTTGGCGACCTCGGCGAGCAGCGCGTTGGTAAGGGTCGTCTTACCGGTGGATGTGCCGCCGGCGACGAGGATGTTGCGGCGGTCTGCGACAGCCTGGCGTAGCGTCTCAGCCTGACCTGCGGCCATGATGCCGGCGGCAACATAGTCGTCGAGCGTGAACACGGCGACGGCGGGTTTGCGGATCGCGAAGGCGGGCGCGGACACAACGGGCGGCAGCAGCCCCTCGAACCGCTCTCCCGTTTCGGGCAGCTCGGCCGAGACGCGCGGGGCGCCGGGATGAACCTCGGCGCCGACATGGTGCGCGACGAGACGGATGATCCGCTCGCCGTCCGAAGGCGACAGCAGCTCACCCGTATCGGAAAGCCCTTCGGAAAGCCGGTCGACCCAGAGCCGCCCATCGGGATTGAGCATCACCTCGACGATCGCAGGATCTTCCAGAAAGCGGGCGATCGCCGGCCCGAGGGCCGTGCGCAGCATGCGGGCACCGCGAAGGAGCGCTTCCGATTTCTGGTGAGTTGCCGCCACGTCGTCCCCGTTCTCTTGCGGGACCGCGACACGCGGCCCTGGATCGGGGATGAGTAGAAGAGGCAGAAATTAGGGCCTGACAACAACCGTGCTGTGGTCGTCGTACTGTGGCGTACAAATACAGGGAAACGGCGGAACGCAGGAATACTTGTGGTAGGCGCGGTCGTAATTAATCCGCGTCGCGCGCGGGCGCGATGTCTTCCGAAATCTCCTGGCGAAGCTTCGGCCCGTGAGCGAGTCGCCGGCCGAGAGCGGTGACGAACGCCTCGTAGCGCTCGCCTGCTTTCGAGCGCGCCGCAGCCTGTGCGGGCTCCGGCAGCGGCGGGTTTGTCGTCAGCCAGAAGCGGATGAACACGGCCAGCGTTTCGACGCTGATTCCGAGATCGCGCTCCATCCGCGCCATTCGCCGGTCGATCTGGTCGAGCCGCTTCGTCGTCGCAGCCTCCTGCCGTTCGGCAGCATCAGGCGACAGAAAGGAGGCGATGCCGGCTTCCGCGATCAGCGAGAGGGATTGATCACGACGGCCCGCGTGCGCGGCGAGCGCCTTCATGACCTCCGGTTCGAGATATACAGACAGGCGCTGCTTTTTGGGGGGCTTCGCCATTGTGCCTCCTAAAGATCGATGCCGTCGCCGGGATCAAGCGACGCCTGCCGCGCCACCTGGCGCATCGTCTGGTTCATGCGCGAGAGGCGCGCGGCGTCCTCGTCGGCGTCGTCGCGGGGATCGATCTCAAACTCGTTTTCGATGGGTTGCTTTGGCTCGACGGGTTTTGAGCGACTCAACTCCGGCTGGTGCCGGCGCTCGGAGTCGGTCGTATCCTCGTCCTCCGATCCGTCGCCGCTAGCGGCCGCTGCCATCACCGGTGTCGCCGGAAGAGGCAGCGTGCTCCAGTCGTCCGGTCGTGCAGTGGTCGGCTTGACGAGATTCGGCGGCGGCAGGATGCGCTCCTGAAACCGGCGATCCTCATAATATCGCGCCTTCTTCGCGCGGATCGGCGGGGTGCCCGCCACCATGACGATTTCGTCGGATGGCGGAAGCTGCATGATCTCGCCGGGCGTCATCAGTTGCCGGGCTGTCTCCGAGCGCGAGACCATCATGTGACCGAGCCAGGGCGACAGGCGATGACCGGCATAGTTCTTCATCGCGCGCATCTCGGTCGCGGTGCCGAGCGCGTCGGAGACACGCTTGGCGGTCCGCTCGTCATTGGTCGCGAAGCTGACGCGGACATGGCAGTTGTCGAGGATCGAGTTGTTCGGTCCGTAGGCCTTCTCGATCTGGTTCAGCGACTGGGCGATGAGGAAGGCTTTGAGACCGTAGCCGGCCATGAAGGCAAGCGCGCTCTCAAAGAAGTCGAGGCGGCCGAGGGCCGGGAATTCGTCGAGCATCAGGAGAAGCCGGTGGCGGTTGCCCTTCGCGTTCAGATCCTCCGTGAGCCGCCGGCCGATCTGATTGAGGATCAGACGGATCAGCGGCTTGGTCCGGTTGATGTCGGATGGCGGCACAACGAGGTAGAGGGTGGTCGGATGCTTGCCGCCGACGATATCGACGATGCGCCAGTCACAGCGGCGTGTGACCTCGGCGACGACAGGATCGCGATAGAGGCCGAGGAACGACATCGCGGTGGACAGCACGCCGGACCGCTCGTTGTCGGATTTGTTCAGCAGCTCGCGAGCGGCGCTAGCGATCACCGGATGCGGGCCAGCCTCGCCGAGATGGGCGGTCCTCATCATGGCGGCGAGCGTCGAGTCGATCGGCCGCTTCGGGTCGGAGAGGAAGGCGGCGACGCCAGCCAGGGTCTTGTCGGCCTCGGCGTAGAGGACGTGCAGGATGGCGCCGACCAGCAGCGCGTGGCTGGTTTTTTCCCAGTGGTTCCGCTTCTCCAGCGAGCCTTCTGGGTCGACCAGGATATCGGCGATGTTCTGGACGTCGCGGACCTCCCACTCGCCGCGGCGGACCTCGAGCAGAGGATTGTAGGCGGCCGACTTCGTGTTCGTCGGATCGAACAGCAGCACGCGGCCGTGCCGGGATCGAAAGCCCGCCGTCAGCGTCCAGTTCTCCCCCTTGATGTCGTGGACGATGGCCGAGCCCGGCCAGGTCAGCAGTGACGGCACGACCAGGCCGACGCCCTTGCCGGATCGCGTGGGAGCGAAGCACAGCACATGCTCGGGACCATCGTGACGGAGGTAGTCGCGCTCGAACTTGCCCAGGATCACGCCATCCGCGCCCAGGAGGCCCGCGGCACTCACTTCGCGAGCATCGGCCCATCGGGCGGAGCCGAAGGTCTCGGCGTTCTTGGCTTCGCGCGCCCGCCACACGGACATGCCGATCGCGACGGCGATGGAAATGAAACCGCCCGACGCGGCGATATAGGCGCCTTCGATGAAGATCGGCGGAGCATAGGCATCGTAGAAATACCACCACCAGAAAAAGGCTGGCGGATAGTAGATCGGCCAACCGGCCAGTTCGAACCACGGAAGTCCAAGCTGTGGCTGGAAGCCGAGCCGATAGGCCGTCCATTGCGTCGCCGCCCAGGTTGTCATCAGCACGATCAGGACGACGGTGAGGATCTGGCCCCAGAGGATTTTGGTCGCCGACATGGCGGGCACTCCTTTCTTGATTGGGCTACATGCCGAGGCCGCGGTTGCGGCCGAAGCTCCAGTCGACGCCACCGGCGCCGTGCGACACGCCGGAGACGTGCTGACCGACCTGGCGTTCGAGGGACGGCGACCAGGGCACGAGCTGGAATCCGAGGCCGTCATCGATCATGGCGAAGCGGCCAGACGCGAGCGCGAAGCGCTGCCGGTAGGTGCCCGCCACATACTCGCCCGTTGCGGCCTTCGAGAATTGTCGGCCGGTCTCGGCCGCGAGCTTCTCGCCAAGGGCGTCGACCTCGCGCTGCCGCAGCATGTCGATCAGCCCGGGTGAGAAGCTGACGCCCCGTGTTTGTCGCTCGGCGAGACCTTGACCAACGAGATGGTCGGCACGGCGGTCCATAGCCTGGCGCACCTCGGCGCCGAAGCCGCCGCCGCCGAGCGGAACGGGCTCACGGGCGATCGCCTGCCGGTCGAGCCAGGTCGCGCCGGTTGCATGGACTTGCCTCTCGATGTCGAGATCGGAGCGGATGGCGAGCGCGACCCGTCTGCGTCCCTGCGCGTCGTCGAATTTGCGCAGCTCGACGATCGAGCCCGGCGCGCTATCGCCGACCGCGTCGAGGTCGGGCAGCTTGATATGATGGGTCCGTCCGTCCGTGCCATCGACCACGGCGTAGGCGGTGCCCTTCAGCTCATCGTCGAGACCACGATCGACCAGCCGGCCAACGACAGGATCGTTGAGGCTCTCGCCGGCGAGCACATAGCTGGCGGCGCCGCGCTCGATACCGCGTTCCGTCAGGCCGCGGTGAATGCGTTTGATGATGTCGCCGCGCTCGCCCAGTTCGCGCAGCGTCGCCTCGGCATTCTCCGATACGACCCATTGGCCGGGGCCGACCTGATCCGCAAGGCCGAGCGTCTCCAGCTTCCGCAGCCGGCCGACCTTCATCGCGTGGAACTCGTCGGGCTGGCGATCGGGATGCGGGGCGAGATCGACGACGCCGGTGCGATAGGCGTCGCGCGAAAGCTGGCGGTCGAGATTGGTCCAGCGTTCCGACTCGATCTGGCGTTCGAGATTGCGGCGTATCTCGTGATCGGTGCGCGGCCCCAACTCTTGGGTGGCGAGATCCTGCGCGCGGGCGCGCATGCCTTCCTTGATGTAGTCGCGCGAGATGACGAGGTCCTGGCCGTCATCGGTGCGCCCGCGCAGGATGATGTGGACGTGCGGATTATCCGTGTTCCAGTGATCGACACCGACCCAGTCGAGCTTGGTGCCGAGATCCTTTTCCATCTGCCCCATCAGGTCGCGGGCATAGGTCTTGAGGTCGGACATCTCCGTCGCGTCCTCGGGCGAGACGATGAACCGGAAATGATGCCGATCATCCTGGGTCCGCTCGGCGAAGGCCTTGGGATCGGCGTCCTCGGTCTCGGGACCGAACAGCCGCGCCTTCTCCCCATCCCGGGTGACACCCTCGCGCCGCAGGTAGCTAAGGTGGGCGGAAAGCGGCGTGGCCCGCGCGCTATGACGGACGACGCGCGTCTTGATTACGGTGTTGCGCGATCGGCTGGTGAGCAGCCGGTTGGCCTGCACCGTCGCGCGCTGGCCGCGCCCGAAACGCGAGCGGTTGCCCGAACTGATCGTGCCGGACCGCGAGACGCTGCCGCCGGCGCGCTGCGCAGCCGCCAGCGCTTGGGCGATGAAGGGTCGCGCCTGCTGCGCGCGGGTCGAGCGGATGCGGCCTGGCCGGATGCGGAAATCGTCCTCGCTGCTCATGGCCGAGGCCCCGCACATCGCGCAATCGCGCGGTAATCCTTGGCGAAATGGCGGATGCGCAGGCTGCGCCGATCAGGCGCACCTCGCGCCAATGCGCCATAAGTCCCTGAAAACACACGACCGCACCAAGCCGCACCTCGCGCGCTTTTATCTCGCCATCGTGCGGTTGTGTTGCCTGCTCTCCCTCCTCGGACCGCCATCCTTCCGCCAGAGCACGCTATTCCACGAAATACTGCGAGCACCGTCATCGCGGCCCCCCATCGCCGTTTCGGGCGACAAACAGGCCTGCGGATTGCGGAGCGATGGCTGTGACATCGCGCACCGGAGTTGCAGCCGGGGTCTCATTCGACGCGCTATCGCCGGTCGTCGAAACAGCGGTGGCGGCGCGCTCGGATTGCACGATGAACAGCGGCGAGCGCGTCCAGGCGTTGGGATCGGCGGTCGCGACCGTGACGGGAGCAAGCGCGTCTGCGCCGCCGATAATGGGCGCGAGCGCGGCGACATAGGCGCGGGTTTCAGCGGGCAACGGACGGCCAGCAAGATACTCTTCATAGCGGCCGGGACCAGCATTATAGGCCGCGAGAAAGCCCGGCGAACCGTAGCGGTCGTGCATCTCGCGCAGGTAGGCGGCGCCTGCCAGAATGTTGTCGCGTGGATCGTAAGGATTCGCGCCGAGCCGGTGACGGGCGCGCAGATCAGCCCATGTGGCGGGCATGACTTGCATCAGGCCCATCGCGCCGGCCGACGAGATCGCCCGCACGTCCCCAGCGCTTTCGACGCGCATGACGGCGCGTATCCAGTGCTCGGGAATGCCGAAGCGTTGCGCGGCCTCGGTGATGAATGTGGCGTAGGGAGCGACGCGAGAGGGGCGCTCGGCGGACACCGTCTGCGCATTCGCATTGGCGCAAAGCGGTGCGGAAAGCAGAAGGCCGGAAAGGAGAAGGAGGACTGTGCGCCGGGCGGTGTTTGACCGCCCGGCGACAGCTTTGGGGAGCGGGACCGACATCGTTCAGTCCCGCTCTGCGCGCTTGGGCGGACGATTCCAGTGCAAGCCCCAGGCGGACTTGTCGTCGGCGGACTGGAAGAGGTTAGCGCGGATCGGATGACCGAAGGTCGGATCGTCGATCTGCAGCGAGACGTAGTCGCCGGCCTTCTCGCCAGTGCGCTTCCAGCCCGCACCGATCTCCGCGCCGGTTTCGTTGTTCATGCTGTCGAGAACATGGACGCGGAAGTCTGGCGCGTTCTCGGCATCGGACGGTTCGGCCGGAACGATGATGATGTCCTGGTGCAATGTCAGCGTCATTAGGTGGCCGATGAAGCCGTCATTTTCGCTCGTGAATTGACCGATGAGGGACATGGGTTTCTCCTTGGCTGTGCGGTGGACGGGGTCATGGGCGTGCCGTCACCGCGTCGGCGCGCGCCAGACGAAGCGGTCATCGCCGTCCTCGTCGGTGTAGAGGGGGGTGGCCCGGCCGATGACCGAGCTGGTGGGGAGCGGGCCGAAGTAGCGGCCGTCGAGGCTGTCGCGGACCTGCCAGTTCATCAGGAACAGCTCGTCGTCGGCGATGACGCGACACCCCTGCCAGATCGGCAGTTCGCGGCCCCGACGATCACGGTCGAGCGCGTCGCCGATGGCGTGGCCGTCGACGGTGATCGTGTGGCCCGATCGGCACACACGTTGACCGGGCAGACCCGCGACCCGCTTCAGCAGCGGCACGCCGCGTGGCAAATATCCGCCATCGGCAAGGAACGTGGCGATCGGCTCCGGTGCCGCTACGGCGACGAGGTCGGTCGCTTCCAATACGTCGCTGGCGCTGATCGCATAGAGGCCGATCGGCGTGCTCGCGGAGGCATTCCAGATCAGCTTTGGCGCGAAGGAGATGATCGACAGGACGCCAATCAGCATCACCGCGAAGTACGTCGTCATGACGTATCCAATGCGGCTCATGGCATGATCCTCCGGCGCAAGAGGAAGGCGCGATGCTGCTGCGCGTCGTAGGCGCGCGGTGCTTCACCGGCCGTCAGACGGTTGTGAACGTGTCGCCAGTGATCGGGCGAAACGTCGATCGCTTCGATGCCCCGCGCCTCGATCGCATCGATGAGCTGGAGCACGCGCTCGACCTTCGGCCAGCCATCGGCGCGCAACAGGATGTCGCCGCCGGGGCGCACGAATGGCAGGGTCTGGCAGCGCTCGCCCGCAGCGACGGCGCGCACGATGTCGAGCCGAGAAAGTGCGGTGCCGTAGTCGTTGGAGGTCCAGCGAACGAAGGCGAAAACACTGTCCGGTGCGAACGACACGACGCGTCGGCGGCGGTCGAGGATCTGTTCGGCGATCTCGCGGCCGAACCTGATCCAGAATTCGATCTTCTTCTCGACCCACGTCAACTCGACATGGGTCAGTGCATCGGCCGCTGGCGCTGGCGGCAAGCCGGTGCGCAGCGACGGGTCGGCGACACCGATCATCGCGGCTCTCCTTCGCTGGTGGGGAACTCGCGCTCGAACAGCGCGCGCAGCATGTCGGCGACCGTCTGTCCGCGCTGGAAGGCGGCAATCTTGATCCGGCCGCGCATGTCGGCGGTGACGTCGATCGTCAGCCTGGCGGTAAATTCGGCGGCGGGGTCCGCGCGCGGCGATGGACGGTCTGGCGCCTTGATCCAGCTTTCCGGATCGGCAGGCCGGGTCGCAAAACTGCGTTTCGAGGACCGCTCGCTCATGTCGCGATCCTCGTGACTTCGGCGGCGAGCGCGGCAATCTCCCGCGCGGCGGGCGATGTATCGTCCTGCTCGGCCGCGAGCCGTCCGGTCTGCACGACATCGGCGAAGGCGATGCGCTGACCGATGGTGGTGAGGAGCGGCGGGGGATCGTGTTCAGCGAGCGTCTCAGCGGTTTCGCGGGCGAGGATCGTGCGGGCGGCACAGCGGTTCAGTACGAACCGCGCCTTGAGGTCCGGTCGATAGATCCGCGCTTCGCTGAGCAGCGTCAGCATCTCGGCAGACGCCCAGCCGTCGAGCGGTGACGGCTGCACCGGGATCAGTACAAGATCGGCAGCCAGCAGCGCCGAACGCATCAGACCGGCGACACGCGGCGGTCCGTCGATGACGACATGATCGACATCGCGCGCCAGTTCCGGCGCTTCGCGGTGGAGCGTGTCGCGGGCCAGGCCGACAACACCGAACAGCCGCTCCAATCCCTCACGGCCGCGCTGCTGTGACCAGTCGAGCGCCGAGCCCTGTGGGTCGGCGTCGATCAGCGTGACGCGCTGCCCATGCCGAGCCCATTCACCGGCGAGATGGAGGGCGAGCGTCGTCTTTCCGACGCCGCCCTTCTGGTTGAGGAACGCGACGATCATGACGGTCTCCCGGCGATCGGGGACTCGTCCACAGCGGTCGAAAAACGCATTTGCGTTAGAAAGATTCCGTAGGAATCTAGGTTAGATAAGTTACGGGGCTCGCAAGCGGCTGATTCAGCGCGATGAATCGACGATTCCGGTCCCCGATAGCACGAGAGTCCGGTCCCCGATGGCACGATAGCGCCGGTCCCTGATAGCACGAGATGATTCACAGCTTATCCCCAGGTCGAGTTGTCGAGCGGCGACGGCGGCGCGGGATGCCGAGCGCGTCGGGATCGGTGGGTACGAAGAACAGGATTTCGGGGCCGCCGAGGCACTGCTCGATGGTCAGGCGATAGCCCGGCAGCGGCTGGCGGCGCACGATGTCGCGCAGGTCGTAGGCGAAATGCTTGAGCGGCGAGAGACTGCCGGACTTGGCGTGGAGATGCGGGAAGTCGAAGCTCCAGCCGTGTTCCTGCTTGCCGCCGTGCTTGCGCACGAGGCGGTAGAGCCAGCGCTCCAGACCGCCGGTCAGCCTGAAATAGTTGCGGTCGATCGTCAGGACGAGCGCGTCGTCAAGGACCGCGCCGTAGAACCAGTCCGGCACGATCAGTTCGAGCCCGAGCGGGCGGCCGCGGTGATCGGCTCGCTCCTTCCATTCATTGATCCAGGAGAAGCGGTGCATCCGCCGCTCGGTCGGCTGGCGGATTGAGGTCGCTATGGTGGTGGACTGGAGGCGGTCGAGCGCGGCCTTCAGCCGGTCGTAATCGCGCAGCGAGACACCGCGTCCAATGAAGTTCAGAATCTCGTAAGGCGTGGTCGCCATCAGGCGTGACGGGCGCAGGCCGACGTCACGGGCCTCGACGATTTGTGAGGCCGCCCAGATCAGAACATCAGCGTCCCAGATCGTCGCCATGCCGTGCTCGGGCACGGCTTCGACACGGATTTTCACCGAACCCGCCTTGAAGTCGATCGGCGTCAGGCGCTTCGACTTGGCAAGCGAGAAGAACGGATAGGCCATGAGGTCCTGCGCGTCGCGCGGCGCGAGATCGCCGGACAGCGCCCGGAACAGATCGAGCTGCGCACGCTCGTCGTGCTGTGTGTGACGGGACGACATGGCGTGTCGTCTCAGCGCGGCTGGCGGCCGGCGAAGCGGCGATCCGACGGCTCCTGCCGCTTGGCGGGGAGCACCGTGCCGCGCGGATCAGAGGTCGAACTGACGAGGCCGCGATCGGCCCACGTCTGGAGATCCTCTATGGCGTAGACGACTCGGCCGCCGAGCTTCCTGTAAGCCGGGCCGGTGCCGTAGGTGCGGTGCTTCTCCAGTGTGCGCTCGGACAGTCCGAGGAAGCGAGCGGCCTCCTGCGTGCGCAGGTAGCGTGGCGGGATGCCGGCGGTCGTATCGGCCATTGTCGAGCCTCCGTGGTCTCATCGGGGGCCGCTGCCGTCAGGCGGCGGTTCGAGAGCACGGTGGCGTGAAGACGGTGGGTCGGACGATGTCGGAGATAGGAATCTAGTTTCGACACGCCGCAGGCGGTCGATGGCGGGCTATGATCGGCGGGGTCGGCGCAGGAGGGAGCGGTAGCCGCCTTCAACGAGTTTCACGCCGTCGCGCGCCAGCCGGATCGTGACTTCGCGCAGCGCGTCCCCGGCCCAGGAGGCGGCGTCGATTTTATGACCAGGGAACAGAACCTCCCCGATCGATCGATATGTCGCGCCGGCACGACGTCCATCGACCGCACGCAGCATTTGGCGCGCGCGCTCGCGGCGCTGAGGCGTCATTCGAGGGTCGTTCGGGACGCGCTTGCCTTTGATCGCGCTCCAGAACCGGGTCAGCGCGGTCTGTCGATCCGGTGTGAGGTCATCGAACATGACCATCGCCGCGAGCGGGTTCTCGTCCTGCGGGTCCGCGAGCGTGACGTCATACTGCTCGCCGCAGATATCGAGCCTGAGATGAGCAGGGTCGTGCTGGAATATGGTACGGAGGCGTAACTCGTCGGCAGTGATGGAAAACCCTTCAGGGCGCGGACCTGCGGCGAACATTATTGCCGACGGATCGACTTGAGGGGTCCAAAAAATCTGCTGGGCATGAGCCGCGATGAGAGGGTCGGCGCCGAAATCGCAACCCCCATAGGTTCGCAAATTCTTCGGCCGTTTCGAGTGAGAGTCGGCCGCTGGACACAAGCTCCTGATAGGCTTTCCGGTAGTCGGGGTTTCGGCGCAGAAATTCCCAGGCAAGGTTACCCGGAGTTAGATTGTCGATATAGTTGTAGGCGGTCTCAGACCGCCAACTTTCATCTTCGGACATCCTCCACCGCCTCCGCGAAATTATGACGCAACGCGAGTCAAGCAGCGATCACGATCCCAAGTTGAGCGTGGCGTGGGAAGAACGAAGTCGGATCAACGTGATGCAGGTTCTGCATCACCTCAATGGAGGCGGGGGCCGAGAAGCTCGCAAAAGCCGTTCTCGGTCATCCATTTCGCGCGAGCGAGGTGTGCGGCATGAATTTTCGCTGCACGGTCGGGGTCCGCTGCGGGATCGAGGCCGAAGAGAAGCTCGACGACTTCCTCCCAGGTCGCGCCGTCCGCCTCGGCGTCGAGCAGCCTCAGGTACAACTTCAGATGCGCCTGGTCATAGGCGGTGAGCGCCGCGCCGAGCGGCGGTTCGTCCAGATATTCTGCGTTGGTCACGATGAGCCCCACGAGTCATTCGTATCCAATTTGGAGCGGTTTGTTAACTGTAATGATATCCCGCGCCATACCGCCGCGGTTTGACGCAAAATCAGGATGGTCGGGCGAGTTCGCCCGAAAAAGTCGTCAAGGGTTGTCCTTGTCACCAACCAGCATCACTCCCACGCTTTGGCCGGAGTTGAGCAGGACGATGCCACCGCCTTCAAAGGCTCGACGGACCTGATCGCGTGTTGATTCGTACACCTCGAGCCCGCTGTCGGATTCAAGGCGCTTCAACGCGGTCAGTGATACCCGGGCCTTGTCAGCGAGCGTCTCCTGTGTCCAGCCGAGCAACGCGCGTGCGGCCCGTGATTGTCGGGCGGTGATCATGCATGATCACCTCCCACTCGGACCTACGCGTACGCCAGAACTACGGCTATAATAGTCGCTCTTGCTAGAAAAGACCAGCGGTTCTGGCTTTAGCGGGCGCGATTCTGGTGTCCAGAACCAGAGGTGATTCGCTCCACCGTCAGGCGTTTGGCCCCGCCCGGATTGTCCGGGCGGGGCGTCGCGCTGGTCCTACTCGCCGTTGCGGCGGCCGTTCGGGCGGGACCAGATGAGGCTGAAGCCTTCGCCTTCATCGTCGTCGAAGAGGTTGGCGTAGATCGGGGCATTGAAGCTGGGATCGTCGAGCTTCAGGCCCAGATAGGCGCGCCCCTCGTTGGAGGTCTTGGACCAGGCGGCGCCGATCTCGGCGCGGCCGACGAAGACGCGGTGGCTGGGGGCGTTCTCTCCGGTAGCGCGGGCCTCGGAGACGATGCGGACGTTCTTGGTCTGCAGGCTGAGGGTGACGATTTCGCCGGTGTACTCGTTGTTGCCGGTCTTCTTGAAGGTGCCGATGGTCGCCATGGTAGTTCTCCTTGAACTCTGTTCCGAGCCCGCACCATTGCGGCCTCGATGGCGATCGACAGGCCGGAGGCGATTGACGGCGCACCCCGCAGGGGCCTGACAGCAAAGGAGGGGCTTTCTTGGCTCGCGAGGAATGACGGCGCAGCCGGCAGGGGAAGAAAGTTTCGACGCCGCTGTTGCGGCATAGGCGATCGAGGCGCAGCCGACCTTCGGCCAGATCAGCCCATTGAAGAGGCCGTTTTGGAGCGGTCGACCTGACAGAGACGCATCACAGGAGAACGCGGCGACCACCCCGAACCGATGGACCGTGACGACGCCTGACACCGCGGTTCAAACCAGCTCCGGCGGACGCTCCGTTCCGCCGGCTCCTGCCCGTCGCCCACGCGATCGCCCCCTCTCAGCACTCGCACCGTCGTTGGACGCGCCGTCAGGGCATTGCCCCCAGCACCGTCACCGAGGGCATGGCGCGTCAGTTGGGTTAGCCGTTGATCCGATCAACGCGATTGCGAACGACCCTGCCGACGAAGAGCGCGACACGTAAGACATCAACCCACCGTCCTGCCGCCGCCGGCAACGATGTCAGGCGCGCGCGACGTTCTGCCCGGTTGGCCCGGGCGCGGCCATTGCTGTCACCCGAATCAGCGCCGTGACACCAACGGCGACTGCGCCGATGACGGAGAAGATGATCCGCCAGGTGTCGGAGGGCATGGTGTGTTTCACGATGCCATGTGTCGCATGGTAGCCGGCGAGCGCCGCGGGTGCGACGAAGGCGAGTGCGATCGCGAGCCGTATCCAGAGCGGACGAATGAAGGCGAGCAGGAACTGCCCGAGGCCGAGCGTCAGCGCGGCGGCGGCGAGGCCGACGAGGATTGCCCCGAGCCAACCGGCGCCGGTCTGGAAGGCCCAAGTCCCGGCACTGACGCCCGCGAAGAACGGAAGCGCGAAGACAGCCAGTGTGAATAGAAGCCAGCACAGGGCGCCGATCGCCACGATGCTGGAGAGGATGCCGATGAAAACCATGGTGGTGTTCTCCGTGAGATAGAGGTCTGACGGTCGCGCCTCCACCACCACCACGGCGCGTTGCCAGTATAGCCGAAGAGAAGGCGGGACGGGAGCGGAAATCCCGTAGGATTCCCGCTTGCAGTCGCGACGCCTTGCCCGCGGTCAGCGGGCGAAGGGATCGATCTCGTGAACGATGGCGGCGAATTCGCCGTCATATTCGCCGGCGGGCATGACGCCCATGGTGCCGTCGCCGGCCTGGAAGATGACGATCGAGACCATGAGGGTGGTGGCGAGGCTGAAGGCGAAGGCGTGAGCTTGATTGAGGGACATGTGACCGGCTCCTGTCTTGGAGGCGGGAGACCATCTCCCGCGCGACAGGCGCCCGATGTGTCCGGCCGATGGCCGCAATCACCGCGTAGGCGAAGCTGGAGCGGCGGCATGCTCGCATAGCCGACCCTTTACGGGTTGATGGCGTCAGGCCAGCGGCTGGACCAAGGATTAGCGCAATGGAAGCGGCAGATGGTTTTCCGCCTTGACCGGGGCCACAATGGGATTTCCCGCTCAATGCTTTCACTCCATAGCATCGCCGCCGTGCTCCCAGTCGTGATGCTGCCGAAACGGGCCGGTATGGTCATGCAAAGCGCAACAGCCGAAGAGAACGCCCGTGCCGAAGCTTCCCAAGAAGAGCGATTTCCCGGTGAGCCAGGTGCGGCGCTATCTGGAGCCCGGCCCGATCGTGCTGCTGTCGTCGAAGTGGCAGGGCGCGACCAACATTATGACGCTCGGCTGGCACACGATCCTGGAATTCTCGCCGTCTCTGGTCGGCCTGATGATCTCCGGCGGCAATCACAGTTACCGCATGATCCGCGAGAGCCGGGAGTGCGTGATCAACCTGCCGACGACGGCGCTGACCGATACCGTGGTCGGGATCGGCAACACGTCGGGGGCCGAGATCGACAAGTTCGCCAAGTTCAATCTCACGCGGCAAGAGGCGAGCAAGGTCGATGCGCCGTTGATCGGCGAATGCCATGCCAGCTTCGAATGCCGCCTTCACGACGACGCGCTGGTCGACAAGTACAATTTCTTCATCTTCGAGGTGGTGAAGGTGCATGTCGCCACGTCGCCAAAGCATCCTGAGACGCTGCATTACACCGGCGATGGCGTGTTCGTGGTGTCCGGCAAGGTCATCAGCCGCAGATCGCTGTTTCGACCCGAGATGCTGTGAGAGGCGGCGCTCACGCGCCACCTCCCTTCGGGCGGAAGTCGAACAGCGGGATGCCGAGCTTCCTCGCCTTGTCGGCGAGATTGTCCTGAATGCCGGTGCCAGGGAAGACGATGACCCCGATCGGCAGGACGTCCAGCATCTGATCGTTGCGCTTGAACGGTGCGGCCTTGGCGTGTTTCGTCCAGTCGGGGGCGAAGCCGACCTGCGGCACCTTGCGGGCGTCGGCCCATTTGGCCGCGATCTTCTCGGCGCCCTTCGGCGACTTGCCGTGCAGCAGCACCATGTCGGGGTGCTTGGCGTGGACCTGATCGAGCTTGGCCCAGATCAGGTGGTGATCGTTGAAGTCGAGCCCACCGGTAAAGGCGATCTTTGCACCGGCAGGTAGTAGCACCTGATTGTCGGCCCGCTTCTTCGCGGCGAGGAAGTCGCGGCTGTCAATCATCGCCGAGGTCAGGTTGCGGTGGTTGACCATCGATCCGCTGCGCGGTCGCCAGTTCGATCCGGTGTGGCGCTCGTAGTGCTCGGCGGCCTGGTCGCGCATCAGCTCGAAGGCGTTGCGGCGTTCGATCATGGTCTGGCCCTCGGCCGTCAGGCGTTCCAGCTCGACGGCCTTCACTTCGCTGCCGTCCTGTTCGCGCTGGCCGCGGCGCTGCGCCTGCTCGTTGTCGTCCAGCTCGCGCTCGATCCGGTCGGTGGCTCGGTGGAAGACGTTGACCGTCGACCAGAGGAGATCGTCGAGGTCGGGCTCGAGGCGGGTGTCCTCAAAGGTGACGATCAGGGCGTCAAAGATGTCGGCGATGGCGCCGGCGACATGGTCGCCTTCCGGAAGCGGTCGGGGATCGGGTTCATCCGTGAAGGGACGGTAGCCGTAAAGCTGGAGTTCGCTGAGGACATGGTCGGTGGGTGAAGAGGCGTGGTGCGGTTCGTAGTCGTCGTGCTCGCTCATCGGGATGCTCCGTCGGTTCGACCGCGACCCTCGCGGCCTTCATGGCGACGAAAGCCGGCGGGCGGGCCGGACCTGCACCCGCAGCGAGGCGGAGGGCCGGAGCACAGCGGAGGATGACGAAGGCGGGCTATTTTGCCTCGCGATGGAAAGGCCCGCAGGGCCGCCGGAAAATAGTCCGCCGCAGGCATTGCGGGTCCGGGCCGTTTGCTGGCCGATCGCCCTCTCGAAGGCCGGGGCGCGGTTCTCTCCGACATCAAGATCATCCGAGCGACGCCGACGACGGCGCTCCCGCCGTCTGCATTCTCCTGTCGGCCTATGCCGCCAGCGCCATGAAGCGTGCGACGTCCTGGGGCGCGATCTGCACCCGGGCCGCTGCCCGGAGGCTGTCCAGACCAGCCAGGCGGAGATCCTCGTTGAAGTCGCCCAGGCGCGGAGATACCACGACCGCCTCGATCCCGGCGGCGTTCGCCCGTTCGATCAAGGTCGTCATCGCACCGTCGCCGGCCGGATCATTGTCGCGGGCGATGTAGAGCCGGCGCAGCGTGTCGGGGAACAGGATGGCCGAGAGATGCGCCGCCGAGAGCGCCGCCGCCATCGGCATGGTGGGCAACGCCATTCTGAGCGACAGCATCGTCTCTATGCCTTCGCCCGCCGCCATCACTTCGCCCGCCACACCGAAGCGAACGGCGTGTCCCAGGAGGTCGCCCATCGCCCGTCTCGGTGTGTCGATCGGGGCCTTGTCCGAGCCGTCAGGGGCGAGCCAGGTGCGATGCGCGCCGGTCTGATGCTCGGCGAGATCGGTGACCGATGCGATCATCGCCGGCCAGGTCTCGGTCGGGGAATGCTCGTCGGGCCGGTAATAGCACCGGGGATGAAAGCGAAGGCTTCCGGTTCCGTGCAAATCCGCAATGCCGCGTGTGCGCAGATACGTCTTTACGAGCGTGCCCGAAATCGGCTGCGCCATGGCAAAGAGCCGCCGTGCCGCTTCCAGTGATCCGGTCGGCGCTGGTGATTTGCGCTCGCCGCCATGCGGACGGTCCGGTTCGGGATGCGGCATTGACAAGAAGGTGCGCGCCTCATCGGCGACGTCCTTGAAGTCGACCAGGCCGCAGCTCTCGCGGATGACGTCGAGCAGGTCGCCATGCTCGCCAGTGGCGGCGTCGGTCCATTTTCCGGCAGCGCCCTTGCCGTTTTCGCCGCCCTTCAGCCGCACGAACATCGAGCGGCCGGGGGTATTGCGTGCGTCGCCGACCAGCCAATAGCGGCCTTCGCGATGCCCGGCGGAGAGATAATGGCGGCACACCGCCTCTGCCTGTCGGCCGAGACGGATTGCCAGTTCGGAAGCGTCCTGTCGTGCCATCACGCAGCCTCCCGCTCACCGATGCGCTCGACCGGATAGCGCTCCAGCACCTTCGCCAGGATCGCAGCGCCGGTCGCATCGGTCGGCACGAACATCCGCAGCGTCCACGAGATGATTTCGTGGAACAGGCCGTAGGCGCGCAGGCGGTCACGCATGGCGTCGGTGAAACCGGACAGCTCGATTCGATTGGCGCCCATGACCCGGACGCGGCGAAGCTGAAGACCCTCGGTGAGATCGAGCACGGTCTTGCCGTCCATCAGCGCCATGAAGGCGTCGTCCGGCGTCAGGGTCGATGTGCTGGCGGCAAGCGCGCCGGCCACCCAGGCGGGAGAGACGCGGCGGCCGACGATACGCTCGCCGTCGTCGGTCTGGAGCCGATAGACCCGTGTCGACTCATTCGGCAGCCGCTTCCAGATCGGCAACAACAGCCCGCTGACGACATGGATGGTGCTGTCGGCATATTCCGGCACCTCGGCCACCTCAGCGTTCCATGCCGCGGTGAAACCGGCCTGATCGGCGTCGACCCAGTGGGTCTCGCCCATCATCTTAATGGGGACGTTCTGCGCCTCCATCGGCCGGATCAGCCGCACGCGACGTTCGATCTCGCCATCGTCCAGCATGATGCTGGTGGTCGGTATCTGCACGGCTGCGCGGCCCGAGCGCTCGTTGATCAGCAGTCTCGCGCCGGGGCCATCGAGACAATCGAGCGCCTCGACCAGCGTTACCGGCCGGTTGCGCTGGCGCTGGGTGATGGTCAGCAGCCGAGCCTCGGCCCCAGTGCCGGGATGAACGTGTATCGTCCGGCGATCGGTGACGATGAAACTCTCGGCCTGCAGCGTCTCCAGCCCGACATCGTAGCTCCCCGACGCGATGGCGCCTTCGATCTTGGCGTTCAACAGCCGCTCGAACGCCGTGAACAGGACGCCCTGAAGTTCGATGGTCAGGGCCAGCAGCCGGTTGAGAAAGGTGGTGATCGGCGGCAGTTCGTCCTTGATGCCGGTGGAATCCATCAACGAAAGACCAGTGGCGTCCTCGAACATCTGGAGCGAGCACCCCTCGACCTTGCCGCGCACCAGCAGCAGGTAGAGCTGCCGCAGGGCGTCGCGGGCGTAGTAGCTCTCCAGATTGTCTTCGGGTCGGAACAGGCCCTGGCCGCCGGTCTGGCGCTGTCCGCGCGTGATCGCGCCCAGCGTGTCGAGGCGACGGGCGATGGTCGAGAGAAAGCGCTTTTCTGCCTTCACGTCGGTCGAGATCGGCCGGAACAGCGGCGGCTGCGCCTGGTTGGTCCGGTTGGTGCGTCCGAGACCCTGTATGGCGGCGTCGGCCTTCCAGCCCGGCTCCAGCAGATAGTGGACGCGCAGCCGCTGGTTCCGCGCCGATAGGTCGGCGTGATAGCTGCGGCCGGTGCCGCCGGCGTCGGAGAAGATCAGGATGCGCTTCTGATCGTCCATGAAGCCTTGCGTCTCGGCGAGATTGGCCGAGGCGGCGCGGTTCTCCACGGCGAGGCGATCGATTCCGCCGGGGCTGGACTTGCGGACAATCCGGCGCGAACGTCCCGTCACCTCCGCCACGACATCGGTGCCGAAACGTTGGACGATCTGATCGAGCGCGCCGGGGACCGGCGGCAGCGAAGCGAGCCGTTCGATCAGACGGTCACGGCGGGCGATGGCGTCGCGGCTCTCGACCGGCTGGCCGTCGCGAAACACCGGCCGCGACGACAGATTGCCCTCGCTGTCGGTGAATGGCTCGTAGAGCTGCACCGGGAAGGAGTGGGCGAGATAATCCAGAACATACTCGCGCGGAGTGATGTCTACCCGGACGTCGTTCCATTCCTCCGTCGGGATCTCAGCGAGACGGCGCTCCATCAAGGCTTCGCCGGTCGACACGATCTGGATCACGGCGGCATGGCCGTCGGCCAGGTCCTGCTCGATCGACCGGATCAAGGTCGGGGTCTTCATCGACGTCAGCAGATGGCCGAAGAATCGCTGCTTGGCGGATTCGAAGGCCGAGCGGGCGGCGGACTTGGCCTGCCGGTTCAGCGTGCCGCCGTCGCCGGTAATGTTCGCTGCCTGCATCGCCGCGTCGAGATTGTTATGGATGACGGCGAATGCCCCGGCATAGGCGTCGTAGATGCCAGTCTGCTCAGGCGTGAGCTGGTGCTCGACCAGCTCGTATTCGACGCCGTCATAGGAGAGTGAGCGGGCAGTGTAGAGACCGAGCGAGCGCAGGTCGCGGGCCAGCACTTCCATCGCCGCGACGCCGCCATCCTCGATCGCCTCGACGAATTCAGCACGGGTCGAGAACGGGAAGTCCTCGCCGCCCCAGAGACCAAGGCGCTGGGCGTAGGCGAGATTGTGGACGGTGGTCGCGCCGGTCGCCGAGACATAGACGACGCGCGCATTCGGCAGCGCGTGCTGGAGCCGGAGGCCCGCGCGGCCCTGCTGCGAGGCGGCGACGTCACCGCGTTCGCCCTTGCCGCCAGCGGCGTTCTGCATGGCGTGGCTCTCGTCGAAGATGATCACTCCATTGAAGTCGGAGCCCAACCATTCGACGATCTGCTTGACGCGGGAAAGCTTCTCGCCGCGGTCGTCGGACCGTAGCGTGGCATAGGTGGTGAATAGGACGGCTTGCGAGAGCGTGATGTCCTTGCCCTGCGGGAAACGCGATAGCGGCGTGATCAGCAGCCGTTCCATGCCGAGCGCCGACCAGTCACGTTGCGCGTCCTCCAGCAGCTTGTCGGATTTGGAGATCCACACCGCCTTGCGGCGCCCCTGCATCCAGTTGTCGAGGATGATGCCGGCAGACTGGCGGCCTTTGCCGGCACCGGTGCCGTCACCGAGCATGAAGCCTCGGCGGAAGCGCACGGCGTTCGGCGCATCGTCGGGCGCGGCCGAGACGACGTCGAAGGTCTCATCGAGCGTCCACGAACCGGCGAGGAAGTCGGCATGCGCCTCGCCGGCGTAGATGAGGGTTTCGAGCTGGGCGTCGGAGAGGAGCCCATCATTGACGATGTTCGCCGGCAGCCGGGGCCGATAGCTCGGCTTGGGCGGCGCGACCGAGGCCATCGCCACGGATTGCACCAGCTTGGTCGGATGGGGCTGAGCACCGGGGATACGGATCGCCTGCAACCCGTAGTCTTCATAGATCGCGTCGGTGATCCGGCCATCTTCGGCAGGCGTCCAGTCCACGATCTCATAGGCGAGTTCGACGCCTTCGGGTTCGCTAACAGTGCGGAGGGGAGAAGATGTGGCGGCGCGCGCGAGATAGCCGCGAACGGTACTCGGCGCGGCTGCCGGGACGGCGGCGGGAACCGAGATGCCGGTATCGACCGGCAAACGTCCCGGAACATGCTCGCCGATCCAGCCGATCAGGGTGGCGACGTCGGGTGCAACGCCTGGTGATGCCGGGAATGCGACGGCGTTTTCCGCCGGGGCCTTGTCGATCACGGTCAGGCGAGTGTCGATGGTCGTGCCATGCTTGGCATAGACCGCACCGTCGATCGCGGCGGTGAATACCACGCGGCCATGTTCCTGAAGTCGGACGAAGGCGTCGCGCCAGGCGGGCGCATCCGGTGAGAAGCTCGATCCGGTGATCGTCACCAGCCGCCCGCCATTGGCCAGTCGCGCCAGCGCGGAGGCGATATGGCGATAGGCGGCGTTGGCCATCCGGCCCGTCACGTTCGCCATCACCGAGAACGGCGGGTTCATCAGGATGATGCTGGGCACGCTGTCCGGCGCGAGATGATCGTCGATCTGGGCCGCGTCGAAGCGGGTGACGGCGATGGCCGGAAAGAGGGATGCCAGGAGGTCGGCGCGAGTGTCGGCCAGCTCGTTCAGCATGAGCGCGCCGCCGGTAATCTCCGCCAAGGCGGCAAGGAGTCCCGTGCCGGCAGAGGGCTCCAGCACGCGATCAGCAGGCGTGATCGCCGCAGCGGTTAGCGCGGCGACGCCGAGAGGAAGCGGCGTCGAGAACTGCTGGAATGACTGGCTCTCCTCCGATCGCCGTGTGTGGGTGGGAAGAAGGGTGGCGATCTTCGCCAGCATCGGCAGCGCGGCGGCCGGAGAGCCGGCTTTGCGGAAAAGCGCATTGCCGTACTTGCGGAGGAAGAGGACCGTCGCGACCTCGCAGGCCTCGTAGGCTGACTTCCAGTCCCAGGCGCCCGTGGTATCGGAGGCACCGAACGCCGCTTCCATGGCGGCGCGCAGGATCTGCGCATCGACGCGCTGACCGCGTTCGAGATGGGGAAGCAAGAGCTGTGCGGCTCGGAAAATAGCAGCAGAAGGATCAGGGAGACCGCTGAGGGGAAGCGGCGCTGCCAGCGGAGCTGCCGCTGATGCAGGGATCATCGTCATGGGAAGAACCTCGGAGAGCGGATTGGGACGAACCGGCGGCGCTCTCTCTCGACCGGACCGGCTCGAACCCGTCCCGGCCAACCTCTCACTCTGGCGCGCGGTATGACCGCCTGACCGCGCGGCCTTCCGAGGTGGGCCGTGCGGCGCTACACTCCTCCATCCAGCACATGGCGAAACTCGGCCCCGGCGATCGGGGACGCATGTCCGCCCGACCGAGCGAGGCCCCGAAGGGAGACGGTGATGAAGGGAAGTGTGATCGGCATGGTGGCCGGAGGATGCCTCGTAGTGGGCTTTGGCGCAGGCTTCGCGCTCCGCCCGGTGATCACGCCCGGCGGCGCATCAGCCGCCGCTGTCGCTGGTGTCGCACAGCCGACCGAGGACGAGGCCATCGCGGCCGTCCGTCGCCATCGCCTTTTCACGGGGACGTCGCTGGCCAATGCGACGCTCAAGCTCGGGGAATGTTCGCCGGGCGGTGTTGGTCCTGGCGTGACGTGCATGACGCAGCTCACGATGGATTCCACGCGGGCGAACGCTACGCCGCAGAACCGGCCAGTCGGCTTCGCGCGCGTCAACGGGCAATGGGAAGTGGCTGTCTGGTAGAATTCAGGCAGCTATTTCGCCGCCCGTATTGGGCGGAAGGTAGGCGTCGTAGGGATTGCCATCAGCCAGATGGCCGAACGGCGTGAACATATAGTCGCCACCGTCACGGCCGACCGCACAGATGACATAGCGCGGCTCGCCGGTCGCGGCGTCCGTGCATTCCATCAACGCCAGATCGCCACTTTCCGCGGCGCGCAGCAGGGTTTGGAAATTGGCGCGCGCATGGTCGGGGATCATCGCGCATCTCCTTCGGCGAGCCAGCGGCCGGTGCTGATCCACTCGATCGTGCGGCCGGTGGAGAGATCGAGCAGATGGGCGCCGCCGGAGAAACCGTCGACGACAGGTTCCGAGGCGACGCCGGCCCACTGAAAGCCCCAGGTGCCGGTGAGCCCGAACGTCTCCGCGCAGCGGGTGACGAAGGTGATCAGCAATTGCGGATCGGCGGTTCCGGGGTCGCGAAGCCAGAGGCGCGTCGCGCCGTGCTTGGGTGTCAGGGAGAGCAGGAACGGCTCGGCGGGCGGGTCCTCGCGACCGTTCTCGGCCATCAGCGCGATGTAGAGGTCGAAGGCCCGCGCGACATTGGCGACCGAGCCGACGTCGAGCAGGCAGGAGAAGCGGGTGAGAAAATCGGGCATGTCGGGCTCCTGAAACGAAAAGAGCCCGGCGCTGGGCCGGGCTCGGATGGGTCGGGATGGTGGTTGGAAGGGTCAGTAGCCGAACTGCCAGGACGGCCAGGATTGGCCGTCATCGGTGGCCGCCACGGCTTGAGCCAGGTACTCGGGATTGCCCTCGACCACGGTGGGGTCGCGGACAGGCGTCTCGTCGATGACGGTCACTCGGACAACGAGGTCATCCTCGACCTCGACATGGACCGGCACGAGGTACTGGAAGACGACGTGCCGGGTTGGCGTAGGGCTGGATTGCGCCATGCGGAAGGTCCTTCAATTGGAGGAAGGTGCGGAGCGGCCGAAACCGCCCCGCGAGCCCATCATTCGGCGGCGACAAGGTGACGTTCGTCGTCGTCGCCGTTGGCCGGCGTTTCCGGATCTTCGTCAGTGCTCAGGAAGTCGGGCAGCTCGGCCGCCTCGGCTTCCCCGCCGCTCTGAGCGTCCGATGCAGGATCGGCTGCGAGATCAGCGAGTCGAAGCGGTTCGGGCAGCCAGCCGGTGTCGACCAACAGCCGCTCGGCCTCCTTGGCCATGTCGCCCTTCTTCAGATGATCGATAAGCTGCGCTGACGCGTCGCCCTTGGCTTCACGCACCGCTTCGAGAATGCGCGGCTTGGTCACCCGGCTGAGATAGTTGTCGACGGTCGGGCGCCATCCCGCTTCCGCCATGTCGAGACCGACAGCGCGTGCGATCCGACCGGCCTGCTTCAGCCGGCGCTCCAACCCGTGCTGAGAGATGCCGGAGCCGCCGTAGCGGTCGACCTTCTCGGAGAGGGCATTGACGCCGTAAGAGACGCAATGCGCCAGCAGGGCCGTCCGGCTGGCGTCGTCAAGATCGACCAGCCAGTTCCACAAGGCATCCTCATCCTGCGGGATGTCGGCCTCCCAGCCTTCCTGCCGTTCCGCCACCGACTTGGCGGACGTGCTGTCCTTCAGGTCGGCGGCCTGGACAGAGAAGAAGACGTGACGGACCGAGATCTCCAGGCACCCGCCGGAAGACGAGGTGCGGTGGAAGGTGTCGAGCACCAGCTTGTGCAGCAGCGCCGTGATGGCGACGTGCGGGTTGCCTGCCAGCGCATCCCGCAGCGCGAGGGTGCGGTGGGCCGTCAGCTCACTGACCAGGCGTTCGGGCAACGGCTTGACGACGTCGTCCTCCTCGTCCTCCGGTTCGGGCTGGCCGCCGATGGTGATGACCGCCCGCATCGGCTGCGCGTTCGGTGCGGGGCCTTCGGTTTCGCCGTCGCCGTTGGTCTCACGCTCGATGGGCGCCTCGTCCTCGGGACGGACATAGCCGCGCTCGACGGTCAGTCGGCCCGAGCTGTCGATGCTGACAAAGGCGCCAGCGCGCGCGATCTCGGCCGGATCGTAGAGGGTCGGCCGGTTCTGGAAGGCGGCGATCGCCGTCTCGATCTCCTCGAGCCGCAGATCGACCGCCTCCGGCAGGTCCTCGCCATCGTCATGCTCGGCGTAGAGCCGGTCCAGTTCCTCGGTCAGGGCCTCGTATGCGGCCTGTTCGTCGGCGGAGAGTTCGGAGCGTTCGCCCGCGATCCGGCGCAAACCGGTGGTGTGGCCGTAGGGGAAGTCCAGCGCGGCATCGATCCAGCGCCAGCCCTCAGCCGCGAGTTCCTCGGCAGCGGCGCCGATCTTCGCGGTGGCGAGGGTGTCGAGCAACGCCGGATCCTGCAGCCATCCGCCGTCGTCGGCCTGGAACAGGTCGCGCAGCGTTGCGCCGCCCGCTGCCTCATAGGCCTCGATCCCGACGAATTGCGCACGACGATCAGAGGCGCGCACCGCGCCCTCGGTCAGCATGCGCCGGATCTCATAGGGCTGGCGGCTGTAGGATCGCTGGATGGTCTCCCACACCTCCATCTGCCGGGCATGGTCATGCGACACCGTGAAGGCCATGAGCTGGTCAAGTGCGATGCCGTCCTCGGCATAGACGTCAAGCAGCGCCGGAGCGACCGAGGCGAGCCGCAGTCGCTGACGGACCACGGCCGGGGTGACGTAGAAGCGGGCGGCGATATCCTCCTCGCCCATGCCGCGCCCGATCAGCGCCTGGAAGGCCTTGAACTGATCGAGCGGATGGAGCGCCTCGCGGTGGACGTTCTCGGCAAGGCTGTCTTCCTCAGCCGGGATCGCGGAGGCCGCGTCGCGGACGTTGCAGGGGACCGGTGCGGTCTTTGCGAGACGCTTGGCCTTGACCAGCAGTTCGAGCGCCCGGAATCGGCGACCGCCCGCTGGGACCTCGAAGATGCCGGTTTCCACACCCTCGCCGTCGAGCACAGGGCGGACGTTGAGGTTTTGAAGAAGACCACGGTGGCCGATATCCTCGGCCAGTTCGGAGATCGAGACGCCGGCCTTGGTCTTGCGGACGTTGGCCTGGCTCAGGATGAGCTTGTTGAAGGGGATGTCGCGACGCTCGCCAAGGGACGCGATCTTCTGAACGGCGGTTGCCATGTCGGGATACTCCACGACGGGCGGCCGAAAGACTCTCTCTCAGCCTCCAACCCGTCACGAAGCGAAGCGCCGCCCTCTTCCTCTAAAGGGGGCAGCGCCACGGACCGGCAAACCGGAAAGAGACGGAAGCGCAAAGCCGGAGACACGGAAAACCGCATCCCCGACTTCGCGGAAATCAGGCCGCTCGATCGAGCAGCTTCTTGGCCTTGCCTTCCATGTCGAGGCGGGCGTCCTGATGCGGCTTGTCGCGCGCGACGGCAGTGATGCCCTGCACGAAATCGAAGATGCTCTCGGGCGGACGGCCTTCCTCTGCCAGGACTGTGTCGATGATCGTGCCGGTCTCGGCCTTGGAGAAGCCGCGTCGGCGCAGGAAGTCGGTGCGGTCTTCGTCCGTCCTGGCGACGATCCGCTCGCGGGCGGCCTTGATGCCATTGACGAAAGGCAGGGGTGAGGAATTGGCGAAGTTCGCCAGCGCTGGCGCCGCCTCATGGGCGAAACGGTTGGCTGCATATTTGCTGTGGCGGATGCTGATCTCCTCGAAGTCCTCCACGCCCCACAAATTCCGATTCTGGCAGACCGCGCGGAGATAGAAGCTCGCCATGCCGAGCGTCTTGGCGCCGACCTCGGAGTTCCAGCAGTAGAAACCCCGGAAGTAGAAATCCGGCGAGCCGTCTGGCAGGCGCCCGGCCTCGATCGGATTCAAGTCGTCGACCAGGAACAGGAAGACGTCGCGGTCGGAGGCATAGAGCGTCGTCGTATCCTTGGTGATGTCCACGCGCGGATTGTAGATGCCGGTCGACCAGTCGAGCACGCCCGGCACTTTCCAGCGGGTGTCGCCCGTGCCGTTGCCGGCGATGCGCTGCACGGCCTCGACCAGCTCGTGGTCGAAGATGCGCCCATAATCCGGCCCGGTGACGGCGCGCAGCTCGACCCGGCCGTTGTCGGTTTCGAGTGTCTTGATCTGCTCGGCCCGATTGGAGGTGAGGCCATACTGCAGGTTGATGGCGGCAAGTGCGGCAGGGAGCTGTCGCAAATAGGCGGCGGGCGCACCGACTAGGCTGGCGAGCTGGCCGAAGGACCAGTGTGTAGGCGCGATTGCCGCATCGGTGCCCGGCAGGATCAGCGCCAGCCGCTCTGAATCGTTGCGGTTCGCCTCGACGTGGATGAGCGCGCTCTCCACCACCCGCGTCCGGCTGCGTTCGGTACGGTCGCGAACCGTATGGGCCAGCTCCGACAGGGAGAGGTAGCGCTCGTCGGCCGGACGCGAGAACCACTCCGACGAGACGCGGCCGATCCGCTCCCCCCGGCTGACATCGACCTTGTAACCGCCGTTCGAGTCGCGGCGAGCGTCGAGGACCTGCATGTTCATGGGATCAATCTCCATGACGGGCGTCGGAGACCTCTTCTCCAACCTTCAACCCGTCACGGAAAACCGGTCCACTCTCTCACTCTCAGCGGGGCGTTGCGGGGCAGCCGCCCCGCAGAAGGGGTCGGCCGAGACCGAGGGCTCGGACGCAGGGGAAGGCTTTCCCCTTCGGCCGCTTCGAAAAGCTGATCGTTCAGATTGCAAAGGTGGCTTGCGCCGATTTTTCCCGCAGCCGCGAAACGGCGAAAGCCCCTGCCGGCAGCGGCTTCAGCAAGTCCTCTTCGCGCGTGGTGAGATCGAGCCAGGCCAAGCGCTGATCGCGTCGTAGGACGGCCATCTGCCGATCATGATAGGGCGCGACATCGTCGTTCGCCGTGGTCGTCAGGATCGCATAGGCCTCCGGCCAATCCTGCGTCACCGGCCGCCAGATGCCCGCGAAATAGAACCAGTCGCCACTCGTCAGCGAGAAACTGTAGTGCTTATCCCGGCTGCGATGGCGGAATTCGGACGCAGGGATGAGGCAGCGATGGCTCGGGAAAGTCCGACCCTCCGCCCGGGTGACGGTGAACGGCCGCCCGCCATTCTCGCGGGGCTGAAGTCCCCACGGCAGCTCCACCATCTCAACATCGCCGCCGTTGCGCCTTATGATTACCCGGCGTTCGCTGAGGGATGCTTCGGAATCGAATACCGTCGCGCTCATGATCTGTGAACATAGCCAGAACACAGCGGCCGGACAAGAGCGGTCGAAGCGGAGGACACATGTGCAATGACTACCGACTTATGGTGGACGTGGCGTCGATCGTTGAGGACTTCGCCGACCTCAAGATCAAGATCCGCTTCGGCGAAGGCACGCCGAACATTGAAGCGCGCGAGGACATCAAGATCACCGACATGGGTCCGATCGTCCGAACGGTCGAGGGCGTTCGCGGCGACGGCGACATGCTGCAGCGGCGATGGAGCTGGCCAGGCCAGAACAAGCGCCCGGTCTACAATTTCCGCTCCGATGGCCGCGAATTCACCTCGAACCGCTGCCTGATCGTGGCTGATGGCTTCTACGAGTTCACGGACCCCGCCGAGAAGGGAAAGAAGCGGAAGGACAAGTGGCTGTTCACCAAGCGCGGCCAGCCGATCATCTGCATCGCCGGCATCTGGCGCGCCACGAAGGATGTCGGCGAGGCCTTCACCATGCTCACGATGGAGCCCGGACCCGACATCGCGCCCTACCATGATCGGCAGATCGTCATCCTCGAACGCGACGCCTGGGCCGATTGGCTTGACCCCTCGGTTCCGGCTCAATCACTGATCCGTCCGTTGGCGGCCGGCACGCTGCAAGTGGAGCAGGTTGGATGACGCGTTCTACCGGAAATCCCGTGTCTTCACTTTGATCGAGTCGATGTGGAGGTCGGGAATGTAGATGTCGCGCGTGCGCAGGCCCTTTGGCGCCAGTCCACGCGGATCGGGCGTCGGCGAGCCGTGATGGAATTCATCGCCGCGTCCGTGCGGCAGCGGAAAGGCCGCATCCCGATCACCGACGCTGGCCAGGTCGGCCGAGAGATCGGTGAGGCGCTGTGCGACCAGATGCACGACTTCGCCCTCGCGCTGGATGCGTCCGCGCACGGCGAACATTCCGGCCGACAGGATGATACGGCGGTTCTTCTCGAAGACCTGCGGCCAGACGACGAGGTTGGCGATGCCGGTTTCGTCTTCGAGGGTTATGAACATCACGCCCTTCGCGCTGCCGGGCCGCTGCCGGACCAGCACGATGCCGGCGGCCTCCAGCCAACGGCCGTCGCGGGCATCCATCGCCTGCTGACAGGTGAAGATTCGCCGTCGGCGCAGATCGTCGCGCAGGAAGGCGACCGGGTGGCTGCGCAGCGACAGCCCGATATGGCCGTAGTCCTCCACCACCTCCGAGCCTGCCGTCATGGGCCGAAGGCTGACGGCGGCCTCACTGATCTCGGGCACGAACTGCTGTTCATGGGCGGTGGCGGCCGCGAAGAGGGGCAAGGGTTCATCGCGTAGCGCTTTTATTGCCCAGAGCGCCTCACGCCGCGCCATGCTGAGTGACGGGCGGAAGCCGTCGCCCTCGGCGATCTGCACCAGGGCGGCGACCGGCACGCCGGCGCGGCGCCATAGATCGTCGATCGAGGCAAAGGGCGTATCAGCCCGCGCGCTGACGATGGCGGCGGCGTTGGCGTTCGCCAGCCCCTTGACCATGCGCAGGCCGAGACGGACCGCGAAGCGGCCATCGTCGCCGGTCGGCTCCAAGGTGCAGTCCCAGCGCGAGGCGTTGATGCAGACCGGCCGGACCTCGACGTGATGGTCCTGGGCGTCGCGCACGATTTGAGCGGGGGCATAGAAGCCCATCGGCTGGGAATTGAGCAGCGCCGCGCAGAAGATGTCGGGGTGCCAGCATTTGAGCCACGCCGAGGCGTAGGCGATTAGCGCAAAAGAGGCTGCGTGGCTTTCCGGAAACCCGTAACTGCCGAAGCCTTCGAGCTGCTTGAAGGTGTGTTCGGCGAACTCCGGTTCATAGCCGTTGTCGACCATGCCGTTGATGAGCTTGTCCCGGAAGTGGGAGACGCCGCCGGTGAACTTGAAGGTCGCCATCGACTTGCGCAGCATGTCGGCCTCGCCGGGCGTGAAGCCGGCGCATTCGATCGCGACGCGCATCGCCTGTTCCTGAAACAGCGGGACGCCGAGCGTCTTGCCGAGCACCCTCTCCAGTTCGGGCTTGGGATAGTGGACCGGCTCCAGCCCCTCGCGGCGGCGCAGATAGGGATGCACCATGTCGCCCTGGATTGGGCCGGGCCGGACGATGGCGACCTGTACGACGAGATCGTAAAAGGTCCGCGGCCTGAGGCGCGGCAACATCGACATCTGCGCGCGGGACTCGATCTGGAAGGTGCCGAGGGTGTCCGCCTTCCTGATCATCGCATAGGTGCGCGGGTCCTCAGCCGGGATGGTCGCAAGATCGAGTTGGACCCCCTTGTGGTCGGCCAGGAGGTCGAGGCCGCGCTTCATGCAGGTCAGCATGCCCAAGGCCAAGACGTCGACCTTCATGAATTTCAGCGCATCGATGTCGTCCTTGTCCCACTCGATAACCTGGCGATCGACCATGGCGGCGGGTTCGATCGGCACCAGCTCATCGAGCCGGTCATGGGTCAGCACGAAGCCGCCGGGATGCTGGGAGAGATGGCGTGGCGCGCCCATGAGCTGGCGGGCGAGATCGAGAGCGAGGCGAAGCCGGCGATCGCCGAGGTTGAGGTTCAGCTCTTCGACCTGCTTGGGCTCGACGCCTTCCTCCGACCAGCCCCAGACCTGCGAGGACAGGGTCTTGATCAGGTCCTCGGTGAGGCCGAGCGCCTTGCCGACGTCACGCAGCGCGCCCTTTGAGCGGTAGCGGATGACGGTCGAGCAGAGCGCGGCATGGTCGCGGCCATAGGTCTCGAAGACCCACTGCATAACGATCTCGCGCCGCTCATGTTCGAAGTCGACGTCGATGTCGGGCGGTTCGCGCCGCTCCTCGCTGACAAAGCGCTCGAACAGGAGGTCGTTACGGCCGGGATCGATCGAGGTGATGCCGAGCACATAGCAGACGGCCGAATTCGCGGCCGAGCCGCGGCCCTGGCACAGGATGTCCTTGGAGCGCGCGAACCGCACGATGCTGTTCACCGTCAGGAAATAAGGGGCGTATTGCAGCTTCTCGATAAGCCTCAGCTCGTGCTCGAGCGCGGCGCGGACGCTGTCCGGCAGGCCCTCGGGGTAGCGTTCTGCGGCACCTTCCCAGGTCAGCTTGGCCAGCGTCTCTTGTGGCGTCAGCGCCGGGTCGTCGCGTTCCTCGGGGTATTGGTAGGCCAGCTCGTCGAGCGAGAAGCGGCAACGCTCCGCGATCTGCAACGTGCGGGCCAGGGCCTCGGGATAGCGGCCGAACAGCCGGTGCATCTCCTCCGGCGGTTTGAGGTAGCGATCGGCGTGCCGCTCACGCCGTTCGCCCAGCGCATCGATGGTGACGTTGTGACGGATACAGGTGACGACGTCCTGAAGGATGCGGCGGTCGGGCGCGTGGAACAGCACGTCGTTGGTGACGATGGTCGGCACCCGCATCCGGGTCGCGAGGTTGGACAGTTCGTGCAGACGGAGCTGGTCGTTCGGCCGGCGGCGCAGCGACAGTGCCATATAGGCGCGGTCGCCAAAGGCCTCGCGCAACCGCCGCAGGCGCAGGCCGCATCCGTCGTCGGCGTGGTCCGGCAAGAGAACGGCAAGTAGGCCCTCGCGATAGGCGACGAGATCAGCCCATTCGAGATGACATTTCGCCTTGCCGCCGCGCTTCTTGCCGAGCGACAGCAGACGGCAGAGCCGCGAATAGGCTGGTCGGTCGGTCGGATAGACCAGCACCGACATGCCGTCGGCGAGGTCGAGACGGCAGCCGACGACGAGGCGTACGCCCGTCGTCTTTGCCGCCTCATGGGCGCGGACGATGCCGGCCAGCGAGTTGCGGTCGACGATGGCCAGCGCCTCGATGCCGAGCAGGGCTGCGGTGGCGAACAGCTCGTCGCAGCCGCTCGCGCCCCGCAGGAAGCTGAAATGGGAGGTGACCTGGAGTTCGGCATAGCGGGGGCCGATCATCCGAACACCCCATGCAGGAACCAGCGGTGCGATCCAGTGGCCGCATCCTCACCATCGCCGGCGCGGTAGATCCAGTAGCGTTCGCCGGCGTCATCCTCGATCCGGAAATAGTCCCGCACGGCGACCAGTTCGGCGTCGCGCTTCCACCATTCTCCGAACAAGCGCTCGGGGCCGTCGGCGCGCTTCACGCGTCGCCGGACACCGCGCCAGGTGAAGGACACCGGAGGATGATCGGGCAGCAGCGCGACGGTCTCGATCAATTCGGGACGATCGAGCAGACGCGGCGGTCGCGGCCAGTCGCCGGACCATGTCGCCCCGGTCTCGGGCGACATGGCGGGCACGCGACAGACGGAGCGCTCGGGGACGTCGCTGGCGACCGGCGCGGCGCGATAGATGCGACTGCCGCCAACCCGGTTGGCGAGCGTATCGACGAGATCGGAGACGTCCGGCACGGTGTCGTCGATAAGGGAGGTGATGGTCTGCTTGCCGTCGATCGGTTCGGCGATTGTCGCTGTGAGCGTCAGGATTTCGATACCGAAGCCGGGTTCGATGGTCTCGATCTTGTCGCACAGAAGCCGGGTCAGGCGCTTGACGTCGCGCACCGGCAAGGCCGTGCCGACGCGGACCGCCTGCATGATGTTGTCGACGCGATGGCAGAGCAGGTCGAGGCGCCGCGCGCCGAGGCCGCGTTCTTCGAGCGCCGCGCAGAGCTGGACCACCAGCTTGCCGATATAGCGGGCGATGGTCTCGGCCGCGCCGATCGGTTCAGGAAAGCTACGGCGGACCTCGATCAGGTCGTCCGGCCGGATCGGGTCGATGAGTTCGGGCGCGAGGCCGAGCGCCTGGTCGATCCGGCGGCCTAGCTCGGGTCCGAAGCGAAGCGTGAGCGGGGCGCGCGGCTGCGCGACTAGATCGCCAATGCGGTCGAAGCCCAGCGTCCGCAGATTGTGGACCAGGGCCGGCGGCAGCCGGAGCGCCTTGATCGGCAGCGGCGCGATCGCGGCTTCGACGGCTCTCGGCGGGGAGATCAGGGGCGACCGGCCGGCGTATCGCGCGAGGGCGTGCGCCGCGCCCCAGGTGTCGGCGACGGCGGCGCGGGCGACGATCCCCGAGCCCGCCAGGCGGTCGACCATGCCCGACAGCATGGCGTGTTCGCCGCCGTGCAGATGATCGGCGCCGGTCGTGTCGATGACGATGCCGTCAGGCAGGCAGGCGGCGACGATCGGGGCGTAGCGTTGCAGGACCCAGAGCGCGAGGCGGTCGAGTGCCTCGGCGTCGGCCGTGGGAGCGGCGTCCTGAACGAGGAGGCCCGGGACGAGGACCTGGGCCCTGGTCGCCGGCATCCCCACGCGCAGGCCGGCGGACTGGGCCGCGGCATCCGCCGCGACCACCACCCGCCTTCTCCCGTCATGGCCGATCAGGACGAGCGGCGCCTCAGCCGGAGGCGCCGCGTCGCCGGCCGTCCTGCGCACGCGATCTGTTGACCATGTGGGCAGGAAGAGCGAGACGACCCGTGTCATCGCACGCCTCCAATTCGAAATCAGCACTCTCGCCCGCGCGAGCGCGGATCAGCTCGACAAGCCAGCGGTGTCGGCCGACTCCCGGAACGGGCAAAGTGGGTGAAGGCAGGGCCGAGACCCGCCAGCGGGTCATGGCGGCGGTTGGCTGGCCGAAGTCCGTGGCCTCCGTTTGTCGCCGCCAGCGGCGTAGCGCCAGGCCGATTGCACCGGTGCCCTCGGCGGCGAGTTGAAGGCGACGCGAGGCGGTCATCGACAGGCGGCCGATTTCTGCGACGACGGCGCCGAGTCCGCCATGACGCAGGCCTTCCTCGACACAGGCCAGGACGGTCTTGTCGTCCCCGGCCTCAACATAGATCACGCGATCTGGCGGGAGACCGGCTTGGGCCAACGCCGGTGCGAAGAGGTCGGGACGGGTGATGCACCACAGCACCTTGCCCTTGGTGCGCGCAGCAATCCCGGCGGCAAAGAGCGCGGCGGCGGCACCGTCGATCGCGCCGTTACCGCCGCCCGCGATCTCGTGCAGCGCGCCGAGCGCCAGGCCTTCGCCGGGGAGTCGTGAATCCACCTCGGCAATTCCAAAGGGAAGCACCGATTTGACGCGCCGGCTTTTGCCTTCGATCTTCTCGATCTGCGCGCGCAAGGATTCTATGGCGGGCTCGGGCCGCAAGTTCGTTCCTGACCTCCAAGGGCGGGTTGACAAGCATGTTCGCTATTTGTTCTACTTTTCGATTGGAAGAGTCAAGGTGGTCGCGGATTCGATCACGTTTCCGATCACGGGTGAGGGAGCTATCCCAGACCGACCTTATATCGGGCAAACAGTTCGCCGAGACGGTCGCGGTTTGATAGTATGGGCGTGGAAGCGATCACAGCCAGACGGTCGTGCGCCCGCTCGAACAGCGCGACGCAGAGTTCCCCGTTGTCGTGGTTGGAGCGGTAAACGACGCCATCGGCGCCAGCCGAATGATCATGGATGGCGCGCGACCACTCCTGCGCAACCGAGTGCGGACCGCTGGTTACAATGCCTGTAGCACCGATGCGAGCCAAGCCAGGGCCGTGAACCGAGACGAGCCGCAAAGGCGATGTGACCTCGATCTCGCAGAATGATCGGGCCTCAAGAAAGCTTAGTGCAACGAAACGGGCGCCGATAGAGCGAAGGCACGTTTCGGCGAACGCGCCTTCAATCGTTTGTGAGAGGTAGGAGACGCCATACTGGCGTGTCGGATCATCAAAGCGGTTGCCGCCAGAGGACCCGAAAAAGATCGGGCTAAGTTCCGTGCGATGGATGCGGACCAGCCGAGCGCCTTTATCGATGATCTCTATGGGCAGATCGCGGGCGGCGAAATCGGCGGGCGGCAGCGGTCTCGGATCAGGCGGCGCCATGTTCGCCGTAAGCCGCTGCCGCCCTGACAACCTCATCTGTCTGACCTTTGCGGAGCAGATCGATCGGTCGCTGGCCTTCGAGCCTGGCGTCGCCAGTCAGCATGAAGTTGACTCGCATCCAGGCATCTTCGACGGTGAAGGCGTCCAGCACGTCGCGGATGCCCCGCAATAGCCCATTCTTGCCGATCTGAAACGCGGGGTAGACATAGCCGTCGCCTACATCGAGCCAGAACACTTGGCTGCGCTCGCGTTTACGGCCGAGACCCTGCGGCGTGATGCCAAGGTGCTCAGCGAGCTGCTGCGCGGAAAGAACACCGCCTTCGGCTTTGAGCATTTCCCGCTTCATTTCGGAGCCGCGCAATAGCGCTTCGGTCAATGGGTCGGGCCGATCGGGCAGAATCTCGGCGCCGATGGCTGCCGCCTCGTGAAGTGAGCTGAAGAGAACGTCAGTGTCCGTTGACGCGCCGACCGCCGCCAGGAGCCGATCACGCGGCATGCGCTCGGCGATGCGCGCGAGGGCCCTGCCGCTACGCAGCACGAAAGCCGCTACGAGATCCTCGCTTGATCCGGGTTCGGGGCGCCGGACACGCGTCGACGCGGCAGAGGTTGGTTCGCCGGTGAAGTTCGTTGCGCGGCTGCGACGACGCTGAGTACCGGCTGAAGCGGGAGGCGTCATGAGATGAGATCCCTTGAGAATGTTCAATTGTCCTGCTATATATAGCTCATGAAAATGGAAACTTCAATCACCCGCGCAGACCGAAGCCAAACGTCGCCGATTCTTGGAATTTGCACTATTCCAGAGCCCGAAAACGACGGCAGGCGTAACCGCATGGCGTCCGGAGTATCCAAATTCCCGATGCAAAGAATGCCAGTAAATCATTGATATCAGTGAAGTTTAGATAGGAGTATGCGATTATGCGCTTATGTCAAACGAAAGAGAACATCTGGCATCGGCCATCATCGTCAGTCTCCACGACTACTATCCTGTTGGTTCTGACGACGTCGAGCCCAGGAAGCGGCGCCGTTCGTCGGCCGCCGCTGTTCGCCGCCCGCGCGCTCTGGAGCGGAATACGAAAGTCACCCACGACTGGACCGCAGGGATGCAGGTCACGGAGGCCGAACTGGATGTGTTCGAAGCGCATTTCGGCCCGTTCCTTGATGAGCTGCTGGGGCCGCAAGACTGAAATCTTGAACGGAGGATTGTCATGAACGCCAACGCGACACCTGCCTTGGCGTCGACAGGACGCGCCGCCTTGTATCTGAGGGTTTCGACGGGGCGGCAGGCCGAGAATGACCTTTCGATCCCGGACCAGCGCCGGCAGCTTCAGTCGTATTGTCAGGCGAAGGGTCTGGCTGTCGCGGCGGAGTTCGTGGAGCCGGGGGCCTCCGCCACCGACGACCGCCGTCCCGAGTTCCAAAAGATGATGGACGCAGCCACGCAAAAGCCGGCGCTGTTCGATACGATCATCGTCCACTCCTTCTCCCGCTTTTTTCGCGATCAGTTCCAACTGGAATTCTATTTCCGCCGTTTGGCGAAGAACGGTGTCCGCCTCGTTTCGATCACGCAGGATCTCGGCGACGATCCGATGAGCGTGATGATGCGCCAGATCATGGCGCTCTTTGACGAATATCAGTCGAAAGAGAACGCGAAGCATACGCTGCGGGCGATGCGTGAGAATGCGCGGCAAGGCTTTTGGAACGGCTCACGTCCTCCGTTCGGATATCGTATTGTCTCCGCGGAACAGAGAGGCATCAGGGTCAAGAAGCGCATCGAGCCCGATCCCATGCAGTTGGAGACGGTGCGGCTCATGTTCCGGCTGGCGCGCCTCGGGGGAGAAGACGGACCCATGGGGTCCCGGCAGATTGCGGACTATCTCAACATTCGAGGGATACGCACCCAGACGGGAGGCCGCTGGGGTGTTGGCGCAGTTCACCAGATCCTGACGCGCGAGACCTACATCGGTCGGCACCGCTTCAATGTATCCGGAAAGCGTCGGGGAGAGCGCAAGTCGGAGGACGAGATCGTCGATGTCGAGGTCGATCCGATCATCGATGCCGACGAATTTGCCGAAGTTCAGGCGATCATGCGGTCTCGCAGCCCCCAACTGAAGGCTCCGCGCTTTGTAGCGGCCGGCACGCTCCTGGGCGGCGTTTGCTATTGCGCCGACTGCGGTGGAGCGATGACACTGCGGACGTCAGGCAAGGGGAATCAATACCGCTACTACACGTGCTGCACGACCGCCCGACAGGGGAAGACGGGCTGCAAGGGCCGAACCATCCCGATGGACGTCCTAGATGACAAAGTTGTGGGCTGCCTGGAGGAGTTGCTTCTTGAAAAGGGGCACCTCGAAGAGCTGCTCGCTGGCGTGCTGGAGCGTCGGGAGGCGCACGCCGACAATCTCAAGGATCGAATCGTCGCCCTTCGTAAGCAGGCTGCGGACGCTGAGGCCAAGCTGACCCGTCTATACGAGGCCATCGAGAACGGACTCGCGGAACTGGATGATTCCAACCTCAAGGGACGAATCGCGGAATTGAAGCGGATGCGAGACTCGGCGCGCGCCGACGCCGACCGGGCTGAGGATCGCGGCGAAGGAAAGACGAACCAGATCACACCTGAGCTATTGGAAGCCTTCGCAAGCGAGGCCCGGCGTCAGATCAGGACGAAAGATGGGAGCTTCCGACGGCACCACGTTCAGACGCTTGTCCAGCGTGTCGAGGTCGGAGCTGACGAAATAAGGATCAAAGGCTCGAAACCCACGCTCCTCCAGACGCTCGTAGCGTCTGGAGGAAACCGTAGAGTGGAAACTGCGGGAATCGGCTTTCGCAGTTTCAATCCGAAATGGCTCCCCGGGCCGGATTCGAACCGGCGACCTGTCGATTAACAGTCGAATGCTCTACCGCTGAGCTACCAGGGATCATCCGCTCGCTGCGGAGTGAGCGCGTAATACAAATGCCTGATCGATTTGCCAAGCGCTTTTTGACAAAAAAATGCATCGGGCTTGATTGATTGTGGAGAAGTCTCCAACTGGGAAGAGGAAGAGCCCTGGAAAACCGGGCTTTGCAGCGAAACGGGCAGGGAATGGCGGCAAAGAAAACCAAGACGCATTTCGGGATAGACCCGCGCACCCGGGAGATCGTGGTCGGCGCCTTCCGCATGAAACTGCCGGAATCGCGCTGGCTGCGCACCACGATCGGCGTCCTTCTCGTCTGTGGCGGCCTGCTCGGCTTCCTGCCGGTGCTCGGTTTCTGGATGGTTCCGCTCGGCCTGCTGGTGCTTTCGCACGATTCCCATTTCGTGCGCCGCCAGCGCCGCCGTCTTGCCGTGTGGTGGGCAAGCCGCAAGGCGCGGCGCAATACGCGCTGAACGCCGTTGCCTCCGGCCGGCGGACCTGCTCTAACCCGTTGAATATCTGCGGGTGAGGGGAATTGCATGGAATTGCTTTTGAAGGGTGTCGCGATCGGGATCGGCGCGACCGTGCTGATGGACGTCTGGGCTGTCGTCCTGTGGAAGGTTTTCCGCCAGGGGCGGCCGAACTGGGCGCCGGTCGGCCGATGGTTCTGGCATCTGAAGGACGGAACCGTCTTTCATGACGATATCGGCAGGGCCGAGCCTTATGCCGCCGAACTGGCGCTCGGCTGGATCGGCCACTATGCCGTCGGCATTCTCTATGGGGTCATTCTGGCTTTGGTCATGGGGGCAGGCTGGTTCGCGGCGCCCACTTTCCTGCCGGCATGGATTCTCGGCATCGTCACCGTCGGTGCCGGCTGGTTCCTGCTGCAGCCCGGCCTCGGCATTGGCGTCGCCGCCTCGAAACTGCCGAACGCCAATACGGTGCGGGCGCTCAATCTCGTCGCGCACACGGTCTTCGCCCTTGGGCTTTACGGCACGGCGTTGCTTCTTCGCTGATCGCTGGGCAAGGAAAAACGCCACCGCGGCGAAGGCTGCGGTGGCGTTTTGTTTCTTAACGGGCGGCTGCGACGCCGAGGATGAGGCCGGTGGCGACGCTCATCAGGAGGTAGCTGTTGTCCACCTTCACCCACTGCTGGCCGCGGGCGGGCTTGCGCAGGCCGTAGCGGTGGTAGTCACGAACCGGCGGACGGCGCTTCCAGTCGGAATAACGTTCGCCCTTACGCCAGTTGTGGCGCTTCTTGTACTGCTGCTTCTTGTCCCAGGAGGAGGAGTAGCCGGGCTTGCGGTCGTGCCCGCCATACTGCTGGGCCTGCGCCATCGGCGCGGCGGCAAAGGAAAGGGCGACGGCGGCGAGAAGGGTGCGGGTGAAGATTTTCATCGTTGGGCTCCTTGTTGTCGGTGAGAGGACCCTATTGCCGGACCGATGAACGAAAACTGAATGAAAGATTACAATGCTGTAATGAAAACAGCCCCTTAACGCCTGTGGCAATTTGAAGGCAGGCCCGCTGCCTCACGCGGATGCGCGCGGCAGCGGAGCGGTTTCGATGGGGAAGGCCCGGTCGTAGGCGATGTTGAAGACGAAGGCATAGACCAGGTAGAAGGCAACGACCGATATATCGAGCAGCAGCGCCGTGAGGAGACTGATGCCGAGATACCACGCGATGAACGGGATGAGGATGACGATCAGCCCCGCCTCGAAGAGCCCCGTGTGAAGCACGCGGATCGCCATCGTCTTCTGCACGCTGCCGCGAAGGCGCAGCATGGTCCTGTCGAACGCCAGGTTGAAGACGAAGTTCCAGATGGTCGCCGCCGTGGCGGAGACGATCCCGATCACGCCCATATGGCTCATCGGCTGGTCGAACAGCAGAGCGGCGCCCGGCGTGAAGATCGCAAGGCCGATGAGTTCGAACAAGACCGCGTGACGGACCCGGTCGCTGAAGCTGCGCATTTCATGTCCTCGTTCGTTGTTGCGCTTACTTCTATCTGATATTCGTGGATGGAAAAGTTAGATACCATCTGGAATACGGATAGATGACCGTCTCACTCGACCAGCTCGACGCCTTCGTCGCCGCCGCCGAACAGGGTTCGTTCTCCGCCGCCGCCCGGCATTTGCGCAAGGCGCAGTCGGCGGTGAGCCTGCTGGTCTCCTCGCTGGAGGACGATATCGGCGTAAAACTCTTCAGCCGCGCCACGCGCAATCCGACGCTCACGGAGGCGGGCAGGCGCCTGCTCCCCGAGGCAAGGCTCATCCTCGACCGCCGCGAGCACCTGATCGGCGTGGCGCGCAGCTTCGAGGAGCATGTCGAAACGCGCCTGGCCGTGGCGGTCGACGAATTCTATCCCGAGCCGGCCATCGGCGCGCTTTTTGCCGCCTTCGCGCGGCGCTTTCCCCATGTCGAACTCGAATTGCTCTTTCCCTCCACCCGGGATGTCGCCGGGCTCGTTCTGGAGGGCAAGGTCGATCTCGGCGTGATGTGGCGGGAAGACGACCTGCCGCCGACGCTCGGCTTCCACACCATCGGCTGGGTACCGCTTCTTCTCGTCTGCGGCCGCAACCACCCGCTGGCGGATGGCGCCGTGACCTGGGAGGAGCTTCGCCGCCACCGCCAGATCATGGTGGCCAAACGCAGCGACGGCGCGGAAACCCATCGGCTGCGCGTTGCCGCGGAAGTCTGGTGGGTCGAGAGCCATTGGGTGATCCTGCAGATCCTGCACAGGGGGATCGGCTGGGCGCTGATCCCCGCGCATATTCTCGGCAATTCGCCGCTCGCCACGGAACTCGCGACGCCGCCGCTCCAGTTCGACGAAGGGGCGCATCCGGTTGCGCTCGAACTCATCTGGAACAAGCAGCGCCCCGCGGGGCCCGCGGCCAAATGGCTGCGCGAGCAGTTCGCGGCGCTCGAAATCCGAATCGACGATGGCGAGGGGGTCTCGAAAGGCCCCGATATCTTCACCGTCCTGTGACCGTTCTGGCGCGGTCGGTCACGAAACGTTAGCCATAAGGTCAGTGTTTTAGGAACCGTTGAAATTCTCGCGAATTCCATCCCTGCAAGAGCGGAGGCGTGAGGAAGATGAGTCAGCGTTTCGACGAACTCTATATCCGGCGATGCGAGCACCAGCAGATCATCGCCTTCTACAAGAAGCTTGTCGTGCAGATGTACCGCAAGCTGAAGGAGATGCAGGCGGGAAACGAAGCCGCGAGCGGGGTCGACATCCCGGCCGTCGGTTCGGCACCGCCGAGCACTTTTGCCGCCGGGCAGGCGCCCAATGTGGTCCGCGTGGATTTTCACCGGCGCGCAAAGGCGGCGCCGGGCCTGAAGGGCTGAACGGCAGGACATGAGGAGGAGGGCGGGCGTATCCCCGGCCGCCGCAGGAAGCCGGCTTGCGTCCTGCCTGACCGACCGGATACTCTGAAGCTGCGCCGCCGCCGCCCGTCAGTGGGCAGGGCCAGCGCGCTTGAATGAATTGTCGAAAGGGCATCGAATATCCATGAATACCAGCGAACCCGACACGTTGAGCGGAACGTATTTCACCGCTGACAATCCGGATGGCAGTTATGGCAGCGGTCAGGTGGTTCGGCTGGCCGCACCGGGCGTCTATCTTGTCCGCTACGAGGGGACGGAAGTGACGCTGCCCCTCGAACTCGTTTCCCTCGACGAGATGCTGGAAGCCACGAGCGAGGGCTTCAAGGTGTGGCGCTTCTTCGACACGATCGAGGACAGGGAAAAATGGATGGAATGGCTCGACGCCCCCTCCAAGCCGCGCGTCATCTCTCTCGTCCGGCCGACGAACGAGCCGGAATAGGCGGTCGAAGCCGCGCCGGCATTTTGCCGCCAGCTTTCCCGGACTGTCTTCCGCTTCAAGCCTGCCGAATATGAACGAAACCATTCCCCATTTCCCTTCTCCCCGGCAGGGAGAAGGGAAGGGTGATCACGTCGAACTGCGTATCTGCAAGCCCTGTCGAGACATGGGCCCTCGACACAACGCACGGTTCGAATATTAGTAATCTATCAAATGATAAGGATTCGGTGTAATATCCTGCGCACGCCGATGGGGCGCTGTTCGAGCCGGGGGATCGTCATGCCGCAGCTTTCTCGCTTATTCTTCAAGACAGCCATCGTCTTTCTGATCGTGGGCATCGCCATGGGCCTGCAGATGGCGATCTCCGGCAATCACAATGTCATTGCCGCCCACACCCACGCAAACCTTCTCGGCTGGGTGACGATGGCCCTGTTCGGCACCTATTATGCCTTCAATCCGGCCAAGGCCGAGACGCGTTTCGCGCATCTGCAGTATCTGATCTACACGGCCGGCATAGCTGTGCTCGCGCCTTCGCTCTACGTCCTCTATCTCGGCTACGACGCGGCCGAGCCGGTGGCGGCGGTCAGTTCGCTGGTGGTCTTCGTCGGCGTGCTGATGTTCGCGGCGGTGGTCTATGGCAAGGAGCCGAAGTCGACCGTTCTCCCCAAGCGAACGCTTGCCTGATTTTTTGAGGGATTGCCGGGCGTGGAGTGCCTGCTCACGAAAATCGAAAGTCGATTCAATCGCTTGAGCGTCGATTTGAAGAGAGAGTGGAGGCCTCGCCCGGAATCGAACCGGGGTGCAAGGATTTGCAGTCCTCTGCGTAACCACTCCGCCACGAGGCCGTCCGTTTGCTATAAAGCGAGTGGTGCCGGGCGTTTAGAACGAATTTAGACAGGGTGCAAGAGGCATTCATGCCGAATGCCAAGCTTTTTTTGGAAGCGGCGGAAGGCGCGCCGGAAAGCACGCCGTTCCGGGTCATTGCGCCGATGCGCCTTCGAGGCCGACAAGGGCGATCTTGGCATAGCCGGCGCCGCGCAAGAGGTTCATCACGTCCATGACGCTGCCGTAGTCGACGGCCTTGTCGGCGCGCAGCAGGATGCGCGCATCCTTGTTGCCTTCCGTCACGGCGTCGATCTCAGGGCCGAAATTGTCGCGCGCGATCTCGCCGTTGCCGATGGAGACCGTGAGGTCCTTCTTCAGCGTCATGAAGACCGGCTTGTCCTCGCGCGGCGTCGGCTGGGCGACGGAGGAAGGCAGGTCGACATTGATGTCGACGGTGGCGAGCGGGGCGGCCACCATGAAGATGATGAGCAGTACCAGCATGACGTCGATGAATGGCGTCACGTTGATTTCGCTGTTCTCCTCGAGGTCGTCGCCGCCGCCTTCCCTGATCTTGCTGGCCATGGCGTTACCCGACCTTCACGAAGGAGGTGGCGCTGCGCTGCGCGGGCTGGCGCTGGGCGCGGCGCATGTCGAGGTCGCGGCTCGCAAGGCGCTCGATGGCGGCCGAGGCGTCGGCAAGCTGCTGGCGGTAGCCGGTGATGGCGCGGGCGAGGAAGTTGTAGATCACGACGGCCGGGATGGCGGCGACGAGGCCGATGGCAGTCGCCAGCAGCGCCTCGGCGATGCCGGGCGCGACGATGGCGAGGTTCGTGGTCTGCGCCTTCGAGATGCCGATGAACGAGTTCATGATGCCCCAGACCGTGCCGAAGAGGCCGACGAAGGGCGCCGTGGAGCCGATGGTGGCCAGAAGCCCGGTGCCCTTGGCGATGCGGCGGCCGGCATGCACTTCCATGCGGGCGAGGCGGGAGGCGATGCGCTCCTTCACGCCGCCGTCGGAGACGTGGTCGAGCACGGGCTCGGAAGCCTCCATCTCCTCGCGGGCGGCGCGGGTCATGCGCGCGGCGACGCCGCGGTTGCGGCCGAGCGCCTGCTCGCCGTCCTCCAGCCCACGGGCGGCAATGAGCTGGCGCACGGCGCTGCGGGCCGAGCGCTGGGCGGCGCCGAGCTCGGCGAGCTTGACGAGCAGCACGGTCCAGGTGACGACCGAAGCGAAGGCAAGGCCGGTCATCACGCCCTTGACGACGATATCGGCCGCCATGAACATGCCCCAGGGTGAAAGGTCGTGCGGCAGGCCGGCCTGACGGGCGCCTTCCGCGTCGTCGACGACGTCGAGCTCGGTCGCGTCCTCGTCGTCCTGCGCGGCGTCGGCCCCGGTTCCGGCCGCCTGGTTCGGCGTGGTGTTCTCCACCGCTGCCGGCCGGGAAGTCGTGTCCGTCGTGGTGGTGGTCGTCGTCGTGGTGCCGGTGGATTGTCCGGCATCCGTCTGGGCCGACGGCGTCTCCTGGCTCTGTGCCGAAACGGCGTGCGGCATGGCGAGTGCCATCAGGATGATCGCGAAGTGCAGTCGAGACCGTTTGAGCACGGCGTATTCCTCTTGCATGTCTCAATTCAAGCGAAGCCCGCTCCGGGAATCGGGCGGACGCGGCCGGTGAAGGCCGCTAAAACCTGAGTGCTCAATACGACATTATGCGTATGACAGGCAATAATATGTTGAGTAATTTATTCATGATAAGGTCAGATTGGCGAAGGGTGCTGTTTTTGCGCCGAGCGGCCCGCTGCCTATGGACACCCGCCCCGAAACCGCACTATGAGAATTGCAACGCATCCGGCGCGGGCCGGGCCTTTGCGCCGGTCTTCGCCGTTCATTCTTAAGGGCCAGAGATGATTGACTACAATGCAGCGCGCACGAAGATGGTGGACAACCAGATCCGTACGACGGATGTGACGTCGCACGAGGTGCTCGACGCCTTCCTCACCGTGCCGCGGGAAGAGTTCGTGCCGGCGGCGGCAAGGCCGCTCGCCTATATCGACAACGACATCCAGCTTGCGCCCGGCCGTTATCTCATGGAGCCGTCGCCGCTCGCAAAGCTGATCCAGCTTGCCGATATCGCGGCGGCCGACGTCGTGCTGGAAGTCGGCTGCGGCACCGGCTACGCCTCGGCCGTCCTCTCCAGGCTCGGCAGCTCCGTCGTCGCGCTGGAAAGCGATGCGGCCCTTGCCGCGACGGCAACCGAAACGCTAGCCCGCCTCGGCTTCGACAATGTCGCGGTGGTGACTGGCGACCTGGAAGCCGGCTATGCGCCGGAAGCGCCCTATGACGTGATCTTCGTGCACGGCGCCGTCGAATATGTCACAGAGCCGCTTTTCGCGCAGCTACGTGACGGCGGACGCCTCGTCGTCGTCGAGGGTTACGGCAACGCCTCGCAGGCACGCCTCTATATCAAGGAAAGCGGCCGGGTTGCCGAGCGCAACGTCTTCAACACCGCCGTCAAGCCGCTTCCCGGCTTCCGCAAGGCGAAGGAATTCGTCTTCTGAGCTTTCCCGAAAGGGACGGACATCGAAAGGCCCGCCGCTCGTCCGGCGGGCCTTTGTTTTTTTGCGGGGCCGGCCCGGGCCTTGGCAGGCCAAACAAATCTGTGCATCACTTATAACACTTGATTCGCAGCGATTTAGTTCGCCGCCGAACTCGCCTAGGGTCTTCGGCATGTCCGGCACGCCTCCTGCGGCAGGTCGCGGACGCCGCAGAGAACGGGGATAGAAATGGCTCAGCCGAATGTAGCGCGTGAACCGTCCATGGATGAAATCCTGGCGTCCATCCGCAAGATCATCGAGAACAACGAAGCGCAGCCGGACCTGGCCCACGATGCCGGCGAGGACGACGGCTTCGACATCACCACCGAGAGCCATTCGAGCCTGCTGGACAGCCCCGTCGTGGTCGACCGCTTCCATGCCGAGGAGCAGCATTCCGCCATCGTCCAGCCGATCCATCGGCCGGAGCAGGGCGCGCAGCCGGCCATGTCGCTGGCCGATGTCGCCGCGCGCGTGCGCGCCGCCTCCGAGCGCCATGTCGCCGCTAACCGAGAGACGGCCGAAACCTTGCCGATCGAGCCGGCCCCGGCCATCGCCCGCGAGCAGAATCCGCTGATGACCGCGCGCATGGCCGCGACGGCAAGCCATGATGCGCCCGCGCCGCAGCCTGCCGAGAAGATCGAACCGGTCGAGGAACGCATCGAGGCCTTCGCCCCGGCGGTGGAGATCAACACCGAGGACGCAGCGCCCGGCCGGGATATCGCCGCGCTCGTCTCGCCGGCCGTCGGCGAGCGTGTCGCCCAGTCCTTCGGCGCGCTGGCGGAAGCCCTCGATGCCGGCCCGCGCCGTTCCTTCGATGAGATCGCCGAGGACATGCTGCGCCCGATGCTGCAGGAATGGCTCGACGACAACCTGCCGACCCTCGTGGAGCGGCTGGTGCGCGAGGAGATCGAGCGGGTGGCGCGCGGCCCCCGCCGCTGATCGCCGCCGCTTTTCTTCACCGAAAAGACGATTTGAGCCGCGCCGAACCCCCGGCGCGGCTTTTCTTCTGATATTGTTGACTTCATGCCGGCCATCCGGTTTACAAAACCCACCGACAAACAGCAGGCCACGCACGAAAATGCTTGAAAAGAACTATGATTCCGCAGCGGTCGAGCCGCGAATTGCCAAGATGTGGGAAGATGCGGATGCTTTCCGCGCCGGCGAGGGCGCAAAGCCCGGCGCCGAGACCTTCACCATCGTGATTCCGCCGCCGAACGTGACGGGCTCGCTGCATATGGGCCATGCCCTCAACAACACGCTGCAGGACATCATGGTCCGCTTCGAGCGCATGCGCGGCAAGGACGTGTTGTGGCAGCCGGGCATGGACCATGCCGGCATCGCGACCCAGATGGTCGTCGAGCGCAAGCTCGCCGCCGAGAAGCTTCCGGGCCGCCGCGAGATGGGCCGCGAGGCCTTCGTCGAGAAGGTCTGGGAGTGGAAGGCGGAATCGGGTGGCCTGATCTTCAACCAGCTGAAGCGCCTCGGCGCGTCCTGCGACTGGTCGCGCGAGCGCTTCACCATGGACGAGGGGCTTTCCGCCGCCGTCCTGGAAGTCTTCGTCTCGCTCTACAAGGAAGGCCTGATCTATCGCGGCAAGCGACTGGTCAACTGGGACCCGAAATTCGAGACGGCGATTTCCGACCTCGAGGTCGAGAACCGGGAAGTCGACGGCCATATGTGGCACTTCAAGTATCCGCTGGCCGGCGGCGCCACCTATACCTATGTCGAGAAGGACGCCGACGGCAACGTCGTCTTCCAGGAAGAGCGCGACTACATTTCCATCGCCACCACCCGTCCCGAGACGATGCTGGGCGACGGCGCGGTCGCCGTCCATCCGTCCGACGAGCGCTATGCGCCCATCGTCGGCAAGCTCTGCGAGATTCCGGTCGGTCCGAAGGAGCATCGCCGTCTCATCCCGATCATCACCGACGAATATCCGGAGAAGGATTTCGGCTCCGGTGCGGTGAAGATCACCGGCGCGCACGACTTCAACGACTACCAGGTCGCCCGCCGCAACAATATCCCGCTCTACCGGCTGATGGACACGCAGGCTTCCATGCGCGCCGACGGCGAGCCCTACGCCGTCTACGCCGCCCAGGCGCTGGAGATCGCCAAGTCCGGCGACGTTCCGAGCGAGGCGGAAGTCGACGACATCAATCTCGTACCGGACGAATATCGCGGCCTCGACCGCTACGAGGCGCGTAAGCGCATCGTCGAGGCGATCAATGCCGAAGGCCTTGCCGTTACCGTCAAGGACGCCGAGGGCAACGCCGTTCCCTATGTCGAGAACAAGAAGGTCATGCAGCCCTTCGGCGACCGCTCCGGCGTCGTCATCGAGCCGATGCTGACCGACCAGTGGTTCGCCGATGCCGCGACGCTGGCCAAGCCCGCCATCGCCTCCGTCCGCGAGGGCCGCACCAACTTCGTTCCGAAGAACTGGGAAAAGACCTATTTCGAGTGGATGGAGAACATCGAGCCCTGGTGCATCTCCCGCCAGCTCTGGTGGGGTCACCAGATTCCGGCCTGGTACGGCCCGGACGGCCAGGTCTTCGTCGAGAAGACCGAGGAAGAGGCGCTGCACGCCGCCATCCAGCACTACATCGCCCATGAAGGCCCGTGGAAGGCCTGGGTCGAGGAGAAGCTGGAGAATTTTGCGCCGGGCGAGATCCTGACGCGTGACGAGGACGTGCTCGACACCTGGTTCTCCTCCGCGCTCTGGCCGTTCTCGACGCTCGGCTGGCCGGAGCAGACGAAGGAACTGGAGAAATATTACCAGACCGACGTTCTCGTCACCGGCTTTGACATCATCTTCTTCTGGGTCGCCCGCATGATGATGATGGGCCTGCACTTCATGAAGGACGAGTTCGGCAACCCGGTCGAGCCGTTCCACACCGTCTATGTCCATGCGCTGGTGCGCGACAAGAACGGGCAGAAGATGTCGAAGTCCAAGGGCAACGTCATCGACCCGCTCGAGCTGATCGACGAATATGGCGCGGACGCGCTGCGCTTCACGCTGGCGATCATGGCCGCACAGGGCCGCGACGTGAAGCTCGACCCGGCGCGCATTGCCGGTTACCGCAACTTCGGCACCAAGCTGTGGAACGCCACGCGCTTTGCCGAGATGAACGGCGTGAAGACCGATCCGCATTTCGTGCCGGAAACGGCCTCGCTGACGATCAATCGCTGGATCCTGACGGAGCTCGCCCGCACGGCGCGCGACGTTACCGAGGCAATCGAGACCTACCGCTTCAACGACGCGGCCGGCACGCTCTACCGCTTCATCTGGAACCAGTTCTGCGATTGGTATCTGGAACTGCTGAAGCCGGTCTTCAGTGGCGAGGACGAAGCGGCCAAGGCGGAATCGCAGGCTTGCGCGGCCTATGTGCTGGAGGAGACCTACAAGCTCCTGCACCCGTTCATGCCCTTCATGACGGAAGAGCTCTGGGCGCACACGGCGGGCGAGGGCGTAACGCGCGAAAGCATGATCTGCCATGCCGAATGGCCGGCGCCCGCCTATGCGGACGAGGCTGCAGCCGACGAGATCAACTGGCTGGTCGACCTCGTCTCCGGCATCCGCTCGGTCCGCGCCGAGATGAACGTGCCGCCGAGCGCGACGGCGCCGCTGGTCGTCGTCGGCGCAGGCGCGCTGACCAGGGCGCGGCTCGCCACGCATGACTCGGCCATCCGCCGTCTCGCCCGCGTGGAGGACATCCGCCTCGAGGACGCAGCGCCCAAGGGTGCGGCCCAGATCGTCGTCGGCGAGGCGACCGTCTGCCTGCCGCTCGGCAAACTGATCGACCTGGCCGCCGAAAAGGCCCGCCTGGAAAAGGCGATCGACAAGGCGAAGGCCGAAGCCGGCCGCATTCAGGGCAAGCTCTCGAACGAGAAGTTTGTCGCCAATGCCAAGCCCGAAGTGGTCGAGGCCGAGCGCGAGCGTTTCACCGAGTTGGAGCAGCAGCTTGCCAGCCTTTCCGTGGCTTTGACGCGTGTCAGCGAAGCAGGCTGATTCTACAGCCCGTCGTTGCAAAAGCCTGAAAAACCGCGCCGTTCACACGGCGCGGTTTTTTCGTTCAGGGGTCGCGGATGCAAATTCCCCGATGTGTCCGAAAAGTGACATGCTGAAGTAGCGTTGAAACGTTCATCTATATTTTAGCGATTTTTAAATGATTCTTGGAACATTATTTCGAGGCCTCGAATTGCTGAGGGGCTTCAAAAAAATCTTACGTAATTTTGCGAGCGGCATATGAGAATCACAGGCAAAAACTGGGATTTGCCAAGCCCGCACTCCTCTTCGATAGTCAGCTGCGAAATGGCGGTGGAGAGGCCGTCAGGGACATTTGGGGGAGCATGGATGATCGGTAAGATCTTCAAGAATGGAATTCTCGCCGCCGTGGCGCTCGCCGCGCTGGCAAGCACGGCCGAAGCCGGCGGCTACAGCCGCGGCGAGGCCGACACCGACATCCTGTTCGAAAGCGGCGACTTCATCTTCCGCGCTGGCGCGACCTACGTTTCCCCGCGACGGACGTTCAAGACGACGGGCGGAACGACGAACCATGACGGGGTCTATACGAACGACTATTGGATCCCGAGCGTTGCCGCCAAAATCGGGGTATCCGAGAATTTCGCTTGCGCATTGACCTATACGCAGCCGTTTGGTGTCGACGCGACTTACGGTGCCGACGTTCGTGCTGCTCAGATCACCGCGGGCAATAACCCCTACAGCGACAAGGGATTCGAGACGAACGAATATGGTGCCACCTGCGACGTCAAATTTGACGCCGGCGCAGGCAAACTCCATCTTCTCGGCGGCGTATTCGTGCAGGATTTCAGCTATACTGCGATGGTCGAAGCCGGAGGGGCGTTGCCTGCAGGGCGGTTCCATCTCGAAGACGACGCTGCCCTTGGCTATCGCATTGGCGCCGCATACGAAATAACTGAATATGCTTTGCGTGTCTCCTTGATGTACCGCTCAAAGGTTGACCATGAGGCTGATGAAGGTGATTTCAGCTTTGTTCATCCATTGGCAGGCCCTGTAGTTCTACCGGCCACGGGGTACGGTACGCTTCCTCAGTCCTTGAAGCTCTCCGCCCAAACAGGCGTTGCGCCCGGCTGGCTCATTTACGGATCGGTCAAATGGACTGACTGGAGCGTACTTGATGCGCTCAACTATGACATCGGCGGGGCCTCGGACCAGGACGTCTATAACTGGAAGGACGGCTGGACACTTCAGGCCGGCGTCGCCCATGTTTTCAACGAGAAGCTGACCGGTACCGTCAATCTGACCTGGGACAGCGGCGTCAGCACTGGCGCTGACATCCATGGCGACACGGTCACGCTCGGTGCAGGCATCCTGGCCAAGGTCGGACCCGGTGACCTGCGCTTCGGCGGTGGTATCAGCCATATGTCGTCCGGCAGCCAGTCCATATTGAAGGGCGCTACCTTCGATGCCACCGGCGGCGGCGGCTGGGCCTATGGCGTGACGGGGTCTTACAAGATCTCGTTCTGAACCGACGGTTTTCGATCCGGAATCGGGCTCGGCGTCATAGCCGGGCCCTTTTTCTTGGTTAATGTTCCGTTGCTGCCGGTCACCTCTCATGGGGAAACCGTAGCGACCTCTGAAAATATGTGACGGAATCGCAACACATTTTTTTCCAGAGTTTGCTACACCCATGGGCAAGCGACGAAATGTCCATTTCCCGCCACAAACGGGGCGCAGCGATAGGGGCATGTAGACGCGTGGAACCGCGCCAAGGGAAACCATGAGCCAGCCGATGTCATTGTCGCCGGAACTGCCGGAAACCCGCACGAGACCCGTGCATTTCCGGTTCGGTACGGACAGGAAGGCAAGGCGCGGAATTGTTGAAGTGATGCCCAAGTCCGAGTTGTTGCCGATGAAAGTACTGGTAATGGGCCTTTGCCTCTCGCTGTCCTCCTGGATGGCGCCCCAGGCCCTCGCATTCGATCCCCAGGCCGGCGTCAGCAAGGAAAGCGGTCCCTTCGACCTCTTCAAGTTCGGTTTCTTCTCCTACAAGGAAGGGCGCAAGAGCGACGCCGTCGAGGCCTACCGCTACGCGGCGGAAAAGGGCCATACCGGTTCGCGCTGGGCGCTCGCCAACATGTATGCCGACGGCGACGGCGTGCCGGAGAACGACCTCGAAGCCTTCAAGATCTACAGCGAGATCGCCCAGGCCGGCGTCGAGCCGGGCTCGGAAGACACCGGCTACTTCGCCAATGCATTGATCGCGCTCGCCAGCTATTACCGCCGCGGCATTCCCGACAGTCCTGTCAAGATCGACCTCTCGCAGGCGCGCCAGCTCTATTTCCAGGCGGCTTCCGCCTTCGGCATTCCGGAAGCGCAGTTCCAGCTCGGCCGCATGATGCTGACGGGCGAGGGCGGTTCGGTCAGCGTCCATCAGGCCAAGAAATGGCTGAACCGCGCTCGCAACAACGGCCATGCCGGCGCCATGGGCCTCTTCGGCAACATCATCTTCCAGGAAGGCGATACCGCCCGCGGCCTTGCCATGATGACCGCGGCCCTCGACCATTGTCTGCCCAAGGACTGTGCCTGGCTGCAGGCCAATCAGGAAGAGGCCTTCTCCGTCGCAAGCGAGGAGGACCGCCGCAAAGGCGTCGCGCTCGCGCAGAGCATCCGCTTCAATCCCAACGAATAAGCGCGCCTCGCCGCGAAAAGCTACGCGGCAAAATCCAGCAGCGCCACGACCGGCACGTGGTCGGACGGCTTTTCCCAGTTGCGCACATGCTTTTCGACAGCCGTCGAGATGAGGCGGTCCGAGGCTTCCGCCGACAGCATGAGATGATCGATGCGGATGCCGAAATTCTTCGGCCAGCATCCCCCCTGGTAATCCCAGAACGTATAGAGCGGCACGCCGTCGGACGTGGCGCGCACCGCATCGGTGAGGCCGAGGTTTTCGAGGCGCCGGAAGGCTTGCCGGGTCGGGGGCAGGTAGAGGGCGTCCCGCTCCCAGACCTTGACGTCCCAGCAATCGTGCGGCTCGGGGATGACATTGTAGTCGCCGGCGAGCACCAGCGGCTCCTCCAGCGCCAGCCGGTTCTCGGCAAAGGCGACGAGCCGGTCCATCCAGGCGAGCTTGTAGGGATATTTCACCGGATCGTCCGCCGGATTGCCGTTCGGCAGGTAGATCGAGCAGACGCGGATCGCGCCGCCCTCGACGGAGAACACGCCCTCGATGAAGCGCGCCTGTTCGTCGCCCTCGCCGCCGGGAAGGCCGCGGTTCACCTCGTCGGGGCGGATCTTCGAGAGGAGCGCGACGCCGTTGAAACCCTTCTGGCCATGCGTCTCGACGTGATAGCCGAGCGCTTCAATCTCGCTACGCGGAAAGCTCTCGTCGACGGTCTTGATTTCCTGCAGCGCGACGATGTCCGGGGCCGATTCCCTGAGCCAGGCGAGGAGGTTGTCGATGCGTGCCCGCACGCCGTTGATGTTCCAGGTGGCAATCTTGATCGGCATGCGGGTTCCTGTCGGGTTTCTGTTTAGATCGAGAAACTGGTGCCGCAGCCGCAGCTTGCGACGGCGTTCGGGTTCTTGATCTGGAAGGACTGGCCGAGCAGGTTGTCGACAAAGTCGATCTCGGATCCGTCCATGTAGACGAGGGAGAGCTGGTCGATCAGCACTTTCGCATCGTCCTTTTCGAGCACCAGGTCGTCGTCCTGCTGGTCCTCGACAAGGTCGAACTTGTAGGAAAAGCCGGAGCAGCCGCCGCCCTCGACGGAAACGCGCAGCGCCTGCTTTTCCGGCGACGAGCCGAGGATCGAGGCGATGCGCCGTGCCGCGGCGTCGGATAGGGTTACGAGCTTGTCGGTCATGTCTGCCTCCTGCCGGGGTCAAGATCCGGAGAGAATCGCTTGTCTCACACGGCCGGCAAATGAGATGCCGAACGGTCCTGCTGTCACACGATGCCTGAAGCAAATCCCTGAAAAGACTTGTCTTTCAAGCACGGCTTGCAGCCGGACTTGCCGCTATGCACACTATAGGTATGAAGGCATTGAGGCCGCGTCAATGGGCGGCGTGAATGCAGGTGACGAATGACGTTTGACAGATATGCGCTCGGTTTCGGCGCGGGACAGCGCGCCATCTACGCTTCCGACCCCTGGGCGACCCGCGGGCGGCTCTTTCCCGAGCCGGAAAGCCCGACGCGCTCGGATTTCCAGCGCGACCGCGACCGCATCGTCCACACCACCGCCTTCCGCCGCCTCAAGCACAAGACGCAGGTCTTCATCGCCGCCGACGGCGACCACTATCGCACCCGGCTGACCCACACGATCGAGGTCGCGCAGATCGCCCGCGCGCTGGCCCGCGCCCTGAAGCTCGACGAGGACCTCGCCGAAGGCGTCGCGCTGGTGCACGATTTCGGCCACACGCCCTTCGGCCATACCGGCGAGGATGCGCTGCACGAGGTGCTGGAACCCTTCGGCGGCTTCGACCACAATGCCCAGTCGCTGCGCATCGTCACCAAGCTGGAGCGCCGCTATGCCGATTTCGACGGCCTCAACCTCACCTGGGAAAGCCTCGAAGGCCTCGTCAAGCACAACGGCCCGCTGATCGGCCCGACGGGGGAGTGCACGCACGGCGACGACGTGCCGCGCCCGATCCTCGAATATTGCGCCGTGCACGATCTGGAACTGTCCAGCTTCGCCAGTCTGGAGGCGCAGGTGGCGGCGATTGCCGACGACATCGCTTACAACACCCATGATATCGACGACGGCCTGCGCTCCGGCTATCTCGAATTCGAGATGCTGGAGGAGGTGCCGTTCCTCGCGCGGCTGATGAAGGAAGTGCACGACCGTTATCCGGGGCTGGAAGAGCCGCGCTTCACCCACGAGATCATGCGCCGCCAGATCACCGCCATGGTGGAGGACGTCATCGGCTACGCCCAGCAGGCGATCCACGACGAGCGCCCGGAAAGCGCCGACGACGTGCGCAAGGCCCATCGCTGCCTTGCGACCTTCTCCGAGGAAATGGCGGTGACGGACCGGCAGATCAAGAAACTGCTGTTCTCTCGCATCTACCGCCACCCGGAAGTGATGCGGGTGCGCGCCAACGCCGCCTCGATCCTGACGGACCTCTACCACGCCTATATGGACGACCCGCAACTCATGCAGGGGCATTATTGGGTGGACCGTATCGCGACCATGCCGGAATCGGCTCGTGCCCGTCATGTCGGCGATTATCTCGCCGGAATGACCGACAATTACGCGATAGACACGCATCGGCGGCTGTTTGACCATACCCCGGAATTGCGATAGTCACCCGCCCACCTGAACTTCTTCGCAGGCCTGGCCCCCGCAGGGCGCCGCTGCGCGTGGATGGACGAGATGAACCTTTTTACTGATTTCGACAGCAGAATCAAAACCGTGCTCGAAGGTCTCGAGATCGTGCGCGAAAAGCGATCCGAGCTCGATTTCGGTCGAATCAGCGTCGAGCCGCCGCGCGACCAGAGCCATGGCGATGTCGCGACCAATGCGGCGATGGTTCTTGCCAAGCCGCTCGGCCTCAATCCGCGGGCGCTGGCCGACCTCATCGTCGCCGAGCTGAAGAACGATCCCGAGGTCGCCGATGTCAGCGTGGCGGGCCCGGGCTTCATCAACGTCCGCCTTTCCGTTCCCTACTGGCAGAAGCTGCTTGCCGCTGTGATCGCGGCCGGCACGGATTACGGCCGCGGTTCGCTCGGCGCCGGCCGCAAGGTCAATGTCGAATATGTCTCGGCCAATCCCACGGGGCCGATGCATGTCGGCCATTGCCGTGGCGCGGTGGTGGGCGATGCGCTTGCCAACCTGCTCGGCTTTGCCGGCTATGACGTCACCAAGGAATATTACATCAACGACGCCGGTTCGCAGATCGACGTGCTGGCGCGCTCGGCCTTCCTGCGGTACCGCGAGGCGCTGGGCGAGGCGATCGGCGAAATTCCGTCGGGCCTCTATCCGGGCGATTATCTGGTTCCCGTCGGTGAGGCGCTAGCTGCCGAGCACGGTACGTCGCTGCGCGCCATGCCCGAGCATCAGTGGATGCCGATCGTCAAGGAAAAGACCATCGCGATGATGATGGCGATGATCCGTGAGGACCTCGCAGCCCTCAACGTGCATCACGATGTCTTCTTCTCGGAGCGTTCGCTGCATGCCGGAAACGGCGCGCCGATCCGCACCGCCATCAACGACCTGACCTTCAAGGGCCATGTCTACAAGGGCGTGCTGCCGCCGCCGAAGGGACAGCTTCCGGAAGACTGGGAAGACCGCGAGCAGACGCTCTTCCGCTCGACGGAAGTGGGTGACGATATCGACCGCCCGCTGATCAAGTCGGATGGTTCCTATACTTACTTCGCCGCCGACGTTGCCTACTTCAAGGACAAGTTCGACCGCGGCTTCGAAGAGATGATCTACGTGCTCGGCGCCGACCATGGCGGTTACGTCAAGCGTCTGGAGGCCGTCGCTCGCGCCGTCTCCGAAGGTAAGGCCAAGCTGACCGTGCTGCTGTGCCAGCTCGTCAAGCTCTACCGTAACGGCGAGCCCGTGAAGATGTCGAAGCGTTCGGGCGATTTCGTCACGCTGCGTGACGTGGTCGAGGAAGTCGGCCGCGATTCGGTGCGCTTCATGATGCTCTACCGCAAGAACAGCGAGCCGCTCGACTTCGACTTCGCCAAGGTGACGGAGCAGTCCAAGGACAATCCGGTCTTCTATGTGCAGTATGCCCATGCTCGTTGCATGTCGGTGTTCCGGCAGGCCGCCGAAGCCTTCCCGGGCCTCGATATAGCCTCGCTCGATCTGGCCGGCGCGATCGCCGGAAACATCTCGGATTCCAGTGAGTTGCAGCTTCTCGCCAAGCTGGCGGAATATCCCCGCGTGGTCGAAGGCGCAGCACTCGCGCAGGAGCCTCATCGCATCGCGTTTTATCTCTATGATCTTGCCAGCGCGTTCCATGCGCACTGGAACAAAGGTAAGGAACAGCCGGAATTACGGTTTGTTAACGATAAAAATAGAGAATTGAGTATCGCCAGACTTGGGCTGGTGCACGCTGTCGCGTCTGTTCTTAAGTCGGGCCTGTCCATTACAGGCACCGCAGCACCGGATGAAATGCGATAACGTCACCATTTGCCCACAATAAGCTGGCAAACGCGTCTTTGTAGCTTGTGAGTGGGAAGCAGTATGGCAGACAAGAACTTCGCGCGAAGCGGAACCGCTGACACGGATCTCTTGGCAGAAGATGATCCGTTGAGCGAGCTTGCCCGCCTCGTCAACTTCGAGCCGCATCCTGTGCAGGGTGTCAGCAAAACCTTCCCCGACGCCGCCCAGGCGGCGCCGCGGCATGAAAATCCCGTCCTCGCCCTTGAGGACGAGCTTCTGCGCGCCTTCGAGCAATATGACGCGCCGACGCCCGTCGCCGATCCCGTTCCCGCCGCCCAGCCGCTGGCGCGCCATGTCGAGCCCGTGTTCGAAGAGCCGGCCCCCGCCATGGAAGACCGCGCCTCGTTCATCGACGAGGTGCCGAGCCGGGACTTCGCCGTCAGCGAGCCCTATCATCGCGAACCGGCCTTCGACAGACCCGTCGAGCCGTCCTTCGCGGAAGAGCCCTATGCCGTCGAGCAGCCCGCCGAGCCGGAACCGCAGTTCGCCGAAGATCCGGCACTGTCTCTCGCCGATGAGCTGGAGACCTATGTCCACGAGGTTCCGACCGTCGAGGCCGAGGCGACGACCCATACCGCCCACGCCTTCGCCGACCGCTTCGAGCCGCGCTTCGAAGAGCCGGCCCGCCAGGAGCCTGCCTATCATGAGCCGGCCTACCACGAGCCGGCCGCCGAACCGCAGTTTTCCGAATTCTCTCCCGTCGAGGGTCGCCAGCCGGAATTCCTCGGCCTGCAGCCGCTGACGGCGGAGGAGGGCTCTGCCGGGCTCGATCTGGAGCGTGAGCTGGAACTGTCGATCGGCGACGGCTTTGCCGATGATCTCCCGAACGAGCCGGAGACCGCTTTCGTCGAGCCCCCGCCGGTCGCCGCGGAGGCGATCGCCGCCCATGTCGAGCCCGGCTTCGACAGCCGGATGCCGGTCGATCCCGTGGTCGAGCAGGCCGAGCCGTTCCATGCCGAGCCGGCGGCCTATGCCGGCGAGGAGCCGCATTTCGTCGCCGAAATGCCGTTCGAGACGCGTGAGGACCGCGCCCGCGCGGCGGCTGCGGCCGAGGCGCAATGGCAGGTCGATGACGTCGAGCCGGTTTTCCAGGCGCCCGCCTATCAGGTGGAATCCGTGGCGACATCCGGCAATTACGATGGTGACGCGCTGCTCGCCGAAATCGAGCGTTTCCCCATGCCGGAAGCCCGCTCGCCGCTGTCCGCGGAAACGGCCGCGGCCGGCGCCGCCGTTATCGCCGCTGCCGCCGCGCGCAGCAACTCGCCGGCGAATATTTCGGCCATTTTCGGCCGCGCCACGCCGACCGTGCATCGCGATCCCGTCGCCGAGACGGTGGCGACACCCTTCGTCGAGCCTGTGAAGGCCCCGGTCCAGGCTGTCGAGACGCCCGTCTTCGAGGCACGCCGTGAGCCGGCCGCCGTCCCGACGCCGGTTGCCTCCGAGCCCGAACTCGATTTCGAGAACATGGAATTCGACCTCTCGGATATCGATCTCGATATCTCCGATTTTTCGCTGGACGAGGAGCCGGTGAAGCCGGTGGCCAAGCCCGCCGAAGTGAAGGTAGAGGTTGCAAGGCCGGCACCGGTCGAGACGCCCGTCCGGCGCGAGCCCGTCGTCGCGGTGCCCGTCTCCACCTTCACCAAGCCGCAGCCGGTGACCGCCGAGCTGAGCGACGGCACGCTGCCCTTCGATCCGTCGATGATCGCCGAGACCGACGAGGGCGTTTCCCCCGTCACCGAGCTCGACGTGCCGCAGCTTCCCGTCGTGGAGAAGGAAAAGCCGCCGGTCTTCCAGCCGGACTACGATTTCGACATCGACGCGGAAATGGCGCAGCTCTTCAACGAGCCGGCCAAGACCCATGCTGAAGAGAACAAGGCGAGCGTCGCCGCCGCGACGGCCCAGCCGGCGACGCAGATCAACGACGTCGACGATTTCGAGCGCGCGCTGGAGGAAGACTTCCGCCGCTCGCTCAACCAGCCGGAGCGCATGGCGATCCCGGTCGATCCCGGCCAGGCGACGGCGCTCTATTCCGGCGACGGCTATGACGAGGAGACCGCCCGTCCGCGCCGCGGCATGCTGATCGCCGCCTCCATCGCCGGCCTTCTTCTGGTCGGCGGCGGCGCCGTCTACGCCTGGTCGGCCCTCACGGGCGGATCGGTCGGCGGCTCGGGCGAGCCGCGCGTCATCCTTGCCGACAAAGACCCGATCAAGGTCGTGCCCGAGGAAAGGGGCGGCAAGACCGTTCCCAACCAGGACAAGGCCGTCTACGACCGCGTTGCCGGCGATACGACGAGCCGGCCGCAGCAGGAACAGCTCGTCACCTCGACGGAAGAGCCGGTCGACGTCGTCCAGCGCACGCTGACGCCGGAAGCCCTGCCGATGGACGGCCCGGAGGACGGCACCGACACGGCGGCGGCCGATGATGAGAACCGCCTGCTGCCGGGCGTCGACGAGCCGGAAACGGCGAACGCCGAGACCGGCAACAAGCCGCTCGTCTCGCCGCGCAAGGTCAAGACCATGATCGTCAAGCCGGACGGCACGCTTGTCGCTCGCGAGGATACGGTCGCCGACACGGACCTCGACGCCAAGGCGACGGCCACCACCGGCAGCGCCTCGGGCGAGGCCGCCGCATCGGCCAATGCGACGCTCGACGGAAACGCCTCGCTGCGCGCCGAGCAGGCCGCATCCGACTCCAAGCCACGCTCGGCGCTTGCCGAAGTCGCCAATGCACAGGTCGACGACACGGCGCCGGTGCGCACGGTCAAGACGACCACGGTCGGCGCGACGGACACGAACGCGACGGCCGGCAACACGCCGCTCCCCGAAACGCGCCCGGTCGACCAGCCGGTCAATGTCGTCGGCACCGTCACCGAGAACGGCAACGTCTCCGGTACGCAGACCGCTTCGGCGACGCAGACCCAGCAGGCGGCCGTCGAACAGACCCAGGTCGCACCCGGCAGCTACGTCATCCAGATCGCTTCGCTTCCCTCCGAGGCCGAGGCACAGAAGACCTACAAGTCGCTGTCCTCGAAATTCGGCAGCGTTATCGGCGGCCGTGGCATGGACATCAAGAAGGCGGAGATCCCCAACAAGGGTACCTTCTACCGCCTCCGCATTCCGGCCGGCTCGCGCGAAGACGCGAACGCCCTCTGCAGCCGCTACAAGAGCGCGGGCGGCAGCTGCCTCGTCACCCGCTGAGGCGAGCTGATATCCTGAAGGGGCGCGGACATGGTTCGCGCCCCTTCGATTCCCGCGGGCGGTCGACGCCTGTCTCCTCCTCGAAAATTCCAAGATTGCGGACATGAGCGAATCGAAATCCTTCATTTCGGGCTGCAAGGGCCTGAGCCTCACCGCCGACGAAAAGGCCTTCTTCCGCAACGAGCGCCCCTGGGGCTTCATCCTCTTCGGCCGCAATATCGGCGAGCCGGCGCAGGTGGCGGACCTGACGGCCGAGATGCGCGAGAGCATCGGCGGCGGAGCCGACATCCCGGTGCTCATCGACCAGGAGGGCGGGCGCGTCCAGCGCATCAAGCCGCCGCACGTCCAGCAATATCCGAATGCCGCCGCACTCGGCGCCATCTACCGGGCCGACGAGGCGCGGGGCCTGCGCGCCGCCTGGCTGATGTCGCGTCTGCACGCCTTCGATCTCCTGCGCCTTGGCATCAATGTCGATTGCCTGCCGGTGCTCGACGTCACCGTGCCGGGCGTGCACGACGTCATCGGCAACCGCGCCTACGGGCAGGAGCCGGAGATCGTCTCGGCGATGGGCAAGGCGGCGGCGGAAGGCCTCAAGGCCGGCGGCCTGCTGCCGATCATGAAGCACATGCCGGGCCACGGCCGCACCATGGTCGATTCGCACCACGACCTGCCGGTCGTCCATGCGGGCTGCAAGGAACTGGAGGCCTGCGACTTCGTGCCCTTCCAGCGCATGAAGGACGAGCTGATGGCGATGTCGGCCCATATCGTCTTTACCGCCATCGATGGCGACAATCCGGCGACCACTTCGGCAAAGGTGGTGGAGGAGATCATCCGCGGCCATATCGGCTTCGACGGCCTCCTGATGTCCGACGACGTCTCGATGAACGCCCTTCGCGGCGATATTGCCGAAAGAAGCAGGGGAATCATCGCCGCCGGCCTCGACATGGTGTTGCATTGCCATGGCATCATGGACGAAATGGTTGCGGTGACCGAAAACGTTCCCGCCCTTGCCGGTGACAGCCTGCGGCGGGCGAATGCGGTACGCGCAGGCTTCCCGATGCCCGACGGGGCGGACGAACAGGCGCTGCGCGAGGAATTCAACGCCATGATCGCGGTCGCCTGACGGCCGCGGCAGGCCACGGGAAGCCCACGGGAGGCAGCGTGCAGGCAACGGGGTCGAAGCCGCCGAGAAAAGGTCGCGGTGCGGATGCGCCGATGGACGACCTTTGGCAGGACGACGCCGGGGGGCGGGGGCTTTCGGAGGAAAGCCTCGTCGTCGATCTCGCCGGCTTCGAAGGCCCGCTCGACCTCCTGCTCCATCTCGCCCGCACGCAGAAGGTGGACCTCACCCGCATTTCCGTGCTGGCGCTGGCCGAGCAATATCTCGTCTTCATCGACAAGGCGCGCAGGATCCGCATCGAGCTTGCCGCCGACTATCTCGTCATGGCTGCATGGCTGGCCTATCTGAAGTCCCGCCTGCTCATTCCCAGGCAGGCGAAGGACGAAGGGCCCTCGGGCGAGGAGATGGCGGCAAGCCTTGCCTTCCGCCTCAAGCGCCTCGAAGCCATGCGCGATACCGCGACCCGGCTCATCAACCGCAATCGCCTCGGCCGCAACGTCTTCGCCCGCGGCATGCCGGAGCATATCCCGACCGGCCGGCGCTCGGCCTATGAGGCGACGCTCTACGATCTGCTCAATGCCTATGCGTCGCTGCGCCAGCGCCACGCCATCACTCAGGTCACCATCGAAAAGCGCGCCGTCTGGTCGCTCTCCGATGCGCGCGAGATTCTGTCGGTGCTGATCGGCGGTTTCGATGACGACTGGACGGCGCTCGATCATTTCATGCTGCGCTACCTGACCGATCCGGCCGAGCGCACCACGGCCATCGCCAGCGCCTTTGCCGCGACGCTGGAGCTGGTGAGGGAAGGGCGCCTGGAGCTTCGCCAGGACGGCGTGTTCCAGCCGATCTATCTTCGCCGCGGCCCGAAAGCCGGCGAAGCCGAGGACGATGAAGGAGGCCCCGGGCGTGAGTGAAGAGGAGAACGGCGCATCGCCGGAGGCCGAGGGCGGCACGATCGTCGATCCGCGCCGGCTGCACGAGGCGGCGAGGATCGCCGAGGCGCTGGTCTTCGCGTCCTCGAGCCCCGTGCCGGAGGCCTATATCGCCGACCGGCTGCCGGGCGGCGTGGACGTGCTGCATGTCATGCGCGAATTGAAGACGCTCTATGCCGGGCGCGGCGTCAATCTCGTGGCGGTGGACGATGCCTGGGCCTTCCGCACCGCGCCGGATTTGTCTTTCGTCATCCGCACCGACGAGACGGAGGTGCGCAAATTGTCGCGTGCCGCGCTCGAGGTGCTGTCGATCATCGCCTATCACCAGCCGGTGACGCGCGCCGAGATCGAGGATATTCGCGGCGTGCAGACCTCCAAGGGCACGCTGGACGTGCTGATGGAAGCGGGCTGGGTGCGTTTTCGCGGCCGCCGCCGCTCTCCGGGCCGCCCGGTGACCTTCGGCACGACGCGGGATTTTCTCGATCATTTCGGCCTGGAAGAGCTGCGCGACCTGCCGGGATTGGAGGAATTGAAGGGCGCGGGCCTGCTTTCCGGCCGCATTCCGTCGAATTTCCAGGTGCCGCTGCCACTCGGCGAGGACGAGTTGGCGGAGGACGAGGATCCGATCACCCAGCTCGACCTCGAGGAGCTCGGTCTCCTCGCACCGGGCGGGAAGGAAGAGGAATAGGCGGGGCGAAGGCGAGGACCCGCGTGCAGGAAAGAAATGCCGCCGGATTGCGCCACGTCACGGTTTCGGCTAACCAGCGCGACATACTGGTATTTGAAAAAGACGGCTGAACGTCTTAAATCGGGGTTCAGGTTTCTAAGGGAGTTACGGGAATGGGTTCTTTCAGCATCTGGCATTGGCTGATCGTTCTGGTGGTTGTGCTGCTGCTGTTCGGCCGCGGCAAGATTCCGGAACTCATGGGCGACGTCGCCAAGGGTATCAAGAATTTCAAGCAGGGCATGTCCGACGACGAAAAGGACAGCGCCGACCAGTCGAAGACGGTCGAGCACAAGGCTGACGAAGCCAAGTGACCGGTATTCGGCTGCGGATGACGGTCTGCGGCTTCTAAGGACAATATCCTATGCTTGATGTCGGCTGGACCGAGATACTCGTCATCGCCATCGTTCTGATCATCGTGGTGGGTCCGAAGGACCTGCCGCAGATGCTGCGGACGTTCGGCCGCATGGTGTCCAAGATGCGCGGCATGGCGAGCGATTTCCGCCAGCAGTTCGACGAGGCCTTGCGCGAGGCCGATCTCGACGATGTCAGGAAGACGATCGGCGAGGCGCAGAAGCTGAACCCGCTGAACTCCATCCGCGACGCGGTCAACCCGCTGCGGCAGATGGGCAACGAGATCAAGTCCGATCTCCAGAAGACGGTGAGCTCCTCCTCGACGTCGACACCGGCGTCCAGCCCGGCCGAAAGCATCTCCGATACGCCGGCCGCCGTGCCGTCAGAGGCGGGCAAGCCCGCCTCCGCCGAGCCGGTCGCGGCAGCCCCGCTGAAGACCGGCCCGACCGCCAGGACGGCAAAGAAGAAGCCCGCCGAGGCGGCCGTTAAGACGGCCAAGCCGCGCAAGGCGCCGGCCAAGGCCGAAGGCGAGGCGAAGCCCGCCGCCAAGGCTGACAGCAAGGCCGCGACCGCCAAGGCTCTGGCCACGCGGAAAGCCGCTGCCAAGCCGAAGACGACGAAGACCAAGAAGGGCGACGCATGAGCGGCGACATCGACGACAAGCCCCAGCCGCTCATCGAGCATCTGATCGAGCTTCGCCGCCGCCTGCTCTGGGCGGTCGGCGCGTTCTTCATCGCCTTCCTCGTCTGCTTCTATTTCGCCAAGCAGCTCTTCAACCTGCTCGTCCTGCCCTTCAAATGGGCGGTGGAATGGGCGGGGCTGACTCATCGCAATGTCGAGCTGATCTACACGGCGCCGCAGGAATTCTTCTTCACGCAGATCAAGGTCGCCATGTTCGGCGCGCTGGTCATCGCCTTTCCGGTGATCGCCCAGCAGATCTACAAGTTCGTCGCGCCCGGCCTCTACAAGAACGAGCGGGCGGCCTTCCTGCCGTTCCTGATCGCTTCGCCCATCCTCTTCCTCATCGGCGCGGCGCTCGTCTATTTCTTCTTCACGCCCATGGTCATGTGGTTCTTCCTCGCCATGGAGCAGGGCGGTGGCGAGGGGCAGGTCTCGATCCAGCTCCTTCCGAAGGTTTCCGAATATCTCGGCCTGATCATGTCGCTGATCTTCGCCTTCGGCCTCGTCTTCCAGCTGCCGGTCATCTCGTCGCTTCTGGTGCGCGCGGGCTTCATCGATACGCAGGCGCTGGTCAGCAAGCGCAAATACGCGATCGTCATCGCCTTCATCGTGGCCGCGGTGCTGACGCCGCCCGATCCGGTTTCCCAGATCGGTCTTGCGCTGCCGGCCATCCTTCTCTACGAGATTTCCATCTACACGGCCCGACTCATCGAACGGCAGCGGGCGCGCGCCTCGGAAGCGCAGAATGCGGAAAACGAGGTCGCTGCAACACCGGGCGAGGCCGACTGAGGTCTCGCCTGCGGCGTTGCCGCAGGGTCGCTGCCGGGCGCCGTCGGGTTTCATCCACGGAAAAAGCCTGGAACGACGATGCTTGATATCAAATGGATCCGCGACAATGCCGACGCTCTCGATGCCGCCTTGGCGAAGCGCGGCGCGAGCCCCCTTGCCAGAACGCTGATCGACCTCGACGAGAAGCGCCGCAGCGTCATCCAGACGGCGCAGGACATGCAGTCGCGCCGCAACGCCGCCTCCAAGGAGATCGGCGCGGCGATGGCGAGCAAGAACGCCGAGCTTGCCGAAAAGCTGAAGGCGGAAGTCTCTGCCATCAAGGACCAGCTTCCCGCCGCCGAGGAGGAAGAGCGCCAGGTCACCGCCGAGCTCAACGACGCGCTTGCGCGCATTCCCAACATCCCGCTCGACGACGTGCCGGTCGGCAGCGACGAGAAGGACAATGCCGAGACGCGCCGCTGGGGCGACAAGCCCGGCTGGAGCCACAAGCCCCTCGAACATTACGAGATCGGCGAGGCGCTCGGCTGGATGGATTTCGAGGCGGCCGCCCGCATCGCCGGCTCGCGCTTCACCGTGCTCAAGGGCCAGCTCGCGCGCCTCGAGCGGGCGCTCGGCCAGTTCATGATCGACATGCACACGCAGGAGCACGGCTATACGGAAGTCCATGCGCCGCTCCTCGTGCGCGACGACGCCATGTTCGGCACCGGCCAGCTTCCGAAATTCTCCGAAGACCTCTTCCGCACCACGGACGGCCGCTGGCTGATCCCGACCGCGGAAGTCTCGCTCACCAATCTCGTGCGCGAGGAAATCCTCGATCAGGAGAAGCTGCCGCTGCGCTTCACTGCGCTGACGCCGTGCTTCCGCTCGGAAGCGGGTTCGGCCGGCCGCGACACGCGCGGCATGCTGCGCCAGCACCAGTTCATGAAGTGCGAGATGGTCTCGATCACCGATGCGGACAGCTCGATCGACGAGCTGGAGCGCATGACGGCCTGCGCCGAAGAGGTGCTGAAGCGCCTCGGCCTGCATTACCGCGTCATGACGCTGTGTACCGGCGACATGGGCTTCGGCGCCCGCAAGACCTATGACCTCGAAGTCTGGCTGCCGGGACAGGACACGTTCCGCGAAATCTCGTCCTGCTCGGTCTGCGGCGATTTCCAGGCGCGCCGCATGAATGCCCGCTACCGCGGCAAGGACGAGAAGGCGACGCGCTTCGTCCATACGCTGAACGGTTCGGGCACGGCGGTCGGCCGCGCGCTGATCGCGGTGGTGGAAAATTACCTCAATGCCGACGGCTCGGTGACTGTGCCGGAGGCCCTGCTGCCCTATATGGGCGGTCTCAGGAAGATCGAGAAGGCCGCCTGAGGCGGGAGACGGAATGCGCATCCTTCTGACCAATGACGATGGTATCCATGCCGAGGGCCTTGCGGTCCTCGAGCGCATCGCACGCGAGCTGACGGACGATGTCTGGGTCGTCGCGCCCGAGACCGACCAGAGCGGCCTTGCCCATTCGCTGACGCTCTCCGAGCCGCTGCGCCTGCGCAAGATCGACGACAAGCGCTACGCGTTGCGCGGCACGCCGACGGACTGCGTCATCATGGGCGTGCGCGAAGTGCTCGACGAGAAGCCCGACCTCGTGCTGTCCGGCGTCAATGCCGGCGCCAACATGGCCGACGACGTCACCTATTCCGGCACCATCGCCGGCGCCATCGAGGGCACGTTGCAGGGCATCAAGTCCATGGCGCTGAGCCAGGCCTACAACCATGCCGGCGGCCGCGTCGTGCCGTGGGAAGTGGCGGAAAGCTTCGCGCCCAACCTCATCCGCCAGCTGATGGATGTGGAGCTGCCGGACTGGACCTTCTTCAACCTCAACTTCCCCAACTGCGCCCCCAAGGAGCTGCAGGGCGTCGAGGTGACCAGCCAGGGCAAGCTCGATTTCGGCCTGACGATCGACGAGCGCGCCGACGGCCGGGGCTTTCCCTATTACTGGCTGCGCTTCGGCGAGCGGAAGGGCGATTTCCGTGCCGGCACGGACATTCATGCGCTGAAGAACCACAAGATCTCGGTGACGCCGCTGAAACTCGACCTCACGGACTATACCGTGCTGGATCGCGTGAAGCGCGCGCTCGGCGGAAAGGGCGACGATTGAACACGGGGCGGGTGATCGAGAAGGAGGGTTTTGCCGCGCTGGCCCTGCGTCTGCGCGGTGAGGGCATCAACAATCTCGACCTCCTGACGGCCGTCGAACAGACGCCGCGCACGCTTTTCGTTCCGCCGCAATTCGCGGGCGAGGCCTATTCGAGCCGCCTCCTGCCGCTCGATTGCGGCTCCTTCATCGAAGGCATCGACCTTGCGGTCCGCCTGCTCCATCTCCTGAACCTCAAGGCCGGCCAGCGTGTGCTGGAACTCGGCACCGGCAGCGGCTTCACCGCCGCCGTCATGGGGCGCCTGACGGAACGCGTGCTGACCATCGACCGCTACCGCACGCTCGTCACCAATGCGCAGCAGTCCATCGAAAAGGCCGGCGTGCGCAATGTCATCGTGCGCCAGGCCGACGGCAGCAACGGCATGCCGGGCGAGGGGACCTTCGATCGCATCCTCGTCACCGCCGCCTTTCCCGCCCTGCCGCGCTTCTTCGCCGAACAGCTCGTCTCCGGCGGCATGCTGATCGCGCCCGTCATGGTCAGCGATACCGAGTGCCGCATGCTCAAGCTGGTCAAGACTGGCAGCCGCTTCGACCGAGAAGACCTCTTCGCGGTGCCCTATCTGCCCATCGTCCCGCAGATGGCGCGGGCGCTCTAAGCCCCTTTTTCCAGCCCATTATCCAAGCCCGGCAGGCCTTTGCCCGCTGAGTCCCGCGCCGTTTTTGCCGAAATTCCGGCGGGAGAGCGCCATGGTGCGTCTGCGTTGTCGGGAATCCCGCCGAAAATTCAGTGCGTTAACCTTTCGTTAAGAAACGCAAGCTTCGCGCAAGCTTCGGGGCGTAGCCCGGAAACGAAGCAGAAGGTTCCACGCAGAACGCCGGTTTCCCAGTTGGTTCGGCCGTTCCAATGGAGAGGGAAATGTACGTCTCGAACAGGATCGCCAGCGGCTCGACCGGCGACAGCCTCGCATATCTTGCGACGAAGGCTGCCGGGAATGCCGTCGAGGAGAATGCCGAGGCCGCCTCCACCGCGCAGCTTGCGGGCGGCAGCTACGACCCGTCCGCCCAGTCGGCCTGTCGGTCGATGCGCTGCTGGTGCTGAGCGTCGCCAAGGAAGAGGCGACTTACAGTCAGCCCGCCCTTACCGAGGCCGAGCGCGACAACCTCGACACGACGGACCTCGAAAAGCGCGAATACGCCGCCTACGGCCATTTCCTCGACGAGGGCGACCGCAAGGCCTATTACCGCGCCTATATCGAATATTTCGACAGCATGCCGTCGCAGGACCAGCGAAGCCCCCGCTATGCCGGCACCCGCGAGCCCGCGGTCTCGGCCCTGCGCGCCATCGCCTATAACGAGAGCGCGCTCGACATGACCGCGCCGGACGCCGCGCTGAAGAATGTCGGGGAGGGCGCGGAGCCCGATATTCGCCGGGCGACGCCCATCGCGTCGATCTTCCATCCGAGCCAGGGCGACTTCGAGAATGCCGCGCGGATCGTCGGCCGCATCTCGCGCGCCGACAGCATGTACGCGACCGGTTTCTGAACGGAACGACCGCGCTTTTGCCATGGTGCGCCGGCACCATGGTTATCAATTCACCAAAAACCCGTTGCGACTGCTCCGGCTTTAACCGGGCAGTAACTCTAACGCGCTTTAATCGGTCTACATCAAAGTAGCGTACCGATTGGGTTAGTCTCATGCGTAAGAGTGTATCGCCGAGTTTTGGTAGGACCGCGACCCGCCTGATGGCGGCGGCCCTGCTGGCAAGCGTCGCGACCGGGTGCAGCTCGGACGCAAGCCGCTTCGGCGGCCTCTTCTCCAGCTCCGGTCAGGATAACATGACCACGAGCTCGGTTCCGCGCCGCACGCTGTTCGGCGGCGGTGGCGATAATCCCGTTCCGCGCGGCGATATCGGCAACGGCGGCCAGCAATATGCCTCCGGCGGCCAGATGGGCTCGCGGGGCGAGGCGCTGAACCAGCCGTTCCCCGACCAGGGCAACATCTCCTACGATCCGATCAATACGGCCACGACCAGCGGCTCCGGCACGCGTTACGCCACGACGCCGATGAGCGTGCAGCGCGGCGAGCTGACCGATCCGACCGCCGGCCGTTCGGCCGAACGTCAGGCCTCTCTCGGCCAGGACCTGCCGCGCGCCAAGGCAAAGCCCGTCGATACGCTCACCACGGCGACGACGAAGGGCAAGAGCAACTGGTCGACGAACAATGCGCCGGTCGTCATGCTGCGCCAGGGCGAGAGCGTGAAGACGCTCGCCAACCGCTACGGCGTGCCGGAAAAGGAAATCCTCGCCGCCAACGGCCTGAAGCGCGCCTCCGACGCCGAGCCCGGCCAGCGGATCGTCATCCCGACCTTCAACACGACGGCAAGCGTTGCCAAGGCTTCGACCGACAGCACGCTCAAGGTCGACAACAGGCTGCCGTCGCCCGAGCGCAAGAACGGCGAGAATGTCGCGATCCTGCCGGGCACCACCACCCGTGACAAGGTGAAGTCGGAAAGCGGCCAGACCAATTCCAACCGCGCCGATGCCACTGAGGGCAACGGCAAGGGCGGCTACGAGGTCCAGCCGGGCGATTCGCTCGCCAAGATCGCGCGCAGCAACGGCGTCTCCGTAGAGGCGCTGAAGAAGGCGAACGGCATGCAGACCGCCTCCATCCGCATCGGCCAGAAGCTGGTCATTCCGGCCGGTGGCACTGCCGCGGAAACCGTGACGGACAAGACCGTGACCGCATCGGTTCCGGTCGCCAAGAAGATCGAGGCGGCCGAGAAGAAGCCGGAAGCCTACAAGGCGCCGGTGAAGACGGTTTCGGTCACCGAGGCGACGGAGAAGTCCGACGTGACGGATGCCGCGCCCGAATCGACCGGCATCGGCAAGTATCGCTGGCCGGTGCGCGGCGCGGTCATCGCCGGCTACGGCGCCAATGTCGACGGCAACCGCAATGATGGCATCGACATCTCCGTTCCGGAAGGCACGCCCATCAAGGCCGCCGAAAACGGCGTGGTCATCTATGCCGGCAGCAGCCTGAAGGAACTCGGCAACGCGGTCCTCGTGCGCCACGACGACGGCACGGTCACGGTCTACGGCCATGCCGGCGACCTGAACGTTCAGCGCGGCCAGAAGATCCAGCGCGGCCAGACGGTCGCCACCTCCGGCATGAGCGGCAACGCCACCCGACCGAAGGTTCATTTCGAGGTGCGCAAGAACGCCACCCCGGTCAACCCGATGACCTTCCTGGAATAGTCCGTTCCGGATCACAAAAAAGGATGCAAAGGCCCGGCTTGCCGGGCCTTTCCTGTTTCCGGCCTACTTGGTGAGCGACTTGCCGAGGCGGCCGGCGACGTCCTGGACATATTGCCAGGCGACACGGCCGGAGCGCGAGCCGCGCGTGGTCGCCCATTCGAGCGCCTCGGCGTGGAGCTGCTCCTTCGGCAGGTCGAGCTCGAAATGGCCGGCATAGCCGTCGATCATCTCGATATATTCGGCCTGGCTGCACTTGTAGAAGCCGAGCCACAGGCCGAATCGGTCGGAGAGCGAGACTTTCTCCTCCACGGCCTCTGAGGGATTGATCGCGGTCGACTGCTCGTTCTCGATCATGTTGCGGGGCAGGAGGTGCCGCCGGTTCGAGGTCGCATAGAGCAGCACGTTGTCCGGCCGGCCTTCCACGCCGCCGTCGAGCGCCGCCTTCAGCGACTTGTAGGACGTGTCGTCATGGTCGAACGACAGGTCGTCGCAGAAGATGATGACGGGGAAGGGCGTTTCCTTCAGCACCTCGAGCAGTGTCGGCAGCGTGGCGATGTCCTCGCGGTGCACCTCGATCAGCTTCAGGCCGCTGCCCGTTTCCTGCGCGGCGAGCGCATGCACGGATTTCACCAGCGACGACTTGCCCATGCCGCGCGCGCCCCAGAGCAGCACGTTGTTGGCCGGCAGGCCGCGCGCGAAGCGCACCGTGTTGTCCACCAGGATGTCGCGCACATGGTCGACACCGCGGATGAGATCGATGTCGATGCGGTTCGGCCGTTTGACCGGCTGCGCGTGAAGGCGGGCGGGCGCCCAGACGAAGACGTCGGCGGCATTCCAGTCGTTGACGACCGGGGCGGGGCCGGCGAGGCGTTCCAGTGCGGCGTTGATGCGGCCCATTTCGGCCAGCAGCAGCTTGACGTGATCTTCCTGCAATGTCTCTCTCCTGATGGTTCATTGCCGGGTAGCATGCGCCGGCGGGGCGCGAAAAGGGGGAAAGTGCTTGAAAACCGAGAGCTTCCCGGTCTCGTGTGTTGCATTCAATGCCCGCTTGCCTATATTCCGGCAACCGAAATGGCCCCTCCGGCCGCGCAAAATCAAGATTTCAAGGAGTAGCTGATGTTCATTACCGAGGCCTTCGCCCAGACGGCGGCACCCGGCGCGGCAGGGGGCGGTGCAGACATCCTCATGTCGATCCTGCCGTTCCTGCTGATCTTCGTGGTGATGTATTTCCTCATCATCCGTCCGCAGCGCGCATCCATGAAGCGTCGCGAAGAGCTCCTGAAGAACATCCGCCGCGGCGACCAGGTCGTCACCGGCGGCGGCATCGTCGGCAAGGTCACCAAGGTCGTCGACGACAGCGAGCTTGAAGTCGAAGTCGCCGAAGGCGTGCGCCTGCGTGTCGTGCGCAGCGGCATCAGCGAAGTTCGCGTCAAGGGCGAACCCGTCAAGGAATGACTTGGCCTGCCGCGCGGCCGGGGATAACCTCGGCCTTGCGGCCCGACTGGTTTTCAGCCGGCACTGCCGCCGGACCTTAGTCGAGATCGCGATGCAGCAATCCGCCCGCTGGAAGACCTTACTGCTCTGGCTCGTCCTCGTGGCGAGCCTTCTTGTCATCCTCCCCAGTGTGTTGCCGGCACGCATGGCGGCCGGGCTTCCCGGCTGGCTCACGGCCCACCGCCTGACGCCGGGCCTCGATCTCACCGGCGGCTCCCGCCTGGTGCTCGACGTTTCCCGCGAGGATATCGCCGCCGAGCGCCTGCGCACCGCCATCGAGACGGTCGGCAACGGGCTTCGCGCAGCCGGCATCCCCTATGGCGATCTCAACGGTGCGGACGACGCGGTCGACGTGACCGTGACGGCGCCGGACCGCGTGGATGCTGCGCGCCAGACCCTGACAGGCCTCGATCTCGGCACGCTCAGCGAGCCGGAGGCCGGCCATTTCCGCATCACGCAGTCCGTCTCCGTCATCGACGACGCGGTCGCCGCTGCCTCGCTCGGCGCGGTCGATGCCGTGCGCCGGCGGGTCGAAAGCCTTCACATTCCGTCGCTTCTCGTCACGCGCGGCGAGCGCGGTCGCATCGTCGTCTCGATGCCGGGGCTGACCGATCCGCAGCGCGTGAAGGACATGCTGGCGACGGTTGGCCGGCTTTCCGCCCGCATCGTTGACGACAGCATGCCGGTCAACGACGCCATCGAGAACGGCCCGCCGGCCGGTTCCGAAGTGCTCTATTCCACCGGCGAGCCGCCGGTCGGCTATCTTCTGAAGCGGGATGATCTCTTCACGGCGGTAGACGTCGCATCCGCGCAGCCCGCCGCCAATGGCGAGCCCTTCGTCGAATTCGTCCTGAAGGCCGATGCGGCGGATCGCCTTGCCGCCTTCACCCGCGACAACAGCGGCCGCACCATCGCCATCCTGCTCGACGGCCAGGTGATCTCCACCTCGCAGATTCAAGGCGCCATCAACGATGGCGTCGGGCGGCTTTCCGGCGACTTCGATGCCGAAGGGGCGGCCAATATCGCGCGCATCGTGGCGAGCGGCCCGCTGCCCGCCCAGTTGACCATCCTGGAGGAACGCTCGATCGAGCCCGCGCTCGGCACGACGTCCCTTGGCACCGTGGCGCTCGCGCTTGCCGTCGCCGTCGCCGCCGTCGTCGCCTTCATGACGTTCTTCTACGGCGTGCTCGGCGTCATCGCCTCGCTGTCGCTGTTCTTCAACGTCCTCGTGACTTTCGCGGTCCTCGCGCTGGTCGGGGCTCCCGTCTCGCTCTCCATGATCGCCGGCATCGTGCTGACCGTCGGCCTTGCGGTCGATGCGAGCGTGCTGATCTTCGAACGTATCCGCGAGGAAAGCACGCGCGGCCGGTCGCTGCGCGATGCGGTCACCGTCGGCTTCGGCCGCGCCCGCACGACGGTCCTCGACGCGTCGGCGACCATGCTGATCGCCGTCGCGGTGCTCTTCGTGCTGTCGGCGGCTCCCGTCCGGGCCTTCGCGCTTGCCGTCGGCGTCGGGCTGCTGGCGACGCTCTTCACGACCTTCACGCTGACCTATGGGCTGGTGCGGGCCTGGCTCGGCCGCAGCCATCCGACGCATCTGCCCAAGGGCGTGCGCAGCGGTCTCTTCGACCGGCTCAACCTGCGCTTCATGGCCGTGCGCAACGTGATCTTCCTGGGAACGGGAGCGGTCTCGCTGATCATTGCCGGCCTGCTGATCATGGACGAACTGCGCCTTGGCATCGATTTCACCGGCGGTGCGGCCGTCGAAATCCAGGCGAAGTCCGGCCCGGTCGATACGTTCGACATCTCCGCCCGGCTCACCGACGCGGGCGTCGCGGTGCAGAGCGTCGACACGCCCCTCGATCCCCGCCGCGCGCTCGTGCGCCTGACGTCGCAGGGCGAGGGCGAGAATGCCGAGCAGACCTCGGTCCTGGTCGCCCGCGGCGAGCTGGAGGACGATTACGACTTCCGCCGCGTCGAGGTGGTGGGGCCGGCGATTTCCGGCGAGCTGATCGACACTGCGACGCTCGGCTTCGTGGCGGGGCTCGTGGCGCTCGTCGCCTATATCTGGATCCGCTTCGAATGGCATTTTGCCATCGGCGCGGTGATCGCGCTGGCGCATGACGTGTTCTTCACGCTCGGCTTCCTGGCGGTCGCCGATATCGAGTTCAACATCAGCGCCGTCGCCGCGCTCCTGACGGTCGCCGGCTATTCGCTGAACGACACGATGGTCGTCTACGACCGGATTCGCGAGAACCTCCGGCACTTCAAGCGCATGCCGCTGCCGCTCATCATCGACGATGCGATCAACCGCACGCTGTCGCGGACGGTGCTGACCTCCGCGACGACGCTGATCGCGCTTGCCGCACTCGCCTTCTTCGGCGGCGAGGCGATACGCACTTTCGCGCTGACGCTGCTCTTCGGGGTGGCAATCGGCACCATTTCCTCTATCTACATTGCCGGACCGATCCTCATTCTGTTCCGCCTTCGGCCGGAGCGCTATCGCCCCGGCAAGGGTGGCGCCGGACCGGTCACGGAAGCGACGGGAGCCAATGGCTAAGGGCATCGAAATCCGGGAGGCGCATTTCCCCGGACGTGCGCCGATCGACGCATATGGCAATGGCGGTTTCCGCTTTGCCGACATGTCGCATCGTGGCTCCATCCTCTGCCTGCCCTCGGGCATCCACGGTTGGGACAAGACCGAAGAGACGCCGCTGACGCTGGCCGATCTCGAGCGCGTGCTGGACGAGGCGGGCGAGATCGAGGTGCTGCTCGTCGGCACCGGCAAGGAAATCCGCCCGCTTTCCGCGGAAATCAAGGCGGCGTTGCGCGAGCGCCGGATCAGCTCCGACCCGATGAGCACCGGCGCGGCCGTGCGCACGTTCAACGTCATGCTGGCCGAGAGCCGGGCGGTCGCCGCCGCGCTCATCGCCGTGTGAGCCGAAGGCGGTTTGCGGACGTGACCGACAAGAAACAAGACGATTATGCCCATTGCCTGGCGGCGCTTCGCGACACCGATCGCGACCGCTACCTCGCCTGCCTGCTGGCTCCGCCGGAAAAGCGCGGAAGCCTTGCCGCGCTCTATGCTTTCAATGCCGAGATCGCGCGCGTGCGCGACGTGGTGCGCGAGGCACTGCCCGGCGAAATCCGCCTGCAATGGTGGCGCGATCTCCTGGAGGGCGGGGCCGATGGCGACGCCATGGCCAATCCGCTTGCCGCGGCGCTGGTGGCCTGCGTCAAGGAACACAGCCTGCCCGTCGCCGTGCTGACGGACATGATCGAAGCGCGCATCTTCGACCTCTACAACGACCCGATGGAAAGCCGCGCCTCGCTGGAAGGCTATGCCGGCGAGACCGCGTCGGCGCTGATACAGCTCGCAAGCCTCATCCTCGATCCGCAGAACGCGCCGAAATCGGCGGAAGCAGCCGGCCATGCCGGCGTGGCGCAGACGATTGCCGGCACCCTGCTCATGCTGCCGATCCATCGCAGGCGCGGGCAGGTGTACCTGCCGGCCGATCTCCTGGCGGCGACCGGCCTGACGCCGGAGGCCCTCCTGGCCGGCAGCGACAAGGCCGCCGCCGCCCGCGCGGTGGAAGCCTTCGTCGGCCTTGGCCGCGATCATCTCGCCAAGGCCCGTGCGGCAAACGGCGTGTCGCCCGCCAATCGGCCGGCCTTTTTGCCGGTCGCGCTCGTTTCGCCTATACTGGCAGCGGCGGAAAAGGCAGGCGCCGCGGCGCTCGACCGTTCCCTCCAGCCGCCCCAGTGGCGCCGGCAATGGTGGATGTGGCGGGCTTTGCGCCGCGGCCCGTTCTGAACGGCGCCTACGGACGCAAAACTGGCGCAAGCCTTGTAGGCTACAGCGGCGAAACGTTTTCCGTGGAGGAGTGGAGTCGATGCTCTGGACCGTCACCATCGTCTGCCTGCTGCTGGCGGGCCTGATCTTCCGTCAGCGTTTCCGCAAGCGCAACGAAGAGCCGGAAATGGCCGGGGAGAATGCTGGCCTCGCGATCCTGGAATTCGGCCGCGCCTTTCCGGGCGAGGCGATCCGCGAAGTGATCACCACCGCCAACGGCCGCACGGTCTTCCTGAGGCTGCATGACGGCAAGGCGGGCTGCATGCACGCGCATGGCCACCACTATTCCTGCCACCTCATCGAGCCGGGCACCGTGCGCGTTGCCGGCGCCGGGCCGAAGCGCCTGACGATCGAGTTCGCCAACGCCGCCTTCGAGGGCGGCCTGTTCGAATTCCACGACGAGAAGCAGGCCGCCGAGGTCTCGCTCTGGATGCTCGGCAGCTTCATGCCGGGCATCGCCGCGCAGGACAACCGGACGGCCGGACAGCCGACCTAGTCTCTTCCAGTCAGCGCCCGAGCCAGCGGGCGCAGTCTTCCAGCGCCCGGGCCGCCGTCGCCTGCTTCTTGGCGAGCGCCTTGTCCTTGCCGCGGAAACGTTTCATGCCTTCCGGTCTCGTCACCGCTCCTGGTTCCAGCGGCGGGAACAGGCCGAAATTGACGTTCATCGGCTGGAAGGAGCGCTTGCCCGGCTCGTCGTCGGAGACGATGTGGCCGCCGGTGATATGGTTCAGCAGCGCGCCGAAGGCCGTCGTTTCCGGCGGCAGCGACGGCGTTTCGCCGCGGCGCTCGGCGGAGGCGAAGCGGCCGGCCAGAAGGCCGATGCTGGCGCTTTCCACATAGCCCTCGCAGCCGGTGATCTGGCCGGCAAAGCGCAGGCCCGGCCGGCCCTTCAGCGCCAGCGAAGGATCGAGCAGCGTCGGCGAGTTGATGTAGGTGTTGCGGTGCAGGCCGCCGAGGCGGGCGAATTCCGCATTTTCCAGGCCCGGAATGAGGCGGAAGATCTCCGCCTGCGCGCCGTATTTCAGCTTCGTCTGGAAGCCGACCATGTTGTAGAGCGTGCCGAGCGCATTGTCCTGGCGCAATTGCACGACGGCATAGGCCTTGACGGTCGGGTTATGCGCATTGGTGAGACCCATGGGCTTCATCGGGCCGTGGCGCAGCGTCTCGCGGCCGCGCTCCGCCATCACCTCGATCGGCAGGCAGCCATCGAAATAGGGCGTGCCTTCCCATTCCTTGAAGCCGGTCGTGTCGCCGGCGATCAGCGCGTCGATGAAGGCATTGTACTGCGCCTCGTCCATCGGGCAGTTGATATAGTCTTTGCCCGTGCCGCCGGGGCCGACCTTGTCGTAGCGCGACTGGTACCAGCAGATATCCATGTCGATGCTGTGCGTATGGATGATCGGCGCGATAGCGTCGAAGAAGGCGAGCGAATCGGCGCCGGTGCGCGCCTGGATGGCCTCGGCGAGCGAGGGCGCGGTGAGGGGGCCGGTGGCGATGATCGCCTGGTCCCAGTCCTCCGGCGGAAGGCCCGTCACTTCCTCGCGCGTGATGGTGATCAGCGGGTGGCTTTCGAGCGCGGCCGTCACGGCGGCGGAAAAGCCCTCGCGGTCGACGGCAAGCGCCCCGCCGGCCGGCACCTGGTTGGCATCGGCCGAGCGCATGATCAGCGAGCCGGCAAGCCGCATCTCGGCATGCAGAACGCCGACTGCATTGCTGGTCGCATCGTCCGAGCGGAAGGAATTGGAGCAGACGAGTTCGGCAAGGCCGTCCGTCTTGTGGGCGTCCGTGCCGCGCACGCCGCGCATTTCATGCAGGATGACGGGAACGCCGGTTTCGGCGATCTGCCAGGCGGCTTCGGAGCCGGCAAGGCCGCCGCCGATGACATGGATGGGGCTAAAGGAAGAGGTCTTTGTCATGGGCGGTTCGTTACCATGGCGGCCGGCGCATTCCAAGGAAAAGCGCCAGCCGCCTTTGGCATGAGCCCGGAATCAAAAACGGCACCATGCGGTGCCGTTTGAAGCGTTCCTCGCGCGTCGCCGTTTCCGGCCGCAGCGGCGGAAACCAGCGATGCTTAGCGGAACGAACGCGAAGCGATGTCGCGGATGTCGTAGCGGGTCAGGCCGATGTCCGAGAGCGTGTGGTTCGACAGGTTGCCGAGTTCGTTCAGGGTGCGGCGGTAGGAAATCCAGTTCTTTGCAATGCGGATCGGGTTCATGGTCTCTTCCTCGAAGTGTGGCCCGGGAGGTCTGTCTCACCGGTTCGTGACGCCTATATAGGCGACATCCCTGTCAATGTGCAGTGCAAAGAAAATGCAGCAGCTATGCATTTGTGCAATAAGACGGCCACGGAAGAGGCATTTGCCGGACCTGCATGCGGAAGAGGCGAAAAGCGCGCCATTTCAGACAAATAGCAATTTCTGCGGCCGCGAGGCCGGGTCGCTTCTCTTGTCGCGAATGAGAAAAAGCGACATTGTGCAGCGCAAAAAGACGCGCAAAGCAAAACGCCCTCCGGCGGGAAGCCGAAGGGCGTTCGAAATGGGATCCAGATGGATCGGCCGGCTTAGTTGGCGGCCTTGCGTGCGATATACGGGATATCGCTGCGGCCGATGCCGAGGTCGCGGAGTTCACGGTCCGTCATGCGGCCGAGTTCGTTGACGGTCTGACGGTACTTGCGCCAGTTGTTGAAAGAGCGTGCCAGGTTCATGTCTTTACCCCTTTCTGGGCTTCCTGCTGGGCGGCCGCTCGTCCTTGGCGCCGCCCCGATCTGATGAAATGGAATATACGCTGCATTGCCGAAATGAACAGCGCTCGAATAGCACAGCACCTATGCGTTTCATGCATGTCAAGCGGAAATTTCGGCAAAATTCTGGCTAAATTCCGGGCTCGCGCCACAAAGGTAAACGAAGCTATGCGCTGAGCTGTGAGTGCAGTGCAAAAAGCAACGCCCGCCGGGGGAGGAGGTCCGGCGGGCGTTGCTGGTCTCGATTGGCAGCTTGGGAGGAGGAGAGGCCGCCAATCCTGTCGGGGACGTTGGGAGGAGGAGATCGTCGCCCGACCGATGAGGACTATATAGATCCGGCCATCGCGGCGCGGTAGGGCCCGGTTGGAATGGCACCCATGCGCGCGGCGCATGTATTGCGCAAGGATTGGGCAGATGCCTCGAACGTGCGGGCTGGCCCCAACGATTTTTCCGGAAAATGCCGCGGCTCCGGCCGCTCGCCATGCGCAGGGCGCAAAAATAACGCCCGCTGGGGGAGGAGATCCAGCGGGCGTCATAATAATGATTGGCAACTGGGAGGAGGAGTGTTGCCAATCGTATCGGAGGGACGCTGGGAGGAGGAGTGCGTCGCTCCGAATTTCTGTCGACCTCCGTTTCCGGAGTATCGGGTCCGAGGCATCATGCCGGGCGTTCGACCAGTTCGCCCCCGTCCATCCGTCGCCTCGAAGGCGCCTGACTTTCGGTCTGGATCATCTCTGATCCGATGTCTGCACTATAGCTGCGATTCCCGATTTTGTGCAGTGCAATATGGGCATGGATGATATGCGCCAGCTGCATGTCGTCGGTCGCAAGCCGAAGGGCTTTCTGTTGCTAAATCTGCCATGGATTTCTTTATGTCCGGTTAACCGTGAAGGGCGGACTTCGCGTCGCAGGTGAAGATCGCCGGTATTTCGGATTTTCACTGCGATTGCGAATTTCTGCCGGCCCTATATCGTTTCTCAGGCACAGGAATGGAAATTCGAAGAGCGAAGGGAACGGTGAGCGGATGTACAGGGGCAGGCTTGAGCGCGATCTCAAACACTGGACGGCGCAGGGCCTGATCGACGCCGCGACCGCCGGCAGCCTGCTTCGCGAATACGATTCCCGCGAAAGCGCCTTCAGTCTCGGCCGCGTGCTGATGATCATCGCGGCCCTTCTCGTTTCCGCCGCCGTGCTTCTGCTCGTCGCCGCCAACTGGGAGGCGATTCCCCGCCTTGTCCGCCTCGTCGGCATCGTGGCGGTGATCTGGGGGGCCTATATTGCCGGCGGCCTCCTGATCCTTCGCGGGGCGGAGCGGTTCGCCGGGGCCTTCCTGATCCTTGGCACGCTCGCCTTCGGCGGCGCGATTGCGCTGGTCGGGCAGATGTATCACCTGTCCGGCGATGCGTTCCAGGCGGCGCTCGTCTGGTTCGCCGGCGCGGTGGTTACCGCCGTGCTTTTCCGCTCCGGCGCCGTCGCGGCCGTCGCCGGCTTCCTCGCCTTTGTCGTGGCGGGGGCCGACTGGACGCAATCCTATAGTGTCGACGATACCGTGCTGCTCTGGCTGATGCCGCTGATGGCCGTGATCGTCATCCTGCTCGTGCGCTATACGGGCGCCGACCGCGTCCGTCATCTTGCCTATCTGCTGCTCCTCGTCTGGCTCGCTTATCTCTATGGAGAGAACGAGACGCCGGCGGCCGCCATCGCGATTGCCGCTTTCGGCGCGGTCGCTTATCTCGCCGCCGCCTTGCCGCAGTCGCCGCTTCACGCGCTTGCCCGCAGCGCCGGCGCCGCGCCCGCCTTCTATGCCTATCTCGTGCTGCTGCTTGGCCTTCTCGCGCTGCATTCCGAATTCGACAGCGTGGAGCAGCGGCTTTTCGTCGGCATCGTCACGCTCGGCGCTGCCATTCTCGGTATCGCGCTCTCCGGCAAGGAGAACGGCGCGGTGCGCTATCTCGGCTATGTCGTCTTCGCCGCCGAGACACTGTATCTTGCATCCGAGACGATCGGTTCGATCATCGGCACGTCCGGATTCTTCCTTGTCGCGGGGGGCGTCGTCGCCCTCATCGCCTGGGCGGTGATCGCGCTGGAACGGCGCCTTTCCAATACCGGAACGAAGGCGGAGGCCTGACCATGACCGAATCCCGCTTCTTCCGCCTCCCGCCGCTCGTTGCCGCCATCGTCGCCGCCGCGCTGCAGACGGCCGTCATCGGCTATGTGGTCGAGAGCCGCGCCTCCATCCTGCGCAACGGCGCGGATATCCGCCTGAAGACCATGCCGGTCGATCCGCGCGATCTTCTGCGCGGCGACTATGTGACGCTTTCCTATCCCATCTCGACCATCCCGAAATCGATCGTCACCGGCGCCGTTCCGCAAAGCGGCGCGCGCGTGCGTCTCGACGTCCGCGTCAGGCCCGGCGCCGACGGGCTCTGGACGGCGACGGAGGCGAGTTTCGCCGGCCTTGCTCCGCAGGAAGGCAGCGTCGTGCTGCGCACGCAGCCCTTCGAGATCTACTCGTCCGTCGACGGCGAGCTTCCCGATACGCTCTTCGTCCAGTACGGCATCGAGCGCTATTACGTGCCGGAGGGCGAGGGCAGGGCGCTGGAAAACGCCCGCAACGCCGAGGAGCTCGAGATCGAGGCGCGCGTCGCCAGGGACGGAACGCCGCAGATCGCCCGGCTGATCCTGAAGGGCGAGCCGGTCTACGAGGAGCCGCTCTATTGAGGCGAGAAGGGCCGGGACAGCGGCTTTTCGGCCACATTTTTCCTTTGATCCGCGGAAAACGGGTGATATAGAGACGCCGCGCTCGGAAGGCGCCACGGGAGCGGCCTTGCCCCCTGTGGCAAGACGGTTTCTGAGACGCGGGTATGGTGAAATTGGTAGACACGCCAGATTTAGGTTCTGGTGCCGCAAGGCGTGGGAGTTCAAGTCTCTCTACCCGCACCAGAGCCACCAGACGTGGAAATGGAGGTTTCCGCGTCCTGTGGAGCATTAGAGCGCCATTTTGCTTGCCAAAAGGCCACCGAATTCAGTAAAGCCACTGCCGGCAAATGGACCGGCGGGGTGCTCGCCATAACCGGAAGGCCGGTTTGAGCACCGCCAACTCGAAATGAAGGTTTGAACATGCAGGTTATCGAAACGCTCGCTGAAGGGCTGAAGCGCGAAATCAAGGTCGTCATCCCGGCCAAGGACATGGAAGCTCAGATGAACGAGCGTCTTGAAGACGTGAAGGGCCGTGTCCGCATCAACGGCTTCCGTCCGGGCAAGGTACCGTTCGCACATCTCAAGAAGATGTACGGCAAGTCCGTCATGGCCGAGCTGGTCAACGAGATCGTCCGCGACCGTCCGTCCGCGATTCTCTCCGAGCGCGGCGAAAAGTCCGCCACGCAGCCGGAAGTCGCGATGACCGAGGACCAGGCCGAAGCGGAAAAGATCCTCAACGGCGAAGCCGATTTCGAGTTCACGCTGTCCTACGAAGTCATCCCGGCCATCGAGCTGAAGGATAATTCCGGTATCGCCGTCACGCGCGAAGTCGTCGACGTCGACGCCAAGGAAGTCGACGAGCAGATCCTCAAGATCGCTGAAAGCGCCCGTTCCTACGAGACGAAGAAGGGCAAGGCCGCCGACGGCGACCGCGTCACCATCGACTATCTCGGCAAGGTCGACGGCGTTGCCTTCGACGGCGGCAAGGACGAGGACGCCGAGCTCGTCCTCGGCTCCAACCGCTTCATCCCGGGCTTCGAAGAGCAGCTCGTCGGCCTGAAGGCTGGCGACGAGAAGGTCATCACCGTTACCTTCCCGGCTGACTACCCGGCCGCAAACCTCGCCGGCAAGGAAGCCACCTTCGACATCAACGTCAAGGAAGTCGCTGCCGCCGCTGCCATCGAGATCAACGATGAGCTCGCTTCCAAGCTCGGCCTCGAATCGGCCGACAAGCTGCGCGAGATCGTCCGCGGCCAGATCGAAAGCCAGTACGGCTCGGTCACCCGCCAGAAGGTCAAGCGTCAGATCCTCGACCAGCTCGACGAGATGTACAAGTTCGACACGCCGGAACGCCTGGTCGATGCCGAGTTCGAGAACATCTGGCGCCAGATCAACACGGACCTCGCCCAGTCGGGCAAGACCTTCGCTGACGAGGACACGACGGAAGAAGCCGCTCGCGAGGAATATCGCAAGCTCGCCGAACGCCGCGTCCGCCTCGGCCTCGTCCTCTCGGAAATCGGCGAGAAGGCTGGCGTCCAGGTCTCGGACGAAGAGATGCAGCAGTCGCTCTTCCAGCAGCTTCGCCAGTTCCCGGGCCAGGAAAAGCAGATCCTCGAATACTTCCAGAAGACCCCCGGCGCCGCCGCTTCGCTGCGCGCCCCGATCTTCGAAGAGAAGGTCGTCGATCACCTGCTCGGCGAAATCAAGGTAACGGACAAGACCGTTTCCAAGGACGAGCTGATGGCTGACGACGAAGAGGGTTCCGAGAAGGAAGCCAAGAAGGCCGCGCCGAAGAAGAAGGCTGCCGCCAAGGCTGAAGCTGCGGAAGGCGAGGAAGCCGCTCCGAAGAAGAAGGCCCCGGCCAAGAAGAAGGCCGCCGAAGGCGACGCCGAGTAATCGGTTCCATCCCATCGCATACGGAAAGGCCGCCCATCGGGCGGCCTTTTTGCTTCGGGCAACATAAAATCCCGGTCAGCCCTTCGCCGCCTGGAGTTGGCGATGCATCTCCTCGTCGTCAAGGGTGGTTGCCTTGATATGGGCGGGGCGGTCCTTCAGGCGGTCCCAATAGGACCTGAATTCCGGGCGGTCTTCCAGTGAGCCGAATTGCAGGCCCCAGCTGATATGCGAGCCGACATAGACGTCGGCGGCCGTGAACGTGTCGCCGGCAATGTAGGGATGGCGGGTGACGGCGAAGGAGAGGGTGTCCAGCGCCGTCCCGTAGCTGCCGCAGCCGAGGGCGCGCTGGCGCTCCTGCGGCACCTCCATGCCGAAGGCCTTGAGCGAGACGGCCGTTTCGAGCGGCCCGGCCGCGAAGAACAGCCAGCGGTAATAGTCGCCGCGCCGGTTCGTCGGTGGAGCGAGCCCGGCTTCCGGGAAGGCATCCGCCATATAGGCGCAGATCGCGGCGGCTTCCGTGACGATCGTCTCGCCATGGCGGATGGCGGGCACCTTGCCCATCGGGTTGACCGCAAGATAGTCCGGCGCCTTGATCGAACCCTCGAAGGTCAGCCACTCGACGCTATAGGGCACGCCGGCCTCCTCCAGCATCCAGCGGGCGATGCGCCCGCGCGACATGGGATTGCTGTAAAGTACCAGTTCCTCGGCCATGATAGTCTCCTCTGCATGCGGTGTGCGGGAGAATAGGGCCGGAGGAGAGGCGTGCAAGTCTGGGCAAAGAAAAAGCCCGGCGCTGGGGCCGGGCTTTTCTCTATCGGTTGGCTCAGGCGGCCATGGCTTTGCGGAGGTTCTCGTCGATCTTGTCGAGGAAGCCGGTGGTGGAGAGCCACGGCTGGTCGGGACCGATGAGGAGGGCGAGGTCCTTGGTCATGAAGCCGGCTTCGACCGTGTCGACGCAGACGCGTTCCAGCGTCTCGGAGAACCTGGCGAGCTCCGCATTGCCGTCGAGCTTGGCGCGGTGGGCGAGGCCACGGGTCCAGGCGAAGATCGAGGCGATGGAGTTGGTCGAGGTTTCCTCGCCTTTCTGGTGCTGGCGGTAGTGGCGCGTGACCGTGCCGTGCGCAGCTTCCGCCTCGACCGTCTTGCCGTCCGGCGTCATGAGGACCGAGGTCATCAGGCCGAGCGAGCCGAAGCCCTGGGCCACGATGTCGGACTGCACGTCGCCGTCGTAGTTCTTGCAGGCCCAGACATAGCCGCCGGACCACTTGAGCGCCGAGGCGACCATGTCGTCGATCAGGCGATGCTCGTACCAGAGCTTGGCTTCCTTGAACTTGTCGGCGAATTCGGCGTCGAAGACCTGCTGGAAGATATCCTTGAAGCGGCCGTCATAGACCTTGAGGATGGTGTTCTTGGTGGACAGATACACCGGCACCTTGCGCTGCAGGCCGTAGTTGAACGACGCGCGGGCGAATTCGGTGATCGAATCGTCGAGGTTGTACATGCCCATGGCGACGCCGGCGGACGGCGCGTCATAGACCTCGTATTCGATCTCCTTGCCGTCCTCGCCGATGAATTTCATCATCAGCTTGCCCTTGCCGGGGAACTTGAAGTCGGTGGCGCGGTACTGGTCGCCGAAGGCGTGGCGGCCGACGATGATCGGCTTGGTCCAGCCGGGAACGAGGCGCGGCACGTTCTTGCAGATGATCGGCTCGCGGAAGATGACGCCGCCGAGGATGTTGCGGATCGTGCCGTTCGGCGACTTCCACATCTTCTTTAGCTTGAATTCCTCGACGCGGGCTTCGTCCGGCGTGATGGTGGCGCACTTGACGCCGACGCCGTGCTTCTTGATGGCGTTGGCCGCGTCGATCGTCACCTGGTCGTCGGTGGCGTCGCGGTTCTCCATGCCGAGGTCGTAATATTCGAGGTCGATATCAAGGTAGGGGTGGATCAGCTTGTCCTTGATGAACTGCCAGATGATGCGCGTCATCTCGTCGCCGTCGAGCTCGACGACGGGATTGGCGACCTTGATCTTTGCCATGGGAACCTCGTGTTTTCTGAGGGGCTGGGCGCCCCGGATCGTGGACTTGAAAGAACCGCTTGGCCCTATAGCACTCGCGGCCGGGAAGGCAAAGCCGACCAATGGATGAGGCGGTTTATTTTCGCGGGCGGGCGGAATAAGTTTTGCCACGATTCCGTCTCAGGAAGGTCTGCCCGCGGTGGGCTGCCCGGGCCTTCCGCCACCAATGGAGAATGCGATGTCGCGTTTCGGTCTGGCTGCGCTTGCCCTTCTGCTTCCCCTGTCCGCCGAGGCGGCCGATTTCAAGGCGCCGGTCGCCGAAATCATGTCCGCGGCGACCAGCAACTGGCAGGACACAGGAACGGACAACGACAATCCGGCACCCTATACGGATTATTTCAGCGAGGATTTCCTGACGCGCCTCTACAGCAAGGATTTCGTTGCGAAATACCGGGAAGCCGCGAAATACCCCGCCTATGAGGACGGCGGCTCGCCCTTCGACTACGATCCGATCATCGGCGGGCAGGATGGCTGCGCCCTCAAGGATGTGGTGACGACCGAAGGCCAGCCGGCGAACGGCGCGGAAGACGTCACCGTCACCTTCGACAACAGCCATTGCTTCGGCGAGCGCGCCTCCGACTGGCAGCCGGAGAAGCTGGTCTTCAAGGTGGTCGAGGAGGATGGCCGGGCCGTCATCGACGATATCGAGCGCACCAGCTTCGAGGAGGGCGCGTCGCTGAAGGAGGAATTGCAGCAGATCGCCGAGGAAGGACCGAACGGCGGGGCCGGCAGCGCCGCCGAAAATCCGGACTGAGCGCCGCGCGCACTTTCCATTTCGGGCGGCTTGTGTCAGTGAGACCCCGAATTTCTGGAGCATTTCCAGCAAAAGCGCGCAGCGGTTTTGCGTTTGGAAATGCGGCAAAACAAAAAGGTAGAGCGTTTTCGCGATTCTGAAAAAAAGCGAAAATGCTCTGGGGATATTTGGGCATGGCAGGCACGAACAGCGAACGCACGCTGATCGCCGAAGGACCGGCGATCATCCTCGTTCATCCGCAACTGGGCGAGAACATCGGCATGGTGGCGCGCGCCATGGCGAATTTCGGGCTGGCGGAACTGCGCCTCGTCAACCCGCGCGACGGCTGGCCGAGCGAGAAGGCGATCTCCGCCGCCAGCAAGGCCGATCACGTCATCGAGGCCGCAAAGGTCTATCCCTCGCTGGAAGAGGCCGTCTCCGACCTCGAATTCGTCTATGCCACCACGGCGCGCGATCGCTACGGCTACAAGGAGGTCCGCTCCCCGGTCGTCGCCGCGGACGACCTGCGCACGCGCTTTCGGGCCGGGCAGAAGACCGGCATCCTCTTTGGCCGCGAGCGCACGGGCCTCACCAACGAGGAGATCGCGCTCGCCGACGAACTGGTGACCTTCCCGGTCAATCCTGCCTTCGCTTCGCTCAACCTCGCCCAGGCCGTGCTCCTCATGAGCTACGAGTGGATGAAGAGCGGCCTTGCCTCCGTCGAGGACACGCCCTTCGACGCGCTGCCGCAGCGCCCCGCCAAGAAGGAAGAACTGCAGGGCCTCTTCGATCACGTGGAAGAGACGCTGGATGCGCGCGGCTACTTCCGCCCCGCCGAAAAAAAGCCCAAACTGGTGGAGAACCTGCGCGCCATCCTGACGCGCCCTTCCTTCACCGGCACGGAGATCCAGGTCTTGCGCGGTATCGTTTCCTGCCTCGATCGCTTCACGCGGGAATCGCCGCGCGGCGCGACCAATCCCAATCGCACCCGCAACCGCCGGCCCAAGGTGCCCCGTGACGTCGAATAGAACATTTCCAGAAAAAGTGGGAACCGGTTTTTCGTCCGGAAATGTGATCGAACAGGGCGCGAAGCCCATCCTCATGTTCGACAGCGGCATCGGCGGCCTCACCGTGCTGCGCGAGGCGCGCGTGCTGATGCCGGAGCGGCATTTCACCTATGTCGCCGACGATGCCGGCTTTCCCTATGGCGGCTGGGAAGAGCCGGCGCTGAAGGCGCATATCGTCGAGCTCTTCGGCAAGCTCCTGAACGAGCACGACCCGGAAGTCTGTGTCATCGCCTGCAACACCGCCTTCACGCTCGTCGGCGCGGACCTGCGCGCCGCCTTTCCGCACATGCCCTTCGTCGGCACCGTCCCGGCCATCAAGCCCGCCGCCGAGCGCACGCGCTCCGGCCTCGTCTCGGTGCTTGCGACACCCGGCACGGTCAAGCGCGCCTATACGCGCGACCTCATCCAGTCCTTCGCCAGCCAGTGCGACGTGCGCCTCGTCGGCTCGGAAAACCTCGCCCGCATGGCCGAGGCCTATATCCGCGGCGAGAGCCTTTCCGATCAGGCGGTGCGCAGCGAGATCATTCCCTGCTTCGTCGACGAGATGGGCCGCAAGACCGATATCGTCGTGCTCGCCTGTACGCATTATCCCTTCATGGCGAACCTCTTCCGCCAGCTCGCCCCCTGGCCGGTCGACTGGCTCGACCCCGCCGAGGCGATCGCCCGCCAGACCCGCCGCCTCGTCCCGCCGCTGGAAACCATCGCGCCCGGCGAGGACATCGCCGTCTTCACCTCCGGCAGGCCGGATTTCGCGACGTGCCGGCTGATGCAGGGTTTCGGTCTGCGCGTCGTCTGACGCGGCATTCCTGTGGGTTTTTCAAAAGCCGGGCGCGACGGGCGTTGATTTCGTGTTAGGGCTTGCCGGCCCTCCGCAGGCGGCCGGGCGAATCGGATTTTTCAGGAACGAGGAACGGGATGAAGGTCGGCATCGACATGGGAACGGTGCAGGGCGGTGCACCGGCCAGGCTCGATATCGAGGAACTGCTGGCGACGCGCCTGCTCGTGCAGGGCAATTCGGGATCGGGCAAGTCGCATCTCCTGCGCCGTCTGCTCGAGCAGTCCGCGCAATGGGTGCAGCAGGTCATCATCGATCCCGAGGGTGACTTCGTCACGCTGTCGGACCGCTTCGGCCATGTGGTGGTCGACGGTGAGCGCACGGAGGCGGAGCTTGTCGGCATCGCCACCCGTATCCGCCAGCACCGCGTTTCCTGCGTGCTCTCGCTGGAGGGCCTTGAAGCCGACGAGCAGATGCGCGCGGCCGGCATCTTCCTCAACGCGCTGTTCGATGCGGATCGCGACTACTGGTATCCGGTGCTCGTGGTCGTGGACGAAGCGCAGCTCTTTGCTCCTGCCGTCAGCGGCGAGGTCTCTGAAGACGCGCGAAAACTGTCGCTCGGCGCGATGACGAACCTGATGTGCCGCGGCCGAAAGCGCGGCCTTGCCGGCGTCATCGCCACGCAGCGCCTCGCCAAGCTCGCCAAGAACGTCGCCGCCGAAGCCTCCAACTTCCTGATGGGCCGCACCTTCCTCGACATCGACATGGCGCGCGCCGCCGATCTCCTCGGCCTCGACCGGCGGCAGGCGGAAATGTTCCGCGACCTGCCGCGCGGCTCCTTCGTCGCACTCGGCCCGGCGCTGTCGCGCCGCCCGCTGCCGGTGACGATCGGTGCCGTTGAGACCTCCGCGCGTTCGACCAGCCCGAAGCTGATGCCGCTGCCGGATGCGCCGCAGGATGTCGAAGACCTGATCTTCACGCCGGACCCGGAAGAATTCACCCGTCCCATCGTCCGCCGCGCGTCACCTGCGCCGCGTCCGACGACGGATATACTCGCCGAGCTCTCCCGTGCACGGCCGGAGCCGGTGCAGACGGAGGCGAAGGCCCCCGCACCGGAGATTTCGGCGGAGGAGCGCGAAAGCCTGCTCGATCAGGCGCTCGCCGAAATCCTCGCCAACCCCGAGGCTGCTTTCCGCGCCGATGCCGAGCTGTTCCAGGATTTCCTCGTGCGCTGCCGCATCCGCCGCGTGCCCGGCGCGCCGCTCTCGCTGCCGGCTTTCCGGCGCAAGATGGCGGTTGCGCGCTCGGGCGTCGATGCCGAGACGGCGGCGACGGAGGTATGGGCGAGGGCGCTCGATCTGTCCCGCAGCGTCACCGAGGATTTGCAGGGCGTGTTCCTGCTTGTCGCGCAAGCGGCGGTGCGCGGGCTTGCCTGCCCCTCGGATGCGCGGATCGCGCGGGCCTACGGCACCCATTCGGCCCGCCGCGCGCGCCGTCTCCTCGGCTATTTCGAGGAGCAGGGGCTGGTGGTCGTGCACAGCGACCTCGCCGGCCACCGCATCGTCGCGTTCCCCGATCTCGGCTGCGAGACGCTGCCGGGCGACGCCAACGGGCCGGACCTTGCGGATTCTCACCGCGATGCCGCCGAATAGTCGGATTTCCGGGCTTTCCGCGTTGACATCTTCCTGAAACCCGCCTAATGACCCCGCCAACGCCGGGCAGAAATGTCCGGTGTTTCATTTGACATGTCCCGTGGATTCTCCGGTCGCGATCGTGAGAAACCTGTCGGAACCCGAAAAAGGTTCAGAGGAGGGCGTGTTTCCTTCAGCCGATCCGGCAACGGAACGGCATAACAAGAACCAGAGGAAATGCGATGAGCAAGCGCGCTGCATCCAAGTACAAAATCGACCGCCGTATGGGCGAAAACATCTGGGGCCGTCCGAAGTCCCCGGTCAACCGCCGCGAATACGGCCCGGGCCAGCACGGCCAGCGCCGCAAGTCCAAGCTTTCGGACTTCGGTGTTCAGCTCCGCGCCAAGCAGAAGCTGAAGGGTTACTATGGCGATATCCGCGAGAAGCAGTTCCGCGCGATCTTCGCTGAAGCCGAACGCCGCAAGGGCGACACCCCGGAGAACCTGATCGGCCTGCTCGAATCGCGCCTCGACGCGATCGTCTACCGCGCCAAGTTCGTTCCGACGGTCTTCGCTGCCCGTCAGTTCGTCAACCACGGCCACGTCAAGGTCAACGGCGTCCGCGTCAACATCGGTTCCTACCGCTGCAAGCCGGGCGACGTCATCGAAGTCAAGGAAAAGTCCAAGCAGCTGGTTTCGGTTCTCGAATCCGTTGGCCTGGCTGAACGCGACGTTCCGGACTACATCGAAGCCGACCACAACAAGATGACCGCGACCTTCGTTCGCGTTCCGGTTCTCTCCGACGTTCCCTATGCGGTCGTCATGGAACCGCACCTGGTCGTCGAATTCTACTCGCGTTAATTCGCGAGAGACGCCTTGCGCAATCCGGAAAAGCCGCCAAGAGATTGGCGGCTTTTTCTTTTGGGGGTACCCGCGTGACAGACCTTCAGGCTATCGTCGAGGAAATCCATGCGAGCCTGTCGCCGCGGTGCGGCGAGGGCAAGGTGGCCGACTATATTCCGCAGCTTGCCCATGTGGACCCTCAGAAATTCGGCATGGCCGTTGTCACGGTCGATGGCGAAACCCATCTTGCCGGCGACGCGGACGAGGCCTTTTCCATCCAGAGCATCTCAAAGGTCTTCACCCTGACGCTGGCGCTCGGCAAGCATGGCGAGGGCATCTGGAAGCGCGTCGGGCGCGAGCCTTCCGGCTCGGCCTTCAACTCCATCGTCCAGCTCGAACAGGAAGCCGGCATCCCGCGCAATCCCTTCATCAATGCCGGGGCTATCGCCATTACCGACCTCGTGCTCGCCGGTCACACGCCGAAGGAGGCGATCGGCGAGGTCGTGCGCTTCCTGCGCTATCTGGCGGACGAGGAGGATATCATCGTCGACCAGGCCGTGGCGCGCTCGGAGCAGGCGACGGGCTTCCGCAATTTCGCGCTCGCCAATTTCATGCGCTCCTTCGGCAAGCTCGACCATGCGGCCGAACTGGTGCTCGGCGTCTATTTCCATCAATGCGCGCTGGCGATGAGCTGCCGGCAGCTGGCGCGGGCAGGGCTGTTCCTCGCCAACAGCGGCACCAATCCGCTCACCGGCCACCGCGTCGTCTCGCATCTTCGCGCGCGGCGCATCAATGCCCTGATGCTGACCTGCGGCCACTACGATGGCTCGGGTGATTTCGCCTATCGCGTCGGCCTGCCGGGCAAGAGCGGCGTCGGCGGCGGCATCCTCGCCGTCGCGCCCGGAAAGGCCTCGGTCGCGGTCTGGTCGCCGGGCCTCAACGAGAACGGCAATTCGCTGCTCGGCTCGCTGGCGCTGGAAATGCTGGCAACGCGCACCGGCTGGTCCGTCTTCGGGGCTTGATTGTGCCGGCCGTTCGGGGCATTGCAGGCGCATGATCTTTGCCCTTGCCGAAATCGAAGACGATGCACCGGAGGATGGCCGCCATCCGCTCTTTGCCGATGCGCCGTCGAGCGTCTCCTTCAACAAGCTGCGCAAGCGCCTGCTCCGCCAGGTGCGGCAGGCGATGGACGATTTCGCCATGCTCAAGGGCCAGAAGCGCTGGCTCGTCGGCCTTTCGGGCGGCAAGGACAGCTACGGCCTGCTGGCGCTCCTCATGGACCTCCAATGGCGCGGCCTGCTGCCCGTCGAGTTGATCGCCTGCAATCTCGACCAGGGCCAGCCGAACTTTCCCAAGCACATCCTGCCGGAATACCTGAAATCCATCGGCGTGAAGCACCGTATCGAATATCGTGACACCTATTCCATCGTGAAGGAGAAGGTGCCGACGGGGGCGACCTATTGCTCGCTCTGCTCGCGCCTCCGGCGCGGCAACCTCTATCGCATCGCCCGGGAGGAGGGCTGCGACGCGCTGGTGCTCGGCCACCATCGCGAGGATATCCTCGAGACCTTCTTCATGAACTTCTTCCATGGCGGGCGGCTCGCCGCCATGCCCCCGAAGCTCTTGAACGACGAGGGCGATCTGATGGTGCTGCGTCCACTCGCCTATGCGGCGGAGGACGACCTTGCGAAATTCGCCGCCGCCATGCGCTTCCCGATCATTCCCTGCGACCTCTGCGGCTCGCAGGACGGCCTCCAGCGCAATGCGATGAAGGCGATGCTCGCCGATATCGAGACGCGCATGCCGGGCCGCAAGGACGCCATGCTGCGGGCGCTGGGCCACACCAACCCGCCCCATCTCCTCGATCCGAAGCTTTTCGATTTCTCCTCCCTGGAAACGGTAAGACAAAATGACGATTGACATCAATGCGCTGGCTCTCGTGCTCGCACAGGCGGCCGAGGCCGAAATCCGCCCGCGCTTCCGCGCCCTCGGCAAGGGCGACATCCGCACCAAGGCGGACGCCAACGACCTCGTGACGGAAGCCGACGAGGCGGCCGAGCGCTTCATCAAGCGCGAGGTGACGGCGCAGTTTCCGGACGTGCTGTTCGTCGGCGAGGAATCGGTCGCGGCCGATCCTGCGCTGCTGGGCAGGCTTGCGGATGCAGAGCTTGCCATCGTCGTCGATCCGATCGACGGTACCTTCAATTTCGCCGCCGGCGTGCCGCTCTTCGGCGTCATGGCGGCCATCGTTTCCGGCGGCGAGACGGTCGGCGGCATCATCTACGATCCGATGGGCGACGATTTCGTGATGGCGGAAAAGGGCGGCGGCGCCTGGCAGACGGGCGATCATCGCCCGGCGGTCCGGCTGAAGACACGCGGCGCCGCGCCGCTCGAGGCGATGACCGGCATGGCATCCACCAGCTTCCTCGACCGCGCGCGCCGCGCCCGCGTCCTGTCGAACCTCGCCAAGGTCGCCTTCGTCTCCAACTACCGCTGCGCTGCGCACGAATACCGCACCTTCGCGGGCGGCAACCTGCATTACCTCATGTACAACAAGCTGATGCCCTGGGATCACCTCGCCGGCACGCTGATCGCGCAGGAGGCCGGCGCCTATGCCGCCCGTTTCAACGGCTCGGCCTACAGGCCCCATCACGTCGAGGGCGGCCTGCTGCTGGCGCCGGACAGGGAAAGCTGGGAGATGCTCCGCCGCGAGGTCTTCGTCGACTGAGCGGAGCGCATTGAATGAAAAGGCCCGGCTGCATCCGCAGCCGGGCCTTTTGTTTGCCTTCAAACCTTGCCTCCCGTCATCCTCGGGCGCGATCCAAGGATCCACGCCGCGAAGAGGAGGGTAGGCTGGGAAGCGGAGCGGAACTGCATGCAGCCCCGCCGCCTTCTCAAACCGGTTTGTTATGCGGCTGGAACAGCTTCCCGTGCTCGGCGATCAGCACGAAGATGAGGCCGATCACCGAGAGGGTGAAGAAGCCGATGACCAGCGGCAGCGAGGTGCCGTTGAAGGACTGGCCGATGATCGCGCCGATCACCGTGCCGCCGGCCGTGCCCATGAAGCCGAGTACCGAGGAGGCCGTGCCGGCGACGTGGCCGAGCGGCTCCATGGCGAGCGAGTTGAAGTTCGAGCCGATCCAGCCGAACTGGAACATCGTCAGCGCGAAGATTACGATGAAGATCGCGAATGGCAGATGCGTCGGCCAGAGCAGCGTCAGGACGAGCCAGATCGTGTTCACGGTCAGGAAGCCGAGCAGGGCGCCATGCGACAGGCGCCGCATGCCGAATCGCCCGACGAGCCGCGAATTGACGAAGGACGACAGCGCCATGAAGGCGGCGACGCCGGCGAAGGCGAGCGGGAACCACACGCCGAGCCCGTAGATGCCGACATAGATCTGCTGCGCCGAGTTGATGAAGCCGAAGAGCCCGCCGAAGATGAAGGTGCTCGCCAGCGTGTAGCAGAGCGCCACGCGGTCGGTGAGAACGATGCGAAAGCCGCCGAGTATCGAGCGCGCCGTGAAGGGGCGCACGTCCTCGGGATGCAGCGTCTCCGGCAGGCGGATATACATCCACGTGCCGACGACCACGGTCATGACCGCCATGAAGATGAAGATCAGGTGCCATTCGCCGAACAGCATGACGACCTGGCCCGTGCCCGGCGCCATGACCGGAACGACCATGAAGACCATCATGATGAGCGACATGACCTCCGCCATCGCGCGCCCGCCGAAGACGTCGCGGACGATGGAGACGGTGATGACGCGCGTGGCGGCCGAGCCGACGCCCTGGATGAAGCGTAGCGCCAGCAGCGCGGCGAAGCTCGGCACGAGGATCGCGAAGAGCGACGACACGGCATAGATGGCAAGCCCGAAGAGCATCGGCTTGCGCCGGCCGAAACGGTCGGAGATCGGGCCGTAGAAGAGCTGCGCGCAGGCAAAGCCGATCAGGTAGGCCGAGATGACATATTGCCGGTGGTTCTCGTTCTCGACGCCGAGGCTGGCGCCGATCTCCTGGAGACCGGGCAGCATGATGTCGATGGCAAGCGCGTTGAGCGCCATCAGGAGGGCCATCAGTGCGATGAATTCTACTTTGCCCATGCCTTTCAGGCGCTGGGCCGATTCAGGGGAAAGTCCAGACATATCAATTTATTCCATGAAAGAGATAAGGCGCCGCTGGGTGCGGCGCCTTTTGAAAAGCTTGCCGGCGAAAGATCGGTAAGGCGTCAGGCGGCGCCCTTGACGGCGATGCCCTGGCCCTGAAGATGGGTCTGCAACTCGCCCGACTGGAACATCTCGCGCACGATGTCGCAACCGCCGACGAACTCACCCTTCACGTAAAGCTGCGGGATGGTCGGCCAGTTGGAATAGTCCTTGATGCCCTGACGGATGTCGGCGTCGGCGAGCACGTTGATGCCCTTGTAGTCGACACCCACATAGTCGAGGATCTGCACGACCTGGCCGGAGAACCCACACTGGGGGAATTCCGGCGTGCCCTTCATGAACAGGACGACGTCGTTGGTCTTCACTTCATTGTCGATGAAATCGTGGATGCCGCTCATTTCAATATTCCCTGGCAAATCGGCTTCAAGGGCCGATGCGATGAACCGTTCGCCCTAGATAACAATCTCGTGTGACAATTGCCAGAAGCGCCCGGGAAAAAACGCCGGGGGCTGCCTTACGATCCGCAGGGTGTTGCGCGTTCGCCGCGCCTTTGCCCGGTCGGTCGAGGCTAGCGGTTGCGCTGGGGGCTGCGGCTTGCCGCCGTCCTGCGGCGGCTCACCTGCTTGCGGGCGCGCGGCGCCGGCTTCTTCTCCGGCTTCAGCACAGCTTCGATCACATCGGCGAGAAGGCCGCCCGAGGCCTTCCTGCGGCGCGTGCGGCGGGTCGAAGCCGACCGCACGCCGGTCTTCTTCAGCACCTCCTTGAGGGCTGCATCCACCACGCCGCTGACGAGGTCCTTGATCAGGTCGGCCACGGCCGGATCAGTCCGGCGCGGAGGTCTGGAGGGCGAGGGCATGCAGCACACCGCCCATATTGCCCTTCAGCGCTTCGTAGACCATCTGGTGCTGCTGCACGCGGCTCTTGCCGCGGAAGCTTTCCGCTACCACCTCGGCCGCATAGTGGTCGCCGTCGCCGGCAAGGTCGCGGATCGTCACCTTGGCGTCCGGAATGCCTTGCTTGATGAGGGTTTCGATGTCGCCGGCGCTCATTGCCACAGTGAAGTCTCCGATTCCGTTATTGCCCATGCAGGATAGTGGCGAACATCCGGAAAGGTCAATCGCAGAGGTCGTCCATCCCGGCTTCTACAAAAGCGGCCGCGCACGACTGCGGGCAAGCTGTGCATCGCAGCCCGCCACAAAAGGAAACGGGCTCATCGTTCCGCTGGAACCATGAGCCCGCAAATCACCTGGCGTCGATGTCCGCCGATCAGGCGGCTTCGCCGTCCATGAATGCTGGGAACCAGCCTTCGTGGGCCGTTTTCAGGCTGGCGACCGGCAGCGACAGGAGGTCGCCGACGGAAAGCGCATCGCCGCCCACCGTGCCGAGGCGGCGGAACGGCACGCCCGCACCTTCCGCATTGGCACAGACGAAGTTGGCGAGATCGGCCGGTACGGCGACGACATAGCGGGCCTGGTCTTCGCCGAAGAGCAGCGCATGGGTCGGGCCGTTCGCCTCTGAAAGGTCGATCCTGGCGCCCTTGCCGGAGGACATCGCCATTTCCGCCAGCGCGACGGCAAGGCCGCCCGAGGAGATATCGTGGCAGGCCGTGACCTGGCCATTGCGGATGGCCGAGCGCACGAAGTCGCCGTTTCGGCGTTCCGCATAGAGGTCGACTTCCGGAGCCGGGCCGTCGACGATGCCGAGCACGTCGCGGAGATAGACGGACTGGCCGAGATGGCTGCCGTCGACGCCGATGAGGAGGAGGTGGTCGCCATCCTTCGCGCCGCCGATCTTGGCCATGACGGACCAGTCGGGCAGCAGGCCGACGCCGGCGATGGTCGGGGTCGGCAGGATCGCGATGCCGTTCGTCTCGTTGTAGAGCGAGACGTTGCCGGAGACGATGGGGAAGTCGAGCGCGCGGCAGGCTTCGCCGATGCCCTCGATGGCCTTGACGAACTGGCCCATGATCTCGGGCTTTTCCGGGTTGCCGAAGTTCAGGTTGTCGGTAGAGGCGAGCGGCTCGGCGCCGGTCGCGGTGATGTTGCGCCAGCACTCGGCGACAGCCTGCTTGCCGCCCTCGAACGGATCGGCCTCGACATAGCGCGGGGTCACGTCGGAGGAGAAGGCGAGCGCCTTGGTGGCATGGCCCTCGACGCGCACGACGCCGGCGTCGCCGCCCGGGATCTGCAGCGAATTGCCCTGGATCAGGGTATCGTACTGCTCATAGACCCAACGGCGGCTCGACTGGTTCGGCGAACCGACGAGCTTGAGGAGGGCCTGTCCGTAGTCGTTCGGCTCGGCGACCAGATTGGCCGGCAGCGGGGCGGGCTTGCCCGGCTCGCGCCAGGGGCGGTCGTATTCCGGCGCTTCGTCGCCGAGCTGCTTGATCGGCAGGTTGGCGACTTCCTCGCCCTGGTGCAGGATGCGGAAGCGCAGGTCGTCCGTCGTATAGCCGACAATGGCGAAGTCGAGGCCCCACTTGACGAAGATAGCCTTGGCTTCCTCTTCCTTGGCGGGTTCGAGCACCATGAGCATGCGCTCCTGGCTTTCCGACAGCATCATTTCATAGGCGGTCATCTGCTCCTCGCGCACCGGCACGAGGTCGAGGTTGAGCTCGATACCGAGGTCACCCTTGGCGCCCATCTCGACGGCCGAGCAGGTGAGGCCGGCCGCGCCCATGTCCTGGATGGCGATGACGGCGCCGGTCTGCATCAGTTCGAGGCAGGCTTCCAGCAGGCACTTCTCGGTGAAGGGGTCGCCGACCTGAACGGTCGGGCGCTTCTCCTCGATGGATTCGTCGAATTCGGCCGAGGCCATGGTCGCGCCGCCGACGCCGTCGCGACCGGTCTTGGCGCCGAGATAGACGACCGGCAGGCCGACGCCCTTGGCTTCGGACAGGAAGATCGCGTTGGACTTGGCAAGGCCGGCGGCAAAGGCGTTGACGAGGATGTTGCCGTTGTAGCGCGCGTCGAACTCGACTTCGCCGCCGACGGTCGGCACGCCGAAGGAGTTGCCGTAGCCGCCGACGCCGGCGACGACACCCGAGACGAGGTGGCGGGTCTTCGGATGGTCCGGCTCGCCGAAGCGCAGCGCATTCATCGCCGCGACCGGGCGTGCGCCCATGGTGAAGACGTCGCGCAGGATGCCGCCGACGCCCGTCGCCGCGCCCTGGTAGGGCTCGATATAGGACGGGTGGTTGTGGCTCTCCATCTTGAAGACCACGCAGTCGCCGTCATCGATATCGACCACGCCGGCATTCTCACCCGGGCCCTGGATGACGCGCGGCCCCTTGGTCGGCAGCGTGCGCAGCCAGCGCTTGGAGGACTTGTACGAGCAGTGCTCGTTCCACATGGCCGAGAAGATGCCGAGTTCGGTGAAGGTCGGCTCGCGGCCGATCAGCGAGAGGATGCGGTCGTATTCATCCGGCTTCAGCCCGTGGGCGGCAATCAGCTCCGGGGTGATCGGGCGGGTGTTCGAAATGGTCATCGTCGCTCGTCTTGTCGGTGGAGGGCAGGATTGCGGTCTCTTTACCCCATGCTGCTTTGCAGCGCGACAGGAAAATGACCGCCAACCACATGAGAAAGCGGCTTTCAGGCCGGGCTGTCGTAGCCTGTCGGACCATGGGCGAGCAGGCGGCGCAGCCGCGTCAGGCCGGTGACGACGTCCTCGCGGTTCTCCGGCGAGGAAAGGCCGATGCGCACCCGGTAGAAGGTCTTTTCGGTGCGGCCGGCCTTGAACTCGTCCTCGTCGTCGATGAGGATATCCTCGTCGAAGGCCGCCTGCCGGAAGGTGCCGGCGAGCCAGGGATCGGGCAGCTTCAGCCAGAGGAATGGCACGCGCGGGTGCGAGTTGAAATCGAGCCCGGCGAAGATGTCCCGCGCATGGGCCTCGCGGGCGCCGACTTCCTCGGCCACCCTGCCGCGGATGGTGTCAGCCATGCCGCTCAGCACCAGCCGCGCACCGAGTTCGGCAAGCAGATAGGGCAGGCCGCCGCTGACCATCTTGTGGGCGATGCGCACGCGCTGGGCAAGATGCGGCGGGCAGGCGATCCAGCCGCCGCGCACCCCGGCCGCGACGCTCTTCGACAGGCCGCCGACGAGGAAGGTGCGGTCCGGCGCGATTTCCGCCAGCAGCGGAATGCCGGTGTCCGCCGTCGCGCCGTAGAGATTGTCCTCCACGAGGAAGACATTGTGCCGCCTGGCAATGGCGGCAATGGCGCGGCGGCGCTCCTCCGGCATGGTGGCGAGGGTCGGGTTCTGCGCCGAAGACATCAGGAAAGCGAGCTTGGGATGCTGCTGCAGGCAGACGCGCTCGAAATCTTCGGGAATGACCCCCTCGGCATCCGACTCGACGAGCGCGGTCTGGCGGCCGAGGAGGGCGGTGCCACGGCTGATCTGCGAATAGGTGACATGCTCGAAGGCGATGCGGTCGCCGGGCGAGGTGATGACCGAAACCGCGGCGATGACCGCCGCATGCGCGCCCAGCGTCGGCACGATGCTGTCGAGGCTCGGCTGCCAGTCGCCCTGTTTCAGCCAGCGCCGCCCGGCCTCCAGCCAATGCTGCGGGAAGTTGCGGGTGTAGCTGGCGATCTCGTTCGGCTGCTCGCGGCAGATGGCGGAAAGGATATCCGTGATGACGGCCGACTGGCCGACATCCGTCGCCGCCGTCGTGTCGAAGCGCAGCTTGCCCGGCGGGGCATTGGCGGCGCGCGTGCCGGAAAGCCTTGCGCTGACCGTATCGACCGGCGTCGGCTCGTCCTCCGCGCCCGTGCCGAGCACATAGGTTCCGCGCCCGACCTCGCCGCTGACGAGGCCGCGCTCGCGCACCATGCTGTAGGCGCGGCTGATCGTGCCGATCGTCACGCCGACATCATAGGCGAGGTTGCGCTGTGGCGGCAGCTTGCTGCCGGCGGCGAGCGCCCCGGTATTGATCGCCTGCTCAATCTGGTCGGCGATGCGGACATAGAGCGGCCCGTCGGAGGCCTGGAGATCGGGTAGCCAATTTGTCATGGTGGCAATTCTTATATTGCACCGTTTTGTGAGTCAATTCATCTCTGTCTTTGCCGATTGTCACTATTCCCGGTGACATTTCAGGAGATTCGGTGATGGCAATTGAGACATTTTACGCCGGCACGGAGCTAAAGTCGCGCGGCGCGTTCCGCGTGACCCTTCGTCGCGCATGGCGCGTCTATCGGGCATGGCGTATCAGGCGGCACACGCGTTATGCGCTGCTGGAACTGACGGACGAGCAGCTTCACGATGTCGGGCTCACCCGCAGCGAAGCCCGGCGCGAGGCCGGAAAGTCCTATTTTTGGGATTGATCCCGTCAGCAGCCCTTGCCGCCGCCGGCCCAGCGCTTGACGTCGGTCGCGATGCGCGGACCGACGGCTTCGCCCATCAGCGGGCCGAACGCGTCGAGCTTGGCGGGGCTTCCTTCAGCCTGCACGACGAGCAGCGGCCGGGCTTCCGGCGAATTGCGGTGGACGACCAAGATGCGCGGGCGGCCGGAGAAGGAATTCAGCTCCGGCGCGAGGCGATAGGCCTTGAAGGCCGGATCGCCAGACTTGAACCAGCAGCTATTCGCGCCGAGTGCGACCCGCTCCATCATCGGAAGGGCGCGATTGTCTGCCTTCGGCGCCGGGGCCTTCGCCTGGCAGCCAGCCATGGCCGCAGCGGCGACGAGCGGCAGGAGGAGCTTGGCGGAGAGGAGAGGGCGCATGGAAGACCTTTCGGGAGCGAACATGCGCCTTGATAGCAAGGGCCGGTTAAGAGAGGCTGACGAAACCGTATGAAGCCGGCGGATCGGGGCTTTTTGGCGCCCGTGTCCGGCAGGTTTCGTCAGGTTGCCTCAGGCCGCGATGACGTCGAGAACCGATGCGAAGAGCCCACGGCCGTCGGAACCGCCATGGGCGGCCTCGATGAGGTTTTCCGGATGCGGCATCAGGCCGAGCACGTTGCCCTTTTCGTTCATCACACCGGCAATGTCGTTGATCGAACCGTTCGGGTTGGTGCCTTCGGCATAGCGGAAGACGACCTGGCCGTTACCTTCGACCTTGGCGAGCGTCTCGGCGTCGGCGAAATAGTTGCCATCGTGATGGGCGACCGGGCAGCGGATGATCTGGCCCTTTTCATAGGCGCGGGTGAAGTCGGTGTCAGCGTTGGCGACTTCCAGCTTCACTTCGCGGCAGACGAATTTCAGCGAGGCGTTGCGCATCAGCGCGCCCGGCAGGAGGCCCGCTTCGAGCAGGATCTGGAAGCCGTTGCATACGCCCAGCACCTTCACGCCGGCCTCGGCCTTCGCCTTGATGGCCTGCATGATCGGCATGCGGGCGGCGATGGCGCCGCAGCGAAGATAGTCGCCGTAGGAGAAGCCACCCGGAATGACGATGAGGTCGACATCCGGCAGGTCCGTTTCGGTCTGCCAGACGGTCACCGGCGCCTTGCCGGAAATCTTGGTCAGCGCCGCGATCATGTCGCGGTCGCGGTTGAGGCCGGGAAGTTGGACGACGGCGGATTTCATGGGTGTTCTTCAAACCTTGCCTGGGCCTCGGCGAGTTCACGCAGTTCGAGGCGGTTTTCGATACGGTCGAGACGCTGGTCCACGCGGTCCAGGCGCGAATAGATGTGATGAACGTCTTGCTGCACTGTCACGAGCGCTCCCCGCATCGTGATCATCTCACTGCGAAGATCGGAAAGCCCGGTATCCAGTTTGTCCATTCGGGAATGGATGCTTTTCAGCACTTCGTACAGCAGCTCGTTCGTCACTTCTGCCATTCTTTATCTCCCTTCAACCGTCAGGCGAGGGCGATAGTATAGTTCTCGATTACCGTGTTGGCCAGAAGCTTGTCGCACATGGCCTTAAGGTCGGCTTCGGCCTTGGCGCGGTCTGCGGTCTGGAGCTCCAGGTCGAAGACCTTGCCCTGGCGGACCTGGCCGACGCCGTCGAAGCCGAGGCTGCCGAGGGCGCCTTCGATGGCCTTGCCCTGCGGGTCGAGAACACCGTTCTTGAGCGTAACCGTTACGCGTGCCTTGATCATGTCTTTCGTTCCATCCTTGGGAGACGTGTTACTTCACCAGAACCGGGCCGGTGCCGCGCACGGGCTCGTTCTCGTTGATGATGCCGAGGCGGCGGGCCACTTCCTGGTAGGCTTCCACGAGGCCGCCCATGTCGCGGCGGAAACGGTCCTTGTCCATCTTCTCCTGGGTGGCGATGTCCCAGAGACGGCAGCTGTCGGGCGAAATCTCGTCGGCGATGATGATGCGCATCATGTCGCCCTCGTAGAGGCGGCCGCATTCGATCTTGAAATCGACGAGCTGGATGCCGACGCCGAGGAAGAGGCCGGAGAGGAAGTCGTTGACGCGAATGGCGAGCGCCATGATGTCGTCGAGTTCCTGGGGGCTTGCCCAGCCGAAGGCCGTGATGTGCTCCTCGGAGACCATCGGGTCCTCCAGGGCATCGGCCTTGAAGTAGAATTCGATGATCGAGCGCGGCAGGACGGTGCCTTCCTCGATGCCGAGGCGCTTGGAGAGCGAGCCGGCGGCGACGTTGCGCACGACGACCTCGAGCGGGATGATCTCGACTTCCTTGATCAACTGCTCGCGCATGTTGAGGCGGCGAATGAAATGGGTGGGAATGCCCATCTTGTTCAGCTGCGTGAAGAGGTACTCGGAAATCCGGTTGTTGAGCACGCCCTTGCCGTCGATGACATCGTGCTTCTTCTTGTTGAAGGCGGTCGCATCGTCCTTGAAGAACTGGATCAGCGTGCCCGGCTCCGGACCCTCATAGAGAATCTTGGCCTTGCCCTCGTAGATACGGCGGCGACGGTTCATGGAGTTTTCTCTTTGTTGGCGCGATTGGGCCGCGCAGGTGTCTTTCTTTCGGGCTCCCATAAACGAAATGCCGCGGTTTCACAATCGCCGAGACGCCCGATCCCCCGTTTTCCGGCCTTTGCCGGGGGATGCGGAAGCTCCTCTTGTATATCGGCCGGGGTTTTGATTTATGATCGTCAGGCCTCACGGGTCAGAAAATCTACGGGAGACACATATGAGCGGCATACAAGATCGGGAAAAGGCCTTTGAGGCCAAGTTTGCACTGGACGAGGAACTTCGCTTCAAGGCCGAAGCGCGCCGCAACAAGCTCGTCGGCCTGTGGGCTGCCGGCCTGCTCGGCAAGACCGGCGAAGCGGCGGAAGCCTATGCCAAAGAAGTCGTGGCCGCGGACTTCGAGGAAGTCGGCCACGAGGATGTCGTGCGCAAGGTCAAGGCCGATTTCGACGCGGCCGGCGTTGCCCGCACCGAAGATGAAATCCGCGTGCAGATGATCGAGCTTCTGGCGGTCGCCATTTCGCAGCTCGAAGCGAACTGAACGGCGCTCGCGCGTTTTCGAAAGCCGTCCGGCATGCCGGGCGGCTTTTGCGTTTCCAGAGCATTTCCAGCAAAAGCGCGAAGCGGTTTAGCGTCCGGAAACGCTCTGGCGGGTGACGGCGCGGCGGACCTCATTCTGCAGGTCGCGCGCGGAGCCGGCATTCGCGCGCCATTCCTGGCGTTCCACGAAGGCGGGGAGCGCCGATGCCGGCATCGGGCGGGCGAGGGCGTAGCCCTGCAGGATATCGCAGCCGAGGTCGCGCATGACGGCGACATGGGCGGCCGTCTCGACACCTTCGGCCACCACCTCGATATTCAGCGAGCGGCCGATCTCGATGATCGTGCCGACGAGCTTGCGCTGGCCGGGCGAGCGCGCGACCGGCTTGACGAGCTGCCGGTCGATCTTCAGGCGCCGCGGACGCAGCTTCATCAGGCTGATGATGGAGGCGTGGCCCGTGCCGAAGTCGTCGATCTCGATATCGATGCCGAGCCTGCGCATCTCGGCGAGGTTTTCCAGCACCGTGCGGTCGCAGTCATCGAGGAAGATCGATTCCAGAAGCTCGAATGACAGCGATTTTGGAGGGATGTCCAGCATCTGCAACGAGCGGGCGAGCTCCGGGTCGTGCAGGCGCTTGGAGGAAACGTTCGCCGAGATCTTGCCGATGCCGAGCCCCATGGACTGCCATTCCGCGAAATCGGCAAGCGACCGTTCCAGCACGATGCGGTCGATCATCGCCACGCAGTCGAGGTCCTCGGCGATCTTCAGGAAGGTGTCCGGCGTAAGGATGCCGCGCGTCGGATGATCCCAGCGGGCCAGCGTCTCGACGCCGGTCATGTCCAGCGTGCGGGCCGAGAATTGCGGCTGGTACCAGGGAAGGAAGCGGCGCTGCTCGATGCCGGAGAGGATATCGTCGGCCGTCTGCTTCTTGACGATGATCTGTGCCTGGAAATCGCTGGTGAAGAATTCGTGCCGGCTGCGGCCGCGGTTCTTGGCGCGGTAGAGCGCAAGGTCGGCATTGACGAGGAGTTGCTTGGCGTCGACGGCCGCGCCCGACTGGCTGGCGATGCCGACGCTGGCGCCGAAGCGGCAGATATGGCCGTTGAAGGTGACAGGCTTGCGCATCGCCTCGACGATCGCCTCGGCAAGCACTGCGAGGTTCCGCCCGGATGAGGCGCTGGAAAGGAAGACGAATTCGTCACCGCCGATCCGCGCGACGAAGTCGCCGTCTCCCTTCAGTTCGCCCAGTACCTTCGCGGCGTGTATGAGCATTTCGTCACCGGCAAGGTGGCCGAGCGTGTCGTTGATTTCCTTGAAGCGGTCGAGGTCGATATGCAGCACGGCAAGCCGGCTGCCGGACCGGCGCGCCGCCTCCGCCGCCTCCTTGATGGCCGCATCCAGGTAGCGCCGGTTCGGAAGCCCGGTCAGGTGGTCGTGCAGGGCGGTGTATTCGATGCGCGCCCGCGCCGCTTCCAGCTCGTCGTTATGGGCTTCGGCAAGCTCCTTGGCGTGCTTCAGCTCCTCCTGCAGCAGCACGTCGTCGGTCACGTCCCAGTTCGCGCCGATGAGGCGCGGCACGCCGGTGCCGTCGAGATAGGGCGCGGCCCGCCCGCGGATGTGGCGGATCTCGCCGTCGCCGCGGATGATGCGGAACTCGTTGGAGAAATCCCGGCTGTGGAAGATACCGTCGCGCACCTTGGCGGTGGCCTTGCGCTTGTCCCCGGGATGCACAGCGCGCTCCCAGGTGGTGCCGTCCGGCGCCTCGGTGAGCCCGTACATCTCGATCATCCGGTCGTCCCAGCGCACTTCGCCCGTGCGCAGATTGACCTCGAAAACGCCGATGCGCGAGACGTCGAGCGCCAGCTCCAGCCGGCGGGACATCTGGGCGAGGCGCTCTTCCGCCTCCTTGCGCTCGGTGATGTCCGTGTCGGTGCCGGCAATGCGGCTCGGTTTGCCGTCGTCATCGTATTCGACCACCGCGCCACGGCTTTCGATCCAGATCCAGCGCCCGTCCTTGTGCTTCTCGCGATAGCTGAAGACGTTGAACGGCGCTTCGCCGCTCTCCTGCCTTGCGATCTGCGCGAGCACATGGGCCCGGTCGTCGGGATGGACGGAATCGATCCAGGCATCGAGGTTCCCCTCGATCGGGTCGTCCGGCTGAAGGCCGCGGATCGTGCGCCACTGGCGGGAATAGAACAGGTCGCCGCGGGCGAAATCATGGTCCCAGACGCCCTGTCCGGCGGATTCGAGAGCGTGGTTCCAGCGGCTTTCCCGCTCGGCCAGTTCCAGCGCGTTGCGTTTGCGCTCGTCGATGTCGACGATCTGGACGATCAGGGCCGGCGGAGCATCTTCGCCGGGATTGACTGGCGGTGCGATGAAGGAGGCCAGAACCCAGAATTCCGCGCCATCCGAGCGCTGGAGGCGGATTTCCCATGGCGACTGCTCGGCCATCGGCGCGCGCATGGCGAGCGGCAGAATGGCGCGGTCCTTGGGCGAGACGGCAGCCTTGAAGGTCGTGAGTGCGGAGAAGGAGGCAATGCCGAGCGCCCTGAGCAGCACGGCATTCGCATCCACGATGCGGCCTTCGCCATCGAGCGCGGCGAAGCCGAAACCGGAACGGTCGAACAGGCGGCGGTAGAACGATTCGTGCTCCGCTTCCCGCACGGCAATGGAGGTCGAACCGGAAGGTTTGGCCATAAACGCGGCGCCTGCAATGAACTCAACAGCCGGCAGCGTGCAGGATTTCTATGAAATTCCTCTTAATGATGAAATGAGGGCCCCGGCCGGTCAGGCCGGCGCCTTGAGACGGCTGAGGAACTGGGCGAAGACCATCGTTCCCTCCGGCCAGGGGCCGTGGCCGGATTCCGCGTTGATATGGCCGGATTCGCCGGCGTCGAGCAGCAGCGAGCCCCAGGCGGCGGCAATGTCGTCGGCGTGTTCGTAGGTGCCGAACGGATCGTTGCGGCTGGCGACGACGAGCGAGGGGAAGGGCAGCGGATCGCGCGGATAGGGCCCAAAGCTCATGAAGTGCTTCGGCCGGATATCGGGATTGGCGACATCGGGCGGCGCGACGAGGAAGGCGCCGGCGACCTTGTCGCCGAGATGCGGCACGGCATGGATGGCGCTGGCGACGCCGAGCGAATGGGCGACGATGACGACGGGCTTCGTGGCCGCCGCGACGTCCTCGACCACGCGCCGCACCCAGTCCTCGCGCACGGGCTTTGCCCATTCGGCCTGTTCCACGCGGCGCGCCGTCGAGAGTTTCGACTGCCAGCGGCTCTGCCAGTGGTCGGGGCCGGAATTGCTGTATCCGGGGACGATGAGGATATCTGCTTCCGAGACTTTCATGCGCCCGGATGTGCGTTCACGAAGTGCTGAAGTCAAGGGGGCGGGACAAATCGGCCCTCCGGGTGTATGATTCGCGGTCTTCAATGCCAGTCACGGCCTGCCGTGGTGGCGGACGATTGCCCTCCACTTGGTGCGCCATTGACGGTTTCCAACCGGCAAGGAGGAGTATCATGGCGAGCTTTCATGTCATGGCCGGCCCCGGCGAGATGGTCGCCCATCCGGCAATCCGGCGGATCGGCCTCACCGATATCCGGGATGCGCTCATGCGCGGCTTCGACGATTTTCGCGCCAAGCCGTCGCATTACGTCTTCCTCAGTCTCATCTATCCGATCTGCGGCGTGGTGCTCGTCACCTGGAGTTCCGGGGCCAACATGCTGCCGCTGATCTTTCCGCTGGTGGCGGGCTTCGCGCTGCTCGGGCCGTTCTTCGCCATCGGCCTCTACGAGATCAGCCGCCGGCGCGAGCGGGGCATGGATGCGTCCTGGCTGCATGCGCTGGAGGTTCGCCATTCGCCGGCCCTGCCGTCGATCCTCGCCCTGGGTGCGATGCTGATGGTGCTCTTCGTGGCATGGCTCGTCTTCGCGCAGATGCTCTATACCAGCCTCTACGGGCCGGAGCCGCCGCAATCGCTCGCGCTGTTCCTCGCCTCCGTCTTCGATTCCGAGAACGGGCTGCTCTTGATGCTGGCCGGCAATGCCATCGGTTTCTGCTTCGCGCTGGTCGTGCTGGCGACCACCGTCATCGCCTTTCCGATGCTGCTCGATCGGGATGTCGGAGCCGTCGCCGCCATCGAGACGTCGCTGCGCGCGACATTGGTCAATCCCGTGCCGATCGCCTGCTGGGGCCTGATCGTCGCGGCGCTGTTGATCATTGGCTCGATCCCGCTCTTCGTCGGGCTTGCCGTGATCATGCCGATCCTCGGCCATGCCACCTGGCATCTCTACAGGAAGATTGTCGTCGACGAGGGGTAGGGAAACGTTTCGCGGGCGGAAGCGCCAGGAGGAGAGTGCAAGACCGCCCGCCAGAGGGGAGCGATGGCGCCATTGGCGCCATCGCCTTTTCAGACCTTAGACCGTGCCGAAGACACGGCGGAAGATCGTGTCGACATGCTTGGTGTGGTAGCCGAGGTCGAACTTTTCGCGGATCGCCTCTTCGGAAAGGGCGGCGCGCACTTCACCGTCCGCCAGAAGCTCCTCGAGAAAGTCCTTGCCCTGTTCCCACACCTTCATGGCGTTGCGCTGCACGAGGCGGTAGGCGTCCTCGCGGGAGACGCCGGCTTGCGTAAGGGCAAGCAGTACGCGCTGCGAGTGAACGAGACCGCGGAACTTGTTGAGATTCTTCAACATGTTCTCCGGGTAGATCACCAGCTTCTCGATGACGCCGGCAAGGCGGTTCAGCGCGAAGTCGAGGGTGATCGTCGTGTCCGGGCCGATGCCGCGCTCGACGCTGGAATGCGAAATGTCGCGCTCGTGCCACAGCGCCACGTTCTCCATGGCGGGCGTAACGGCCATGCGCACGAGGCGGGCGAGGCCCGTCAGGTTCTCGGTCAGCACCGGATTGCGCTTGTGCGGCATGGCGGAGGAGCCCTTCTGGCCCGGCGAGAAGAACTCTTCGGCTTCCAGGACTTCCGTGCGCTGCATGTGGCGGATTTCGATGGCGACGTTCTCGATGGACGAGGCGATGACGCCGAGCGTGGCGAAGAACATCGCATGACGGTCGCGCGGAATGACCTGCGTGGAGACAGGCTCCGGCACGAGGCCGAGCTTGGCGCAGACATGCTCTTCGACGCGCGGATCGATATTGGCGAAGGTGCCGACGGCGCCGGAGATCGCGCCGGTGGCGATTTCCGCGCGGGCGGCGACGAGGCGGGCGCGGTTGCGGTCCATCTCGGCATAGAAGCGGGCGAGCGTCAGGCCCATCGTCGTCGGCTCGGCATGGATGCCGTGGCTGCGGCCGATGCGGATCGTGTCCTTGTGCTCGAAGGCGCGGGCCTTGAGGGCCGCGAGCACGCGGTCCATGTCGGCAAGCAGGATATCGGCGGCGCGCACGAGCTGGATGTTGAAGGTCGTGTCGAGCACGTCGGAGGAGGTCATGCCCTGGTGCACGAAGCGGCTGTCCGGGCCGACGAACTCGGCAAGATGCGTCAGGAAGGCGATGACGTCATGCTTTGTGACGGCCTCGATCTCGTCGATGCGGGCGACGTCGAACTCGGCCTTGCCGCCCTTTTCCCAGATGGTCTCCGCGGCGGATTTCGGGATGACGCCGAGCTCGGCCAGCGCGTCGCAGGCATAGGCCTCGATCTCGAACCAGATGCGGAACTTCGTTTCGGGCGACCAGATGGCGACCATGTCCGGTCGGGAATAGCGAGGGATCATCGGCTCTAGACTTTCCTTGGGAGGGTGGGAATTGCCGCCGCTTTAGCAAAGATGGCCGGCAAGCTCAACGCATGGCGGCCCTATGGGCGGAACGGCACCGCGATCCAGCGGCCGTCCGCACCCTCGAAACCGAAGCTGCGCACCAGCACGAGCGCGACATGGACCGGTTTCACATTGAACGCGTTGAAGGTGACCGCGCCGGATATCTGGTAGGAGAAGGCGCAGTTTCGGCTCTCGGGCACGCGCTTGTCCTCGTGCACCAGCGTATCGGCGACGGTCCCGTCGTTCTTGACGAGCTTGAGGCGGAAGCCCTTGATGCCGTCCGGCGCGATGTCGCGGCACCGGTCCGTCATGTCGATGGCAATGTCCTCGATGGCGAGGGAAAAGGCGCCGCCGACCGTCGGTTCGACGGCGTGCTGGAGATATTCGATGCGCTTCGTATCGACATTGCCTTCGCCCATCGGGTTGAAGGCGGCGAGCACGCCGGGATTGGCCAGCACGTCGTACCGGTCGGCGAGCGCCTTCGCCTTGTCGCGGCTTTGCGCGCGCGCCTTGGCGATGCCGGCCGCTTCGTCGTCGATACGCACGCGGATCGGCGTGCCGGGAAGATAGGCGTCCTTTTCCGTGTCGATGAAGTAGACATTGGAATAGGGAAAGCCGGAGCCATCCTGAACGCCGAATTCCTCGAAGGCGTAGACCTTGCCGTCCCGCGAGAAGCCGAGGGACTGGAAGGTGGAAAAATCGCCCGCCTGCGCGCCCGCCGCCGAAAGGCAGGCCGTAAGGGCGATGGCCGCTCTTCCCGAGATCGTCACGCCCGCGCACCCTCCGCATTGCCGCGCAGGGTCTCGACGGTCTTGCGATAAGCCTCGACATGGCCGCCGCCGAATATGGCCGAGCCGGCGACGAAGACATTGGCGCCGGCGGAGGCGGGAAGGGCGATCGTATCGACGGTGATGCCGCCGTCGACCTGCAACTCGATCGGCCGCTCGCCGATCATGGCGCGCACGCGGCGGATCTTCTCTTCCATCGCCGGAATGAACTTCTGGCCGCCGAAGCCGGGATTGACGGTCATCACGAGGACGAGGTCGATCTTGTCGAGGAGATAGTCGAGCACGCTTTCGGGCGTCGCCGGGTTGATCGCCACGCCCGCGCGCTTGCCGAGCGCCCGGATCGCCTGAAGCGAACGATCGAGATGCGGGCCGGCCTCGGCGTGGACCGTGATGCCGTCGCAGCCCGCCTTGGCGAAGGCTTCGAGATAGGGATCGGCGGGGGCGATCATCAGGTGGCAGTCGAAGAAGGCGTCGGTATGCGGGCGCAGCGCCTTGATGACATCCGGGCCGAAGGAGATGTTTGGCACGAAATGGCCGTCCATGATGTCGAGATGGATCCAGTCCGCCCCGGCCGCGACGACGTCGCGCACTTCCTGGCCCAGCTTGGCATAGTCGGCGGCGAGGATGGAGGGCGCGATCCGGATGGGAAGGGTCATGTCAGGCTCCTGGGCGAGAAATCTGGCGTCGCCATACCATTCCCGGCAGGGCCGAACAACGGGCGAATTACCGCGCGGCCCACGTCGCCATCATGTCGCCCGGCATCGCCGCCGCATCGTGCACGCCGCGCGCGATGGCGCGGGCCATGGTGGAGGCGGCCGCGGCGCAGAGGTCGATGAAGTCGGCCGCCGCCGGTGCGCGGCCGCTCCTGCCGGTCGCGAGCGCGAAGACGAGATCGCCGTCGAGCGGCGTATGCGCCGGCCAGAGCGCGCGGGAAAAGCCGTCATGAGCGGCAATGGCGAGGCGCTTGGCCTCGGCCTTCGTCAGCACCGCATCCGTGGCGATGACGGCGATGGTGGTGTTCTCCACGCCGGTCGGTCGTGGCGACAGTTTCGTGCGCGGGATGCGCGCATCGGCGGGGAACGGGGCGGGGAGGCCGAGCCCGCCGAACTCGCCGTCTTCCTCGAAGGGTGCCGCCCAGAAATGCCGCGTGTTCCCGACGGTGGCCGAGCCGAGCGCGTTGACCGCCACCAGCGCGCCGATCGTGAAGCCGTTCTCCAGCACGCTGGAGGCCGAGCCGAGGCCGCCCTTGAAGGTCGCCGTCAGGGCGCCGGTGCCGGCCCCGGCGCTGCCGGTCTCGAAGGTCCCGGCCGCATCGGCGAGCGCCTGGTAGCCGAGTTCGCGATAGGGTGGGTAGCGGCCCCAGTCCTTGTCGCCGCCGTTCATGAGGTCGAAGAGGATGGCGGCGGGGACGATGGGCACGCGATGGGGACCGACGGCAAAGCCGCGCCCCGCCTCGCGCAGGCCCGCCTGCACGCCCGAGGCGGCATCGAGGCCGCAGGCCGAGCCGCCGGACAGCACCAGCGCATCGACCGTCTGGACCGTGTTGTGCGGCTCCAGGAGATCCGTCTCGCGCGTGCCCGGCGCGCCGCCGAGCACCTGCACGGCCGCCGTCGCGGGCTCCTCGCAGAGCACGACCGTGACGCCGGAGCGAAGGACATGGTCGGTGGCGTTGCCGACCTTGAGGCCGGCAACGTCGGTGATGAGGTTCCGCGGACCGCTCGCCATCACTCGCTCTCCGCCGCCTTGTCCACCGGCACGAAGGCACCGGCGCGCCAGACGAGCAGGCGGTAGGGGTTTTCCTTCAATTCGTGATCGGCGCCGAAGGCAATCGTGCCGATCGCCGTCGCGAAGCTGCCCTCGGCAAGCTTCTGCGTGAGGTCACCGCCCCCGGCGGCAGCCGTCGCCAGCACCGTGACGGCGGCATGGGCGGGGAGCACGTAGCCTTCCGCGACGATATCCTTTTCCGCCATCGCCGCGGCGACCGGCGCGCCCTCCGGCAAGGACCCGTAGTCGGGCAGGGCGATGGCCTCCACGCCATCCGTCATCGGCACGACGGAATCGGCGCCGACCAGCGCCTCGCCGCCGAGAAGGGCAAGCGGCTTCTTCTCGGCTTTCGCATCGCGCGCGATGACGGCGACGTCCGTCCGGTCGCCGCCGACGAAGACATGGGTGGCGCCGGTCTTGGCGAGGCGGCGGACGAGCGCGAGCTGCTGCTCCTGTGCCGGCCGGTAGGTATCGACGAAGGTCGCCTTCATGCCGACGTCCTCCAGCCGCAGCCGCACGGCCTCGACCAGCTCGCGGGCATGGATCGTGCCGTCGTCGATGAGGGCGAAGGATTCGGCCTTCCAATCGCGGGTGATGATCTCCACCGCCTTGTCCGCTTCCGCCTTCGGGCCGGGGGCGAGGCGGAAGAGCGGCCATTTCCTCTTCAGCGCATCCTCCATGAGGATGCCGGAGCGCACGGAAAGCGTGACGGCCGGCACATTCGCCTCCGCCAGCGCCGGAAGCGAGGCGGCAAGCCCCTCGGAGCAGAGGAAACCGACGGCGGCCGTCGCGTCGGCCGCAAGGATTTCCTTGGCGATGCCCACGCCGTCCGTCTCATCGCACGCTTCCGCGATCTCGACGACCGTGTCGCCGTTCGCCTCGGCGGCAAAGCGCGCGCCGTCGCGGACCTGCTGGCCGAGAATGGCGAGCGGCCCGTCCTTCGGCGCGACGACGGCGAAGGTGAGGCCCGCGGCGGCTGCCGGCGCGGCGGCAAGCACGGACGCTGCGAAGAGGCTGGCAAGGGCGGCGGTCTTCATTCTCAATCCATGGATCGCGATCCCGCCCTTTGTAAGGATCGGGCCCCGGGCGTCAAAGGGAATTATCGTTCCGGGATCCGCTTTGTCTCTGGCGGGACAGGAATTTTCGGCCCCGGGGGTTACATTTTTCTTCACTTTCGCCATGTATCTCATGTGTCAAAGGAGAATGCCGTGTTGGACAGGTTGGTGGTGGATTCGTCACTCTACAGGGATGCCATGAGCCGCTATGCCGGCCATGTGCAGATCGTGACGACCGCGCATGAAGGCGAGAAACGCGGCGTGACCATCACCGCCGCCTGCTCGGTATCGGACAATCCGCCCATGCTGCTCGCCTGCGTCAATGCTTCCAACCCCAAGAACGCGATCTTCGAGAAGAGCGGCCGCTTCGCGCTGAACACGCTCTCCGCCGACCAGATCGAGCTTGCCAATGCCTTTTCCGGCCGCGATCCCTCGCTGACCTCCGAACAGCGCTTCGCCATGGGCAACTGGCAGGAGCTGGTGACGGGCGCGCCGGTGCTGAAGGACGCGCTCGCCGCCTTCGATTGCCGGGTCGTCGAGTTCAAGGTGATGGCCACCCATATGGTGCTCATCGGCGAGGTGATGGGCGTCTCCTTCGGCGAGCACAAACCGGCGCTTCTCTATATGGACCGGGGCTACCGCGCGCTATAAGTTCATCCTCCGGAATGGAGGAACGACGTGCCCTATCGACGCGGACAGACCCCGCAATCCATCGACGAGACCGTGGAGATGCTGGCGGCGGGGAACTACCTTGCCGGCCGTTCGCTGGCGACCGTACTGTTCCTCTCGCTGCGCATGAAGCGGCCGCTCTTCCTCGAAGGCGAGGCCGGCGTCGGCAAGACGGAGATCGCCAAGGTTCTGGCCTCCGCCCTCGACCGGCCGCTGATCCGCCTGCAATGCTACGAGGGGCTCGACATCTCCTCGGCGGTCTATGAGTGGAACTATCCGGCGCAGATGCTGGAAATCCGTCTTGCCGAAGCCTCCGGCACCACCGACCGCGGCCGCATCGAGGCCGATATCTTCTCCGAGCGCTACCTGATCCGCCGCCCGGTGCTGCAGGCGCTGTCCTCGCCGGACGGCCGCGCGCCCGTCTTTCTCATCGACGAGCTCGACCGCACCGATGAGGCCTTCGAGGCCTTTTTGCTGGAAGTGCTGTCGGACTTCCAGGTGACGGTGCCGGAGCTCGGCACGATCCGCGCCGCCGAACCGCCCATCGTCATCATCACGACGAACCGCACGCGCGAGGTGCACGACGCGCTGAAGCGGCGCTGTCTCTATCACTGGGTCGATTATCCCGACGCCGCGCAGGAGTTGGAGATCATCCGCCGCAAAGTGCCGGGCTGCAATGCGACGCTCTCGCAGCAGGTCGTCGCCTATGTCCAAAGGCTGCGCGGGCTCGACCTTTTCAAGAATCCCGGCGTTGCCGAGACGATCGACTGGGCGACGGCGCTCACCGAGCTCGACCGGATGGCGCTCGATCCGGAAACGGTTTCCGACACGCTGGGAACGCTGCTGAAATACCAGGACGATATCGCCCGCATCGAGGGCGCGGAGGGCCGCAAGCTGCTCGACGACGTGAAGGCCGGTCTGGCGGCGGCGGGTTGAGCGATGGCAAGGGCGGTGGGCAACGGAAATTCGGGCACTGCCGGTGACGGGCGGCTCGCCGACAATATCGTCCATTTCGCCCGCGTGCTGCGCAAGGCCGGCCTTCGCCTCGGCCCGGCGGCGGTGACGGACGCCATCGAGGCGGTGGAGGCCATCGGCATCGGCGAGCGCGAGGAATTCTACACCGCGCTCCACGCGACGCTCGTCAAGCGCCACGAGGACGACGCGGTCTTCGACGAGGCATTCCGCCTGTTCTGGCGCTCGCGCGATCTCGTCGGCAAGATGATCGCGCTGATGTCGCCCGTCGTGACCCGGCACGAGGAGCGGGAAAAGCGCAAGGCCGGAGAAACCCGCGTCTCGGACGCCTTGTTCGGCGGGCAGGAGGACCGGCACAGGGAGCGCGATGAGCCGGATATCGAGATCGACGCCCGCTTCACCGCCTCGGGCAGCGAGCTCCTGCGCCGGACGGACTTCGCGCAGATGACGTCCGCCGAGCTTGCGGCGGCGAAACGGGCGATTTCCGATCTTGTCCTGCCGATGGACGAGGTGCGCACGCGCCGCTTCCGCCGTAGCACCCGTCCCGTCGCCATCGACGCCCGCGCCACCATGCGCCATGCCATGCGCACCGGCGGCGCGCTGATCCTGCCGCGCCACCGCGAGCCGAAGACGGTGCATCCGCCGCTCGTCGTGCTCGCCGACATTTCCGGCTCGATGAGCCAGTACACGCGCATCTTCCTGCATTTCCTGCATGCTCTCGGCGAGACCCGCCGGGTCCACGCCTTCCTGTTCGGCACGCGGCTCAGCAATGTCACGCGCCAGATGCGCCACCGCGATCCCGACCTTGCCGTGGAGGCATGCAGCCAGTCGGTGAACGATTGGTCCGGCGGCACGCGCATCGGCGAGACACTGAAGGACTTCAACCGGCTCTGGTCGCGCCGCGTGCTGGGGCAGGGCGCCGTCGTGTTGCTCATCACCGACGGGCTGGAGCGCGAGGGCATCGAACTGCTCGAAAAGGAAATGGACCGATTGCACCGTTCCTGTCGGCAGCTCATCTGGCTCAACCCGCTCCTGCGTTTCGAAGGGTTCGAGGCACGGGCGCGCGGGGTGCGGGCGATGCTGCCGCATGTGGACGAATTGCGCCCGGTGCACAATCTGGAGGCCATGGCGGATCTGGTGGCAGCGCTTTCGGGCATGGTGCGGCGCGGCGCCGGCGATCCGCGCCGTTTCCTACCCGCGGCGTGAGAGAGTGAGGGAGGAGGAAAGAATGGACGCGAAGGATGTGCTCGATCCGCTGACGATCGCCGAGCGCTGGATGGATGACGGGCGCATGGTGGCGCTCGCGACCGTGGTCGAGACCTGGGGCTCGGCCCCGCGCCCCGTCGGCAGCCATCTCGTCATCGACGGCGAGGGCAATTTCCACGGCTCCGTCTCCGGCGGCTGCGTGGAGGGCGCGGTCATCGGCGAAGCGATGGAGGTGATAGGCGACGGCGAGCCGCGCATGCTGGAATTCGGCGTTGCCGACGAGACCGCGTGGCGCGTCGGCCTTTCCTGCGGCGGGCGCATCCGCGTCTATGTGGAGCGGGTGGGCTGATGGATCCCTATCTCCTGCGCAGGCTGAACAAGGAACGCGCCGCGCGCCGCGCCGTCCTTCACCTGACGGATCTCGGCGACGGGCGTGACCGGGTGATCCGCGAGGGCGATCCCGTCGCTGGGCCGCTCGGCGAGGCCGTTACCGCCGCCTTCCGCTCCGGCCGGTCCGGCGTGGTGGAGGCGGAGGAGCGGAAATTCTTCCTCAATGTCCACCTGCCGCCCGCCCGCATCGTCGTCATCGGCGCGGTCCATATCAGCCAAGCGCTGGCGCAGATGGCGAAGGTCACCGGCTTCGACGTCCTGATCATCGATCCGCGCACCGCTTTCGCCACGGAGGAGCGCTTTGCCGGCATCGATCTCGTCGCGGACTGGCCGGAGGATGTGCTGAAGACCCGTCCGCTCGACGCCTATACGGCGCTCGTCGCCGTCACGCACGATCCGAAGATCGATGATTTCCCGCTGTCGCAGGCGCTTTCCACCGGCTGCTTCTATGTCGGCGCTCTCGGCAGCCGGAAGACCCACGCCAAGCGCGTCGAGCGGCTGAAAGCGCTGGGACACGGCGAGGTGGAGATCGCGACGATCTCGGCGCCCATCGGCCTCGATATCGGCGCGGCGAGCCCGGCGGAGATCGCCGTCGCAATCCTCGCCGACATCGTCGCACATCTGCGCCGCCGCCCGTTACGCGAGGCCACGCCATGATCTTCGGGGAAGTGCCGGTCGGGGACGCGGTCGGCGCGCGGCTGGCGCATGGCGTGCGCGCGGAGGGGCTGTCGCTGCACAAGGGGCGCATCCTGACGGAGGAGGACCGCGCGGCGCTGGCCGGGGCGGGGATTTCGACCGTCATCGCCGTGCGGCTTGAGCCGGGCGATATCGGCGAGGACGAGGCGGCGGCGCTGATCGCCGCAGCTATCCCGCCGGATCATCTTGCCTTCACGCCGCCGGCGACCGGGCGCATCAATCTCCATGCGCAGGCAAACGGCCTTTTCGTTGCCGACCGTGCGGCGGTCGACCGCTTCAACCGCATCGATCCGGCGATCACGCTCGCCACCCTGCCGGATCACGTCAGCGTCGCGGCCGGCGACATGGTGGCGACGGTCAAGATCATTCCGCTCGCGGTGCCCGGCGCGCTCGTCCACGCGGCCGCGGCCGTCCTTGCTTCGAGCCGGGCGCTGGAGGTGAAGCCCTTCGCGGCGCATCGGGTCGGCGTCGTCGCGACGGAGTTGCCGTCCCTCAAGCCCTCGGTGATGGACAAGACGCGCCGGCTTTTCGAACAACGCCTCTCTCCCTCCGGCAGCCGGCTGACCGACGAGGTGCGCGTGCCGCACCGGGCCGAGGCGGTGGCCGATGCCATTCGCCGCGCGGCGCCGGAAAACGATGTCGTCGTCGTTTTCGGCGCCTCGGCGGTGACTGACGCCAATGACGTGATCCCCGCCGCGATCCGCGCGGCCGGCGGCGTAGTCGAGCATGTCGGCATGCCTGTCGATCCCGGCAATCTCCTCGTTCTCGGGCGCATCGGGTCGGTGCCGGTGCTCGGCGCGCCGGGTTGCGCGCGCAGCCCGAAGGAGAACGGTTTCGACTGGGTGCTTGCCCGCATCTTCGCTGGAGAAAAGCCCGGACCGCAGGAAATCACCGGCATGGGCGTCGGCGGGCTTCTGGCCGAGATTCCCAGCCGGCCCCAGCCGCGCGATATCCGCATGCCCGAGCGCCCGCTCTCCGTCGCCGCGCTCGTGCTGGCGGCGGGCCGCGCCAGCCGCATGCAGGGCAGCCACAAGCTGCTCGCCGCCTTCGAAGGCAAGGCGCTCGTCCGCCGCTCGGCGGAGGCGGCGCTTGCGGCAAGGCCATCGCGCGTGCTCGTGGTGACGGGGCACCGGGCGGAGGAGATCGAGGCGGAGCTTGCGGGCCTCAGGATCGATATCGTCCGCAATCCCGATCATGCGCAGGGCATGTCGACCTCGCTGCGCGCCGGCGTCTCTGCGCTCGGTCCGGGCTGCGACGGCGTCGTGGTGATGCTGGCCGACATGCCGCATGTCACCGGCGCGGATGTGCGCCGCCTGCTCGACGCCTTTGCGGCGGCCGGCAGCCATGCCATCGTGCGGGCGGTGTCGGGCGGCAAGCGCGGCAATCCCGTCGTGCTGCCGCGTTCCACCTTCGCCGCCATCTTGCAGCTCGAAGGCGATGTCGGCGCCCGGCATATCGTGGAGAGCGCCGGGCTCGATGTGGTGGACGTGGAGATCGGCGCGGCGGCGCATGTCGACGTCGACACGCCGGAGGCAGTGGTCGCGGCGGGCGGTATTCTGAGGGATTAGCGATGGATCGGGATGAGATCGAGGAAATGTTCCAGGCGCTCGGGCCGGTGACGATCCGGCGCATGTTCGGCGGCAAGGGCATCTACCATGCGGGCCGTATCCTGGCGCTGGAGGTGGATGGCGAGATCCTCCTGAAGGCGGATGCGGAAAGCGGGCCGGATTTCGAAGCCGCCGGCAGCCGACAATGGTCCTACGAGGGCAGGAGCGGCAAGCCGGTGAAGATGCCCTACTGGTCGATCCCGGACGAGGCCCTCGACGACCCGGACGAGATGGCCATCTGGGTGCGCCGGGCCTACGAAGCGGCGTTGCGGGCGAAATGACGCGCGCCGAGCGCCTTGACGGCATCGGCGGCGAAGCGCGAGAGCGGCGAGGGCAGGGCATCCAGCGGGAACCAGCCGAATTCCGGCAGCTTCTCCGGCTCCATGACGCGCGCCTCGCCCGCGAAATCCTCGGTGACATAGATGAGCGAAACCCAGTGCTGGCGCTCGTCCGCGATGATCTGCTCGGAAAGGCAGAGGAACTCGACGGCGCCGATGGAAAGGCCGGATTCCTCCTCGGCCTCGCGGCGGGCGCTGTCGACGGCGCGCTCCATGTGGTCGACCTTGCCCCCGACGATGTTCCACGAACCGGCTTCCGGCGCACGCAGGCGGCGATAGAGCAAAAGCTTGCCCTCACGCAAAACAGCCAGGCCACAACCGAGGCCCGGCATGTCGATGCCTGGAAGGGACATGGATCGGATCAGGCCTTGCCGGCGATCAGCATGAAGGCCGGAACCTCGTCGCCAAAGCCGAGCGGCGTCGGGCCGTCATCCTCGTCGCGGCGATAGCGGTTGCGGCGATCGCGGCTGTCGTCGTTGGCCGGACGCGGCGCGGCGTGGTTTGCGGACCGCGGATTGCGGGCGGAATTCTGCGGCCGCCCTTCCGCCTTGCGTTCAGCTTTCACGGCTTCCACCTTCTCTTCGGTCTCGCTGGTCTCGATGCGGGTTTCCGCCGCACGGCTTTCGCCCTTGCGACCGCGGGAACGATCGCGGTCGCGGTCACGACCGCCGCGATCGCGGCCGCCGCGGGGGCGTTCGCGCTCTTCGCTCTCGGCCTGCTGCGGCAGGTCCTCAATGCCGCCGTTCAGCCATTCGACCTTCTGATCGATCAGCTTTTCGATGGCATCGACGAATTTTCCGTCGCGCTTGGATACCAGGGTGAAGGCGGCGCCCGAGCGGCCGGCACGGCCGGTGCGGCCGATGCGGTGGACATAGTCCTCGGCATGGATCGGGACGTCGAAGTTGAAGACGTGGCTCACGTCCGGAATGTCGAGGCCGCGGGCGGCAACGTCGGATGCCACGAGGAGCGTGAGCTTGTTTTCCTTGAAATTGGCCAGCATCGTCGTGCGGGCCCGCTGGTCCATGTCGCCATGCAGCGCGCCGACGGAGAAGCCGTGGCGGTCGAGCGAGCGGAAGAGATCGGCGACGTCGACCTTGCGGTTGCAGAAGATGATGGCGTTCTTCAGGTCGTCCTGCGCGCGGATGAGGTCGCGCAGCGTGGCGCGCTTCTCGTAATCCTTGCCGTGCGTGGCGACGAGGCGCTGCGTCACGGTCTTGGCGGTGGAGGAGGGCGGCGCCACCTCGATCCGCTCCGGGTTCTGCAGGAAACGGTCGGCCAGCTTCTGGATTTCCGGCGGCATGGTGGCCGAGAAGAAGAGGGTCTGGCGGGTGAAGGGGATGAGCTTGGCGATGCGCTCGATATCCGGGATGAAGCCCATGTCGAGCATGCGGTCGGCTTCGTCGATGACGAGGATTTCCACGCCGGTCATCAGCAGCTTGCCGCGCTCGGTATGGTCGAGCAGGCGGCCGGGAGTGCAGATCAGGACGTCCGCGCCGCGCTCCAGCTTGCGGTCCTGCTCGTCGAAGGAGACGCCGCCGATGAGCAGCGCCACGTTGAGCTTGTGATTCTTGCCGTACTTTTCGAAGTTCTCCGCGACCTGCGCGGCAAGTTCGCGCGTCGGCTCGAGGATGAGCGTGCGCGGCATGCGGGCACGTGCGCGGCCCTTTTCGAGCAGCGTCAGCATCGGAAGGACGAAGGAGGCGGTCTTGCCGGTGCCCGTCTGGGCAATGCCGAGAATGTCGCGCCGCGCGAGCGCCGGCGGGATGGCGCCAGCCTGGATGGGAGTCGGGATCGTATATCCCGCATCCGTGACGGCGGACAGGACTTTCGGGCTCAGGCCAAGATCAGCAAAAGTGGTCAAAGGGAAAACAGTTTCCGTTCCGGTTCTTGCGAACGCTATGGGTTTCAGCGGCGCAATAGCCGCAAGGATGCAGCGCACATATGCCGAAAGTGCCGGAAAGTCAAGGAAATCAGCGAATTTGGTAAATCCGCGAGTGATTTGAAGCCGATGGCAGACAATTTTGTCATACTGAAGCGCCCGGGCTTGCGCTACGTCAATCCATATAGGTCGTCAGCTTCATGCCTGCGGTGAGGAAGCGCATCGGGTCGACGGCCTTGCCGTTGCGGCGCACTTCGTAGTGTACATGCGGGCCCGTGGAACGGCCCGTCGTGCCGGAAAGGCCGACCGGATCGGAGGCTTCCACGTGGTCGCCGATCTTGACGAGCACGCGGGAAAGGTGCGCGTAGCGGGTCGTCAGGCCATTGCCGTGGTCGATCTCCACCATGTTGCCGTAGCCGCCCGTGCGGCCGGCCACCGTGACCGTGCCGGCGCCGGTGCAATGGACCTCGGTGCCCGTCGCGGCGCGGAAGTCTATCCCGGCATGAAGGGCGAGGCGGCCGAGGAACGGATCGGTGCGGTTGCCGAAGCGGCTGGTGATGTTGCTGCCGGGCGCGGGATTGCCGAAGGGCAGCTTGCGTGCGGTGCGGCGGGCGGCGTCGAGCCGGTCCAGCGCGGTGTCGAGATCGCTGATCGATTCCTCGAAAGCATCGCCCGGGCTCATCGGCTCGACGAAGGGGCCGCCGATGGCCGTGTCGGCGGACGCGTCCGCCGGGATGCCTTCGGCAATGTCGAAGCCGGTGCGGCGCAGGATCTTCTGGATGGCATCCGCCGTTTCCGAGGCGCCGGCCGTGAGCGACTGGATGCGACCGAGCTGTTCGTGCTCGAGATCCTTCAGCGACAGCGTGACCTTCGAGAACATGCGGTCGGCGTGGTCGGCGACCGATTCGCCCGTGGAAGCATAGGCGAGCTGCGTCGTCTTCTGTGGCGTAATGCCCATGATGGCCTCGATCGCGCCGGTCGCATCGGCGCGGCGTCCGTCCGTCATTGGCTTCTCGCCGGGCAGGGGCACCGTTTCGCCGCCATCGACGCCGCTGCTTTCGGCGCGGCTCAGCAGGGCGTCGAGCTTGCCGTGGCGCTCGGACAGCGCGAGCTGCTGCTGCATCAGCTTCTCGACCTTCTCCTCCACCACTTGCTGATCGAGGAGCTGGCGGCTGGTGACGCGGTCGACCTGGGCGCGGAGGGCGGAAATGCGGTCCTCGTAGTCGTGCTGCATGCGGGCCTGGCGCGCCATGGTGGCGCCGATCAGGTCGTCGCGCAGGACGAGATAGGAGGTGGCAGCGAGATAGCCGACGGTGAACATGCCGGCAAAGCAGAGCGTCACAGCGGCCATCCAGGGACGGATGGTCATATGGCGGATCTTGTCGCCGCTCGCCAGGATCACGACATGCTGCTGCGCGCGTTTTCCGAAGACACGGTTTTCAGGACGCTCCGCCACCTAAAACTCCCCGGCCGATTCTCATGGTTCTCGTGCAGGGAATTACACATTGTTAGGGTTAATAAAGCCTTTCCAGGGCGGTTTTTCCGCCCGGAATATCAGCTCTGGCTGACGGAAACGAGCGCCCGGTAGAAGGACGGCGTCAATCCCGCCTCGGCGCGGGCTATATCGTTGAAGGGCGGTTTCAAGGGGCTCCGGAAATTCAGGCGGACAAGCTCCTTGAAGGCGACGGACGGGTCCTTCTTCTCCCGGGCGCAGAGGAAGCGGAACCATTTGGCCCCGACGGCCACATGGCCTTTCTCGTCGTTGTAGATGACGTCGAGGATGTCGGCGCTGACATGGTCGCCCGTCTCGCGCATCTTCGCCTGCAGGGTCGGCGTCACGTCGAGGCCGCGCGCTTCCAGGATGAGCGGCACCACGGCAAGGCGCGCCGTCAGGTCGTTGCGCGTGTCGTGCGCGGCCTGCCAGAGCCCGTCATGCGCCGGCAGGTCGCCATAGTCCGCGCCGAGCTCGCGCAGGCGGTCGCGCACGAGCCGGAAGTGCTTGGCCTCCTCGAACGCCACCTGCATCCAGCCGTCGAAGAAGGAATGCGGCACCCGCTCCGTCGTGAAGCGGGCGACGATGTCGAGCGCGAGGTCCACGGCGTTGAGCTCGATATGGGCGAGGGCATGGAGAAGGGCGATGCGGCCTTTCAATGTGTGCAGCGAGCGCTTCTCCATATGCCTGGGCGGAATGAGCTCCGGCTTTTCCGGGCGGCCCGGCCGGAGCGGCAGTGCGGGATCGCGCGGCGAGCGCATCGAAAGCGTGCGGGCGAACCAGCGCCGGGCGGTCTCCTGCGCCAGCGCCGTCTTCAGGTCGAGGTCGGCCGCAAGGATTGCCGCCGTCGCCCCACCGCGCAGGCTTTCGATATGCGGAAGATCTGTCATCTCAGTGCCCTGTTTCCGGTTCTTAAAGTTTCCTGGCAGCGTCGAGCACCGCCTCGACATGGCCCTTGACCTTCACCTTCGGCCAGATCTCCGCGATCTTGCCCTCGGCATCGACGAGCACCGTCGTGCGCTCGACGCCCATATAGGTGCGGCCATACATGCTCTTTTCCTTCCACACGCCATAGGCCTCCAGCGTTTCATGGCTCTCGTCGGAGGCGAGCGGGACGGCGAGGTCGTGCTTCTGGACGAACCGGTCGTGCTTCTTCACCGGATCGGGCGAAAGGCCGATGAGTGCGACGCCTGCCGCATCGAAATCGGCTTTTGCGGCGGTGAAGTCCTTGGCTTCCATCGTGCAGCCTTCAGTGTCGTCCTTCGGATAGAAGAACAGCACGACCGGACGGCCGCGGAATTCGGAAAGCGAGATTGTACCGCCACCGTCGCGCGGAAGCGTGAAATCCGGCGCTTCGGCGCCTCGGACGAGTTCTGCCATGGGATTTCCTTTCTTTGGCCGGCTTTTTGAGTCAGGGACACGGCTTCCCGCATATATAGTGACAGGCAGAATCGTCCAGCGGCGAGCAGGCGATGCGCGGCAATTCCATGGGATAACGCGGCGCAGAGGGGCAGAGGAAACAGACGCGAGATGGGAGAAATCCGCGGCGAGAAAGTCGTGTTCCGGAAGCAGGACATCGTTCCGCTGCATGAATTGCCGTCCGCGCAGGCGCATGAGCCCATCGTCCTGCATGCCGTCGAGGCGAGCCGCACGGGTATTCTCTGCCGCATCGCCGCGACGGCCGTCGCGCTCGTGCTGTTCCTCGGCGCGGTCGTCATCGGCCTCGTCGAGATGGGGATTTTCGACAATGCGCTGAATGCCCGCGCCGTCACGGCGCTCAATCAGGCGCTCGGGCCGCGCTACCGGGCTTCTGTCGATCATACGGTCGTGCGGCTTGCGGGTCTCAACGGCTTCGCGCTGAAGGCGGAGAACGCGCGCATCATCGAGGTCGAATCGGGCAAGGAGCTGGCGACCACCGAATCCGTCGGAATCGTGCTCGATCCCTGGGCGCTTGCCACGGGCCATGTCGCGGTCTCGCGTCTGGATGTGGACGGCGCGATGTTCAACGCGGCGCTCCTGCCGAAGAGCAAGCCGCTCGACCTTGCCGCGCTACGCATTTCCGATGTGCCGGACTATCTCAAGACCACCTTCGAACGGCTGGACGGCATCAATCGCCTGATCGACGTCAACGCGATGCAGGCCGTCAGCATTTCCGAACTCGGTGCGACCTTTGCGGGGCCGAACGGCAAGCCCGTGGTGCTTTCCGTCGCCAGCCTGCGGTTTTCCCGCGACGATGCCGGCGTGATGTCCATCGAGGGAGCCTTCGAGCTGCAGGGCAAGGAGGGGGAGATCGACCTGAAGGCGGCGACGGGCAACGGGGCCGTGCAGGGGCTCGACGGGACGATCCGCAATATTGCGCTAGGCGACTTCTTCCTCAGCCACAGCCCGGACGGCGAGGTGCATGCCGGCCTCGATACGACGGTGGATCTTGCCGTCCACGCGCGCCGCGAGAGCGAACAGGCAAAGCCGCAGCTGACGCTGGGCGTGAAGCTTGCCGCCGGCGCGATCTACGGCGACGGCGTCGCCGCCGAGCTGCGGCCGTCCACCGTGCAGGCGACCTACAATTTCGACAAGGGCGCCATCGAGCTCGCCTCGTCGGATGCCGGCGTCGGGCTCTCGCACTTTCCCTTCACGGGTGGCCTGATCGATCTCGACCGCGTATCCGACAAGCCGGACAAGGGCTTTGCCATCGACCTCGTCTTCAGCAATGCGATCAGCCGTCCGGTCGATTCCAGCGAGGCGCCGATCCGCTTCGACGCCAAGGTGAGCGGCGCCTATCTGCCGGCGGCCAGGAAGCTGCAGTTCGACGAGATGGCCGTGTCGAGCGACAAGGGCAATGTCGCCGGCTCGCTCGCCATGCGCTTTTCCGACCGCGAGCCGGAGGTGAGCTTCGTGATGATCGCCAGCGAGCTCCAATCCGCGGCGGTCAAGCAGTTCTGGCCCTTCTGGATGGGCAAGATTGCGCGCAGCTGGGTTCTGAAGAACATCTACGGCGGCACCATCACCAATGGCCGCATCGAGTTCTATCTTGCCGAAGGTCGCCCGCGCGAGCCGGGCGTGCCGATGCATCTCGACGCGAACGAATTGAAGATCGATTTCGACATCGAGGGCGCCCGCATGAACATCGCGGGCGATATTCCGCCGCTGCGCGATACGTCCGGCAAATTCCGCCTGCGCGGCCCGCGCACGGAAATCTCCATTACCGGTGGCACGGCCTATTTCCCCTCTGGGCGCACGGTAGCGCTGACCGGCGGCACCTTCGTGCTGCCGGACAATTACACCAAGCCGCTGATGGCGGACATGGATATCGACGTTTCCGGCGATGCCGACGCCATCGCCGAACTCGTGACCTACAAGCCGATCCGCGCGCTGCCGGCGACCGGTTTTGCGCCGGAGGATTTCAGCGGTCACGTGAAGGCCAAGGTGAAGGCGCATTTCGGGGTCGTTTCCGCGCACAATCCGCCGCCGCCGCAATGGACCGCGGCCCTGACCCTCGACGACGTGGACGTGCGCAAGCCGATCGCCGGGCGCAATGTCACGGGACTGCATGGCCTGCTCGCCATCGATCCCACGGTGGCCAGTCTCGATGCGAAAGCCGATATCGACGGCGTTCCGCTCAATCTCGAACTGGTCGAGCCGGTCGACAAGAAGGCGGGCATCGCGCGCAAGACGGTTCTGACCGGGACGCTCGGCAACAAGGAGCGGCGCAAGCTGCTCCCGGGGCTCGACGACGTGATCGAGGGCAATATCGCTGTCCGGCTCGAACAGGAGGGCGACGGTCCGCGCCAGGTCGAGGCCGATGTCGGCGCTGCCGCGATCTCCATTCCCTGGCTCGGCTGGACGAAGGGAGCAGGCATCGGCGGCAAGGTGACGTTGACCGCGAATACAGACGACAAGGTGACACGGATTTCCGGTTTCCGCTTTGCCGGCGACGGTTTCAGCGTTTCGGGCGATCTCGCGTTTCACGGCACGACGCTGGATTCGGCGAACTTCTCCACTGTCCGCCTGTCCGCCGACGACCGGTTCAGCCTGAAGGTCGACCGCGCCAAGTCCGGCTATCAGGTGCGTGCCGATGGCGAGGCCGCGGACCTGCGCCAGGTGCTGGCGCGGCTGAAGAATCCGGGTGGTGGCAGCGACGGCGGGGACAAGCAGAATATCAGCGTGGAGGCCAATCTCTCGCGGGTGGTGGGCTTCAACGGTGAGACCCTTTCCGGCGTCAATTTCCGCTATGCGACGGCGGGCGATCGCATTTCAGCGGTCGATCTCTCCGCCGTGACGGAGAGCGGCGCACCGGTCGTGGTGAAGCTCGCCAATAACGGCGCCATCGATATCATCCAGTTGACGAGTGGCGACGCCGGCGCCGTCGCGCGCTTCGCAGATATCTACGGCCACCTGCGCGGCGGTCTTTTGAACGTGCGGCTGAGCCAGCGGACCAATGGCGGCTGGGCGGGTTCGGTCGACATCCGCAATTTCGCGCTCGTCGGCGAGGAGCGGCTGCGCTCGCTCGTCTCCACCCCGGCCGGCGAGAACGGCCGCAGCCTGAACGACGCCGTGCGCCGCGAGATCGACGTCAGCGCGGTGAAATTCTCGCGCGGCTTCGCGCAGGTGCGGATCGGCGGCGGTACGCTCGCCCTCGACAACGGCGTGGTGCGCGGCGAAACGGTGGGCGCGACCTTCCAGGGAACCGTGCGCGACGCCAACGGCCGGATCGACATGACCGGCACCTTCATGCCGGCCTATGGCCTCAACCGGCTGTTCGCCGAGCTGCCGCTGATCGGCATCATCCTCGGCAACGGCAACGACCGCGGCCTGATCGGCATTACCTTCAAGCTCTCCGGCGCCTTCGACAAACCGAACCTCATCATCAACCCGCTCTCGATCATCGCGCCGGGCGTCTTCCGCAACATCTTCGAGTTCCAATGAAAAAGGCCGCCCGGAGGCGGCCTCGATGGTGAAGTGTGTCCGGCCGCTCAGGCCGGGCGGACGAGAATATGCTTCTTCTTGCCGAGCGAAAGCTTGATCACGCCGTCGGCGGAAACGTCCGCCGTGCCGATGACGCGGCGCTCGTCCGATACGGCCGTATCGTTGATGCGTACGGCACCGCCCTGGACATGGCGGCGCGCTTCGCCGTTGGAGGCGGCAAGCCCGGCCTTGACGACGAGCGTCAGCAGGCCGATGCCAGCTTCCAGTTCACCCGCCGCGACGTCGATCGACGGCAAGTTTTCCGCGATCGCGCCTTCCTCGAAGGTCTTGCGCGCGGTCTCGGCGGCCTGTTCGGCGGCCTGCCGGCCATGCAGCATCGCCGTCACTTCCGTCGCGAGGATTTTCTTCACCTCGTTGATCTCGGCGCCGCCGAGCGCGGAAAGGCGGGCGATTTCGTCCATAGGCAGCGTCGTGTAGAGCTTCAGGAAGCGCGGAACGTCCGCATCTTCCGTGTTGCGCCAGTACTGCCAGAAATCATAGGCCGAGAGCATTTCCGGGTTCAGCCACACGGCGCCGGAGAGCGACTTGCCCATCTTGGCGCCAGACGCGGTGGTCAGCAGCGGCGAGGTAAGGGCGTAGAGCTGCGGCGTGCCCATGCGGTGGCCGAGGTCGATGCCGTTGACGATGTTGCCCCACTGGTCGGAGCCGCCCATCTGCAGGCGCACGTCGTAGCGCTTGTTCAGTTCCACGAAGTCGTAGGCCTGCAGGATCATGTAGTTGAATTCGAGGAAGGACAGCGACTGCTCGCGTTCGAGGCGCATCTTCACGCTGTCGAAGGAGAGCATGCGGTTGACCGAGAAATGCCGGCCGACATCGCGCAGGAATTCGAGATAGTTGATGCCGAGCAGCCAGTCGGCATTGTTGATCATCAGCGCGTCCTTCGGGCCGTCTCCATAGGTCAGGTAGTTGGAGAAGACCTTCTTGATGCCGGCGATGTTGGTGCTCAGCGTTTCCGGCGTCAGGAGCTGGCGCGCCTCGTCCTTGAAGGAGGGGTCGCCCACCATGCCGGTGCCGCCGCCCATCAGTGAGACCGGGCGGTGGCCGGTCTTCTGGAACCAGTGCAGCATCATGATCTGGATGAGCCCGCCGGCGTGGAGACTCGGCGCCGTCGGATCGAAGCCGATATAGGCCGTCACGGTTTCCTTGGCGAGAAGATCGTCGAGGCCGGTTTCATCGGAAATCTGGTGGATGAAGCCGCGCTCTTTCAGCGTGCGAAGGAAATCGGATTTGAATTCGGACATGGCCTGTCTCTCTGGTGGGATCGTGCTTGGTCGGGAAGATTTTCCCGCGGACCGCCGGGCGTTTAGCACCGTTTGCGCGCATAATCACTCCAAAAGTGATTCTGGAGTGGCGGCATGACGGGGATGTTGACGGCGATTGGCCTGATGAGCGGCACGAGCCTTGATGGCATCGACGTGGCGCTGCTGCGCACGGACGGTGAGGCTGTGGTCGAGCGCGGACCGTCGATGGGGCGTTCCTACGACGTGGCCTTCCGCCGCCGGCTGCAAGGCGCGCTGGAGACAGCCAAGATGATCGGCGAGCGCGGCGAGCGGCCGGGCGATCTGGATGAGATCGAGCGCGAACTGACCCTTCGCCATGCCGAGGCGGTGCGCGCCTTCCTTACCGAGAACGATCTGCGGCCGGATGACATCGACGTTATAGGCTTCCACGGCCAGACCGTGCTGCACCGGCCGAATCAGGGCCTCACCGTGCAGCTCGGCGACGGCGACCTGCTGGCCCGCGAGACCGGCATCGACGTGGTCTACGACATGCGGGCGAACGACATGGCGCATGGCGGGCAGGGTGCGCCGCTGATCCCGGCCTATCATGCCGCGCTTGCCGCAGGCCTTTCCCGCGCCAGCGGCGAGGCTGTGGTCTTCGTCAATATCGGCGGCATTTCCAACATCACCTTCGTCGGCAGCGGCAGCGAGATCGTCGCCTATGACAGCGGGCCGGGCAATACGCTGATCGACCAGTGGGTGGAGGCCCATGCCGGCATTCCCTACGACCAGGGCGGCCTGATCGCCTCGGAGGGCAGGGTGGATGCCGGTCTTGTCGAGCGCTACCTCGGCCACGTCTTCTTCACCGACAAGGTGCGCCGCTCGCTCGACCGCAACGATTTCCGCCCGCCGCAAGGCGCGGAGGCGAGCCTCGAGGACGGTGCGCGCACGCTGGCGCATGTCACCGCCGCCGCCATCCTGCGCTCCGCCCGCCATCTGCCGGAGCGGCCGAAGCTCTATGTCGTCTGCGGCGGCGGGCGGCTCAATCCGGTCATCATGGACGACCTTGCAGCGCTTGCCGGGTCGGAGGGCGCCGCGGTCGTGGCCGCGGAGGCGGTCGATCTCAACGGCGACAGCATGGAAGCGGAGGCCTGGGCCTATCTCGCCGTACGCTCGCTGCGCGGGCTGCCGCTCACCTTCCCGGGAACGACGGGCGTGACGGCGCCGGTGACGGGCGGCCTGTTGCGGAAAGCAGCCCCTTCCGATTAACGCTTTTTTTGTCGCCGTTCTCTAGCATCCGTCCGATCGCACCGGGGCGTTTCCGCACGGCGCGACATCGGTTCTTGTGTAAGGTGGCCAATGAGTGGCGCAGGTTTCCTGCTGACGGTGAACTTCCTCATCGCGCAGTGTTTCTGCATGTTTTTCCTGGCGGTTTCCGCCCGCAGCCGCAATCGGGTCGCCGCCCGCTGGTTTGCCGGCTGCTTTGCCGTCGCGTCTCTCTCGACCGTCTTCGAACTGCTCGTCGCCTATGTTCCCCCGGCGAAACCCTGGGCGATCCTCGCCTTCGCCTCGATGCTGGGCGGCATGTTCATGCTGCGCGTCGGCATCGGCCAGCTTTATGGCCTGAAGACCAGCCGACTCGGGCTTGCCGCGCTCTTTGCCGCCTTCGTCACGGTCGACTGTTTCATCTACGATCTGCCGCGCGGTACGCTGCAGCACGCGCTGCCCTACCAGACGCCCTTTGCGGTGGCGCTCGGCCTCAGCGCCTTCGCGGCCTGGCGCGCGCGGGAGAAAACCTTCGTCGACCGGGCGCTTGTCGTGCTGCTGGCCGTCACCAGCGCGCATTTTCTCCTCAAGGCTTTTGCCGCCGTCCTTGCTGGATCGGGCAATACGGCGAAGGACTACCTCGCCAGCCAGTTCGCGCTCGTGTCGCAGAGCATGGGCGCGGTGCTCATCGTCGCCGTCGGCCTCATGCTGCTCTGCGTGCTCGTGCTGGAGATCGTCGCGGACGAAAAGGTCAACGCGGAGATCGACCCGCTCTCCGGCCTGCTCAATCGCCGCGGCTTCGACAACCGGGTCGATGCGCTGATTGCGGGCCCGGGGCCGCACAGCATCGTGCTCTGCGACCTCGACCACTTCAAAGCGGTGAACGACACCCATGGCCACCAGGGCGGTGACGCGGCCATCCGCGCTTTCGGCGAAATGCTCAGCGCAGCGGCGCCCAAGGGCGCGCTTGCCGCGCGTATCGGCGGGGAGGAATTCCTCATGTTCCTGCCGCGCACCGGCAAGGAGGCCGCCTTGCTCTTCGCCCATGCGCTGCGGGCGACGCGGGCCGTCTCGCCCATTCCGGGCCTTCCGGCCGGAATAAGGGTGACGTCCAGCTTCGGTGTTGCCGAAATCGGCGACCGGGAGCCCTTCCGGTTCGCCATGCGCCGGGCCGATGACGCGCTCTATGCCGCCAAGAATGCCGGCCGCGACTGCGTGCGCGAGGCCGAGCCGCCGGCCGTCGTGCTGGAAGTCGTCAAGCGGGCGAACTGACGGTAAAGAAAAAGCCCGGAGGCGGGGCCTCCGGGCTCGATGACTTTGGCTTTCGGCCGATCAGCGGATGCGCTTGGCGGCCGGTTCCGGCGTCAGTTCGCCGGCAAGGCGACGGTCGAGATAGTCCTCGCATTCCGCCATCAGCGTCTCGGTCTGGCCGTTGAAGAAGTGATTGGCGCCCGGCACGGTCTTGTGCGTGATCAGGATACCCTTCTGTGCCTTCAGCTTTTCGACGAGCCCGTTGACGTCCTTCTCCGGCGCGACCTTGTCGGCTTCGCCATTGATGATCAGGCCGGACGACGGGCAGGGCGCCAGGAACGAGAAGTCGTAGGTGTTCGGCTGCGGCGCGATCGACATGAAGCCTTCGATCTCGGGGCGGCGCATCAGCAGCTGCATGCCGATCCAGGCGCCGAAGGAATAGCCGGCGACCCAGCAGCTCTTGGAATCGGGATGCAGGCTCTGCACCCAGTCCAGCGCCGAGGCGGCGTCGGAGAGTTCCCCCGCGCCGTGGTCGAATTCGCCCTGGCTGCGGCCGATGCCGCGGAAATTGAAGCGGAGCGTCGTGAAACCGCGCTTCTGGAACATGTAGAAGAGCTGGTAGACGATCTGGTTGTTCATCGTGCCGCCGAACTGCGGATGCGGGTGCAGCACGATGGCGATAGGGGCGTTCTTCTGCTTGGACGGCTGGTAACGGCCTTCGAGGCGACCGGCGGGTCCGTTGAAGATGATTTCGGGCATTCTTACTCCGGCACATTCGCGTTCTGAAACGGATTCTTGTCAAGTCAAGTCTTGACGAAAGCACTCAGCTTTTCTAGAACCTAGTTTAGAACTGTTCGAAACTGTTTGGACGCATCTGGCGCCATGAGTTTGGTGTCATAAGGCAAGCCCGGCGGAAATTTCAAGAAAAATGCACGCCGCCTTGAACTTGCCGGACACGCACGGATAACGAATGACGAAGACTGAGCGCACATATCTCGACTGGAACGCCACCGCGCCCTTGCTGGCCGCGGCGCGCGAGGCCGTGATCGCCGCGCTCGACACGGTCGGCAATCCGTCTTCCGTGCATGGCGAGGGCCGGGCGCTGCGCATGCTGGTGGAAGCCGCGCGCCGTGACGTTGCCGCGCTCGTCAATACAGCGCCTGCCCATGTGATTTTCACGAGCGGCGCGACCGAGGCGGCGAACCTTGTCCTGACGCCCGATTACCGCATGGGTCGCACGCCGCTTGCCGTCGGTCATCTCTATGTGTCCGAGATCGAGCATCCGGCGGTCCGCGAGGGCGGGCGCTTTCAGCGGGAGAACGTAACGACCGTTCCGGTCACGCGCGCCGGTGTGGTGGATCTGGAAGCGCTCGAAACGCTGCTCCAGAACCATGACAAGGCCAAGGGTCTGCCGATGGTTGCCATCATGCTCGCCAACAACGAGACGGGCATCGTCCAGCCGGTGAAGGCTGCCGCAGAAATCGTGCGCCGCCATGGCGGGCTGCTTGTCGTCGACGCGGTGCAGGCCGTCGGCCGCATGCCGGTCGATATCGAGGCGCTGGATGCCGATTTCCTCATCGTCTCCTCCCACAAGCTCGGTGGCCCGAAGGGCGCCGGCGCGCTCGTGACGCGCGGCGAAGTGCTGATGCCCGCGCCGCTGATCCGCGGCGGCGGGCAGGAGAAGGGGCATCGTTCCGGCACGGAGAACCCGGCCGCGCTTGCGGGCTTTGCCGCCGCGGCGCGTGCAGCGACCGACGACATGGTTGAGCGCAATGCCCGGATCACCGGTCTGCGCGATGCGCTGGAGGCGGGCATGCGGCTTGCGGCCAATGACGTGATCATCCACGGCGCGGACGGTGAGCGCGTCGCCAATACGTCCTTCTTCAGCCTGCCGGGTCTCAAGTCCGAGACGGGGCAGATCGCCTTCGACCTCGAAGGCATTGCGCTTTCGGCAGGTTCCGCCTGCTCGTCCGGCAAGGTCGGCCAGAGCCATGTGCTGACGGCCATGGGCTTCGACGCCGCGCTCGGCGGACTTCGCGTCTCGCTCGGGCCGGGATCGGCGCAGGCGGATGTGGATCGGTTTCTGGCCGCTTTCTCACGCGTCGTCTCGCGGCGACGCGTGACTGGGAACGCGGCCTGAAGGATTCTTGCGGAAACGCGAGTTTTCGCTTGCCAAAGGGTGGGAAAAGCCGCCTTTGGCGCTTACATAACCGGCGGCTGACCGCCACCCGTTAACAAGCTGCCGGACCTTGTCTCCGGCGAGATTGGAGAACGATATGCCTGCGGTGCAGGAAACGATCGATCAGGTCCGTCAGATTGACGTCGACCAGTACAAATACGGCTTCGAGACGAAGATCGAAATGGACAAGGCTCCGAAGGGGCTTTCCGAGGATATCATCCGCTTCATCTCTGCCAAGAAGGACGAGCCGGATTGGATGCTCGAATGGCGCCTCGACGCCTATCGCCGCTGGCTGACCATGGAAGAGCCCACCTGGGCGCGCGTCGATTATCCCAAGATCGACTTCAACGACCTCTACTACTATGCCGCTCCGAAGAACCAGAGCGGCCCGAAGTCGCTTGACGAGGTCGATCCCGAGCTGCTGAAGACCTACGAGAAGCTCGGCATTCCGCTGCGCGAGCAGGAAATCCTCGCCGGCGTCGAGAAGTCCAAGATAGCCGTCGACGCCGTCTTCGACTCCGTCTCCGTCGTCACGACCTTCAAGGAAGAGCTGAAGAAGGCCGGCGTGATCTTCATGTCGATCTCCGAAGCCATCCGCGAACATCCCGAGCTCGTGAAGAAGTATCTCGGCTCCGTCGTCCCGGCGACCGACAATTTCTACGCCACGCTGAACACCGCCGTCTTCACCGATGGCTCGTTCGTCTTCGTGCCGAAGGGCGTTCGCTGCCCGATGGAACTGTCGACCTACTTCCGTATCAACGAGAAGAACACCGGCCAGTTCGAGCGCACGCTGATCATCGCGGAAGAGGGCGCTTACGTGTCCTACCTCGAAGGCTGCACCGCGCCGCAGCGTGACGAGAACCAGCTTCACGCCGCCGTGGTCGAACTCGTCGCGCTCGACGATGCCGAGATCAAGTATTCCACCGTCCAGAACTGGTATCCGGGCGACAAGGAAGGCAAGGGCGGCATCTACAACTTCGTGACGAAGCGCGGCGATTGCCGCGGCAAGAACTCGAAGATTTCGTGGACGCAGGTCGAGACCGGCTCCGCCATCACCTGGAAGTACCCGTCCTGCATCCTGCGCGGCGATGGTTCGCGCGGCGAGTTCTACTCGATCGCCGTTTCCAACGGCCATCAGCAGATCGACTCGGGTACCAAGATGATTCATCTCGGCAAGAACACGTCGAGCCGCATCGTCTCCAAGGGCATTTCCGCAGGCTTCTCCAACAACACCTATCGCGGCCAGGTTTCGGCCCACCGCAAGGCGGAGAACGCGCGTAACTTCACCCAGTGCGACTCGCTGCTGATCGGCGACAAGTGCGGTGCGCATACCGTGCCCTATATCGAGGCGAAGAACGCCACGGCCCAGTTCGAGCACGAGGCGACCACCTCAAAGATCTCCGAGGACCAGCTGTTCTACTGCCTGCAGCGCGGCATCCCGACCGAAGCGGCGATCGCGCTGATCGTGAACGGCTTCGTCAAGGAAGTCATTCAGGAACTGCCGATGGAATTTGCCGTCGAGGCGCAGAAGCTGATCGGCATCTCGCTGGAAGGCTCGGTCGGCTGACCTTCGCCCATTGATCATCCGGGCGCGCGCAAGACGCGCGCCGCCAAACGAATTCGTCCGAAAAGGATATGTCCATGCTTGAAATCAAGAACCTGCACGCCCGCATCGCCGAAGACGGCACCGAGATCATCCGCGGCCTGAACCTCACCGTGAAGGCTGGCGAAGTCGCCGCCATCATGGGCCCGAACGGCTCCGGCAAGTCGACGCTTTCCTACATCCTCTCCGGCCGCGAGGACTATGAAGTCACCGAGGGCGACATCCTCTATAACGGCGAGAGCATTCTGGAACTCGACCCGGCAGAGCGCGCCTCCAAGGGCATCTTCCTCGCCTTCCAGTATCCGGTCGAAATCCCGGGCGTTGCCACCATGCAGTTCCTCAAGGTCGCGATGAACGAGCAGCGCAAGGCGCGCGGTGAGGACGAGCTGACGACGCCAGACTTCATGCGCCGCGTCAAGGAAGCCGCCGCCGAACTGAAGATCGCGCCGGAAATGCTGCGTCGTCCGCTGAACGTCGGTTTCTCCGGCGGTGAGAAGAAGCGCGCCGAAATCCTGCAGATGTCGCTGCTGGAGCCGAAGCTGTGCGTTCTCGACGAGACCGATTCCGGCCTCGACATCGATGCCCTGAAGATCGTCGCCGACGGCGTCAATGCGCTGCGCTCGCCGGATCGCGCCGTCATCGTCATCACGCACTACCAGCGCCTGCTCGACTACATCGTGCCGGATACGGTCCACGTTCTCTACAAGGGCCAGGTCATCAAGTCCGGCGACAAGACGCTGGCGCACGAGCTGGAAGCGAACGGCTATGCCGACATCATCGGTGCTGCCGCCTGACGGCACGGTGAAGGAGTGATCCCATGAACATGCAGACAGGCATGAAGCTTTCGGTCGCCGAGACCGCGCTTTGCGAAGCCTATGACAACGCCATCGGCGAACTGCCGGGCGACGGCGCGGTTCTGGCCGCGCGTGACACGCTGATCAGCGACTTCAAGGCCGCCGGCCTTCCGACGCGCCGCGTCGAGGCGTGGCACTATACGGACCTCAAGGCGCTGCTGCGCGCCGTTCCGGCTTTCGACCCGGCGACTTCGGTCGCCAAGGTCGGCCCGCTGGTCGAGGGTTCGGCCGTGGTTTCTGTCGCCAACGGCCTTGCCGACGCCCGCGCGACGGCCGCGGGCGTGACGGTGCGGACTTTCAAGGATGCGCTGGTGGACGGCACCGCCGCCGCAGGGCTTGCCGCCCGTGACGGCGACGATGCCATCGGCCGCATCAACGGCGCCTTCGTGCGCGACGGTTTCGTGCTCGATCTGGCTGATGGTACCGAGCTGGAAGCGCCGCTCGAAATCCAGACGATCCAGAACGCCGGCCAGACGCATACGCGCTTCCCGGCAACCTTCGGCGCCAATACGAAGGCGACTGTCATCGAGCGCCATGTCGCCGGCGGCGAGAACGCTGCCTTCGTGACGACGGTCAGCGACATCACGCTTGCCGACGGTGCGGAGATCACCTGGATCATCCTGCAGACGCAGGGCGCGGCGGATACCCATCTCGGTCAGATCCGCATCACGCTCGGCACCGACGCGAAGCTTCGCCTTTACGTGGTCAATGCCGGCGGCAAGCTCGTCCGGCAGGAAATCCATGTGGTCGTTTCGGGCGAGGGATCGGACCTGACGCTGCGCGGCATCAACCTGCTTGGCGGCGAGACGCACACTGACGTGACCTTCACGGTCGGCCATGACGTGCCGAACACGACGTCGAGCGAAGTCATCCGCAACGTGATCTTCGATCGCGCCCGCGGCGTCTTCCAGGGCCAGATCCGCGTTGCGCCGGATGCCCAGAAGACCGACGCCAAGATGTCGTGCAACACGCTGTTGCTCTCCGACGAAGCCGACTTCTCCGCCAAGCCGGAGCTGGAAATCTTCGCCGACGACGTGCAGTGCGGCCACGGCGCGACCGTGATCGATATCGACCACACGCAGCTCTATTACCTGATGGCGCGCGGCATCCCGGAAAACAAGGCGCGCGCCATGCTGGTCAACGCCTTCGTCGCCGAGATCGTCGAGGAGCTGGAAGACGAGCCGCTGGTCGAAGCGCTGGAAGGCATCATCGCCGCCTGGCTGGAAAAGCACGCCTAGTTTAGGACGATCGAGATGGAACACGCACCCGCACTGGCCTACGACGTCGAGGCGATCCGCAAGGATTTCCCCATCCTGTCGAAAACGGTCTATGGCAAGCCGCTGGTCTATCTCGACAACGGCGCCTCGGCGCAGAAGCCGCAGGTGGTGATCGACGCGGTCGCACATGCCTATTCCAACGAATATGCAAACGTGCACCGCGGCCTCCATTTCCTGTCGAATGCCGCAACGGACGCCTATGAGGCGGCGCGCGAAAAAGTGCGCCGTTTCCTGAATGCCTCTTCGGTCGATGAGATTATCTTCACGAAATCCTCGACCGAGGCGATCAACACGGTCGCCTATGGCTACGGCATGCCCAAGATCGGCGAGGGCGACGAGATCGTCCTTTCGATCATGGAGCATCACTCCAACATCGTGCCGTGGCATTTCATTCGCGAGCGGCAGGGTGCGAAGCTCGTCTGGGCGCCGGTCGATGAAACGGGCGCGTTCCAGATCGAAGAGTTCGAGAAGTGCCTGACGGAGCGCACCAAGCTCATCGCCATCACGCATATGTCGAATGCGCTCGGGACCATAGTGCCGGTCAAGGAAGTCTGCCGCATCGCGCGCGAGCGCGGCATTCCTGTGCTGGTGGACGGCTCGCAGGGTGCCGTGCACATGCCGGTCGACGTGCGCGATATCGATTGCGACTGGTACGTGATGACCGGCCACAAGCTCTACGGCCCCTCGGGCATCGGCGTGCTCTACGGCAAGATGGATCGCCTGAAAGAGATGCGCCCGTTCCAGGGCGGCGGCGAGATGATCGTCGACGTGAGCGAGGATATCGTCACCTACAACGATCCGCCGCACCGCTTCGAGGCCGGCACGCCGCCCATCGTGCAGGCGATCGGCCTCGGCTATGCGCTTGACTACATGGAGAAGATCGGCCGCGCGGCGATTTCCGCCCATGAGGCGGACCTGCGCGACTACGCCCATGAGAGGCTTTCGGCGATCAATTCGCTGCGCATCTTCGGCACGGCGCCGGGCAAGGGTTCCATCTTCTCCTTCGAGCTGGAAGGCATCCATGCCCATGACGTGTCTATGGTGATCGACCGGGCAGGGGTTGCGGTGCGCGCCGGCACCCATTGCGCCCAGCCGCTCTTGAAACGCTTCGGCGTCACCTCCACATGCCGGGCATCGTTCGGCCTCTACAATACGCGTGCCGAAGTCGATGCATTGGCCGATGCGCTCGACCATGCCCGCAAGTTCTTTGCCTAGGAGCAGGCCCATGTCCCTCGACGCAACGGAAGACAAGATCGACGTCCGCGACGGCATCGTTCATTCGGCGATCCCGGCCGATGAACTGGCCCGTCTCAGCGACGACGTCATTTCCGCCCTGAAGACGGTCTATGACCCGGAAATCCCGGCCGATATCTTCGAACTCGGTCTGATCTACAAGATCGACATCGAAGACGACCGCATGGTCAAGATCGACATGACGCTGACAGCGCCGGGTTGCCCCGTGGCCGGCGAGATGCCCGGCTGGGTCGAGAATGCCGTCGGCGCCGTGGAAGGCGTGTCCGGCGTCGAGGTCAAGATGACCTTCGATCCGCCGTGGACGCCGGACCGCATGTCGGAAGAGGCGCAGGTTGCGGTTGGCTGGTATTGATCGCTTAACCGCCGATCACTAGATTCAGATTCGGAAACCATCGGGCCTTGAACCCGTTAGGTCGAAGGAGATTATGCCCATGGCCTTTGCAGTCATGACACTGACCGACGCGGCGGCAAACCGCGTCAAGGCGATCGTCGACAATGCCGGCGGCGATGCCAGGGGTATCCGCGTCGGCATCAAGAAGGGCGGTTGCGCCGGAATGGAATATTCCGTCGACCTCGTGACCGAACCCAATGCCAAGGACGACCTGATCGAACTGAACGGCGCCCGCGTCTGGATCGCGCCGGAAGCCGTGCTCTATCTGCTCGGCACGCAGATGGATTTCGAGGTCACGACCCTGCGCTCGGGCTTCACCTTCCACAATCCCAACCAGACATCCGCCTGCGGCTGCGGCGAATCGGTCGAGCTGAAGCCCGCCGATCTCGCAGCGCTCGCCGCCGCCGGCCAGCCGACCGTTCGCGCCTGACTGGCAGGCCGACGACTGCGAATCCTTGCAGCTTCCCTTCACGGACGGTTTTGCCTAGTCTCCGACGCGCGGCATGAGAGGCTCGTGCCGCCGTGATCGCCAGGAGGGGCGCGAGCGATGACCGGCTTTGCCGCGGCACTTTACGAAAACCTGCCGTTTCCCGTCCTGATCGTGGATGCCGGGGCCTGCGTCGTCTCGCACAACGAAGCCGCGGCCCGCGCCTTCGGCTGGAATCGCGACGGCCGCAGGCCCGATGCTGCCGCCGTTATCGATGGGGCGAACCCCACCACGCTGCTTGCCCGTCATGCCGCGGAAGGGCGCGAGAACGCCCATGCCTTCGCCTTCCGCCATGAGAACGGCTCGCTGTTCGAAGCGACGGCCCATGTCATTCCTTTGCCGGACGAAGCGGACGGCGCGGCGCGCTACGCGCTCCTCCTGCGCAGCCTCCTCAGCGGCGGCAGCCATGGCGAGCAGGTCCTGCTCGGCCAGCGTATCGCTGCCGCGCTCGACACCATGACCGAGGGCTTTGCGATCTTCGACCCGGCGGAGCGGCTGGTGATGTTCAACCGCTCCTACAAGGAGCGCTGCGCGGGCGCGCGGGATGCCGTGCGTGTCGGCGCGACGATGGAAAGCATCGTGCGCGCCAATATCCGCGCCGGAATGTACCCCGGCATCGAGGAGGGAACATCGGGGGCCGAGGCCCTGGTGCGTGAGCGCCTTGAAAAACACCGGGATGCCGGCGGTGGCGGCGCCGTCTTCGAATTCGGCAAGGGGCGCTGGATCCGCGGCGAAAGCCATGTCGCCGAGACGGGCGATATCGTCGCCATGCGCATCGACATATCGGAGCTGAAGCGCACCGAGGCGGCGCTGGAGGAAAAGCGGCGCGAATATCTCTCCCTGCTGCAGATCCTGCCCGACATGATCCTGCGCTTCGACAGGAACCTGACCGTCCGCTTCGCCAACGACAAATATGCCGCCCATATGGGCTCGACCACCGACGCGCTGATCGGCCGGTATCTTCCCGAGGTCGCCTGCGCGCCGGAACAGACGGCCGTGCTGATGGATATCGCCGCCTATACGCGGGACGCGCCTGTGAAGACGCTGGAAATCTGCATCGACCACGAAGGCCAGCCGATGTGGATGCTGTGGACGGCCGTCGCGATCTTCGATGGGGATGGCGTCAGCGAGGTCGTCAGCGTCGGCCGCGACATCACCGAGGCCAAGCGCCAGCAGCAGCGGGTGGAGGCGCAGACGAACGAGCTGCGCCGCAAGAACGAGGCGCTCGACCAGTTCACCGCCACCGTCTCGCACGACCTGAAGGCGCCGCTGCGTCATCTCTCGATGTTCGCCGAGATGATCTCGGAGGACGTGCATCGCGGCGAGTTCGCCGAACTGCCGGCCTATGCCGATCATGTGCGCAAGAGCTCCGCGCGCATGCGGCGCATCATCGACAGCCTGCTGGAATTCTCGCAGATCGCCTACCGCATCGCCGCGCCGAAGCCGGTCTCGCTCTCCGGCGTGGTGGGCGATGCGCTGGCGCTGCTGGAGGGCCATGTGGAGGAGACCGGCGGACGGGTGGAGGTCGAGCCGTTGCCGGAGATCATGGGCGATCCCGAGCTCCTGAAGCGCTTGGCGCAGAATCTCATCGGCAACGCGCTGAAATACCGCCGCCCCGACAAGGCGCCGTCCGTCCGCATCTATGCAAGGCAGCGGCCCGATGGGATCGACCTTGTCGTGGAGGATGACGGGATCGGCATCGACCCGCAGCATGTCGGACGCATTTTCGAAGTTTTCCAGAGGCTTCATCGCGACGAGACTGTCTATCAGGGCACCGGCGTCGGGCTCGCACTGGCGCGGCGGATCGTCGAGAGTCACAACGGCGTCATAGCGCTTGACACGAGCTATGCTCCCGGCGCACGCTTCATCGTGACGTTTCCGCAACCCGTGAAATCGAAGGGGAGCGAACAGTGGGAGGTTCGGCCAGAAAGCTGATCGTCGTCGATGACGATCCGGTGGACGTGCGCTTCGTCATGCGCGCCTTCAGCGATGCCGGAAGCCCGATCGAGATCACCCATGCCGCCGATGCCGAGGCCGCCAGCGACCGGCTCGATGCGGAAGCCTTCGACTATATCCTGCTCGACATCAACATGCCCGGCGTCAGCGGCATGGAGCTTCTCAAGCGCCTGCGCGGCCGGCCGCGCACGGCGGTGACGCCCGTCATTATGCTTTCCTCATCGTCGAACACCGCGGACGTCAGCCGCGCCTATGAGAACGGCGCGAACGCCTATGCCGTCAAACCCTCGACGCTGAGCGGCTATCGCGAGTTCGCCGAGGGCTTCACCCGCTTCTGGGTCGACGTCGCCGTCGCACCCTGATCCAATCCCTGCCCGCAATGGAAAACCCCGGCCGATGGCATCGGCCGGGGTTCGTTCGATGTCGGCCCCGCTTCCTTTTCTGGCGTCATGGTCGGATCAGGCCCGACCATGACGAAGGAGAAGTGAGCGGACCTGCGACAGGCCCGGATTTACTCGGCCGCTTCTGCGTAATCCTCCAGCGGCGGGCAGGAGCAGACGAGGTTGCGGTCGCCGTAGACATTGTCCACGCGGTTGACCGGCGACCAGTACTTGTCGACCCGGAAGGCGCCCGGCGGGTAGCAGGCCTGTTCGCGCGAATAGGGGCGATCCCATTCGCCGACGAGGTCTTCCACCGTGTGTGGCGCGTTCTTCAGCGGGTTGTTGACCGGATCCATGCGGCCTTCCTCGATGGCGCGCGCTTCCTCGCGGATCGCCAGCATCGCCTCGCAGAAGCGGTCGATCTCGGCCTTGGTCTCCGATTCCGTCGGCTCGATCATCAGCGTGCCGGCGACCGGCCAGCTCATGGTCGGGGCATGGAAACCGCTGTCGATCAGGCGCTTGGCGACGTCGTCGACGGTCACGCCCGCGCTCTCGGCGAGCGGGCGCGTGTCGATGATGCATTCATGCGCCACGCGGCCCTTTACGGACTTGTAGAGCACGTCATAGGCGCCCTTGAGCCGGGCGGCGATGTAGTTGGCGTTGAGAATCGCCACCTTCGTCGCCTGCGTCAGCCCTTCGCCGCCCATCATCAGGCAATAGCTCCAGGAGATCGGCAGGATGGAGGCCGAGCCGAAGGGCGCTGCCGAGACGGCGCCGGCCTCGCCGGTTGTCGGATTTGCCGGCAGGAAGGGCGCAAGATGCGCCTTGACGCCGATCGGTCCCATGCCGGGACCACCGCCGCCATGCGGGATGCAGAACGTCTTGTGGAGGTTGAGGTGCGAAACGTCACCGCCGATATCGCCGGGACGGGCAAGGCCGACCATGGCGTTCATATTGGCGCCGTCGATGTAGACCTGTCCGCCGTGCCTGTGCACGATCTCGCAGACCTCGCGCACGTTCTCCTCGAAGACGCCGTGCGTGGAGGGATAGGTGATCATGCAGCATGAGAGGCTTTCCGCGTACTGCTCTGCTTTCGCGCGGAAATCCTCCATGTCGATATCGCCGTTGTCCGACACTTTCACGACGACGACCCGCATGCCGGCCATCTGTGCGGAGGCGGGGTTGGTGCCGTGCGCGGAGGTCGGGATCAGGCAGACGTCGCGATGGGTGTCGCCGTTGGCGAGATGGTAGGCGCGGATCGTCAGGAGGCCGGCATATTCGCCCTGCGCGCCGGAATTCGGCTGCATGGAGACGGAGTCATAGCCGGTGATGTCGCAGAGCTTCTGCGACAGGTCTTCGATCAGGTGCCGGTAGCCCAGCGCCTGGTCGGCGGGAACGAAGGGGTGGATCTCCGAAAATTCCGGCCAGGTGATCGGCAGCATTTCCGCCGTGGCGTTGAGCTTCATGGTGCAGGAGCCGAGCGGGATCATGGCGCGGTCGAGCGCGAGGTCCCGGTCGGAGAGCCGGCGGATGTAGCGCACCATCTCGCTTTCGGCGCGGTTCATGTGGAAGATCGGATGCGTCAGGTATTCGCTGGTGCGCAGCAGGTCGCTCGGCAGGCGGTAGTCCGGCTCGAAGGCCGACACTTCGAAATCGCCGCCAAAGGCGCGCCAGACGGATTCCAGCGTGATCGGCCGCGAGCGCTCGTCGAGGCTGATGCCGATGCGGTCGTCGCCGATCCTGCGCAGGTTCACGCCTTCCGCGACGGCCGTCTTCAGGATGATGCCTTGCAGCTTGCCGACATGGACGGTGATCGTGTCGAAGAACACCTCCGGCTCGACGGTATAGCCGAGCTTTTCGAGGCCCTTGGCAAGAAGCACGGTCTTCTGGTGCACGCTCTGGGCAATCGCCTTCAGGCCCTGCGGACCGTGGAAGACGGCATACATCGAGGCCATGACGGCGAGCAGCACCTGCGCGGTGCAGATGTTCGACGTCGCCTTCTCGCGGCGGATGTGCTGTTCGCGCGTCTGAAGCGACAGGCGATAGGCGCGATTGCCGCGGGCGTCGATGGAGACGCCGACGAGGCGGCCGGGCATGGAGCGCTTGTAGGCGTCTTTCACGGCCATATAGGCCGCATGCGGGCCACCATAGCCGACCGGCACGCCGAAGCGCTGGGTGCAGCCGATAGCGATATCCGCATCCATGTCGCCGGGCGACTTGAGCAGGGCGAGCGCCAGCGGATCGGCCGCCATGACGGCGATGGCGCCGGTCTGGTGCAGGCGGGCGATGAGGCCCGTGAAGTCACGCACATGGCCGTAGGTGCCCGGATACTGGAAGATTGCGCCGAAGACGTCGACCGGATCGAGATCGGTGAAGGGATCGCCCACGACGATGCTCCAGCCGAGCGGCTCGGAACGGGTCTTCAGCAGCGCGATCGTCTGCGGATGGCAGTTCTCGTCGACGAAGAAGGCGGTCGCCTTGGATTTCGCCACGCGCTGCGCCATGGCCATCGCCTCGGCGGCGGCGGTCGCCTCGTCGAGCAGCGAGGCATTGGCGACGTCGAGGCCCGTCAGGTCGCAGACCAGGGTCTGGTAATTGATGAGCGCTTCCAGGCGCCCCTGGCTGATTTCCGGCTGGTAGGGCGTATAGGCCGTGTACCAGGCGGGGTTTTCCAGGATATTGCGCTGGATGACCGGCGGCGTGATCGTGCCGTAATAGCCCTGGCCGATCAGCGAGACGAGCTTCTTGTTGCGATTGGCGGTCTCGCGCAGCTTGTCGAGCGCTTCACGCTCGGTCATCGGCGCGCCCCATTCGAGCGGCTTGGTCTGGCGGATCGATTTCGGCACGGTGTCGTCGATCAGCGCGTCGAGGCTCGGATAGCCGATCACCTTCAGCATCGCCTCCATCTCCTTCGGCGAAGGGCCGATATGGCGACGGTTGGCGAAGTCGTAGGGCTGGTAATCGGTAAAGGCGAAATCCTTGGGCAGGTTCATCAGCCGACAAGCTCCTTGTAGGCGGCTTCATCCATCAGCGCATCCGCATCGGCCGGGTTGGCGAGCTTCAGCTTGAAGAACCAGCCGGCGCCCTGCGGGTCGCTGTTGACGAGGGAAGGATCGGCCGTGATGGCCTCGTTGACTTCAACGATCTCGCCGTCGAGCGGACAATAGACGTCGGAAGCAGCCTTCACGGATTCGACCGTGGATGCATCGCCGCCCTTGGAGAAGGTCGCGCCGACTTCCGGCAGTTCGACGAAGACGAGGTCGCCGAGCTGTTCGGCCGCATGCGTCGTGATGCCGACGGTGGCAACGCCGCCTTCGATCTTCAGCCACTCGTGTTCTTCGGTGAATTTCAGCATGTGTGTTCCTCTCAATGAAGTTGTAGTTGGCGGCTGTTGTCAGCGTTTGAAGGTGTTCTTGACGAAGGGCATGGCCGATACGGTGACCGGCAGGAATTTTCCGCGCACGCCTGCATAAAGCTGCGTGCCGGGGGCGATGGCGGATTTGGTGACGTAGCCCATGGCGACCGGGCCATCGACATTCGGGCCGAAGCCGCCCGAGGTGACCGTGCCGACGACGTCCGCGCCCTCGGGGTCTGTCGCCAGCACCGCGCCGGCGCGCACGGGCGCACGGCCTTCGGGCTTCAGGCCGACACGACGGCGGCCGGCGCCGTTTTCGAGCTGGTCGAGAATGACGGAAGCGCCGGGGAAGCCGCCTTCGCGCTCGCCGCCCTTGCGGCGAACCTTCTGCATGGCCCATTCGAGCCCGGCCTCCACCGGCGTCGTGCCGGTGTCGATGTCGTTACCATAGAGGCAGAGCCCAGCCTCGAGGCGCAGCGAATCGCGGGCGCCAAGGCCGATCGGCAGCACGTCCGGATGGTCGAGCAGGCGGCGACAGACAGATTCCGCAAGGTCGGCCGGGATGGAGATCTCGAAGCCGTCCTCGCCGGTATAGCCGGAGCGCGAGACAATGCAGTCGGCATCGTGCAGGTCGCAGGCGCGCACGTCCATGAAGCGCATGGAGGAGACGTCGGCCCACAGTTCCGCAAGCACTGCCTCGGCATGGGGGCCTTGAAGCGCAACCAGCGCGCGGTCGTCGTGCAGCGTCAATTCGCAAGCCTCGCCGATCTTCGCCTGCATATGAGCGAAATCCGCATCCTTGCAGGCCGCGTTGACGACGACGTAGAAATGGTCGCCGCGGTTGGCGATCATCAGGTCGTCGAGGATGCCGCCTTCGTCATTGGTGAAGAGCGCATAGCGCTGGCGGCCTTCGCCAAGGCCGACGATATCGACCGGCACGAGCGTTTCGAGCGCCCGGGCCGCATCGGCATTGTCGCCGGAGCGGGCGCGCACGGTGACCTGTCCCATATGGGACACGTCGAAAAGGCCGGCGGCGGTGCGGGTGTGCAGGTGTTCCTTCATCACGCCGGCCGCATATTGCACCGGCATCTCGTAGCCGGCGAACGGCACCATGCGGGCGCCGAGCGAAAGGTTCAGCGCGTGAAGCGGGGTTTTCTTGAGTTCAGACGTTCCGTCCAAAAGGCGCCCTCCAGTCCTTGGGCGCCCCTGTTGCGTCGGGCGCCGGCTCATAAATCCAGGCGCATATGCGCCGTTCTCCTGAGCCCCCTCTGTCCCTTCGCCTGAGATTGTTATCCCTTCGGCGAGCGCTCTCGCGCTTCTCTCCAGAGTTCCGACGGCACCTTGCTGGTCCTTTTGCCTGAGAGTTTCCGGGGCGGTTGCTCCTTCGGCACCGGCCATCCCCTGAGGGGCGGCCGGTTTCTCCCAGCGAGGTCGGCTCCAGATAACGACCTTGTCTGCGCTTTGGCAAGAGGCGGCGTCGCTGCCGAGCAAATTTTTGTCGTAGGCCACGGCGGGCAAGAAAAAGGCCCCGGGGCGGGGCCTGAGAGGATGGAGGATATGTGTCCGGAGAGATCAGACCGCTTCGGCCGGGAGCGGCTCGCCATTCTCGTCGTAGTGGCGCTGCACCTCGGCGACCGTGAGCTGCGGCGTGCTGACCGGGGCGGTGAGGAGGGCGAGGGCAAGCGCCGGAGGCTGGATGACGTTGAGCATGGCGAGCGTGCGCGCATCGCCGTGGACCTTGGCATCTTCGCTCCAGTGATGGATGCGCTGCTCGAAGAGCGTGCCCGTGCGGGTCTGCATCTTCATGCCCTGCGAGGCGTAGGCGGCGGTGGTTGGCGAGACTGTCACGATCTGGGTCATGGCGTTTCAACGTGGTTGGTCGATTGACCGAATCTAGCAGTTGCGCCTTTCTCATGCGTAAAACGTCATGGTTGCATTTTCATCGAGTTTTAACGATCTGTACGAAATTCGGGCGGCCTTGCCTTTGCCGTGAAAATTCCGTCATAAGGAGCCTAGGATGCCGCCGGAATCGGGCGGCTCGCGTGGTCCGGGCGCAGGCGTGCCCGACACGGCACCAGGACGACAAGCATGCCGCCGATGGCGCGGGAGGACCGATGAAGCCGATTTTCGTGCAATTGCAATGCGCTCCGGGCAAGACTTACGAGGTCGCCGATGCGCTTTACGCTACGGAACTCATCTCGGAGCTCTATTCCACCAGCGGCGACTACGATCTCCTCCTGAAGATCTATGTCGACAGCGAGGAGGACATCGGCAAGTTCATCAACGATCACGTCGCCTCCATTCCCGGCATCGTGCGTTCGCTGACGACGCTGACCTTCCGCGCTTTCTAGGCTGTTTCCCTCCGGGCCTTCTTGCGCTAAGAGCGGCGCAACGAAAGAAGGCGAAGATGGCAGGCATCGAACACAAGCAGGTGGACAACGACGAGGCGGGCATGCGCCTCGACCGGTGGTTCAAGGTCCACTATCCGGGCCTCGGCTTCGGCCCGCTCCAGAAGTTGCTGCGCTCCGGCCAGGTGCGCGTCGACGGCGGCCGCGCCAAGAGCGATACGCGCCTGCAGCCGGGCCAGACCGTGCGCATCCCGCCGATGGACATCGACGCCAAGGGCGTCAAGGCCGGTCCCATCGCCGGCCGCGACCTGAAACATTCTCCCGACGGCGAGCTGCTCGCCCGCATGCTGCTGCATGAGGACGACAAGGTCTTCGTGCTCAACAAGCCGGCCGGCATCGCCGTGCAGGGCGGCTCGGGCGTCACCCGGCACATCGACAAGATGCTGGAGGCCTGGACGAGCCAGAAGGGCGAGAAGCCGCGCCTCGTGCACCGCCTCGATCGCGACACGTCGGGCGTCCTCGTCATCGCCCGCACGCGCGGTGCGGCGCAGAAGCTGACCGCCGCCTTTCGCGAGCGCGACACCAAGAAGACCTACTGGTCCGTGGTCAAGGGCGTGCCGAAGAAGCGGGAGGACAAGATCTCCACCTGGCTCGTCAAGGAGCAGACGCCGGACGGCGACCGCATGCGCATCGCCAGGCACGGCGAGGATGGCGCCGATCACGCCGTTTCCTTCTACCGCGTGGTAGAGCAGGCCGGGCAGAATTTCGCCTGGCTGGAGATGGAGCCCTATACCGGCCGCACCCACCAGCTTCGCGTCCACGCGGCCCATATCGGCCACCCGATCCTCGGCGATCCGAAATATTTCGATGCGGACACCAACTGGAGCTTCCCGGGCGGCGTGCAGAACCGCCTGCACCTCCATGCCCGCCACATCGACATTCCGCATCCCTCCGGCGGGCGCCTGCGCGTCACCGCGCCGCTGCCGCCGCACATGGTGCAGACCTGGAACCTCTTCGGCTTCGACCAGAGCGCGGCGGACGGGGAAGACGACTGATGCGGCTCGTTCTTTTCGATTGCGACGGCACGCTGGTCGACAGCGTGAAGCTGATCCACGAGGTGATGGCGCGCACCTTCGTCGATTTCGGCCATGCCCGGCCGGACGTCTCCGAGACCAAGGCGATCATCGGCCTGACGCTCGACATCGCGATCGCCCGCATGCAGGGCAAGCCGCATGTCGACGACGAGGCGCTGGCGATGACCGCGCATTACAAGGCGATCTTTACCGGCGTGCGCGCCGAGGCGGGCTTCCAGGAGCCGCTGTTTCCCGGCATAGCCGAGATGATGGCGCGGCTGGAGCGGGAGGACGCGCTTCTCCTCGGCGCCGTCACCGGCAAGTCGCGCCGCGGCCTCGACCTCATCCGCGCCACGCATGGCTTCGAAAAGACCTTCTTCGTCTCGCGCACGGCGGATGACTGCCCCTCCAAGCCGCACCCCGCCATGGTGACGGAATGCTGCAGCGAAGCGGGCATTGATGCGGCCGATACGGTTGTCATCGGCGATGCGATTTACGATATGCAGATGGCGAAGGCGGCCGGCGCCAGGGCGATCGGCGTTTCCTGGGGCTATGCCTCCGTGCCCGAACTGGTCGAGGCCGGCGCGGATTACATCCTGCGTACGCCCGCAGACCTTCTCGAATGGCTGGAGATTTCCGATGCGTGACATTCTGAGCGATCTTTCCGATGCGATGAGCGATCCCGATCCGGTTCGCCGCGCGCAGATCCAGATGAAGCGGCCGCTGCCGAAGCGGTTCTACAAGGAGGTCTCGACCGACAGCACGGACGAGGGCCACCGCATCCTGCTCGACGGCCGCCCCCTGCGCACGCCCGGCAAGAAGGTGCTCGCCGTGCCGGCCCCCGCTATCGCCGAGCGCCTGCGCGCCGAATGGGACGGTCAGGGCGAGGAGATCGACCCCGCGAAGATGCCGGTGACGCGCCTTATCAACACGGCCGTCGACGGCGTCGCGGACAATCTCGACGCCGTCTTCGAGGAGATCGTGCGCTTCGCCGGCACGGACATGCTCTGCTACCGCGCGGATTCGCCGACCGGCCTCGTCGAGCGTCAGCGCGACGGCTGGGACCCGATCATCCGCTGGGCGGCGGACGCCAAGGGCGCGCGCTTCATCCTCGTCGAAGGCGTCATGCACCAGGAGCAGCCGGCACCGACCATCGCCGCCTTCTCGGACGCGCTGTCCGCCTGGCGCGATCCGCTGGCGCTTGCCTGCCTGCATACCGTGACGACGCTGACGGGCTCGGCGCTTCTCGCGCTGGCGCTCGCCGAAGGCGTGATCGATGCCGACCGGGTATGGTCGCTCGCCCATGTCGACGAGGACTGGCAGATCGAGCAATGGGGCACCGACGAGGAGGCCTTCCGCCGCCGCGAATTGCGGCGCGGGGAGATGGACGTCGCCGCCGCCGTGCTTGCCGATATCCCGCGCTGATCCTTCCCTAAGACCATCTATGTAGGGCGATCCCCTTCAAGCCCCCGGTTCCGCATGCTAATCCGTTGTCACAAACGGGAGGAACCGAGGGATCATGAAGGAAATTCTCCACGAACTCGAAGTCCGGCGCGAGCGCGCCCGCATGGGCGGCGGCAAGGCGCGCATCGATGCGCAGCACAAGCGCGGCAAGCTGACGGCCCGCGAGCGCATCGAGGTCTTTCTCGACGAGGGCTCATTCGAGGAGTTCGACATGTTCGTCGAGCACCGCTCGACGGATTTCGGCATGGAGAAGAGCAAGATCGCCGGCGACGGCGTCGTCACCGGCTGGGGCACGGTCAACGGCCGCACGGTCTTCGTCTTCGCCAAGGACTTCACCGTCTTCGGCGGCTCGCTTTCCGAGACCCATGCCCAGAAGATCATGAAGGTCCAGGACATGGCGCTCAAGAACCGCGCGCCTATCGTCGGCCTCTACGATGCGGGCGGCGCGCGCATCCAGGAAGGCGTCGCGGCGCTCGGCGGCTATGCCGAGGTGTTCCAGCGCAACGTGCTCGCCTCCGGCGTCATCCCGCAGATCTCGGTGATCATGGGGCCGTGCGCCGGCGGCGACGTCTATTCGCCGGCCATGACCGACTTCATCTTCATGGTGCGCGACACGTCCTACATGTTCGTGACCGGTCCCGACGTCGTGAAGACCGTGACGAACGAGACGGTGACGGCGGAAGAGCTCGGCGGAGCCTCCGTCCACACGACGAAATCCTCGATTGCCGACGGCGCCTACGACAACGACGTCGATGCGCTGCTTCAGGTGCGCCGGCTCATCGATTTCCTGCCGCAGTCCAACACCTCGCCCGTGCCGGAGATCGATTGCTTCCAGTCGGTCGAGGCGGTGGACGATTCGCTCGACACGCTCGTGCCGGCCAATGCCAACAAGCCCTATGACATCAAGGAACTGATCGCCAAGACCGTCGACGAGGGCGATTTCTTCGAGATACAGGAAAGCTTCGCCCGCAATATCGTCTGCGGTTTCGGCCGCATCGAGGGCGCGACGGTCGGCTTCGTCGCCAACCAGCCGATGGTGCTGGCGGGCGTGCTCGATTCGGATGCCAGCCGCAAGGCGGCGCGCTTCGTGCGCTTCTGCGACTGCTTCAGCATCCCGGTCGTCACCTTCGTCGACGTGCCGGGCTTCCTGCCGGGAACGGCGCAGGAATATGGCGGCCTCATCAAGCACGGCGCCAAGCTGCTCTTCGCCTTCGCCGAGGCGACCGTGCCGAAGGTGACGCTCATCACGCGCAAGGCCTATGGCGGCGCCTATGACGTCATGGCATCGAAGCACCTGCGCGGCGATATCAATTATGCATGGCCGACGGCGCAGATCGCGGTGATGGGCGCGAAAGGGGCGGTCGAGATCATCTTCCGCAAGGACATCGAGGATCCCGAAAAGATCGCCGCGCATACGAAGATGTACGAGGATCGCTTCCTCTCGCCCTTCGTGGCGGCCGAGCGCGGCTATATCGACGAGGTGATCATGCCGCATTCGACGCGCAAGCGCATCGCCCGGGCGCTACGGCTGCTGCGGAACAAGGATCTGGAAAATCCGTGGAAGAAGCACGATAACATTCCACTTTGAACAGAAAGGGAGTGCATCGCATGTTCGACCGTTTGTCCGCCTGGCGGCCGCAGGCGCTGGCCGCGCTTCGCATCATGACCGCTCTGCTCCTCATCGAGCACGGCACGCAGAAGTTCTTCAACTTTCCGCCCGCCGAGCAGCCGTTCGGCGATCTCATGAACCTGATCGGCCTTGCCGGTGTTCTCGAGGTGGTCGGCGGCCTGCTGATCCTGGTGGGGCTCTTTACCCGGCCGGTGGCCTTCGTGCTCTGCGGCTTCACGGCGGTCGCCTATTTCATGGCCCATGCGCCGCAGAGCTTCTTCCCGGTGAACAATCGCGGCGACGCCGCGATCCTCTTCTGCTTCGTCTTCCTCTACCTGACGGTCGCGGGACCTGGGGCCTTCGCGCTCGACAACCGCCGGGGTTAGGCGACGAACTTCAGGCCGAGGATGCCGGTGATGATGAGGGCGATGCAGCCGAGGCGCATGGCCGTTGCCGGTTCGGCAAAGAGGACGATGCCGAGAATGACGGTGCCGACCGTACCGATGCCGGTCCAGATGGCATAGGCCGTGCCCATGGGCAGCGTCTTCACGGCAAGGCCGAGCAGCACGATGCTGACAAGCATGGAAGCGGCGGTCAGGACGGTGGGGACGAACCGCGTGAAGCCGTCGGTGTATTTGAGACCGATGGCCCAGCCGATTTCGAAGAGACCTGCAAGGGTAAGAAGGATCCAGGGCATTGTGCCTACTCCGTTTCAAAGGAGCGAGGCCGTCCCCGCGTTCGTGACCGAATCTTTCCGGCGGTAGCCGTCTACCGGCGCGGAATATTGCCTATCGGCGCGGGGAGGGCAAGGGCAGGGGCGGCATGTCAGCCATGCGCCCCCGCCATGTCTGTGTCAGCCGAGCCGCTCGGCGTGCCACTTCAGGTGATCGTCCATGAAGGTCGAGATGAAGTAGTAGGAATGGTCGTAGCGCTCGTGCATGCGCAGCGTCAGCTTGATGTCCGTATCCTTGACCGCTTCCTCGAAGAGCCAGGGCCGCAGGCCGTTTTCCAGGAAGCCGTCCGCCTTGCCCTGGTCGATCAGGAATTCCGGGAAGCGGGCGCCGTCGGCCACCAGCGCGCAGGCATCGTATTCCCGCCATTTCGCCTTGTCGGCGCCGAGATACTTCTCGAAGGCCGGGGCCGACCAGTCGGCGGTGGAGGGCTCGACGATCGGCGCGAAGGCCGAGCAGCTCCTGAAGCGGTCGGGGTGCTTCAGCGCGATCGTCATGGCGCCGTGCCCGCCCATCGAATGGCCGAAGATGCCCTGCCGGCTCATGTCCATGCGGAAGTGCTGGCTGAGGAAGTTCGGCAGCTCTTCCGTGACGTAGCTGTACATCTGGAAGTTCTCGGCCCAGGGCTCCTCGGTGGCGTCGAGGTAGAAGCCTGCGCCCTTGCCCATCTGCCAGTTGGTCATCTCGTCCGGCACGTCGTTGCCGCGCGGACTGGTGTCGGGGCAGACGATGATGAGGCCGAGCTCGGCGGCCATGCGGCGGTATTCGCCCTTTTCCATCACATTGGCATGGGTGCAGGTGAGGCCGGAGAGATACCAGAGCACCGGGCGCGGCTCGTGGATCGCCTGCGGCGGCACGAAGACGGCAAAGGTCATCTCGCCTTTGCAGGCTTCCGAATCATGGGTGAAGACGCCCTGCATGCCGCCGAAGGCCGTGTTCTGGGAAAGCACTTTCATGGAAAACTCCGATCGGTTTCAGGAGGCGAGCGCCACGGCCGCGTTGACGGCGGCGGCGACCAGCACCGTGTTGAAGAAGAACGAGACGACCGCATGCAGCAGGTTGACCTTGCGCATCGCCGTGGAGGTGATCGCGGTATCCGAGGTCTGCGCCGTCATGCCGATGACGAAGGCGAAATAGAGGAAATCATAGGCGCCGGGCTCGCTGTCGCCGGGAAAATCGAGGCCGCGCCCGGTTTCCCCGCCCGTCTTGGCACTGCCCGGCCGCCAGTACACATGGGCGTAATGAAGGGCTGCCATGGTATGGATGGTGAGCCAGCCGAGCGCGACCGAGGCGAAGGCCAGCGCCAGTTCGGTGCCGGTGGCCGGCTTGCGGTTGAGGACGACGAAGAGCGAGCCGATCGAGACGGCGACCGTGGCGAAGGTCACGGCGAAGATGATGGCGACCGGCTCGTCGGCATCCGTCGCATAGTGCTCGAGATAGCGCGCCGTCAGGCGCGGCAGGCGCCAGGCCGTGAGCAGGAGATAGCAGAGGAAGAAGCACGTCGCCGCGGCGGCGATGGCGAAATCCGGCTTCAGCCAGAGGGCCGCCGCAAGGCCGAGCGCGGCAGCGCCGATGCCGGCATAGAAGGGTACGTGACGGCCATAGACCTTGGGTCCGGGTTTTGCCGTCATGATGGCGACCCCGTGCGCGCGTTCTTCGCCCGGCGGCAGAGACGGTCGAGCGTTTCGAGGAAGGCGGAGCGGTCGCGCGGCGAAAAGGCGGCGTTGTAGCCCTTGCTCTCGCCGGTCTCGCGAAGATGCGCGCCGAGGTCACGCATCGCGCTCGCCATGCCTATATTCGATTTGTCGAAGAGCCGGCCGGTCGGGCCGGTGACATGCGCGCCCTTGGCGACGGTGCGCCCCGCCAGCGGCACGTCGGCCGTGATCACGATATCGCCTTCCTGCACATTCTCCGCGATCCAGTCGTCCGCTGCGTCGAAGGCGCCCGAAACGATGACGTTGCGCACCATTGGATCGCGCGACGGCCGCAGCCCCGAATTGGCAACGAAGGTCACCGGCAGCCCATGCCGCTCCGCTACCTTGAGAATCTCCGGCTTCACCGGGCAGGCATCCGCATCGACATAGATGGTGGGCAGATCCTCGCTCATGCGATCGTTCTTTCCTTGGACACGGGGCTCCGCCGTCGGTCAGGCGCGTTGCGCAACGCCTGCGCCGGCCCGGCGCATGTCGATATGCGGGATGCCGTCCTCGACATATTCCTCCGATGTCGGAGAAAAGCCGAGGGAATGGTAGAACTGCTGCAGATAGCTCTGCGCGGACAGCTCGATCGGCGTGCCGGGGAAATGGGTCTCGCAGGCGCGGATCGCTTCCCGCATGAGGGCCGCGCCGAGCCTTTTGCCGCGATGGTCCGGCGAAACGAGGACGCGGCCGATGCGTGGCGCGCCGTTCTCGGGACGCCAGATCCGGGCATAGGCGGCGGTTTCACCGTCGATCAGCAGGCGAAGATGGAGGGCGTCCGCATCCTTGCCGTCCAGCTCCGGATAGGGGCAGGCCTGCTCGACGACGAAGACGTCGACGCGCAGTTTCAGCAGGGCATAAAGCTCGGCGGCGGAGAACGTTTCCATTCTCCGCACGTCGACGCTATAGGCGGTTGCCGGCATCAGTATACCACGACGCCGCGGATGGACTCGCCGGAATGCATCAGCTCGAAGCCCTTGTTGATGTCTTCCAGCGGCATGGTGTGGGTGATCATCGGGTCGATCTGGATCTTGCCGTCCATGTACCAGTCGACGATCTTCGGTACGTCCGTGCGCCCGCGTGCGCCGCCGAAGGCGGTGCCCATCCACTGGCGGCCGGTGACGAGCTGGAACGGACGGGTGGAGATTTCCTGCCCCGCGCCGGCAACCCCGATGATGACCGACTTGCCCCAGCCGCGATGGGCCGATTCCAGTGCCTGACGCATCACCTTCGTGTTGCCCGTGCAGTCGAACGTGTAGTCCGCGCCGCCGATCAGATCGCCGTTGCGCTTCGTCATGTTGACGAGGTACGGCACGATGTCCTCGCCGACTTCCTTCGGATTGACGAAGTGCGTCATGCCGAATTTTTCGCCCCATTCCTTGCGGTCAGGGTTGATGTCGACGCCGATGATCATGTCGGCACCCGCAAGGCGCAGGCCCTGCAGCACGTTGAGGCCGATGCCGCCGAGGCCGAAGACCACGGCCGTCGAGCCGATCTCCACCTTGGCCGTGTTGATGACCGCGCCGATGCCGGTGGTCACGCCGCAGCCGATGTAGCAGATCTTGTCGAAGGGCGCGTCCGGATTGACCTTGGCGACGGCGATCTCGGGCAGGACCGTGTAGTTCGCGAAAGTCGAGCAGCCCATATAGTGGTGGATCTTGTCCTTGCCGATGGAGAAGCGGGACGTGCCGTCCGGCATCAGGCCCTGGCCCTGCGTCGAACGGATGGCGGTGCACAGGTTCGTCTTGCGGGAGAGACAGGAATAGCACTCGCGGCATTCCGGCGTGTAGAGCGGGATGACGTGGTCGCCCTTCTTGACCGAGGTGACGCCCGGGCCGACATCGACGACGATACCCGCACCCTCATGGCCGAGGATCGCGGGGAAGAGGCCTTCCGGGTCGGCGCCCGACAGTGTGAAATCGTCGGTGTGGCAGATGCCCGTCGCCTTCACCTCGATAAGCACTTCGCCGGCGCGCGGGCCCTCGAGCTGCACGGTCATGATTTCAAGCGGTTTTCCGGCCTGAACGGCAACGGCGGCGCGTACGTCCATGTTCGTCTCCCTTATGCGGATTCTGTGTCGGGCCGACCATTGCAGAGCCGGTCCGGCGTCTCAAGTGCGGCGAATGTAAAAAAGTCAGCCTTGATCTTTTTTGATCAATCTTGCGACCTCGGTTTCGAGCGCGGCGAGGGCCTTGCCCGTCCTGTCGAAAAGCTGACGCACCTCGCCGAGCTGGTGCATGAGCTGTTCGACGGGATTATCGTCCATGGGGACGGCCGGCGCCGTGCCGACACCGGCGACGAGCCAGGCGGGGGAGACGGCAAGCAGGCCGGCCAGCATGGAAAGCGCCCGGCTGTCCGGCTCCGACCGGTCGCGCTCCCAGCCGGTGACCGTCTCTTCCGGCAGGCCGAGCCGCGCCGCGATGATCTCGATGGAAAGGCCGAGCGCATCGCGCGCTCGCCAGAGGCGCCCGCCGAGCGTATCGCTGTCGTTGCGGACGAGAGGGAAGGGGATCGTATTGTTTTCGCCGGGAAAGGTCATCACGGCCTCCATTGTCTCGCCCGTGAGCTTACAGGCAAGAGGGGATGGCCCTCTACCTCAATTGCGCCGCTTTGCGCCGCCCGCGCGAAGAGAGATTTCCGCATTGCCAGCCGGCCGAAAACCGCTATGCAGAGGCGAGCAAGGGAGATGCGCATGAACGCCACAGCCGGCAGCACCACCGATCAAGAGGGCGGCAGCACCATGCAGGGCGTCGTGCTGATGGCCGTCGCCATGCTGATGCTGCCGTGCATGGACGCCATCGCCAAATACATGGCGACCTTTGCCGGCATGTCGCCGGGGCAGGTGACGTTCTACCGGTTCTTCTTCCAGGTCGTCTGCACCATCCCGCTGATCTTCACCGCGCAGGGCAGCGCCATGCTGCGGCCGAAGCGCCCGTGGCTGAACCTCCTGCGCGGTGCGATCCACGGCGCAGCGAGCCTGTTCTTCTTCGCGGCCGTCAAATACATGCCGCTGGCAGACGTCTTCGCGATCTATTTCGTCGAGCCCTTCATCCTGACGGCGATGTCGGCCGCGTTCCTCGGCGAGCGGGTGGGCTGGCGGCGGTGGCTCGCCATCATCGTCGGCTTCGGCGGCGCGCTTATCGTCATCCAGCCGAGCTTCATTCTCTTCGGCTGGACGGCGCTGCTGCCGGTTGCCTGCGCCTTCCTCTATTCCGTCTACCTCTTCATGAACCGCGCCATCGGCAATGCCGATTCGCCCGTCACGATGCAGACGATCGCCGGCTTTGGCGGCATGGTGTTCATGGGGGCGGCGGTGTTCGCCGGCGATATGGCCGGCATTGCCGATTTTGCGCCCTCGCTGCCACAGTCGCTCTTCACCCTCGTGCTGCTCCTCATCCTCGGCGCGCTGTCCGGCTATGCGCATATCCTGGTGGTGCGCGCCTTCCGCATGGCGCCGCTCTCGCTGCTGGCGCCGTTCCAGTATTTCGAGATCATTTCGGCGACCATTCTCGGCTATGCGATCTTCGGGGATTTCCCGACGCCTTCCAAATGGCTCGGCATCGGCATCATCGTCGCCTCGGGCCTCTTCATCATCTGGCGCGAGCACAAGAACCGCAAGGCGAACGCCGACATCGCCTTCGACTAAAGTGCGCTCCATCCTGCCGTTGTACGGGCGTGCCGTTTATGGCTAAAACTCCGATGCAGACTGCCGGGAGGAAAGCATGTTCAAGAAGATCCTGATTGCCAATCGCGGCGAGATCGCCTGCCGCGTGATCAAGACGGCACGCAGGATGGGCATCGCCACCGTCGCCGTCTATTCCGATGCGGACCAAGATGCGCTGCATGTCGAGATGGCCGACGAGGCCGTGCATATCGGCCCGGCTCCTGCTGCGGAAAGCTACCTCATCGCCGAGAAGATCATCGCCGCCTGCAAGGAGACGGGCGCCGAGGCCGTGCATCCGGGCTACGGGTTCCTGTCCGAGCGGGCGAGCTTCTGCGAGGCGCTGGAGGCCGAGGGCATCGTCTTCATTGGCCCCAAGCCGAAGGCGATCCGCGCCATGGGCGACAAGATCGAATCGAAGAAATTCGCCAATGCGGCGAAGGTCTCGACCGTTCCGGGTTTCCTCGGCGTCATCGAGGATGCGGGCCATGCCGAGCGTATCGCCGGCGAGATCGGCTATCCGGTGATGATCAAGGCCTCGGCCGGCGGCGGCGGCAAGGGCATGCGCATCGCCTGGAGCGAGGCGGAGGTGCGCGACGGTTTCGAGCGGGCCCGCTCGGAGGCGAAGAGCTCCTTCGGCGACGACCGCGTCTTCATCGAGAAATACATCGTCGATCCGCGCCATATCGAGATCCAGGTTCTCGCCGATGCCCATGGCAACGCGCTCTATCTCGGCGAGCGCGAATGCTCGATCCAGCGGCGGAACCAGAAGGTCGTGGAAGAGGCGCCGTCGCCCTTCCTAGACGAGGCGACGCGGCGCGCCATGGGCGAGCAGTCGGTGGCGCTCGCAAAGGCGGTGGACTACCAGAGCGCCGGCACGGTGGAATTCATCGTCGACCGCGAGCGCAACTTCTATTTCCTCGAAATGAACACCCGTCTGCAGGTCGAGCATCCCGTGACCGAGCTGGTGACCGACATCGACCTCGTCGAGCAGATGATCCGCGTCGCGGCCGGCGAGAAACTGGCGCTGACGCAGGCCGATATAAAGCTGAACGGCTGGGCTGTCGAAAGCCGCCTTTATGCCGAGGATCCCTATCGCAACTTCCTGCCGTCCATCGGCCGGCTGACGCGCTACCGGCCGCCGGCGGAGGGCCGGAGCGGCGATACGGTCGTGCGCAACGATACCGGCGTCTATGAGGGCGCCGAGATTTCCATGTATTACGACCCCATGGTCGCCAAGCTCTGCACCTTCGCGCCAACGCGCCTTCAGGCCATCGATGCGATGAGCGATGCGCTGGACGGCTTCGTGGTCGACGGCATCGAGCACAATGTCCCGTTCCTCGCCGCGCTGATGCGCCATCCGCGCTGGCGGGAAGGACGGCTGTCCACCGGCTTCATCGCCGAGGAATATCCCGAAGGCTTCGCCCCCATGGAGCCGACGGCGGAGGAGGCCGGCATTCTGGCGCGGGTCGCGCTTTCCGCCCATCTCGTTGATGCCGAGCGGCGGCCGCATCACCTCGACCGGCTCCGCCCGGCCACCGTGCAGAACAAGGACTGGGTCGTGAAGATCGGCGATGCCTATCATGCACTCACGGCGGACGACGCCGTGCGGAGCGACTGGCTGCCGGGCGAGGCGGTCTGGCGCGGCGCGGTCGACGGACGCGGCGTGACCGCACAGCTTCGCCCGTTCCTCAATGGCATGCGTATCGACTGGCAGGGGCTTTCCGTGCGCACGCGCGTCTTCACGCCGCGGCTGGCCGAACTCGACGCGCTGATGCCGGTCAAGCTGCCGCCGGATACCTCGAAGATGCTGCTCTGCCCGATGCCGGGCCTTGTCGTCTCGATTGCCGTCAGCGAAGGGCAGGAGGTCAAGGCGGGCGAGACGCTGGCCGTGGTCGAGGCCATGAAGATGGAAAACGTGCTGCGCGCCGAGCGCGACCTGACGGTCGGTTCGATCAAGGCAAAGCCCGGCGAGAGCCTCGCCGTCGACGCCGTGATCATGGAATTCGCCTGAGGCCGGGACCGGTCAGGCCTGCGGAAGGCTTTCGGACGGACAGTCCGCCTCGTTGGCGGTGGGGCCGAAGACGCGTTCGAAGGAATCGCGGATGCGGACATCTACATCGCTCATCATCACCGGAAGGCCGAGATCCACGAGGCTCGTGACCCCGTAGCCGCGGATGCCGCAGGGCACGATGCCGGAAAAATGCTCGAGGTCCGGATCGACGTTGAGCGAGAAGCCGTGGAAGCTCACCCAGCGGCGCAGGCGGATGCCGATCGCGGCGATCTTGTCTTCGGCGGGCGAGCCGTCCGGCAGCGGCGGACGCTCCGGCCGGCGCACCCAGACGCCGACGCGATCCTCGCGCCGCTCGCCGCGGATGTTCATGGAATCGAGCGCATCGATCACCACCGCCTCCAGCGCCGCCACGAAGGCGCGCACGTCCTGCCGGCGGCGCTTCAGGTCGAGCATCACATAGACGACCCGCTGGCCGGGGCCATGATAGGTATATTCGCCGCCGCGGCCCGTGGAAAACACCGGGAACCGGTCCGGCGCCACGAGGTCGTCCGCAACGGCGCTGGTGCCGGCCGTATAGAGCGGCGGGTGCTCGACCAGCCAGACGAGCTCGTCGGCCTCGCCGCGAGCGATGGCCGCAGCCTCGTTTTCCATGGTCTCGACGGCGACGTCATAGGGAACGAGATCCCGCGCGATGCGCCAGCGCACCGGCGGCGAACCGGGGAGCGCGAGAAGGGAGGTGGAAATGTCCTGACGCTGCATGATGGCCGTCCTTTTGCTTTCCGTTGTGCCAGATATAGGGGCGATCATGCAAGGATTTCAGGGGTTTCCGGGCTTTCCCACAGGTCGTGTTGAAATTGTTTCGCTTTCCGTCATTTTTCTTGTCGCGCGGCCTTGTGCACCCCAAATCCTTTTGCTACATGCACCCCCGTCGCCGCAAGACGACACCTACCACGATGCGGTCGTGGCGGAATTGGTAGACGCGCAGCGTTGAGGTCGCTGTGGGGCAACCCGTGGAAGTTCGAGTCTTCTCGACCGCACCAAAAGAACCCGGCCTAGTGCCGGGTTTTTTGTTTTTGCGGTGCCTGAAGACGGCCGGGGAGGTTTGGGGAATGCGCTTTCTTGTCCTTTGCCCGCTGCTTCTGCTGGCCTCCTGCATGCCGCACATTCCCGAGCATGTTCTCGATGCCGAATGGTGCCGGAACATGGAGGCGGCGAAGGCCGATGCCGACGAGCGGGGACGGCGAAACCTCTCGACCGCCATGAAGAAGCATCATTGCGAGGCAAAGCTTGCGGCCGCCGCGCGCGGCGACTGACCGCGGAAGCATTTTTCCAAAAAGAAACCCGCCTTTCGGCGGGCCCCTTGTTCAAGCCGTTCGCGATCAGTTCATCGACGACCACTGCTGGCGGACTTCGTCGGCATCCTTGTTCAGGTGAACATGGGCGTCGACATGGTCCACCCAGTCGAGCGGAATGAGGTGGTGCTGACCATCGCTGGAATCGCTCTTGGTGAGCTTGATGCGGCTGTCGCCTTCCATGTGGTCGACCGTGCCGACATGGTGGCCGTCGGCTGCCTTGACTTCCATATGTTCGCGAATCTGGGTTGCTGCGACCATCGGGTTTCTCCTTTCGGGTTGGGGTGCTTCCTCAACGCCGAAGGCCGCGGCTGGTTCCCTATTCGCCTGCCTTGCGGAATTTCTTGACGATCCGCTCCCGCTTGAGGCGCGACAGGCGGTCGATCCAGAAAATGCCGTCGAGCTGGTCGATCTCATGCTGGAGACAGACGGCGAGAAGGCCGTCGGCTTCCTCCGAATGCGTCTTCCCCGTGAGGTCCTGGTAGGTGAAGCGGATGCGGGCAGGGCGCTCCACCTCGTCCGTGACGCCCGGCATCGAGACGCTGCCTTCCGCATGGCGCTGCAGTTCGGGCGAGAACCACGTCACGGCGGGGTTCACATAGACGCGCTGCGAGGCGGGGCCGTCCAGCTCGATGACCGTCAGCCGCTCGAGGATGCCGACATGCGCCGCCGTGATGCCGATGCCGGGCGCCGCGCGCATCGTCGCCGCCAGATCGGCCGCGCATTCGGCAAGGTGCGCGTCGAAGGCTTCGACCGGCTTGCAGGGAAGGCGCAGCCGCGGATCGGGAAAGCGCAGGATGGGAAGGATCGCCATGGACGGCTCCGGCTGGTGGATCGGACAGGCTTTCCTAGCGCGTTTGTAGCGGGCGGAAAACGCCGCCGAGCCAAATCGTTCGATTTGCGTGAAATTGCAACAGGTTGCGAATTTTTCGCATCGACCCCGCTTTTGCCGCCCCTCGGCGATGGACCGGCCGCGCGCTTTGGGCTAGCAGAAAACAGGCAAGGCCCTGAAAGACGGCGTCTTGCGAGGAACCCTGCAAGCAATCCCTGTCGTTATCCGCCCGCGCCGCGTGCCGGGCCTGACGAGCCCGATACAAGGAGCGGCCCGATGGAAGACACCGGCGACGACGACCGTATCCATGAGGGCCAGGCAGAGCACAGTACCTTCGATGGCGAGGACATCTATGCCGAGGACGGTTCCGTCCGCTCGGATTTCCTCATGCATGTCGGTGCGGCCATCGCCGACCGCGATCTTCTGTTCCTGCGCCGCCATGTCGCGCGGCTGCACGAATCGGAAATGGGCGACCTTCTGGAGGCGATCCAGCCGGAGCAGCGCCGCCAGCTCGTCTCGCTGCTCGGCGCCGACTTCGACCTTGCCGCGCTGACGGAAGTCGACGAGGCGATCCGCCTCGACATCGTCGAGCACCTGCCGAACGAGCAGATCGCCGCCGCCCTCGGCGAGATGGATTCGGACGACGCCGTCTACATCCTGGAAGACCTCGACCAGGAGGACCAGGACGAGATCCTCGCCAAGCTGCCGTTCACCGAACGGATTCGCCTGCGCCGCTCTCTGGACTATCCGGAAAGCACGGCCGGCCGGCGCATGCAGACCGAGTTCGTCGCCGTGCCGCCGTTCTGGACGGTCGGGCAGACGATCGACTACCTGCGCGAGGATGCCGACCTGCCGGAAAGCTTCTCGCAGATCTTCGTCATCGACCCGACCTTCCGCCTGCTCGGCGCCATCGATCTCGACCGCATCCTGCGCATGCCGCGCGGCACGAAGATCGAAGCCATCATGCGGGAGACGAACCATCCGATCCCGGCGGAGATGGACCAGGAAGAGGCGGCCCAGCTCTTCGAGCAATACGACCTTCTCTCCGCCGCCGTCGTCGACGAGAACGGCCGGCTCGTCGGCGTGCTCACCATTGACGACGTGGTCGACGTCATCCAGGAAGAAGCGGAGGAGGACTTGATGCGCCTCGGCGGCGTCGGCGACGAAGAGCTCTCCGACACCACCATCGAGACGGTCCGCTCGCGCGCGCCGTGGCTGCTCGTCAACCTCCTGACTGCTTTTCTTGCCGCTTCCGTGATCTCGCTGTTCGAGGGGACGATCGAGGAGATCGTGGCGCTCGCCGTGCTGATGCCGATCGTCGCCGGCATGGGCGGCAATGCGGGATCGCAAACCATGACCGTGACCGTGCGGGCGCTCGCCACCCGCAATCTCGATATTCACAACGCCTGGCGCGTCGTGCGCCGCGAAGCCGGCGTCGGCCTGCTGCATGGCGTCGCCTTCGGCGTGATGATCGGCCTCGTCGCCGGGGTCTGGTTCCACGACGCCAATATCGGCGGCGTGATCGCCGCGGCCATGCTGATCAACATGACGGCGGCGGCGCTCGCCGGCATCGCCATTCCGCTCTTCCTCGACCGGGCAGGGGCCGACCCGGCGGTGTCGTCGGCCGTCTTCGTCACGGCCGTCACCGACATCGTCGGCTTCCTCGCGTTTCTCGGCCTTGCGACCTGGTGGTTCGCCATCCGCTAGGGAAAAATTGACTTATACGTAAAAGTCAATAGAATGCGCCGGTAGAAGAGATCGGAGCAGGCGTGGACAAGTTTTATAGCATAACCGAGCTGACGCGCGAATTCGGGGTTTCCACCCGCACCCTGCGCTTCTACGAGGACGAGGGGCTGATCAACCCCGAGCGCCGGGGCCGCACGCGTCTGTTCCGCCCCGCGGACCGCCGCCTCATCCAGGAAATCCTGCGCGGGCGCCGCATCGGCTTCACCATCGCGGAAATCCGCGACATCATCCGCGTCTACAAGGACCCGCCGGGCGAAGTCGGCCAGCTCGAGATGCTGATGAACAAGGTCAACGAGAAGCGCGACGAGTTGCGCCAGAAGCGCCGCGACATCGAGGAGACGCTGGCCGAGCTCGACAATGTCGAGGAAGCCTGTCTCACGCGCCTTGCCGAGATCGGCGTCGGCACCTGAAGGGCCGGCCGCTCAGATCCAGCGCGCCGTGCCGTTGCAATAGCGTTCGAAATCGATGCCGAAGCGCGAGAGGAGATGCAGCTCCTCCCGGCGGATTGCGACGAGACTCGTCACGGCCGCGGCGACGATGGCCGTGACGATGCACCACGGATTGAGCAGGGCGAGGCCGATTCCGGCGGTGGTCAGCGTATAGCCGAGATAGATGGGATTGCGCGTGAAGCGATAGGGCCCGGACGTGACCAGATAGGTCGAGCAGCGGTTCGGCAGGATGGTCGTGTGGCAGTCGAGCAGCGTGCGCATCGCCCAGACATCCAGCACCACGGCCGCGACCACGAACAGGCCGCCGCCCACCCACGCATACCACATGTTCGTCTCCGCGACCTCCAGCGGAAAATACGCCTGGAGCAGGAAGGCCGCCGCTATGGCCACGCCGTAGATCAGCGGCGGCCAGGGAAAGGCGAGTGGCTTCATGCGATAGGCGTTCATGATCCTACTCCTGGGGCTCGCTCCTCGCATCGGCATCCGCCGTGCATTGCGAGGAGATCGTTGCAATGCGTTGGTCCGTAATATCGATTGCGCCGCGGTTCAGGTCGGCGAAGAGGTTCTCGCCCATCAGCCTGTCCAGCGTGCAGCCGCAGAAGCTCTGGCAGAAGCCGGCGTCGCGCTCGTTGATGCAGGCGCGCATGCAGCTCTTCGTGTAGCTGACGGTCGGGTCGGCCGCGGGAGCGGGCATGACCAGCGAGAAGCCGTAGACCAGCGCGATCAGCACCGGCTGATGGATAAGGTAGATGGCGAGACTGTGGCGGCCGGCCTGCTCCAGCAGGGTTTTCCACCGGCTTCTGGATGTATTGCCGAACCCGGCCAGCCGCTCGGGCAGCGCGCTTGCGACGAAGAGCCGGGCGGCCGCGATGCCGAGCAGCACAGGGGCGAGCCAGGGCAGCAGCGGCACATAGTCGTTGGAACGCGGCGGCGTGACGGAAAGGCCGACCCACCAGAGCGCCGGATGATCGAAGATCGGCGCACGAAGATAAAGCGGCGCGACGGCGACGGCCGCGGCGGCCAGCAGGGTCACGGCGACCGGCAGGCGCAGGAAGAGAAGCCCTATCAGGCTTGCCGCCGCGATGGCGTGCAGGATGCCGAAGAAGATGAAGGTCTGCGGGAAGGCGAACCAGGTGGCGACCGTGATCGCCGCCGCCGCCAGCACGATCTTGCCGAGCCGCATGAAGTAAGGCTTCGGCCGGAAGCCGCGCTGATGGCCGAGGACGAGGCTAAAGCCGACGAGGAAGAGGAAGCTGCCGGCGATCAGCCGCGCATAGAGGCGCCAGCCGCCGGTGGTGGCCGTTTCCGGCTCGATATAGCCGAAGAAGCCGAGGTCCCAGGTGAAATGGTAGCTCGCCATGGCGATCAGCGCGACGCCGCGGGCCTGGTCGATCAAAGGAATGCGCGGCAGGCGGCGCGTGGCGCCGCCGTCTCCTTCCACATTGCCGTCAATCACCGTCGTCGTCATGGTTCGGGGTCGCTGCATTGCTTTGGTCCATGGGAATATGCCACGCCAAGCTTGCGCCGGGCGGATGGCCGAAAGGAGGCCGGGGAAGGGATCAGTCGAGGCTTTCGAGCACGCCGAGGCGTGCCTCGGAGTAGAACTGCCGGCGGACGAGCACGACGATGATGCCCATCGTCGTCAGGATGAAGAGATAGGGGCTGACGAACCAGCCGAGATAGCCGATCGACAGGAAGATCGCCCGCAGCCCCTTGTTGAAGTGCTTGGCGGCCAGGATGTTCATGCGGATGACCTTGTCGGCGGCAAGGTCGGCGCCGGCCGGGTCCTTGTGGATGTCGCCGCTCATCGGCATCGCGCCGAGCAGGATGGTGCAGTAGTTGAAGAGGCGATAGGACCAGCCGAACTTGAAGAAGGCATAGCCGAAGATGATGGCAAGCCCGCCGACCTTCATCTCGAAGCCGGAGCGGCTGCCTCGGAATACTTCCGGCAGGTCGTTGAAAAGGCTGAACACCTTGTCCGTCGCCCCGAGCAGCGCGAAGCAGCTGCCGAGCGCCAGGAGCGAGGTGGAGGCGAAGAAGGCCGTGCCGTTCTGCAGCCCGGCCATGATCTGCGTGTCGATCATGCGCAGGTCGCGGTGCATGGCGTTGCGGATCCAGATCGCGCGCTGCGAGCTCATCGCCCGCGTCAGGCTCACGCGGTCGAACAGCTTCGCCCGGTCGGTAAGCCAGGAATACCCGACCCACAGGACGATGAAGACGGCAAGGGCGGCGATATCCGGACTGGTCATGCCTGGGTTTGTGCCACGGATTCGGCATTTTGCAAGGGGCTGGCGCCGCCGTCCGAAGCCCGTTCAGACTTGCGGCGGAAAGGCGGCGGCAAGCGCGCCGGGCTTGCCGCCCGCAACTGTCTGATTTTGCGACATGTCATGCGCGCCATGCAGGTCACCCATGAAGCATTCGCCTTGGTTTCGCCATTTTTCGCGATTGCGGTTTCATGAATTCTTCATTAAACAGGGCCCATGCAGCGCCGATCACGGCTGCTGCGCCGGCATGTTCCATCGGGGAAATCATGGAAAGCACAGTTCAGAAATCCTGCTGGGGCGTGACCGCCCGGGCAGTTCTCGGTTTTGGCGCGGTTCTGGTCATCGCCTATCTTTTTGGCGGCATCTGAAAATACCCGGCCACAGCCCTTACATTAACAGCGCGTTCCCTCGGGACGCGCTGTTTTTGTTTCCCGGCATGTCGCGTTGGTAAAACCCGATGTCGGGAGATCGCCATGGGCGCGGTCCGTGATAACGTAGCTTTGCGGATCAAAGCATGCAGCCTGCCGCGGCAAGGAGAAGTCCGGGAATGTTTCTTTCGGTTTTTGATGTCTTCAAGATCGGTATCGGTCCGTCGAGCTCGCACACGATGGGGCCGATGTCTGCGGCGAACCGTTTTCTCGACCTGATCCTGTCGAATGACTGGCCGCGCCCCGCCGGCGCACATGTCGCCGCCATCCGCATGAGCCTGCACGGTTCGCTCGCCTATACCGGCGTCGGCCACGGTTCGGACCGCGCGGTGATCCTCGGCCTGATGGGCGAGCGGCCCGATTCCGTCGATCCCGACCGGATGGATGCGATCGTCGAGGAAGTCGAGCGCACCGGGCGCATCACGCCGCCCGGCCATCCCGGCTATGCCTTCCAGCCGAAGAACGATCTGATCTTCGACAAGAAGAACCCGCTGCCCGGCCATGCCAACGGCATGACCTTCTCCGCCTATGACCGCGACGACCGGCTGCTCCTGAAACGCATCTACTATTCCGTCGGCGGCGGTTTCGTCGTCACCGATACCGAGCTCGAACAGATGCGCACCGCCAAGGCGCGCTCCAGCGACAGGAAAGTGCCGTTCCCCTTCGCCTCGGCGAAGCAGATGCTGGAAATGGCCGAGCGCTCCGGCATGACGATCGCGCAGATGAAGCGCGCGAACGAGGAAGCCACAATGTCGCGCGAGGAGCTGAATGCCGGCCTCGACCGCATCTGGGAGGCGATGAAGAGCTGCATCGACCGCGGCCTCAAGAACGAGGGCATCATGCCGGGCGGGCTGAAAGTCCGCCGCCGCGCCCGCTCGATCCATGACAAGCTGCAGGAGGAGTGGCGCTCCAACAAGGCCAACCCGCTGCTCGCCAACGACTGGCTCTCGGTCTACGCCATGGCCGTCAACGAGGAGAATGCCGCGGGCGGCCGCGTCGTCACCTCGCCGACCAACGGCGCTGCCGGCGTCGTGCCCGCCACGATCCGCTACTACCTGCATTTCCATGAGGACGCCGACCAGGACGGCATCCGCGACTACCTGCTGACGGCCGCCGCCGTCGGCGGCATCATCAAGCACAATGCCTCGATCTCCGGCGCCGAAGTCGGCTGTCAGGGGGAGGTGGGTTCCGCCTCCGCCATGGCCGCCGCCGGTCTTGCCGCCGTGATGGGCGGCACGCCCGAACAGGTGGAGAATGCCGCCGAAATCGCGCTGGAGCACCATCTCGGCATGACCTGCGATCCCATCGCCGGCCTCGTCCAGGTGCCCTGCATCGAGCGCAATGCGCTCGGCGCGGTCAAGGCGGTGACGGCGGCCTCGCTCGCCATCAAGGGCGACGGCCAGCATTTCGTGCCGCTCGACGCCTGCATCGAGACGATGCGCCAGACCGGCGTCGACATGAACGAGAAGTACAAGGAAACCTCCACCGGCGGCCTCGCCGTCAACGTGGTGGAGTGCTGAGCGAAGGCCCTTGCCTGTGGAGTGCGACACGGCGGCCCCTTGACCGGGCCGCCGCAAGGGCGTTCAAAGGGGCATGGCCCTTCATCTCATCAAACTCTGTGTCGGCGCGGACTCGATCGAGGACCTGCGCGAATGGGTGTCCGAACGTTCGCTGATCGCGATGGCGGCGGGCATGGAGCCCCATTCCAGCCATATCACCCGCATGATCCCCAAGCGTGACCGGGAACTGCTTGACGGCGGTTCGCTCTACTGGGTGATCAAGGGACAGGTGCAGGCGCGCCAGCAATTGCTGGACATTAAGACCTTTACGGATGTCGACGGGATTTCGCGCTGCGAGCTCGTGCTCGGGCCGGAGGTCGTCGAAACCGCGCTCCAGCCGCGCCGCGCCTTTCAGGGATGGCGCTACCTTACCGAAGAGGATGCCCCGCGCGACCTGACGAATATGGGCGAGGGCACTGCCGACCTGCCGATGGAACTTCGCCGGGAGCTTGCCGAACTCGGCCTTCTCTGACGATCATCAGCGAAGGCGCAGGCGAACCGGGTGGCGGTGCTCGCTGACGCCGACATGAAGATGGATCCCGGCAACCGGCTGGCCCGAGCGCCAGGCGCGGGCGCCGTGGGCGAGCAGCATGCCGACGAGATCCTTCGTCCGGTTGCGTGAACGGCCGAGCCCGATATCCGCGATCCGCATCGCCGCCTCGTGCAGCGGATGGAGCGTTCCCTTCAGCGAGCGGCGCTTTTCGTCGCGCGCTGCGAGTGGGACATCGAAGAGGTTCTCGTTCATCGCCATGATCTGCCTCGTACGCATTACCTTATCGAGGATGGCATAGCCGTCGTGACGGCCTGCCTGCCTTCCCCCGCAGCCTCCGGTACGCAATACCTTTCCGGCGGCCGTTGCGGGTGCAAGGCGGTATTTCAGGGACCGCGCCGCGGTTTGGCGCAGTCCGATCGTGCTACTGCTGGCTTGCCCAGCAGGCGAAGCCCTTGCGCTTCAAGACCTTGCAGGCGGCCGTCGCGCGGTCCTGATTGTCGAAACCGCCGAAGCGGGCACGGTAGAGCTGTTCGCTGCCGCTGTTGACGGCGACCGTGAAGGGCTTTGCGCTGGAGAGCGCCTTGCCGCCCTGGTCCTGGGCCTTGGACAGAAGCTTCTGCGCCTGGCCGCGGTCCGGCGTCGCACCGATCTGGATCACCCAGCCCGAAGGCGTGGTTTCGGCGACGGCGGAGGTGGTCAGATTATCGACATTGCCGCCGGTGTCGCCCTGTTCCGTCAGGTCTTCCTGCGGAACGGCGGCTTTACGCTGCAGTTTCAGGGTTGCGGCGAGCGCACGCTTGCCGACGACCTGCGAGCTGTCGGCCGATGCGGCATAGGCCGTTTCGAGATGGCTTTCGGTGTAGCGGTAGGACGGGACCGGGCCGTTTTCCGGCAGGTCGAGGCCGCGACCGGAGACAGATGCGGTGGCCGCATTGCTTGCGACTTCGGCGCTGAGCGTCGGGGCATCCTTGGTCTGGGCGATCAGATCGCCGCCGCCGCGGCGCGAGGCCTTCGGCATATAGGTGGCGATTAGCTTGCGCATCTGCTGGTCGCGGGCACCGCCCGAGCGGCCACCCATGACGACGCCGACCACGCTGCGGCCATCGGCGACGGCCGAGGTCACGAGGTTGTAGCCGGAAGCGCGGGTATAGCCGGTCTTGATGCCGTCGACGCCGCGAACGCTGCCCAGCAGGCGGTTGTGACCGTTGATGACCTGCTTGCCGAGGCGGAAGCTGCGAACGGAGAAATAGGAATAATACTGCGGGAAGTGCTGGCGCAGCGCGATACCGAGACGGGCCTGGTCACGCGCGGTGGTGACCTGCGCCGTATTCGGAAGGCCGTTGGCATTGCGATAGACGGTGCGCGTCATGCCGAGCGCGCGGGCCTTCTGCGTCATGATGCGGGTGAAGCGCTCTTCCGAGCCGCCGAGGAATTCGGCCAGCGCCGTCGAGGCGTCGTTCGCCGAGCGCGTGATGAGGCCGAGGATGGCCTGTTCGACGGTGATGGACTTGCCGGTCCCGACGCCGAGCTTTGTCGGCGGCTCGCTGGCGGCATTCTTGGAGAAGGGGACGCGCGAATCGAGGCGGATCTTGCCGGCTTCCAGCGCCTCGAAGGTGAGGTAGAGCGTCATCATCTTGGTGAGCGATGCCGGATAGCGCAGCTCGTCCGCGTCCTCGCTATAGAGTACCTTGCCCGTCTTGGCGTCGATGACGATGCCCGAGTATTTCGGATTTGCGGCGGCCGGGGTCGCGAAGGCGAGGGTGGCGACCGTGCCGATCATCACCAGACCTTTCGCCGCATTGGCAATCGCCTGGAAAGAGCGGGGGAGAAAATCGAGGAATACGGAACGGGACACTACGTTACTCTTCATTCTCGGATTGCATATGCCGTCCGCTTGCGAGCTGCCGCGACGACCGTTTGAGGCACAATAGCCACACAGCGTTACCAATCGGTTTATGATGAATTATTGGTTTCACAGGTTGGCCGTGTTTTATCGGGTGCGGGTGGTCGAGGCAGGGCGGCCGTTTTCGACGAGGGATGCGGCGAGATAATCGCGTACGCGCGCCTCCATCGCCTGCCACTGCGGCAAAAGTCTGCTCGAAAAACGGTAAAGCACAGAAAGATCGCGGCCGATGTGGATATCGCGCTGACAATCCGCGCTGGTCGATTGCGATTCGTCCGCCGGCATCATGCAGCGCACTGCATAGTCGGAGCCGTCGGGCAGAGTCCCGGTGAAGAACACCTCGCCGCCATAGCCGGAATTCTCCCGCAGCGGCTGCATCGTCAGGCCGGCCGGACCGGGTTCCGTCCGGTCGTCGAACAGGTGGCTGTAGATCGGCGCCAGCCGGCCGGACATGTCGCGCGACATGGTACTTTGCGAAAGATTGAGGAAAATCAGGCTCTCGGGCCGCGTCGCATCGTTGAAGCGGATGCGCTCGGCGTTGGAATAGCCGTTCATCTCCGGCCAGGTGAGGTAGAGATCGACGCGTTCCGTGCGGCCCGGCCGGCGCTGCTCCTCGAAGCGGATCGTATTGGCGGGAAGGCGGATCTGGTCCTGGCCGATCACGACATCCACGGCCTCAGCACTTTCGGTATGGCCGGCAAGCGCGATGCGCTCACCCAATGCGCGGCCGGCGACGCTGATGGCGAGCGTCAGCCCGGCGAGAACCGCGATGCCGACGGTCAGGCGCGTCAGCAGGCGATTGGAGATGAGCGGGGCATGGTCCTCGTTGCCGGTTGCCATCGCAGCCATGTCGCCTCGCGCTCCTTCGACCCGTCCATTGCGGGACACCTGGGCGGAGGGTCTGCCAACATGGTTAATTTTCGGTTGAGGATTTGGGCGGGCATGCCCTCAAAAAGGGAGCGGCCGGTTCCGGGACAGGAGAACCGGCCGCAGGGCCAAGGTCGGGGACGGGGATTGGGGGACTGACCGGGCCCTTTCTGTTGCCCGGCGAAGCCGCCGGGCAGTCTCTTCGCGCGCCCTCGGGCGCCGGTCGTTACCTGACGCTACCGACAGCTTCGGCGCGGCCATCCTGCAGCTTGACCCACTTGCCGGCATTGGCCGACGACTGGCGCTTGAGGAAGCGGTATTCGGTCTCCGACCAGAGCAGGACCTTGTTGCGCATGTTGTCGAGCACGAAGTCGCCGCGGTCGGTGCGCACGGTCAGGACCGCGTGGCCTTCGCCGTTCGGCTGGAGGACGACGGTGATCAGGAGGTTCGCGGGCGAGATGCCGGCTTCCATCAGGCGCTTGCGCTTGATGAGGACATAGTCCTCGCAGTCGGCGGCATATTCCGGATAGGCCCACTTCTCCTCGACGCCGTAGATTTCCATGTCGGTCATCGGCGCGAATTCGGTGTTGGCGGCGTAGTTGACGTTGAGGATCGTCTTCCAGTTTTCCTGCGTCAGCTTGAGCGGGCCGTCGTCACGGCCGTTCGGGCCGCATTCGCTGGCATTGAGCTTGCAGAATTCATAGTGGCCGATCGGCTGGTTGGTCGCGCCTGCAAGCGGCGTGTTGGCCGGCAGCGCCATGGCGGCCTGTGCCGCAACCAGGGAAAGGAGGAATGCAAACGTCCCTGTCTTGATGATTTTTGTCATTGCTATGTCCCCGTTCGATGAGGCGACAATGACAGCTATGTTTTGAGCTTGCGCGAAAAGCCGAAGTAGAACTTAGTTCAAATCAAGATAGCATAAGCATAAAACAAGAATAGAATTTGAGATTGATTTGAACTGTATTTGAAGCGAATTTGATTAAAATTGTAGCGAATACCCTCGCGGTTGCGGGCTTTCATCTTCCAGCCATGCTGCTGATTCATAATCGTTTTTCGATTTAAGCAGGTGATATTGGGCTGGGTTCGGCTTATTGGAAGCCGGAATTTCCATGCGGATGAGCGCTGGCACAACGTAGTCGTCGGGCATAATGCAAACCTGCATCGCTGCGTTTTTCCCGATGATGGACGCGCGCGGCAGAATTTTTTTTGATTTTCTCTTTCGAGAATGTGCCTCGATCCGGGCTGAAACAGCAAAGGGCCCCACGGGGCCCTTTTTGAAACAATATCGGCTTTCGGCTGTGCCGGAATGCTACAGGAATGCGGTGAGGGCTTCCCGCGACTGGACGGACGAGAACTCGATGGCGACGCCTTCCTGGAAGTGGCGCACGACTCGCCCCTTCATGTTGCCGAGCTGGACGGGCGTGCCGAGGGCAGGGCGGACGTCGATGTCGACGGCGGCGCCCGAAAGCGAAAGGTCGATGATGCGGCAGGGATAGCGCCGGCCGTCGTCGAGCGTCAGGTCCGTGCGTGTATTGCGCGGCGTGAGGCGGTCGTGGCGACGATCTTCCGGCAGGCCGAGTTCGTGCCGGTTGGCGATCCAGGTGAGCTGAGCCGCGAGCTTTTCCCGCTTGCGGTCCGTCGCGTTCAACTGGATGACGAAGCCGTCTTCGCGCAGGATCGCGACGGAGCCCTCGATGCGGCCGACATGGTCGATATAGGCGATGATGCGCTCGCCCATCCGCGGGCGCGCGCTGCAGACGAAGCTGGCGTCGCCCGGCGACATGTCGAGGGCGGTGCAGTCGAATTCGTCATGGCTGGCTAGCATCAGGCGGCCGGGCAGGTTCACCGAGACGCGCTGGAAGTTGCGCTGGTCGGGTTGCGCTGCTCTGGTTGCCGGCGATGCTTGCTGGAAAGAGTACATGAGCGCGCGTGCCTGATCGTCCTATCTCTTTCCAACCCTTAACCTTTCGGGGTTAACAGAAGGTTTGCCGGAGCGGGAAAATGTCGCCTCGGGTTGTGGTTTCAACAACCTTTGGGCGATGTTGGTTGCGTTTCCGCCAATCCGCCGTCCTTCCGCCCGCCTTCGAAAATGCGCAGGTGCATGACCCGGCTGATCTTCTGGCCGAAGCCGGCCGGTCGCATGGCCATGACGGATGTCGGCATGGGGATCGGCGGGCGGTTGCCGGCCAGATCGTCCTTGCGCGCGGGGTCGATGACCGAAAGCGCATCGAGCGTGGCATAGCGGAAGGCCGAGAGCGGCTGGCGCTGGCCGGGCAGGGGGGCGAAGGTGCCGATGATACGGTCGGCCGCCCGGCCGGCGGTCGCAAGCGGCAGCAGCACGATTTCCGCCTCGGTATTTTCCAGCGCGCCGTCGACGAGCCGGATCCGCATGATCGCGGGCACGGCCTCGGCCATGACGTTTTCCGCCATGCGGGCCACGCGGCTGCGCTGGTCCGGGGCAAACAGCGCGTCGAAATCCATGCCCTTCAGCTCGCGGGCGAACTGGGCGCACATGCGCGTGCCGGCGAGGCGAAAGCGCGGCGCATGCAGTCGTCCATACTCCAGCATGAAGACGTCCGGCAGGATCGCCGCGATGTCGGCGGGTTCGATGGTGCTCCGCAATGGCACGGCGCGCTCGCCGCGCTGGCGCGTCCAGTAATCGTAAAGCGTGGTTGCAGCTCTGGTATGCATGCTCGTTCTTCCGTCTGCTCTGTCCCGCTACGGCACGCCGAAGGCGGTGCAGGGGGCATTTGTGAGAGACTGTGCGAGTTTCGTGCCAGACGGATATTAAGGTTAACGATTGGTTTCCATTGCGCGACCGGCCGGCTTGAGGGAACATCCGGCATCCCTTCACGAGGGAATGGTTTACTGCACATCTGTTTCGCCCCGGGGATTGGGGGCACCGGCCGTCGGCGAAAGCTGTACGGCCTTTCTTTTCTCGATATAAGCACGAATCGATTTTTGAGTTGGGTGGTTCGGTCATGAGTAACGACGGCATCGAAGTGCAGGGTGACGGGTTCGAGGCCCGCAAGCGGGAGCCGGCGTTCAACCTGCCCGGAAGCCTCGTCTTCGTTCTCGGGCTGCTGACGCTCGTCCATCTGGTGCGCACCTATGTCCTGTCGCCGTCGGCCGACGAATACGTGCTGCTGGAATTCGCCTTCATCCCGGGACGCTATGCCGTTCCGTTCTCCGAATGGGACCTGAGCTGGCTGTGGAGCCCGGTCACCTATTCGCTGCTGCATGGCGGCTGGGAGCACCTGATCTTCAATGCGTTCTGGATGGTCGCCTTCGGGGCGCCCGTCGTGCGGCGCATCGGCACTGTGCGGTTCTTCCTCTTCTGGTGCCTTTCGGCCATCGCGGCCGTCGCTTTCCACACAGCCCTGCACTGGGGCGCGATGATCCTCGTCGTGGGGGCCTCCGGCGTCGTGTCGGGCCTGATGGGCGCAGCGGCGCGCTTCGTCTTTTCGCCGAGCGGGCGCGTCAGCCGGCAGTTTGCGCATCTCAACCGCCGACTCACCATCCCCGAAGCACTCTCCAACCGGTCCGTGCTGGTCTTTTCCGGGATCTGGTTCCTCACGAACTTCCTGATCGGCTTCGGCCAGATATTCGGTTCGGTGGCCGCCGGCGGGGCGGTGGCGTGGGAAGCGCATATCGGCGGCTTCCTGTTCGGCTTCCTGTTCTTCCCGATCTTCGACGTTTCCGTGGCCGAGAGCCGGCGGGATTAACGATAGTCTATTAGCCGTCTTGCAATCGCCTCTTTCGTGGCGCACCATGACATCGTTCCGGTTCGCACATGCACACCGGAACAGGGTAGCATCCGCAAGGAGGAAGGGATGCCGCCCCGTACTGGCAGGGCATCCCTGCGCGGATGTCCCGCCTCTCAGCGTCATGATGCACACGGGAGGTACGCATGTATGTAAGGACTATACTGGACGAAAAAGGCCGCAACGTCGTAACCGGCGGCCCGCAGCTCACCGTAAGGCAGGCTGCCGTCTATCTGCATGAAAATCATATCGGCGCCATCGTCATCGTGGATCGAAATGACCGAATCGCGGGCATTCTGACCGAGCGCGATATCGTGGCCGCCATCGCCCGCAGCGGCGGCGAATGCCTGGACAAGCCCATTTCCTCCATCATGTGGGGCAATGTCCATCGTTGCGGCGAAAACCAGACGGTCGAGGAGCTCATGGAAATGATGAGCACGCTGCGCGCCCGCCACATCCCCGTGGAAAAGGACGGCCGCCTGGTGGGCATCATCTCGATCGGCGACGTGGTGAAATCCCACATCCGCGCGATCCAGCACGAAGCCGAAGCCATCAAGGCCTATATCGCAAGCTGATACGGCACCGAACGGGTTCGGGCGGAACGATCTCCATCGCTCCGCCCGCCGCCCATTTCGTCTTTCCCGTGCAAGAACCGGTCGCTTCTTCCGGAAAGCCCGCATTCAGCGGGCCATCACCACTTCCAGCATCCGCTTGATCTCGAAAATCCGCGCCTTGCCCTCGAGATAGCCGCGTTCGATGGATTCACCGGCGCGATGGAATTCCGAAAGGCCGATATCGGCCAGCTTCGGATGCAGCGCGAGGTCCGGCGGATCGCCGGCTAGGCGCGCGCGGGAAATCCGGTCCTGGATGATGTTGAACGACTGCACCATGACGCTCGTCAGCCCGAGCCGGGCGGCGCCGTCCTCCTGCTTCTGTTCTTCGATCTTCTGCGGGCCCGCGCTGTGCTTGATCACGGCCGAGCGGCCGTAGAGGTCGTAGTTGAGGTTGACGGCGACGACCAGAAGCTCCTCATGCGCCCGGCAGACGGAAACGGGCACCGGATTCACCAGAGCGCCATCCACCAGCGTGCGGTTGTTGCACTTGATCGGCTCGAAGATGCCGGGCAGGGCATAGGACGCGCGCAATGCCGTGATCAGCGAGCCGCTGTTGATCCAGACTTCGTGGCCGCTGTTGACCTCCGTCGCCACCGCGACGAAGGGCCGGTCGAGATCCTCGATCGACAGGTTCTCGATATGCTCCTGCATGCGCCTGGTCAGCCGCATGCCGCCGAAGAGGCCGGAGCCGCGAATGGTGAAATCGAGGAGGCTCGCAATGCGGCGCATGGTGAGCGAGCGGGCGAAGGCCTCCAGCTCGTCGAGCTTGCCGGCCAGATAACAGCCGCCGACGAGGGAGCCGATGGAGGTGCCGGCGATCATGCCCACCTCGATGCCTTCTTCTTCCAGCGCCCGGAGCACGCCGATATGGGCCCAGCCGCGGGCAGCGCCGCCGCCGAGGGCAAGGGCGATCTTCGGCTTGCGCGGCGGGGCCGGCGCGGGAATGTGGGAAACGTCGTTCATGGAAGGTCCGCCGGGATCCGAGGCATCCGCCGTTACGAGGCTACGATTGAAACTCCAGTTCAACATTCCGGACCTCCGTTCCCTAAAGGAATTCGCGGTAAAGCAAACGGTTCCGCCAATTGGCTGCCCTCGGAAGCACAATAAATGGCAGAATAGTTGCAATCTGTGACGCGGGGAACTTTCGGGACAAAAAATCCCGGAAAGAGCACTTTTCTCGAGGCGAAAGACGGGGGCCTGCCCCGGATACCGCTACCCCTTTTAGGGTGGCGTCGGAAACCTTTCGAAGCGCATGCGAGCGATGGGGTTCCATATCCTGATCCGCATGGCGGGGATAAGGTCCGCCATGCTTGGATTAGGCGACCCGACAGGTTGCCAAATGGTAAATCCGTGCCGGAACGGGACGCTATTCGTAGAGATGCTTAATTTTTGCTGTAGACGGCCGCCGGGTCGAATTGCGGCTCGCCGCCGGTGATCGTCAGCACCGCGCCGTCCGGGCCGCCCGAGACCGTGCGGTAGAAGCAGGAGCGGCGGCCGGTATGGCAGGTGGCGTCGTGGCCGGCGACGGAGACCTTCAGCCAGACGGCGTCCTGGTCGCAGTCGGTCCTGAGTTCCACGACGGTCTGGAGATTGCCAGAGGTCTCGCCCTTCTTCCAGAGTGAATTGCGCGAGCGGCTCCAGTAATGCGCGATGCCGGTCTCGATGGTGAGCGCCAGCGCTTCGGCGTTCATATGGGCGACCATCAGCAGTTCGCCGTCCTTCGCATCCGTCACGACGGCGGTCACGAGGCCGTTGCCGTCGAAGCGGGGAGTGAAGGCCGGGCCTGTCTCCAGCTCGGCCTTGTCCCTGGAGGGGGCTTGGAAGGTGATCGGCATGGCGGTCGGCTCCGTCGGGCGGAGCCGGCTGTCACCTAGCTCCGGATCATCGTCATGAACCGGACCTGTTCGGCCGGCTCGGTCTTGAAGGCACCGGTAAAGGTGGTGGTGAGCGTTGTCGAGCCCTGTTTCTGGATGCCGCGCATGGCCATGCACATATGCTCGGCCTCGATCATCACGGCGACGCCCCGCGGGTTCAGCGTTTCGTCGATGGATTTGGCGATTTGCGCCGTCATCGTCTCCTGCGTCTGCAGGCGGCGGCCGAAGATCTCCACCACGCGGGCGATCTTGGAAAGGCCCAGCACCCGGCCGTTCGGCAGATAGGCGACATGCGCCTTGCCGATGATCGGCACCATATGGTGCTCGCAATGAGAGAAGAACGGAATGTCCTTCACCAGCACCATGTCGTCATAGCCGGCGACCTCCTCGAAGGTGCGGCCGAGCACATCCTCGGCGGCAAGGTCGTAGCCGGAAAAGAGCTCGCGATAGGCTTTCGCGACGCGCTTGGGCGTGTCGAGCAGGCCCTCGCGCTGCGGATCGTCGCCGGCCCAGCGAAGCAGAACGCGAACCGCGTCTTCCGCCTCTTTCTGCGTGGGGCGGCCGGCATCATCCTCGACGCGGGGAAAATTGGTGACTATGGCGTCCATGGACCCATTGACCTTTCTGCAGGTTACCTGACGTGTTTATCGGACTCGCCACTGGCCATTCGCCTAACCCTGCAGGCTTGGGTTCCGTTGGCGGGCTCCGGGGCTTTCAGGTCATCGCTCATCAGTGCGATCGACCGTCCGGCACGGTTTCCCAAACAACAGGTGATGGTTCGACACTTGTAAAACCCTCACCCCAATACGAGTTATCATATAGTATCGAACAACCACTGCGAAAGAGGCCTGAGGCGACACGCCGTGCTTTTTTCCCGACGAGGCCGGAATAATCTCCTCGGATCATTGAAGATTCCGCAAAAAGCGCGGAAAACAGGGCCATGATGGACGATATCTATAACAGCCGTATCCTCGAATTCGCCGGCAACATTCCGCGCATTGGCACCCTGCCGGATGCGGACGCCGAGGCCGGCGCCCATTCCAAGCTCTGCGGCTCGCGCGTGAAGGTCTATCTGAAACTCGACGGCGATACCGTCAGCGATTTCGCCCACGAGGTGAAGGCCTGCGCGCTCGGCCAGGCGTCGTCCTCGGTCATGGCGCGCCATGTGATCGGCGCGACGGTGGCGGAAATCCGCAAGGCGCGCGAGGACATGCTCGCCATGCTGAAGGCCGACGGCGAGGGACCGACCGGCCGCTTCGAAGACATGCGTTTCCTCAAGCCCGTCAAGGATTACAAGGCCCGCCACGCCTCCACCATGCTGACCTTCGACGCCGTGGTCGACGCCATCGGCCAGATCGAGGCGAAGCGGCTGGAAAAGGCCGGGTGAGGGCGGTGTTTGCCGCCTGCCCCTCATCCCGCCGCCACGACCTTCTCCCCGCGAGCGGGGAGAAGGGAAATGCCGCGCCGTTTTCCCCTCAAGCCGCACGGTCGATGGGGCACCGGACGCTCCCGCGAGTCCCTTCTCTCCGCTTGCGGGGAGAAGGTGCCGGCAGGCGGGCGAGGGGCATCCTTCCCCCAGGCCGCAAAGCCGATGTGTAACGCCCCCGACTGCCACCACGCTCCCGAACGGCCGCGTCACAAGGGCCGCAACTGGAACGGCCCGTTCCGCAAGACGCCGGGGCGGCTGTTCGGCATGGCCTTCATCCGCCTTTACCAGCTCACACTCTCCGGTTTCATCGGCAATTCCTGCCGCCACCTGCCGACCTGCTCGGAATACGGCTACGAGGCCGTCGCCCGCCACGGCCTGTGGCGCGGCGGGTTCATGACGCTCTTCCGCGTCGCCCGCTGTGGTCCCGGCGGCACGCATGGCTTCGATCCCGTACCGGAGACGCTGGAAGCGCGCCTTGCCTGGTGGGCGCCATGGCGGCTGTGGCGCGTCTCGAAGGCGGAGCGCGGCTGAGCAGTGGAAACCTATGTCGCCCTCCTGCATTCCATCGTGCTTTCGCCCGGGAAAAGGGTGGTGATGGCGGACCTCAAGGCGATGGCCGAAGGCCTCGGCTTCCGCAACGCCCGCACGCTGGTCGCCACCGGCAATCTCGTCTTCGACGGCGAGGCCGCGCCGCTCGCCGAAATCGAGGCGCGGCTGGAAACGGGGTTTCGCGCCCGCTTCGGCAAGCATGTCGACATCATCGCCCGCACCGCCGAAGGCTGGAAGCGCCTTGCCGCCGGCAATCCCTTCCCTGAAGGCAATGGCGCCGACGTCGTGGTGCGCGCCATGCGCGCGCCGCTCGACGGGAAAGCGCTGGCAAGGCTCGAAAGCAACGCGACACCCGGCATCCGCCTTGCCCTTTCGCACGGCGACCTCTGGATCGATTTCGCCGCGAAGCCGAGCGAAACGAAGCTGCTTGCGCATCTGACGACGAAGAAGCTCGGCATCGGCACGCTGCGCAACGCCAACACGGTCAACGGCCTTTGCGCGCTACTGGCCCGATAGGCGGCGCGAGCGCGCTCTCCCATCCCACGGGCACCGTGGGGTCGTCGTCCAGCGCCTCCGCTTCCTCTTCCCACCTGTCCAGGTCCTCCTGGCTGTAGCCGGCGATGAGCCATTCCCGCTGCTGGCGTTCTTCGAGTTCCCGCGACGCGCAGTTGATCGCGGACTGCGTGGCATCGTCCACCACGCAGGGCGGAAACTGCTTGTAATGGGTGGTGGCGATTTCTTCTGCCGGCCAGCAGCCGGTGCAGCGCTTCGCCCGACGGCATTTCGGCAGGCGGCAGGCAAGGTGAAGGCCGGCAAAGGTGGCCGCCTGACGAAAATACGGCTGGAGCCGCTGCGTGCGCCTCTGGTGCCGCTTGTCCTTGAAAAGTTCCTGACCGTAAGACATTGCGCTCTCCTCTCCGCGCAGGCCTTCGCCACCGACGGGGCGCGCCAAGACCGCCCGCATGGCGATCCACCGGGTTTTCGAAACTGTCCGGAGAACCGCGCGAAAGCGTTGCCTCTCTGGTTTATGGATGGTGGCTTCGCTTTCGCGCGGCCCAGGCGTTCTTCGGAGGCGGTCCGGCCTCCTTCAGGCGGGGAGCTGCTTCGCTGCACGCTGCCTCCGCATGAACCTTGTCCGAAAACCGCTTTCGCGGCTTTGGCGGGCATGCATCGGCCAGCGCTTGCATGGCGGACCCAAACCGACCCCGCAAGACCCGGGGAAGGGGGAAGCCTGTTGCGACGGAAGCTTTCGCCCCCGCAGCGCTCCTCGCCTCTTCCGCCCCTGCCGTACGTTTCGACAGAACACGAAAGCGCCTCCTCCCGCCCGCATCGACACGTTACGCGATCCGTCCGGCGGCGGAAGGAGGTTCAGGATACGGCAGGTTTTTGGGGTGGGGAAAAAAAATTCTAGGCTTGATGCTCGAAGCATTGCCGCGGCTTCACGAAAGTGCAGCTAATGCTTCAAATAGCCGTTTCAATCCATCGTCTTTCAGCCACTGGTAAGCGAAAGGAACAGCCGCCAAAATACCTGCTCCTAGTAGCAAGGTGGCTAGTTCGGTTAAATCTATGAGACGTGTTTCCTTTCGTTCGGAACGCAAGAAAATTCTGAGAGCTGTAGTTTTATTGTGGAGCCATTTAAAAGAAAGGACAACAAATGCTAGAGTTAAAATTAGAAATGCACGTGACGGAAGATCGAGGCTTGGAAGTAATACTAAAACTACTAGAAAGAATATCCCATTAATATTAAGTGCATGTTTCTCGTAGATTTTTCTCCACAGGGAATGGTGTCGCCTGAGTATGGATTCGATCTGGTGAAATGCTCCATCAACCCAAACGGCGCTTGATCCGGAAATAGAAAAGGAGCACTCTACAGAGCCAAGAACAATATTTATATTCCTTTGGATTCCGTCTGGGGGTTCTGTAAGTGAAAGGCTTAGGAATTCCGCGCGGTCGGGGAGGGTGGCATTATCCCAAAAGCTGGCCGCAAGACGTCTAATATCTTTTGCGTCGGCGTTAGCCGATATCACAACGTCGTATGAGGATGGCAATAATTCGCGCATCGCATGAACGAGGGTATGTATCTCGTCTTTGTAAATCGTAATCTTAGGTATTTGCCCTGTTCTTTGTATCACTTGAAGCGGCTCAACGCTTGATGGTGTTGGGTTTTTTTGTATTTCGAAATTAGCGCGCTCTAATTGGAGGACGCCCGCATGACCTCCGGGCATTGACCATTTGCCACCGAGGTGTTGATCTCCATTTCTTTGAAAAATGAAATCTACGGTAACTTCAGGTTGCTCTGGATCGTTTCCTGCAGTTAGAAGCGTGGAAGATATTATGTTGTTCAACTCGGAAATGGGCCCGTGAAGGACAACGGCTCTCCCTTGTATGTTTATTCTAAGGGTAATTAATACGTCGTCGCCTTCCCGGATAATTTCCGCAAAAGCATTTCCCGCGTACGTTCCGAAAATGTTACCAATCCAGTTCCCTTGAAGATCGTCCAAGTTATTCCCCATCTCCGTACTTAAGCTGTCAAATTATTTTGCCCGAACTAATTGTTGATGCAATTCCTATTTGCATTTCATTTAACGTAGCTAATCGCGAGATGGCCGCGGCTTCAACTCGTCCCCCTTCCAATCCCTCCGTTTTCCCCTTATATCGCACACGCTACATGCCGGAATCCCGGCCTTTTCACTCGCATACCACCCGCATTCGTTGGCGGGACTGGATAGGAGATTTTTGAATGTCTGCACCTGTTTCCCTGACTTTTCCCGATGGTTCCGTCCGCGAATATCCCGCGGGCTCGACCGGGCGTGACGTGGCCGAGGCGATTTCCAAGTCGCTGGCCAAGAAGGCGGTCGCGATTGCGCTCGACGGCGAGCTGCGCGATCTCTCCGATCCCGTTTCCAACGGGCGGATCGAGATCGTCACCCGCGAGGACGACCGCGCGCTGGAACTCATTCGCCACGACGCCGCCCATGTGATGGCCGAGGCCGTGCAGGAGCTTTGGCCCGGCACGCAGGTGACGATCGGCCCGGTCATCGACAACGGCTTCTACTACGACTTCGCCAAGGACGAGCCCTTCACGCCCGACGATCTGCCCAAGATCGAAAAGCGCATGAAGGAGATCATCCAGCGCAACAAGCCCTTCACCAAGGAAGTCTGGTCGCGCGAAAAGGCCAAGGAGGTCTTCTCCTCCAAGGGCGAGAAGTACAAGGTCGAGCTGGTCGATGCGATCCCCGAGGGGCAGGACCTCAAGATCTACTACCAGGGCGACTGGTTCGACCTGTGTCGCGGCCCGCACATGGCCGCGACCGGCCAGATCGGCACGGCCTTCAAGCTGATGAAGGTCGCGGGCGCCTATTGGCGCGGCGATTCGAACAATCCGATGCTGACGCGCATCTACGGCACCGCCTGGCGCACGCAGGAGGAGCTCGATACCTATCTCAACATCCTCGCCGAAGCCGAGAAGCGCGACCATCGCCGCCTCGGACGCGAAATGGACCTGTTCCATTTCCAGGAGGAGGGGCCGGGCGTCGTCTTCTGGCACGGCAAGGGCTGGCGCATGTTCCAGACGCTCGTCGCCTATATGCGCCGTCGTCTCGCCGGCACCTATGAAGAGGTGAACGCGCCGCAGGTGCTCGACAAGTCGTTGTGGGAAACCTCGGGGCACTGGGGCTGGTACCGCGACAACATGTTCAAGGTGACCGTTGCCGGCGACGAGACCGACGACGAGCGCGTCTTCGCGCTGAAGCCGATGAACTGCCCGGGCCATGTGCAGATCTTCAAGCACGGCTTGAAGTCTTATCGCGAACTGCCCGTCCGTCTTGCGGAATTTGGCAACGTGCATCGCTATGAGCCCTCGGGCGCACTGCACGGGCTGATGCGCGTGCGCGGCTTCACGCAGGACGACGCGCATGTCTTCTGCACCGACGAGCAGATGGCGGCCGAATGCCTGCGCATCAACGACCTGATCCTCTCGGTCTACAAGGACTTCGGCTTCGAGGAGATCACCATCAAGCTCTCCACCCGGCCGGACAAGCGCGTCGGCTCGGACGAGCTCTGGGATCGCGCCGAGAGCGTTATGAAGCAGGTGCTCGACACGATCCAGCAGCAGTCGAACAACATCAAGACCGGCATCCTGCCGGGCGAGGGCGCGTTCTACGGGCCGAAGTTTGAATATACGCTGAAGGACGCCATCGGCCGCGAATGGCAGTGCGGCACCACACAGGTCGACTTCAACCTGCCGGAACGCTTCGGCGCCTTCTACATCGACCAGGCCTCGGAAAAGCGCCAGCCGGTGATGATCCACCGCGCTATCTGCGGTTCGATGGAGCGCTTCCTCGGCATCCTCATCGAGAACTTCGCAGGGCATATGCCGCTGTGGATCGCGCCGATGCAGGTGGTCGTGGCGACCATCACCTCGGAGGCGGACGATTATGCCCGCGAGGTGGCCGACAAGCTGCGCGAGGCGGGCCTGACCGTCGAGACGGATCTTCGCAACGAGAAGATCAACTACAAGGTCCGCGAGCATTCGGTGACCAAGGTCCCGGTCATCATCGTCTGCGGCAAGCGCGAGGCGGAGGAACGCTCCGTCAACATCCGCCGCCTCGGTTCGCAGAACCAGACGGCCATGTCGCTCGACGAGGCGATCGAAGCCCTGTCGCTGGAAGCGATGCCGCCGGACCTGAAGCGCAAGCTCGGCAAGGCTTGAGCGAGGGGCGCTTGCCCCTCATCCGCCTGCCGGCACCTTTGTAACTTCCCTTTATCCGCGAAAGCCGGTGTATTTGGCATTGCGGTGGCGGATGGCATCCCGCAGCACTTTTGGGACACCAAGCCCGCGGGAGAGCCCGGGTCTCCATCCGCCGTTCCATCGAACCCGAACAGTCGCCAGGGCCGCTCGACATTGCGAAGCCCGCTTAGGCAAGGATGGGATCGGATGGACAAGGTTGTCGTCGGTATCGACGTATCGAAGGACTGGCTCGACGTGCATGTCGCACCGTCGGGTGAACATTTCCGGGTCGGCAACGATCATGCCGGCGTGGAGGCGCTGATAGCCCGGCTGTCGTCGCACGGCCCCGCTCTGGTGGCGCTGGAGGCGACGGGCGGCTACGAGCATGTGGCGGTGGCGGCGCTTTCGGCGGCGGGGCTTGCCGTGGTGGTCGTCAATCCGGCACAGGTTCGCGCCTATGCGAATGCTCTGGGCAAACATGCCAAGACCGATCCGATCGACGCGGCAGTGATCGCGGCCTTCGTCGAAGCGGCCAAGCCCGACATACGTCCCTTGAAGGACGAGGCGGCGCGGGCCTTCGGCGAACTGGTGACACGGCGGCGCCAGATCGTGCAGATGATGGTGGCGGAAGAGAACCGCGAGCGGATGGCCGCATCCCCGCCCGCCCGCAAGAGCATCCGGCGCGTCCTGACGGCGCTGCGGCGCGAGCTGGAGAGCCTTGATGCCGATATGGACGACCGGATCCGCAAATCACCGTTGTGGCGGGTGCGCGAGAGGCTGTTGACCTCGGTGCCGGGCGTGGGACCGGCGGTGGCGCGCACGCTTTTGGCACATATGCCGGAACTGGGCAGCCTCGACCGGCGACAGATCGCGGCGCTGGCCGGGCTTGCACCGTGGACGCGGCAATCGGGCAAGTGGAAGGGCAGGAGCTTCATCGGCGGAGGCCGGAGCAACGTGCGGTCCGTGCTGTTCATGGCAGCCCTCGTGGCCAGTCGCCACAATGCGGTGCTCAAGGCCTTCCGCGATCATCTCGTGGCGGCCGGCAAGCCGAAGATCGTCGCCATCGTCGCAACCATGCGGAAGCTGCTGACCATGCTCAACGCCATCATCAGGGACCAAAGGCCATGGCAAAACACTTGACAACAAAGACAGTCGCTCTCCCCGCAAGCGGGGAGAAGGGACTTGTGGCAAGGCGGTGCAACATCTTCCTTCTCCCCGCTTGCGGGGAGAAGGTCGCGGCAGCGGGATGAGCGGCTTTTCCGCCTAGTCCACCACGTCCTCGGCAGCGGCCTTCTGGTCGTTCGCCTTCTCGTCGAGCAGCACCTCGACATCGGTGTTCACGCCGGCTTTCACCTGGAAATCGCGCTGGTAGATCCTGTTCTTGTTGCGGGCGACGGCGATATAGCTGCCTTCCGCCAGAACGAGCGTCGGGAACGCGCCGACGCTTTCGGAGACCGTGTCGCCGGAGGAGGTGAGGATCGACCAGGCGGTGTCGGCGATGGCCTCGCCGCCGGGCTCGGAGACGAGCTTCAGCGTCAGCTTGGCGGCGCGGTGCTGGATGGTGGCGCGCGTCAGCTTGCCGGCTTCCACCTGGATATCCGCGCGGATGACGGCGTTGACGTCGCCATAGTCGGAAACGACGTGATAGGTGCCGGCATTGAGCCGCACGACGGAATTCGGCTTCACGTCGTCCATCACGAGGTTGCGCTCGCCATCCTCGCGCACTTCGGCGGAATAGATCGCAAAGCTCAGCTCCTTCGGCGGAATGCGCACATCCGCGCCGGAAACGGCGTTCAGCATGATGCCGCCGGCATCGAGCACCATGACCTGCTTGTCGACGGAGCCCTGTTCGGGCACCACGAGCTTCTTCGTCGCGCCGGCCCGGCCGAAGGCGACATTGACGAAATATTCCCCGGGAACGAGGTGGAAGGCGGCCGTGCCGCCCTCGGAGGTGGCGAGCAGCGGCAGCTTGCCGTCAGCGGCCGGAATGGGCGAGAAGACGCGCCAGGTCAGGCCATGCTGCATCGGCTGGCCGTCCTTGGTCAGCAGCGCCTCGCAGGTGACGTCACGCAGGTTCGCCGGCGTCGCCTCGCCGGTGACGACGGGGTTGAAGGACATCAGCTTGCTGCCCTTGAGTGGCGTCGGAATCTGCGAAAAGCTCTCGAGCGAATCCTGCGCGCGTGCCGGCACGAAAGAGGCGGCAAGGCTCGCGAAGGCGATGCCTGCGGCGGCGACGGGATGGATTCGCATGCGCATGGGAACGGTTGACTTCCTGACTGTAAGGCTCCACTTGAAGGCCCGGCAAATGGCATTTTCAAGGCCGCGCCGGCGGCACGATATTGGAACTCCCCCGCAATGAAAACCGAAATAAAGCTGATCGATTATCTTTCGACCCGCCGGTCGATCCCCGCCTTCCAGATGAGCGCGCCCGGCCCCTCGAAAAGCGAGGTGGAGGAGATGCTGAAGCTTGCGTCGCGCGTGCCGGACCACGGCAAGCTCGCGCCCTGGCGCTTCATCGTCTATCGCGGCGAGGACCGCCGGCGGATCAGTGAGGCGCTGGCGAAGATCGCGTTCGCCGACAAGCCGGACCTTTCGGAAGAAATGGTGAAGGTGGAGAACACGCGGCTCACCCGCGCGCCGGTGGTGATCGCCGTTGTCAGCCGCGCGGCGCCGCATTTCAAGATTCCGGAATGGGAACAGGTCATGTCCGCCGGCGCCGTCTGCCTCAACCTCGTAATGGCGGCGAATGCGCATGGCTTCGCCTCGAACTGGCTGACGGAATGGTATGCCTTCGACGAGCGCGCCTATCCCATCCTCGGCGTCGAGCCGGGCGAGAAGGTCGCCGGCTTCATCCATATCGGCACGCCCACCGTTCCGCCGACCGAGCGGCCGCGGCCGGAGCTTGCCGAAATCGTCACATGGGTCGGCGATGACGCCTGACGCGCTGTTCTACGAGACGGCGGAAAACGCCCACGGCCTGAAGCACGATCCCTTCAAGGCGATCGTCGCGCCGCGCCCGATCGGCTGGATCGGCACGAAGGCGGCGGACGGGCGGCGCAACCTGTCGCCCTATTCGTTCTTCAGCGCGGTGAGCGACAGGCCGAAGCTCGTAATGTTCTCCTCCAGCGGTCACAAGGACAGCGTGACGAATATCGAGGCGACCGGCGTCTTCACCTGCTCGCTGGCCAGCCGGCATCTCGCCGCGGAGATGAATGCGAGCTCGGTCGCCGTGCCCTACGGTGTCGACGAATTCGATATCGCGAAACTGACGCCGGTGGCCGGCCGGCTCGTCGATGCGCCCTATGTCGGCGAGGCCCATGCGGCGCTCGAATGCCGGGCGACGCAGATCCTGCGGCCGCTCGGCCTCGACGGGCGTGAATCGGACAACTGGGTGGTATTCGGTGAGGTCGTCGGCATCCATATAAGCCGGGAAATCCTGAAAGACGGCATGATCGACATGGCCGTCGCCCGGCCGCTCGGGCGGATGGGCTACATGGATTATTGCGACGGCGGAGCGGATGTCTTCGCCATGACGCGGCCGAAGGCCGGGTGAGGGTGGATCCTCGGGCTCGACCCGAGGATCCACTCGCTGGGCAACATTCTTCGCCTCACCGTCCGGTTAACGGATATGGTGAACCAATCTTAAACACTTTGGCGATACCTTGGCCTCCGTAGCGTATACAGGCGTTTGGGGCGTCCATTGATCGTTCATGCATTTCTCCGTTGGGTCGAGACCGCGCGGGCAGCCGACAGGGCGAAGGCCGCCAGCGTGCTGGCGCGGGCCTATAGCCGTTCGCGCATCGCGCCGGACGACCGGCATGCGGCGGAGATGGCGATGATCTTCCTGCTCGACGACCCGGCGCCGAAGGTGCGGCTCGCACTGGCGGAGGCCCTTGCCGAGAGCGAGGACGCGCCGCGCGCCGTCGTTCTGCCGCTGGCGGAAGACCAGCCGGAAATCGCCGCGCATATCATTCTGTGTTCGCCCGTGCTGACGGATGCCGATCTGGTCGACCTTGCCGCTAAAGGCGGCGACATGACGCGCATGCTGATCGCACACCGCGCCATCGTCTCGCGGCCGGTTTCGGCGGCGCTTGCGGAAGTCGGCGCGGCGCCGGACATACTGGCGCTTCTCGAAAACGAGGGCGCGGCGATCTCCCGCCGCAGCCTGACGCGCATCGCCGACCGGCTCGGGCACGACGCGGAAATCCGCGCGCTCCTGCTCGACCGGACGGACCTGCCGAGCGATGCCCGCCATGCGCTGGTCGAGAAGATCGGCTCGGCGCTTGCCGGCTTCGGGCTGATCCAGGCCGCCGTCGGCACGAGCCGGGTGGAGCGCATCACGCGCGAGGCCTGCGACGTCGCGACGATCGGCATGGCCGCCGAAGTGGGAGCGGGCGAAATGCCGGCGCTCGTCGAGCACCTGCGCATCGCCGGCCGCCTGACGCCGGTCTTCCTCATGCATGCGCTGTGCACCGGCCGCGTCGAGTTCTTCGCGGCGGCCATCACCAATCTTTCGGGGCAGGCGGAACGGCGCGTCCGCTCGATCCTTTCCGACGGCCGCGAGGCGGCGGTGCGTGCGCTCTACGAGACGGCCGGCCTCGGCCGCGATATCAGCGCGCTCTTCGCCGAGGCGACGATGCTCTGGCGTAGCGAGGCCAAGGGCGGCGACGGCCTGCTCTCGGTCTGCGAACGGTTGCTCACCCGCGCCCGCGCCACGGGCAACGCCTCCTGCCAGTCCATGCTTGAACTGGTCGAGCGGCTGGCCATCGCCGAGCAGCGCCAGACGGCGCGAAGCTACGCGCTCATCGCGACGCGGGAAGCGGCGTAAGGACGCCTCCGACTATACTTCCGATCAATCGGCGAAGCGCTTCACGACCCAGGAATACCCGCCTTCCGCATAGCGGACCGGCGTGGTGACGGCGGCCTTCAGGGAGGCGGCGTCGGGGATGGCCTTTTTCACGAAGGCGAGCGTGCGGGCGGCAAGGCCCTGCCGCGCCTGTTCGGTTTCGACAGGGGCAGGGACTTCCATGCCCGTCGCCGGCTCGGCCGGCTTCGGATCGGGCACTGTTACCTCGGCCGTCATGCGGTCGCCCGAGGTCTCGCAGACGGCGACGATGACGGGATAGTTCTTGTCCTGATGCCGGTTGATATAGGTCTCGGCCTGTGCGTCGCAAAGCGCCACGGTCTGCCAGCTCCGGTCGACCGTATCGATGTAGTGGCACTGGGTCGCGCTGTCGTCGCAGCCCATGATCGTCATGACGATGAGCGCAGCTTTCATGGCCGTCCTTTCCGCGTTGGATGGCCCCGGTTAGAGGCCGGCATTGCCGCGAAAATATGGCGGCAAGGCCTCAGATATCGAGGTTGTCGGCGAAGACGGCGCGCTCCTGGATGAAGCGGAAGCGGGCCTCCGGCTTGGTGCCCATCAGGTCGTCCACCGCCGTGCGCGTGCCTTCGAAATCGACGTCGTCTATCGCCACCTTCAGGAGCGTGCGCTTGGACGGGTCCATCGTCGTTTCCTTGAGCTGCGCCGGCAGCATCTCGCCGAGGCCCTTGAAGCGGCCGATCTCCACCTTGCCGCGCCCGTTGAACTCGGTGCGCATCAGCTCCTCGCGGTGCGCGTCGTCGCGCGCATAGAGCGTCTTGCCACCCTGGCTGATGCGGTAGAGCGGCGGCACGGCGAGGTAGAGGTGCCCGCCGCGGATGAGATCCGGCATCTCCTGGTAGAAGAAGGTGATGAGCAGCGAGGCGATATGCGCGCCATCGACGTCGGCGTCGGTCATGACGATGACGCGTTCGTAGCGCAGGTCCTCGTCGCGGTATTTCGAGCGCGTGCCGCAGCCGAGCGCCTGCACCAGATCGGAAATCTGCTGGTTGGCGCCGAGCTTTTCCCGCCCGGCGCTGGCGACGTTGAGAATCTTGCCGCGCAGCGGAAGGATGGCCTGGTTGGCGCGGTTGCGCGCCTGCTTGGCCGAGCCGCCGGCCGAATCGCCCTCGACGATGAAGAGTTCGACACCGTCGGCCGAACTCTGCGAGCAGTCGGCGAGCTTGCCGGGAAGGCGCAGCTTGCGCACGGCCGTCTTGCGGCTCACTTCCTTTTCCTTGCGGCGGCGCATGCGCTCTTCCGCCCGCTCGATCACCCATTCGAGCAGCTTGGCGGCTTCAGCGGGGTTGTCGGCAAGGTAATGGTCGAAGGGGTCGCGCAGCGCGTTCTCGACAATGCGCTGGGCCTCGACGGTGGCGAGCTTGTCCTTGGTCTGGCCGACGAATTCCGGCTCGCGGATGAAGACCGAGAGCATGCCGACCGCCGAGATCATCACGTCGTCGGTGGTGATGGCGGCCGCGCGCTTGTTCTGCGTCAGCTCGGCGTAGTTCTTCAGGCCCTTGGTGAGGGCGATGCGCAGGCCCGCCTCATGCGTGCCACCATCGGCCGTCGGGATGGTGTTGCAGTAGGAGTGGATCAGCGAATCGCCGCCGTACCAGGTGACGGCCCATTCCAGCGAGCCGTGACCGCCCGACTTCTCGCTCTTGCCGGCGAAGATCTCGCGGGTGACGGTGTAGTCCTTGCCGAGCGTCGCCTGCAGGTAGTCCTTCAGGCCGCCGGGGAAGTGGAAGACGGCCTTTTCCGGCGTCTCGGAGCCTTCCGGCAGCAGCGAGGGATCGCAGCTCCAGCGGATTTCCACGCCGCCGAAGAGATAGGCCTTGGAGCGGGCCATGCGGAAGACGCGGCCGGGATCGAAACGGGCATGCGCGCCGAAGATCTCCGGGTCGGGATGGAAGCGCACCCGCGTGCCGCGACGGTTGTGTACGTCGCCGAGGTCTTCCAGCGGCCCGAGCGGCTTGCCGCGCGAAAAGCGCTGGCGGTAGAGCTTGCGGTTGCGCGCGACCTCGACTTCGAGGAGGTCGGACAGCGCATTGACCACCGAAACGCCGACGCCGTGCAGGCCGCCCGAGGTCTCGTAGGCCTTGCCGTCGAACTTGCCGCCGGCATGGAGCACGGTGAGGATGACCTCCAGCGTCGACTTGCCGGGCATCTGCGGATGGTTCTCGACCGGGATGCCGCGGCCGTTGTCGGTGACGGTCAGGCAGCCGTCCGCATCGAGATTGACCTCGATGAAATTGGCATGGCCCGCGACGGCCTCGTCCATCGAGTTGTCGATGACTTCGGCGAAGAGATGGTGCAGCGCCTTTTCGTCCGTGCCGCCGATATACATGCCGGGGCGCATGCGCACGGGCTCGAGGCCCTCCAGCACGCGGATGGCCGAGGCGTCGTAGCCGCCGGAGCCTTCGGCCGGGGCGGCGGGCGCCGGCGCGCTCTCGGCGGCGGGGGCCGGAGCGGGCGTGGGCACGGGCTTTTCCTCCGCCGCGGCGGGCTGCCGGGCGGGCTCGGAAGGCATGTTGGCGAAAAGGTCGTTATTGTCGTCTTGCATGGGCCGTTCAGAGTTTGTTCCGTTTGCCGGTTCTTCCCGCCGATCCATGGGGATCAGGGCCGGCAAGGATGAGGTCGTCAGCGAATCACTGGCGACTCTGCCAGATTCCGTGGGTTTTCGCGATGTCCGGACGCGCCAACCGCCGGGCGAGGATTGCTTTGCGCGCGGACGGATGGCAAGTATCGCCAGCCCAGGGGAGCCTCACTTCATGCGTCAGTCCACAGTTCATTCTCTCCGCCGGCTGATTCTGGCCGCGCTCTTCGCCGGTTTTACGGCCGACAGTGCCGCCGCGCTGACGCTCAAGCCCTGGAAGGACGAGCTCTTCGGCTATCCCGCCGTGGTCGAGACGACGGATAACGGCGCGCTCCGCGTTGTCGATTACCAGGAGATGCGCGACATCAACGGCCGCGACCAGGTGCCCGAGCGGCGCGTCAGATCGGCCTATGTCTCGACGGCGGTGAAGAAGGCGCAGCAGAACCTGACGGTGGATACGCCCGCCGGGCCGATCGACGTGGCGATGACCGGCAAGGGCGAGGGGGCGTCCTTCACCGTCATCTTCATCCACGGCCGGGGCGGCGACCGGCGGCTCGGCAACAACGACTGGAACTTCGGCGGCAATTTCAACCGCATCAAGAACCTCGCCGTGCAGAACGGCGGCGTCTACTACGCGCCGAGCGTGCCCTCCTTCGACGATGCGGGCGCGGCGCGCATCTCCGGCCTGATCCTGCGCGCCAAGGCGCTTTCGCCGGACAGGCCAGTCATCCTCGCCTGCGCCTCGATGGGCAGCTTCATCTGCGCCCGCGTCGTGCGCGATGCGACGGCGGTCAGGAGCCTTTCCGGCATGGTGCTGATGGGCGGGGCGGCGGATGGCGACTATGCCAAGACCCCGGCCTTCAAGGCGAAGCTGCCGGTCTTCTTCACCCATGGCGACAGCGACAGCGTCTATGCGGCCAACGACCAGATCGCCGTCTTCCGCAAATTGCTGAAGGCCGGCATTCCGACGCGCTTCGTGCTGTTCCAGACCGGAGGCCACGGTACGCCGGTGCGCATGACCGACTGGCGCGAGACGCTGAACTGGATCTTCGCGCAGTAAGCGTTCCCGCTCAGATCGAGCGTAGCAGGACCTTGGTCGAGCCGACGGCGGCGGCAATATCACGGTAGTGGCTGGCGCGCTTCTCCGAATTTTCCGAGGCGCGCAGGAGCTGCGTCTGCGCCTCCTCGATGACCTGCCGGGCCGCCTCCATAGCCTTTTCGAGATTGCGCTTGCGGACGGCCGTATAGGTCTTCGTCTCCTTCATGCGCGCATTGCCGCGCGAGCGCATGCGCGGGGCCTTTGCGTCGAGATTGGCGGCCTGGATGCGCCCGAGCCGGCCGGCGGCGCGCTGGACGATCTGCCGGGCCTCGTCATAGGCCTTGCCCTTCGGGATGCGCCGGGCGATGTCGAGGAGGCGCTGGCGCAGGCAATCGATACGGTAGACCGGCTCGTAGGCCGCGCATTCGGCGCTGGCGGCGTTGATGTTCCTGACGATGGAGCGGGTGAGGTAGTCGGTCGGCGTCGGCGTATCCATGAGGCCGCCGCCCGACCCTGTGGCGATTCCCGTGTTCGTGCCGCCGCCCGGCGCCGGGGCTGCCTGTCCGTAGGCCTCCGGCATGGAGCCGAGGGCGAGCGTCGTTGCAAGGAAGGCGGCTGCGAGCGTGCGCACCGTTTCAGGCTTTCCCATCGTCCTTCCGCCTCCCGCTACTGTGTCTGCCCGAAGGCCATGCGCATGCTGCGCTGGGTGCCCGCGCCGAGATCGCCGTCTATCGCGCCGGTATAGAACCTGTTGCGCCGGAGTTCGGCCTGCAGGGCGCGCCGTGTTTCCGGCTTGAACATGGTCGGGCGGTTGGTGAGCTGCGCCAGCACGTCGTCGACGCCCGCGCGTAGCGCTTGGTAGAGATAGGCCGCGGCATCCTCGGGCGTCTTGCCGGGAACGATGCCGTCGTCGATGAGGGCGGCGACGTTGAACATGGCCTGCGGATGGCGCAGGTCCGCCGCCCTGATGAAAAGCTCCACCGCCTTCTTCGGATCGCGCGGCAGGCCCTCCGTTCCCTGGTAATAGAGGAAGCCGAGATCGTTGATGGCATCGGCAAAGCCGAGATCGGCGGACCTGCGGTAGAGCTTCAGCGCCTCGGGCACGTTCTGCGGCGTGCCGATGCCCTTTTCATGGAGCTTGCCGAGCTCGAACATGGCCTCCGCATCGCCGGCCTCCGCCGCCTTGCCGAAGAGCCTGAAGGCCTCGGACGGCTGGAACTTGGCCGAATCCGGCGAGAGCGCCATATAGCCGAGGCCGATCATTGCGCGGGTGTTGCCTTCCTCGGCAAGGCTTGCGAGTTGTGCCGCCTGATCGGGTTTCAGCGCCTGCCACTGGCCGGCCTTGTCGGCGATATCGGCGACCTTCGCGTCCCCGCCGGCGAGGAAAAAGGGCGCGCCCGAGAGCGAGCCGTAGAAATGCGGCTGCTGGCGATTGGCCGTCAGGCTCATCACCCTGTCGCGGACCTGTCGGAAGACGAGGCCGATCTCGACATCGGGACGCGGCAGGCTTTCGAGGATGGCGCTGGTGAAGGGGCTGTGCTCGCCTTCGCCGTCGAGCGCCACCTTGCCGCCCTCCGCGGCATAGACGACCAGCATGCCCTGCGCGGGATCGGGCGCGGCGAGCCCGTCGCCCGTCGCCGAGGCGCCGGCCATGCCGGCCGTCGCGGCGAGATCGTAGGAGGCGGGGAACGGGTTATTGCGGCAGGAATCGAGAATGACGATGCGCAGCTTGCGGGCCCTGGCGACGCTGCCGAGCACCGAGCGCAGGCTGACCGCCTGCTCGGGAATCTTTCCGGGATCGTCGACATGGATGTCGACGGGAATGAGATAGTTCTCGCCCGCCGCCTCGACGCCATGGCCGGCATAGTAGACCATGGCGATATCCGCCGTTTCGGACTTGCGCGAGAAGGCGGATATCGCGTCCTTCATCTGCGCGAGCGGCACGTCGATTGCAAGGTCGACCGTGAAGCCGAGCTTTTCGAGCATGGCGCCGACCGCGCGGGCATCGGCCTCGGTGTTGCGCAGCGGCGAGATGGAGGTATAGGCGGACATGCCGACGACGAGCGCGACACGCCGTGCGCTGACTTCACGCGAAGCCAGCGTCTCCTCGGCCGTCACGCGGCCGACCGGGGATTTTATCGGCATCAGGCCGCGCGTCTGCGCCGGGCCGTCCTGTGCCGCCGCGCCGCCGGCAAGCAGGAGCACGGCCATGGCGACGGCTATGCGGCGTCGTGAAGGAAGCATGCGCCCCGTCCATCCTGCATCGATCGATCTCGGCCTTGCTCCATTACGTTTCACGAACGCGGAATATTCAAGCCCGCGCGCGGCAGAACGCACCTTTTCTTGGCGGCCCCGATTTGCTACGCCCCATGCCAACGCTTTATGGAGGGGATGCTCATGACACCGGACGTTACACCGCTCGTCGCCGGAAACTGGAAGATGAACGGCACGCGCGCATCGCTCGACCAGATCAAGGCGATGGCCGAAGGCGTGAAGGGGCCGCTCTCGCAGAAGGTGGAAACGCTGATCTGCCCGCCGGCGACCCTGCTCTATGTCGCGACCGCGCTCTGCGACGACAGCCCGCTCCAGATCGGCGCGCAGGATTGCCATGAGAAGGCCTCCGGCGCGCATACCGGCGACATCTCGGCCGAGATGATCGCCGACTGCTTCGGTACCCATGTCATCGTCGGCCATTCCGAGCGCCGCACGGACCACGAGGAGAGCGACGCGCTGGTGCGCGCCAAGGCCGGGATCGCCCACCAGAACGAGCTCATCGCCATCGTCTGCATCGGCGAGACCGGCGACGAGCGCAAGGCCGGCAAGACGCTGGACGTGCTCAAGACCCAGCTCGCCGCCTCCGTGCCGGACGGCGCGACGGCGGCAAACACCGTGATCGCCTATGAGCCGGTCTGGGCCATCGGCACGGGCCTGACGCCGACGGCGGCGGACGTGGAGGAGGCCCATGCCTTCATGCGCGCCGAGCTGACCGCGCGCTTTGCCGGCGAGGGCGCGAAGATGCGCATTCTCTATGGCGGCTCGGTCAAGCCGGGCAATGCGAAGGAACTGATGGGCGTCGCCAATGTCGACGGCGCGCTGATCGGCGGGGCGAGCTTGAAATCGGACGACTTCCTTGCCATCTACCGCGCATATGAAGCGCTGACGGCCTGAGGCCCGTCCGCCGGCCCGCAAAAGGGCGGGCGGAACGACGGGAAGGGCTTGGAATGCCGCGCGGCTTGGTATATTGAGCCGCAAACCTGAAATTTGGCCGTCTGGCCGGGATCTTGGAAAACATGCAGACCATCTTGCTCGTCATCTATCTCATGGTCGTCGTCGCGCTGATCGGCGTCGTGCTGATCCAGCGGTCTGAAGGCGGCGGCCTCGGCATCGGCGGCGGCTCCGGTTTCATGTCCGCCCGCGGCACGGCCAATGCGCTGACGCGCACGACCGCGATCCTCGCGACGCTGTTCTTCGTTCTGGCGATCGGCATGGGTATTCTCGCCCGCTACGAGACGCAGCCGACGGACATTCTCGACCGCATTCCGGGCACGACCGGCACGGGCGGCGTTCTCGACGCGCTCGGCGGCGCCCAGCAGAACCAGGGCACGCAGAACAACACGAACCAGATCCCCGCGACGACCGGCACGCAAACCGTTCCGAGCGAAGGCGGCGCGGCCACCGGCACGGGCAACTCGTCGACAACGACGACGGGCACCGGCACGGGTACCGCCACGGGCGAGGGCGGCAACGCCGGCGTCCCGAGCGGCCAGTAAGCCGCAAAAGCGAAAACAAACCGGCCGGTTGGCGCAAACCAACCGGCCTTCTTCTGTGTAAAACGCCGATTGCGACTTCCGAAATCACGCCCAAGGTGATTTTTCGGTAGCGGAATCGATTTTGAAAAGGTATCCGGTGACTCCCATGGCGCGATATGTATTCATCACTGGCGGCGTGGTTTCTTCCCTCGGAAAAGGCATCGCGGCCGCTGCACTCGGAGCTCTCCTTCAGGCCCGCGGTTACCGCGTGCGCCTCAGGAAGCTGGACCCCTATCTCAATGTCGACCCGGGCACCATGAGCCCGACGCAGCACGGCGAGGTGTTCGTCACCGACGACGGCGCGGAGACCGACCTCGACCTCGGCCACTATGAGCGCTTCACCGGCCGCTCGGCGACCAAGACCGACAACATCACCACCGGCCGCATCTACAAGAACATCATCGACAAGGAACGCCGCGGCGACTATCTCGGCGCGACCGTGCAGGTCATCCCGCACGTCACCAACGAGATCAAGAACTTCGTCACCGAAGGCAATGACGACTACGACTTCGTGCTCTGCGAGATCGGCGGCACGGTGGGCGACATCGAGGCCATGCCCTTCATGGAGGCGATCCGCCAGCTCGGCAACGACCTGCCGCGCGGCACCGCCGTCTATGTCCACCTGACGCTGATGCCCTATATCCCGGCCGCCGGCGAGTTGAAGACCAAGCCGACGCAGCATTCCGTCAAGGAGCTGCAGGCCATGGGTATCCACCCGGACATCCTGCTGGTGCGCGCCGACCGCGAAATCCCGGAAGCCGAGCGCAAGAAGCTCTCGCTGTTCTGCAACGTGCGCCCGACCGCCGTGATCCAGGCGCTCGACGTCGCGTCGATCTACGACGTGCCGCTCGCCTATCACAAGGAAGGCCTCGACGACGAGGTGCTGGCCGCCTTCGGCATAGAGCCGGCGCCCAAGCCCCGCCTTGAGGCCTGGCAGAAGGTTTCCGACCGCATCAAGACGCCGGAAGGCGAGGTGACCATCGCCATCGTCGGCAAGTACACCGGCCTCAAGGACGCCTACAAGTCGCTGATAGAGGCGCTCTATCACGGCGGCATCGCCAATCACGTCAAGGTCAAGCTCGAGTGGATCGAGTCGGAAGTCTTCGAGAAGGAAGACCCGGCGCCTTACCTCGAGAAGGTGCACGGCATCCTCGTTCCCGGCGGTTTCGGCGAGCGCGGCTCGGAAGGCAAGATCAATGCGGCGCGCTTCGCCCGCGAGCGCAAGGTGCCCTATTTCGGCATCTGCTTCGGCATGCAAATGGCCGTGGTCGAGGCCGCGCGCAACCTCGCCGGCATCGAGAAGGCATCCTCCACCGAGTTCGGCAAGACGGCCGAGCCGGTCGTCGGCCTGATGACCGAATGGGTGAAGGGCAACGACCTGGAGAAGCGCTCCGCTTCCGGCGATCTCGGCGGCACGATGCGCCTCGGTGCCTACCGCGCCTCGCTCAAGGGCGGCACGAAGATCGCCGACATCTACGGCTCGACGGACATTTCCGAGCGTCACCGCCATCGCTACGAGGTCAATGTCGACTATAAGGGCAAGCTGGAAAGCTGCGGCCTCGTCTTCTCCGGCATGTCGCCGGACGGCCTTCTGCCGGAAACGGTCGAATATGCCGACCATCCGTGGTTCATCGGCGTTCAGTATCATCCGGAACTGAAGAGCCGTCCGCTCGATCCGCATCCGCTCTTCGCAAGCTTCGTGGAAGCGGCGCTGGAACAGAGCCGCCTCGTCTGAGAACAGCGTTCAAACGAAAAGCCCGGCATTTCCGCCGGGCTTTTTGCATTTCAGGGCACTCAGCGCGAATAGGGCGAGAAGCACTGCTTGCGCGGGCCGTTGTTCGGCTGGAACGTGTTGTCATAGGCCCGGTACGTGCGGTAGCGATTGGCGCACCAGTTCACATGAGCGCTTCCGCCGGCGCGTGGCTGGTTGGCGACCGCGCCGCCGATGGCAGCACCGAGGCCGAAGGCGGCCAGCGGATACCACCAGCCGTCCGAATGGCGGCGGTAGCCCGGGCGATAATGGTTATAGCCGCGATGGCCATGCCAGCGGCGCTGGTGGCGGTACTGTACCTGTTCCACCGCGGAGGCCGAGGGGACGGGAACCTGAGGAAAAGTGACCGCCTGGGCAGGCACGAAGGAGGTGAGGGCAACGGCGACCGAAAGGGCGCCGGCGGCAAGGCCGGACTTCATCTTCAGCATGGGATAACCTTTCCTGCTTGTTTGGCGCCAGAACGTCCTCAGGCCGGATTCGGTTCCATTTCTGCCGCACGCGCAGATGGTTTTTGCGCGAAATGTCAAAAAAAACGGGCTGGTCCGCCTTTCGGCTCGCCAACCCGTTCCGGTAAGTTTGCGGATCAGGGTGTTCGGGGTACAGGGGCTTTCGCCGCAATCCGGCTGCATCTCCAGATCTCCTGTAAGGCCGATCATGCCCGAACGCCTTTTTGCCGATTGACATAAGGCGCAGCTTTTTTGACAATTTCCACATGATCAGGCAAGCGCCGCGGCAGGGGCCGCTCGACGTGACCATCCTTCTTTTGCCGGAGTCGTCGATCATGTCGCTCGCCTCCGTGCTCGATCCCATGCGCGCGGCCAATCGCGTCATGCCGGAACCGGTGTTCCGCTGGACGATCCTGTCGCCCGGCGGCAAGCCCGTGGTGCTGACCTGCGGCGTGGAAATCCGCGTCGACGGCAGCTTCGACGACGCCATGAGCGGCGATGCGCTGCTCGTCATCGCCGGCTTCAACCAGGATCGCCACGCGAACCGCAGTTTCATTAGCCGGCTTAAGAAAGTGACGCGCCGGTTCGGCATCGTCGCGGGTATCGAATCGGGTTGCTGGCTGCTGGCGCGTTCGGGCCTCCTGGACGGGCGCGATGCCACAGCGCATTGGGAGGAGCTGGAGGATTTCGCCGCCGCCTTTCCGGCCCTCAACGTGCGGGCGGACCGCTTCGTCACCGACGGGCCGCTCTGGACCTCGGGCGGCGCCTCGCCGACCTTCGACATGATGCTGCATCTGGTGCGTGAGCGCTTCGGCTCGGCCGTCGCGCTCGATGTGGCGAGCGTCTTCGTCTATGACGAGACCCATGCGGCGACGGACGCCCAGCCGCTCGTCTCGCTCGGCCGGCTTGCCGAACACCAGCCGGATCTTGCCGCCGCCATCCGCTTGATGGAGCGCACCATCGACCGGCCGCTGACCATCGCGGCGCTGGCGCGCCGGCTCGGCTTCTCGACGCGCAAGCTGGAGACGCTGTTTGCGGGCGGGCTCGGCATCGGACCGGGGAAATATTACCTGCGCCTACGGCTGACCGCCGCGCAGCGCCTCGTGCGCGACACGCCGCTGTCGATGCAGGATGTGGCGCTGCGCAGCGGCTTCGACAGCCTCTCCGCCTTTTCCCGCGCCTTCCGCAATCATTTCGGCGCGAGCCCGCTGAAGCTGCGGGCGGAGGTTCGGGTGAAGGGGTGATGCCGGTAAGGAAGTGTTTGACGCGCGGATCCTCGGGGCGAGCCCGAGGATGACCGAGGGGAGGAGACGGTTTCCCACCCGTTCAACGGTGCGCAATGCAGTACTCTTCCATCGCGCGCATCTTCTCTTCTGTCGTCATCCTCGGATTCAACCCGAGGATACACGCCGCACGGCGCGCACTCACTCCAAACAAAAAGGCGGGCCTGAGGCCCGCCTTTTCTGTCTCGCTGCCGATCCTAGTGCAGGATCTGGCTGAGGAAGAGCTTGGTGCGCTCGTGCTGCGGGTTGTCGAAGAACTCGGCCGGCGAGTTCTGCTCGACGATCTGGCCCTGGTCCATGAAGATGACGCGGTTGGCGACCTGACGGGCAAAGCCCATTTCATGCGTCACGCACAGCATGGTCATGCCTTCCTCGGCCAGCGACACCATCGTGTCGAGCACTTCCTTGACCATTTCCGGGTCGAGCGCCGAGGTCGGCTCGTCGAACAGCATGATCTTCGGCTTCATGCACAGCGAGCGGGCGATCGCCACGCGCTGCTGCTGGCCGCCCGAGAGCTGGCCGGGATATTTGTGCGCCTGTTCCGGGATCTTGACGCGCTTGAGGTAGTGCATCGCCACTTCCTCGGCGTCCTTCTTCGGCATCTTGCGCACCCAGATCGGGGCCAGCGTGCAGTTTTCCAGGATCGTCAGGTGCGGGAAGAGGTTGAAGTGCTGGAACACCATGCCGACCTCGCGGCGCACCTCGTCGATCTTCTTCAGGTCGTTGGTCAGTTCGATGCCGTCGACGACGATCTGGCCCTTCTGGTGCTCTTCGAGGCGGTTGATGCAGCGGATCATCGTCGACTTGCCGGACCCCGAGGGGCCGGCGATGACGATGCGCTCGCCCTTCATGACCTTCTGATTGATGTCGCGCAGAACGTGGAAGTCGCCGTACCACTTGTTCATGTTGGTGATCTCGACGGCGACGTCCGTTGCGGACACTTCCATCTTTTGCGCCTGGGCCTGGTTAGCCATTGTTGTTTCCTCTCAGTTATCTTTTGTGGCTCGTGTCGAGCCGGCGTTCCACGAAGGCCGAGTAGCGCGACATGCCGAAGCAGAAAATCCAGAACACGAAGCCGGCGAAGATCAGGCCCGTCAGCGGCGTGACGGGGGTGATCCAGCCCGAATCCCCAAAACTCGCCTTCACGATGCCCAGCAGGTCGTACATCGAGATGATCGTGACGAGGGACGTATCCTTGAACATGCCGATGAAGGTATTCACGATGCCCGGTATCACGAGTTTGATGGCCTGCGGTAGCACGACGAAGGTCATTTTGTGGAAGTAGTTTAGACCAAGAGCGTCGGCCGCTTCATATTGCCCTTTCGGAATGGCTTGAAGACCACCGCGAATAACCTCCGCCATATAGGCGGACGCGAAGATCGACACGCCGACGAGGGCACGCAGGAACTTGTCGATATTGTTGCCCGGCGTCAGGAAGAGCGGCAGCAGCACGCTCGCCATGAAGAGGACGGTGATCAGCGGCACGCCGCGGATCAGCTCGATGAAGACGACGCTGACCGTCTTCATCACCGGCATGCGCGAGCGCCGCCCGAGCGCCAGCAGGATGCCCGCCGGCAGCGAGACGACGATGCCGACGAAGGAGAGGATGAGCGTCACCATCAGTCCGCCCCACAGCGACGTCTCCACATGCCGCAGGCCGAACGAGCCACCGAGCAGCAGGAAGAAGGAAACGAGCGGGAAGGCGATGAGCAGCAGGAGAGCGTTCAGTCCCTTGCGCGGCACCTTCGGCATCAGGAACGGCACGAGCAGCGCCACGAACAGCGCGACCACCAGGAGCGGCCGCCACAGCTCGTCGCGAGGATAGGAGCCGAACATGAACTGCACGAAGCGATCGTTCACATAGGCCCAGCAGGCGCCGCTCCAGCCGGTCGGCAACTGGCCGCCCTGGTCGGTGGTGAGGCAGACCGTGCGGTCCGCCCCGGTCCAGACCGCGGAGACGAAAAGCCAGTTGAGCGCCTTCGGCACGTAGTAGAGGATCGCCGTGATGGCGAGGATGGACAGGATGCTGTCCTTCCACGAGGCGAACAGGTTGTTGCGGATCCAGGCGAAGGCCGATGCCTCGGAGGCCGGCGGCTTTTCCGCTTCGAGGAACCGCTCGCGGACATAGGTCGTGGTCTCGGTCATCTCAGCGCTCCACCAGGGCCATCTTGGCATTGAACCAGTTCATGAACAGCGAGGTGATGAGGCTGATCGAGACATAGATCAGCATCCAGATCGAGATGATCTCGATCGACTTGCCGGACTGGTTGAGGATGGTGCCGCCGACCGCGACGAGGTCGGCATAGCCGACGGCCACCGCGAGCGAGGAGTTCTTGATGAGGTTGAGATATTGCGAGGTGAGCGGCGGGATGATGATCCGCAGCGCCTGCGGCAGCACGACGAGCCGCGTTGCCTGCCCGGCACGAAGGCCGAGCGCATAGGACGCCTCCGACTGGCCCTTCGACACGCCGCGAATGCCGGCGCGCACGATCTCGGCGATGAACGAGGCCGTGTAGAGCGAGAGCGCGAGATAGAGCGCCAGGAATTCCGGCCCGATCACCATGCCGCCCTTCATGTTGAAGGAGCCGGGGACCGGATAGTCGAGCGAGAGCGGCATGCCCATCAGCACATGCACGACGAGCGGCAGGAGCACGATCAGGCCGAGATTGACCCAGAGCACCGGCGGGCGCTTGCCCGTGGCGCGCTGGCGCCCATTCGCCCAGATCGTGAAAGCGATCGCCGTGACGATGCCAAGGAGGAAGGCGCCGAACACGATCCCGAAACCTTCGCCGAAGACCGGCGCAGGCATATAGATGCCGCGGTTCGAGATGAAGAATGCGGCGTCGGGGTTTTCCTGCACATGCTGGAAGATGCTGCGGATCGACGGCAGCAGGGCGAGAACGCCGAGATACCAGAAGAAGATGACCAGCAGCGGCGGGATGTTGCGGAAGATTTCCACATAGACCGTGCAGAGCCTGGCGATCAGCCAGTTGTGCGACAGGCGCCCGATGCCGACGAGAAGGCCGACGATCGTCGCGGTGACGATGCCGGCGGCGGCGATGACGAGCGTGTTGATGAGGCCGACCTGCAGCGCGCGGAAATAGGTGGAATCGCTGGAATAGGCGATCAGCGTCTGCGCGATGTCGAAGCCGGCGCGGCTGTTGAGGAAGCCAAAGCCCGCCGACATGTTGGCGCGGGCGAGGTTCTGGATGACGTTGTGCCACGCATACCAGACGGCGGCGACGATTATCACGAACGTCACGATCTGATAGACGACGCTTCTCAGCGCTGGATTGTAGAGTAGAGATACCTTCGGCGGTTCGCCGGACCCTGTTCGGGCATCCGCAAGAGCCATGCATTTCCCCTGACGTTGTTTTCGCCCTGTTTTCCGGGCGTTTCATTAAAGGGGAGGGCAGTTTTCTGCCCTCCCGATGCGGTCGATCCGGTTAGCGGATCGGCGGAGCGTACTGCAGGCCGCCCTTCGTCCACAGCCCGTTCAGGCCGCGGGCGATCTTGAGCGGGGAGCCTTCGCCGATATTGCGTTCGAAGGATTCGCCGTAATTGCCGACGGCCTTGATGATCTGCACGGCCCAGTCCTTCGGCACGCCGAGGTCGGCGCCGATGGTGCTGTCGGCTTCTTCACCGAGGAAGCGCTTGATGTCCGGGTTTTCGGACTTCTTCATCTCTTCGACATTCGCCTGCGTGATGCCGAATTCCTCGGCGGCCACCATCGCGTAGTGCGACCAGGTCACGATGTCGAACCACTTGGAATCGTTCTGGCGGACGGCCGGGCCGAGCGGCTCCTTGGAGATGATTTCCGGCAGGACCATGTGGTCGTCCGGATTGGTCATCTTCAGGCGGATCGAGTAGAGACCCGAGGCGTCGGTCGTGTAGGCATCGCAGCGGCCGGCATTGTAGGCGGCGTCCGCCTCATCCTGCGCTTCGAAGACGACCGGCTTGAAATCCATGTTGTTGGCACGGAAATAGTCGGCAAGGTTGAGTTCGGTGGTCGTGCCGGACTGCACGCAGACGGATGCGCCGGAAAGCTCCAGCGCGGACTTCACGCCGAGTTCCTTCTTCACCATGAAGCCCTGGCCGTCATAGTAGTTGACTGCGCGGAAATCGAAGCCGAGCTGCGTATCGCGGCTGATGCTCCAGGTGGTGTTGCGGGAAAGGATATCGACTTCGCCGGACTGCAGGGCCGGGAAGCGGTCCTTGGCCGAGAGGGGCGTGTACTTCACCTTCGTGGCATCGCCGAAGACGGCGGCGGCCACGGCCTTGCAGAGATCGACGTCGAGACCGGACCAGTTGCCCGCCGAATCCTGCGCGCCGAAACCGGCGAGATTCGAGCCGTTCACGCCGCACTGGACGAAGCCCTTGGCCTTCACATCGGAAAGCGTGTCAGCCTGAGATGCCGTTGCGCCAAGCCCCAGTACGGCGGCGCCGACGAGCGCCGTCACGATTTTTTTTGCCATTTTTTACAACCTTTTTCTGTTGTCTTGTTTTATCCGCCGGCCCCTCTTCCCTCAAAGGGCACGCCTGCGGAACTCGCTACCCTCCCGGTGCGAGGTTGCTTATCTCATGCTCAAAATGACGCAGGGTCAAGGGAGGGTCGCCATTTTCCGGCCACGATTCCGATTTTGCCGTCGAATGGCGGAATTTTGGGCGGAAAAGCGTGGATTTGTGCAGTAAATCGCTCAAAAAATCACGCAATCGGCCTTCACGGGCGGGTTTTCGCGTCTTTATCCTTTCGTATTGGGGTTGACCTCAGAGGTCCTCTGGCGAAAAGTCGGCGCCTCCACATTTCTCGCAATTCCCGGACCGAACCCATGAAAAACAGAGACGAAATCCTCGCCGGCGCCGGCGTGAACACCCGCCTTGCCCATGCCGGAAACGACCCGGCCGAGTTTCACGGTTTCGTCAATCCGCCGGTGGTCCACGCCTCGACCGTGCTCTTCCCGAATGCCGCGACCATGGAAAACCGCGGGCAGAAATACACCTACGGCACCCGCGGCACGCCGACGACCGATGCGCTCTGCGCGGCGATCGACGAGCTGGAAGGGTCGGCCGGAACGATTCTCGTGCCCTCGGGCCTTGCCGCCGTCACCGTGCCGTTCCTCGCCTATCTTTCGGCCGGCGACCACGCGCTCATCGTCGATTCGGTCTATCACCCGACCCGCCATTTCTGCGACACGATGCTGAAGCGCCTCGGCGTGACGGTGGAATATTACGATCCGATGATCGGCGCGGGCATCGAGGCGCTGATCCGGCCGAACACGAAGCTGGTGCATACCGAGGCGCCGGGCTCCAACACCTTCGAGATGCAGGATATCCCGGCCATCGCCGCCGCCGCCCACAAGCACGGCGCGGTCGTGACGATGGACAATACCTGGGCGACGCCGCTCTATTTCCGCCCGCTCGATTTCGGCGTGGATGTTTCCATCCATGCGGCGACGAAATATCCGGCCGGGCACTCGGACGTGCTGTTCGGCACCGTCTCGGCCAACGCCGCCCATTGGGAGCAGCTGCACGAGACCCAGATCACGCTCGGCACCTGCGCCTCGCCGGACGATGCCTACCAGGTGCTGCGCGGCCTTCGCACCATGGGCGTGCGGCTGGAGCGGCACCAGGAAAGCGCGCTGGAGCTCGCCCGCTGGCTGGAGGGCGTCGACGACGTTTCGCGCGTTCTGCATCCGGCCCTACCGAGCTTCCAGGGCCATGATCTCTGGAAGCGCGACTTCAAGGGTGCGAGCGGCATCTTCTCCATCGTGCTGAAGGGCGGCTCGCCGGAACGCTACAAGGCCAAGGCCCATGCCTTCCTCGATGCGCTCGGCATTTTCGGCCTCGGCTATTCCTGGGGCGGCTTTGAGTGCCTTGCCGTGCACGTGTATCTTGGTGACCGCCGGGTGGCCAAGGGGCCGGAGGAGGGGCCGGTGCTGCGGTTGCAGATCGGCCTCGAGGACGTGAAGGATATCAAGGCGGATATCGAGCGCGGGCTGGCCGCGGCGCGGGCGGTATAGGGCAGGATTGCCCCTCATCCGGCCTGCCGGCACCTTTGTAACTTCCCTTTATCCGCGAAAGCCGGTGTATTTGGCATTGCGGTGGCGGATGGCATCCCGCAGCACTTTTGGGACACCAAGCCCGCGGGAGAGCCCGGGTCTCCATCCGCCGTTCCATCGAACCCGAACAGTCGCCAGGGCCGCTCGACATTGCGAAGCCCGCTTAGGCAAGGATGGGATCGGATGGACAAGGTTGTCGTCGGTATCGACGTATCGAAGGACTGGCTCGACGTGCATGTCGCACCGTCGGGTGAACATTTCCGGGTCGGCAACGATCATGCCGGCGTGGAGGCGCTGATAGCCCGGCTGTCGTCGCACGGCCCCGCTCTGGTGGCGCTGGAGGCGACGGGCGGCTACGAGCATGTGGCGGTGGCGGCGCTTTCGGCGGCGGGGCTTGCCGTGGTGGTCGTCAATCCGGCACAGGTTCGCGCCTATGCGAATGCTCTGGGCAAACATGCCAAGACCGATCCGATCGACGCGGCAGTGATCGCGGCCTTCGTCGAAGCGGCCAAGCCCGACATACGTCCCTTGAAGGACGAGGCGGCGCGGGCCTTCGGCGAACTGGTGACACGGCGGCGCCAGATCGTGCAGATGATGGTGGCGGAAGAGAACCGCGAGCGGATGGCCGCATCCCCGCCCGCCCGCAAGAGCATCCGGCGCGTCCTGACGGCGCTGCGGCGCGAGCTGGAGAGCCTTGATGCCGATATGGACGACCGGATCCGCAAATCACCGTTGTGGCGGGTGCGCGAGAGGCTGTTGACCTCGGTGCCGGGCGTGGGACCGGCGGTGGCGCGCACGCTTTTGGCACATATGCCGGAACTGGGCAGCCTCGACCGGCGACAGATCGCGGCGCTGGCCGGGCTTGCACCGTGGACGCGGCAATCGGGCAAGTGGAAGGGCAGGAGCTTCATCGGCGGAGGCCGGAGCAACGTGCGGTCCGTGCTGTTCATGGCAGCCCTCGTGGCCAGTCGCCACAATGCGGTGCTCAAGGCCTTCCGCGATCATCTCGTGGCGGCCGGCAAGCCGAAGATCGTCGCCATCGTCGCAACCATGCGGAAGCTGCTGACCATGCTCAACGCCATCATCAGGGACCAAAGGCTATGGCAAAACACTTGACAACAAAGACAGTCGCTCTCCCCGCAAGCGGGGAGAAGGAGAGGATGTGATACCTCGCCAATCTTGATCATAGCACTTCAGGAAACCGGTTCCGGCGAACGGGAAACCAGTGCGACAAAGTCCCTTCTCCCCGCCTGTGGGGAGAAGGTGCCGGCAGGCGGATGAGGGGCTCTCCCCGCAAGCGGGGAGAAGGAGAGGATGTGATACCTCGCCAATCTTGATCATAGCACTTCAGGAAACCGGTTCCGGCGAACGGGAAACCAGTGCGACAAAGTCCCTTCTCCCCGCCTGTGGGGAGAAGGTGCCGGCAGGCGGATGAGGGGCTCTTTCACTCCGGCGTGCGATATCCGTAAAGCCAGTCGAAATCCGCCGCGAGGCTTTCCGGCTTGCGCAGCGACAGGACCAGATTTCGCGCGAGCGCGACCGGGCCTCGGGCATGATAGGCGAAGCGGTTGAACGCACCGCGGCTGCGCACGCGCGAAACACGCGCACGGCGAGTCTTCTCGAAGCCGTCGAGGGCCGCTCCGATGTCCGTGGCCCTTGCCAGCCTTTCGGCAAGCAAGGCGGCATCCTCGATCGCCATCGCCGCGCCCTGCGCCGCGAAGGGCGTCATGGCGTGGGCGGCATCGCCGATCAGCACCGTTTTCCCGCCATCCGTCCATGCGCCGTCCGGGCAGCCGAAGAGCGGCCAGACGAGCGGATTCTGCGCATCCGGTAGGAGGCCGCGGATATCCGGGTGCCAGCCCTTGAAGGCATCCAGCAGGCGGCCGCGCGTCCGCGCATCGCCCTTGCGCAACCAGCCCTCGGCCGGCGCGTCCGGCTGGGCATGGATCGCGACGATGTTGAAGACGTCCGTTTCGGCGAGCGGATAGGCGACGAGATGGGCATTCGGCCCGAGGAAGGCCGCGACCGTGCGCGGATCGAGAAAGGACGGCGCGGCTTCATAGGGCACGAGGAAGCGCCAGGCGACATTGCCGGAGTAGCGGGCGGGCAGGGCGCCCGGCACCGCGCTCCGCAGGCGCGACCAGACGCCGTCCGCCGCGATCAGGACATCGGCCGGCGCGAGGGAAAGAGCAGCCTCGGCATTTGCGATATGCTCGTCGATCGTCAGCGTGCATAGCGGTTCGGCGCGAACGGCCTCGATGAGGACCTTTTGCAGCGAGGCGCGGTGGAGGACGCCATAGGGCGCGCCCCAGCGGCTCTCGGCCGCCGTACCGGCGGGAACGGAGGCGAGGGGCGCAAGCGAGAGGCCGGAGGAGAGGAGAATATGGTCCGGCTCGGTCCAGCGGGCGCGCAGCGCATCGAGAAGGCCGAGATCGGCGAGGATGCGCGAGGCATTCGGCGAGAGCTGCAGGCCGGCGCCGACCTCTGCAAGCGCCGGGGCCTGTTCAAGAACATGCGAGACGATGCCCTTGCGGGCGAGCGCAAGGGCCGTCGTCAGGCCGGCAATGCCGGCGCCGACGATCGTTACGGATTTGACGGAAGACATGGGAGTGCCGGCCTTCCGGCCGTCACGCCGCCACCTGGTTGGTGAAGGTGCAGCCGACCGGATCGGTCTGGGTGGCCTTCAGCGCCGGGTTGTAGCGGTAGAGCGTCGAGCAGTAGGGGCAGACCTTCTCGTTGTCGTCGCCCATGTCGAGGAAGACGTGCGGATGGTCGTAGGGCACGGAAGCGCCGACGCACATGAATTCCTTCACGCCGATCTCGATCGTGCGGTGGCCGCCGTCGTTCTGGAAATGGGGAATGCTGTGCCCAGCCATGTGATGCTCCGTGGAAATGCGTCTTTTCTGGCGCGGACCATAGTCGCCTTCGGCTTAAATGTGTAGATGCAAAACCGTCGCGCCGGAGGAGAAATCCGCAGCCGCCGTTTTCCTTTCGGCCGATCGGCATTATGAGCGTGGACAGAAACGAAAGACGGACCGCGATGAACCTCGACAACCCGCCCTTTTCCCGCTTCACCCATGACGGCCTCGAGCTCGCCTTCTTCGACGAGGGCGATCCGTCCGGGTATCCGGTGCTACTGATCCACGGCTTTGCCTCCAGCGCGAATGTCAACTGGGTGTTTCCCGGCTGGCTGAAGACGCTGGGCGATGCCGGCTACCGGGTGATCGCCATCGACAATCGCGGCCATGGCGCGAGCGACAAGCCGCACGACCCGGCGCTCTACACGCCCCCGCTGATGGCGGGCGATGCCGCGGCGCTCCTCGACCATCTCGGCATTTCCGAGGCGCATGTCTTCGGCTATTCCATGGGCGCGCGCCTCACCGCCTTCCTGGCGCTCGCTCATCCGGACCGGGTGCGCTCCGTCGTCTTCGGCGGGCTCGGCATCGGCATGGTGGAGGGCGTCGGCGACTGGGATCCCATCGCGGATGCGCTGCTGGCTCCCTCTCTCGACGTGGTGACGCATGAGCGCGGCCGCATGTTCCGCGCCTTCGCCGACCAGACGAAATCCGACCGTCAGGCGCTCGCCGCCTGCATCATGACCTCGCGCGACCTCCTGACGGTTGAGGATATGGCGCGCATAGACATGCCGGCGCTGATCGGCGTCGGCACGAAGGACGACATTGCCGGCGCGCCCGAGCCGCTCGCCGCGCTGATGCCGGATGCCCGCGCGCTCGACATTCCGGGCCGCGACCACATGCTCGCCGTCGGCGACAAGGTGTTCAAGCGCGCCGTCCTCGATTTCTACGCGGAGATTGGCGGCCGCTGAGGCGGACGTTCACGACAACCTGCGGGCGGCCATTCCGCTTGGGCATGCTTTGCACTATATTCGGGCGGAACGACACCAAGGAGTGCGGCGATGGTCGCGACGAACGAACTGAGGGCCGGCGAGAAGCTCAAGGCCATGGATCCGATCTGGGACAGCCTGCGCGAGGAAGCGCGCGTGGCCGCCCAGGCCGAGCCGCTGCTGGCGGCCTTCCTCTATTCGACGGTGCTCAACCACCGCTCGCTCGAGGAAAGCGTGATCCACCGCGTCTGCGAGCGCCTCGACCATCCGGACCTCCAAGCGAACCTCCTGCACCAGATCTTCGACGAGATGCTCGAGGACTGGCCGGAATGGGGCAGCATCCTGCGCGTCGACATCCAGGCCGTCTACGACCGCGACCCGGCCTGCCTGCGCTTCCTCGACGCGGTGCTCTACTTCAAGGGCTTCCACGCCATCCAGACCCATCGCCTGGCGCACTGGCTGCATGAGAAGGGCCGGCGCGACCTTTCGCTCTATGTGCAGAGCCGGTCCTCCAGCGTCTTCCAGACGGACATCAACCCGGCCGCGCGCATCGGCAAGGGCTTCTTCCTCGACCATGCGACGGGCCTCGTCGTCGGCGAGACGGCGGTCATCGGCGATAACGTCTCGATCCTCCACAACGTCACGCTCGGCGGCACCGGCAAGGAGGGCGGCGACCGCCATCCGAAGATCGGCGACGGCGTGATGATCGGGGCGGGCGCGAAGATTCTCGGCAATATCCATATCGGCCGTTGCTCGCGCATCGCGGCCGGTTCCGTGGTGCTGAAGGCCGTGCCGCCGAAATCGACGGTCGCGGGCGTGCCGGCCAGGGTCATCGGCGAGGCTGGCTGCAACGAGCCGTCACGCGCCATGGACCAGCTCCTCGCCGCCTTCGACTACGATCTCTGACCGGACCCGGATGCCCTGCGACGCGGTTTTCATCCGTGTTGCCTGAAGGCGGCAGGGCGGGAAAAGTCGCTTTCGTGGGTTTACAGGCCAGAGGGCAGGTGCGAGAAGCGCGGCAAATCAACCGTTACGGAGACATATCGTGAAGCCGGAAGAAATCAGGAAGCTCGAGGCCTACTTCAAGCGCAATCTCAACAAGGAGATCGTCGTGAAGGCCCGCCCGCGCAAGGATGAATCCGCCGAAGTCTACCTCGCCGACGAATTCCTGGGCGTCATCTTCCGCGACGACGAGGACGGGGAACTGTCCTACAACTTCTCCATGGCGATCCTCGACATCGACCTCTGATCCATCGGAAGTTTCGCAGTGACAAAGGCCCGGCTGCCCTTGGCGCCGGGCTTTTTCGTTTGGGGCGCTGCCGGCCCATTTCATGATCGTTTTGCGACAAAATCGCCGTTTGCGAAGCGCAATGATCATACCTATCGCGCAACATCTTGCTTTGCTTATGGAATATTGCATTGCAGCATCGATATTGACTTTTTTGTGCGCTGCATATAGTTTTCAGGCCACTCACCGGGATCCAAAGGAGACTTCGATGTTCAATTTCGACGAGGCAAGCAAGAAGAACAAGGAAGCGGTTGACACGATCGTCAAGAGCTACACGACCGTTGCCAAGGGCATGCAGGCCATCGCAACCGAAACCGCGGACTATTCCAAGAAGTCCTTCGAGGACGGCCTCGCTCACTTCGAGAAGCTCAGCGGCGTCAAGAGCGTCGAAGCCGCTCTCGAACTGCAGACCGCCTTTGTGAAGTCCTCCTACGAAGGCTTCGTCGCCGAAGCCACCAAGCTCGGCGAAATGTATGCCGATCTCGCCAAGGGCGCCTACAAGCCCTACGAGGCGCCGGTTGCCAAGGCGACCGCCGCTGCCAAGGCCGCCGTCGCGGCCTGATCGACCGGTAAAGTCTTACGCGCATAGCGTTTATGGGCCGGCTGCGGGCAACCGCGGCCGGCCTTTCCGCGTTCCGGGATTGCGCGAGGCTGACGCAGTGAAGCCAAATTTCGCTATTTCCTTCGGATGGCCGGCGATTATGATTGCAGTGCGAAGCAGGGGTCTTACAATCGTGTGTCGAGACATTAGATAACAGTTCCAGATGGCAGCCTCGGGCGAACGCACCGGAGCAAGCGACTGTAATCAAGGGAATGAACACGCATGGAAGTGAGACGGGTTCGGATGCAGGATGGCGATGAGGGCGGCGACACTCCCGGTCGCAGCACCTCGGTCATTACCCGCACGAAGCCAAAGACCAAGAAGCCGAGCCTCTACCGCGTCCTGCTGCTGAACGATGATTATACTCCCATGGAGTTCGTGATCCACATTCTGGAGCGTTTCTTCCAGAAGGACCGGGAAGCGGCCACGCGGATCATGCTGCATGTGCACAATCACGGCGTAGGCGAGTGTGGCGTGTTCACCTACGAGGTTGCCGAAACCAAAGTGACACAGGTGATGGATTTCTCCCGCCAGCACCAGCACCCGCTGCAATGTGTCATGGAAAAGAAATGAGGAACGAACGTGCCAACATTTTCTGCCAGCCTTGAAAAGGCCCTCCATCAGGCACTGACCTACGCGAACGAGCGCCATCACGAATATGCGACGCTCGAACACCTTCTGCTCGCGCTGATCGACGACGCCGATGCGGCCGCCGTGATGGGCGCCTGCAACGTCAATCTCGATGTCCTGCGCAAGACCGTCACCGACTATGTCGACCATGACCTCGCAAACCTCGTGACGGGCTACGAGGAGGATTCCAAGCCGACCTCCGGCTTCCAGCGCGTCATCCAGCGCGCGGTGATCCATGTCCAGTCGTCCGGCCGCGAGGAAGTGACCGGCGCCAATGTGCTCGTCGCGATCTTCGCCGAGCGCGAGAGCCATGCCGCCTATTTCCTGCAGGAGCAGGAGATGACGCGCTACGACGCCGTCAATTTCATCTCGCACGGCATCGGCAAGCGGCCCGGCTCCACCGAGCAGCGGACGGTCCGCGGCAGCGAGGAGGCCGACAGCGAGCCGAAGCAGCAGCGGGGTGGTAATGAGCAGGAGGAGTCCGCCAAGAAGCAGGACGCCCTCACGGCCTATTGCGTGAACCTCAACGAGAAGGCGAAGAACGGCAAGATCGACCCGCTGATCGGCCGTCATGCCGAGGTCAACCGCACGATCCAGGTGCTCTGCCGCCGCTCCAAGAACAACCCGCTCTATGTGGGCGATCCCGGCGTCGGCAAGACGGCCATCGCCGAGGGCCTCGCCAAGCGCATCGTCGAGGGCAAGGTGCCGGAAGCGCTGGCCGATGCCACGATCTTCTCGCTCGACATGGGCACGCTGCTTGCCGGCACGCGCTATCGCGGCGACTTCGAGGAGCGCCTGAAGCAGGTCGTCAAGGAACTCGAAGAGTATCCGGGCGCCGTGCTGTTCATCGATGAGATTCATACCGTCATCGGCGCAGGGGCAACCTCCGGCGGTGCGATGGATGCGTCGAACCTCCTGAAGCCCGCGCTCTCCTCCGGCGCGATCCGCTGCATCGGCTCGACGACCTACAAGGAATACCGCCAGTTCTTCGAGAAGGACCGGGCGCTCGTCCGCCGCTTCCAGAAGATCGACGTGAACGAGCCGACCATCGACGACACGATCGAGATCATGAAGGGCCTCAAGCCCTATTTCGAGGAATATCACAAGCTTCGCTATTCCAACGAGGCGATCAAGACGGCCGTCGAGCTTTCGGCGCGCTACATCAACGACCGCAAGCTGCCGGACAAGGCGATCGACGTGATCGACGAGACCGGCGCGGCCCAGATGCTGCTGCCCGCCGGAAAACGCCGCAAGCTGATCACCGAGAAGGAGATCGAGGCGACGATCGCCACCATGGCCCGCATTCCGCCGAAGACCGTCTCGAAGGACGACGAGCAGGTGCTCGCCAATCTCGAGAAGGAGCTGCGCTCGGTCGTCTACGGCCAGGACCTCGCCATCGAGGCGTTGGCCTCGGCAATCAAGCTGTCGCGTGCCGGCCTTCGCGAGCCGAACAAGCCGATCGGCTGCTACCTGTTCTCCGGCCCCACGGGCGTCGGCAAGACGGAAGTCGCCAAGCAGCTTGCAAGCTCGCTCGGCGTCGAGCTCCTGCGCTTCGACATGTCGGAATACATGGAGCGGCACACGGTCTCGCGCCTGCTCGGGGCACCTCCCGGCTATGTCGGCTTCGACCAGGGCGGCCTTTTGACCGACGGCGTCGACCAGCATCCGCATTGCGTGCTGCTGCTCGACGAGATCGAGAAGGCGCATCCGGACCTCTACAACATCCTGTTGCAGGTCATGGACCACGGCTCTCTGACCGATCATAACGGCAAGAAGATCGACTTCCGCAACGTCATCCTGATCATGACGACCAATGCGGGCGCATCGGACATGGCCAAGGCCGCCATCGGCTTCGGCTCGTCCAAGCGCGAGGGCGAGGACATGGAGGCGATCAACCGCCTGTTCACGCCGGAATTCCGCAACCGCCTCGATGCGATCATCCCGTTCGGCTCGCTGCCGACGCCGGTCATCCATCAGGTCGTGCAGAAGTTCGTCATGCAACTGGAAACCCAGCTTGCCGAGCGCAACGTCACCTTCGACCTTCAGTCCGAGGCGATAGCCTGGCTGGCAGAGAAGGGTTACGACGAGAAGATGGGCGCTCGTCCGCTGGCTCGCGTCATCCAGGAGAACATCAAGAAGAAGCTCGCCGACGAAATCCTCTTCGGCAAGCTCAAGAAGGGCGGCGTCGTCCGCGTCTCGGTCGGTACCAAGGAAGACGGCTCGAAGGGCCTGATCCTCGACGCCGTGCCGGAGACCGCGCCGATCAAGCCGAAGGCCGAGATCGAGGAGGCCGCAGCCAAGAAGGCGAAGCCGCGCAAGGCGAAGGAAACCGTCGCCGCCGAGGCAGCGCCGGCCAAAGCGCGGTCGCCGAAGAAGGCGACCGAGGCCAAGGCCACGGAGCCCAAGGACGAGCCGCCGCGCAAGTCCGGCACGGTTCCGAAGGTGCCGCGCAAGAAATAACGGCTTTACAAATCGTACCGGCCGGGCAGGAAACTGCCCGGCTTTCTTTTTGCAGCAAGAGATTCGAATGACCGCCGGGGCAGAACCTCAATCCCAGATGCACTGGTTTCTTCTCGGCATGCGCGGCCTTTTCAGCCTGCCGGCCATCATCCTGATGCTCTCCTTCGTCGGCTTCGCCGCCTTCACGGCGGAGGCGAAGATCCCGGTCGGGCAGGTGATGTTCATGACGGGCATCATCTGGGCGCTGCCAGCCAAGGTCATCCTCGTCGGCTCGATGTTGTCGGGCGCGCATATCGCGACGGCCTTCATCGCCGTCACGCTCTCTTCCGTGCGGATGATGCCGATGGTGGCCTCGCTGGTGCCGGAGATCCGCACCAGTCGCACGCCGACCTGGCTTCTGCTGCTCGTTTCCCATTTCGTCGCCATCACGGCCTGGGTCTTTGCGATGGAAAGGGTGCGCGACGTGCCGCGCGCCGGCCGGCTCGCCTTCTTCGCCGGCTTCGGCATCACGCTGACCACCACCAATATCGTGCTCGTCGGCCTCGTCTATGGCGCCGTGTCGGAATTTCCTCCGCTCGTCTCCGGCTGCCTGTTCTTCCTGACGCCGGTCTATTTCCTCACCTCGATCTGGATTTCCGCACGCCATCGCGTGATCTACTGGGCGCTCGGCATCGGTCTTGCGCTCGGCTGGCTCTTCGCGGTGATTGCGCCGGAATATGACATCCTGCTTGCCGGCATCGTGGGCGGCACGCTGGCATGGTGGGGCGAGCGCATGTTGCGCCGGCGGGAGGCGGTCCGATGAGTTTCGAGGGATATTGGCCCTATGTCTACATCGCCGTCGCCGGCTGGCTCGCGACCGATTTCTGGCGCTGGGCCGGCGTTCTCGTCGGCAACCGCATCGACGAGCGTTCGGAGCTTTTGAACTGGGTGCGGGCGGTGGCGACGGCGCTGGTGGCGGCCGTCATCGCCAAGATGATCTTCTTTCCGACCGGCACGCTCACGAGCTCGCCGCTCTGGCTGCGGCTGGGCGCGGTGGCCTTCGGTGCGGCCGCATTTTTCTTCGGCGGCCGCTTCCGGCAGATCCTCGGCATCGCCGCGGCCATGGCCTTCCTGGCCGCGGGGCTCGCACTTCTCGGCGCCTGACGGCGCGGACGGTCACGTCAGCGCGTTGCGCAGCTTTTCCGCATTGGCGGCCAGCACGCCCTGGTCTTCCATCGTGCCGGAATGGGGCTTGAGCGGCAGGCCCTCGATGCGCGGGATGACGTGGAAATGCAGGTGATAGACGGTCTGGCCGGCGGCCGGCTCGTTGAACTGGATGACCGTCACGCCATCCGCCTCGAATGCCTCCTTCGCGGCGACCGCCACCTTCTGCACCACCGGCATGAGGCGGGCGAGGGTCTGCGGGTCCGCATCGAGGATGTTGCGCGAAGGCGTCTTGGGGATGACGAGCGTGTGGCCGTTGGCCTGCGGCATGACATCCATGAAGGCGACGGCATTCTCGTCCTCATAGACGCGGTGCGAGGGAATCTCGCCGCGCAGGATCTTCGCGAAGATATTGTTGGGGTCGTAGGCGGTCATGCTTGTCTCCCGGTCAGGTCAGTCGGTGTCGTCGTGGTTTTCGCCACGGCGGAAAGGGCCGTGTTCGGCAAGATAGTCGCCCATCATCTCGACATCTTGCCGCTCGCGTTCGAGATAGTCGGCAACGGCGCGGCGAAGGCCGGCATGAGCGATGTAATGGGCGGAATGGGTGGTGACGGGCAGGTAGCCGCGCGCCAGCTTGTGCTCACCCTGCGCCCCGGCCTCGACGCGCGTGAGCCGCTTCTCGATCGCGAAGTCGATGGCCTGGTGGTAGCAGACCTCGAAATGCAGGAAGGGATGATCCTCGATGCAGCCCCAGTGGCGGCCGAAGAGCGTGTCGCCGCCGATGAAGTTGATCGCGCCGGCGATGTAGCGGCCCTCGCGCCGTGCCATGACGAGGAGGATGTCGTCCGCCATGCGCTCGCCGATCAGGCTGTAGAAGCGGCGGTTGAGATAGGGCCGGCCCCATTTGCGGCTGCCGGTGTCCATGTAGAAGGCGAAGAACTGGTCCCAGATATCTTCGGTCAGGTCGCTGCCGGTCAGCCAGTCGATCTCGATGCCGTGCTCCAGCGCCGCCCGGCGCTCCTTCTTCAGCGCCTTGCGCTTGCGGGAGGCGAGCGTTTCGAGGAAACCCTCATAGGCGCCGTAGCCGGCATTGATGAAATGGAACTGCTGGTCGGTGCGGTGCAAATAGCCCGCAGCCTCGAAGACCGGCATTTCCGTCTCCGGCACGAAGGTCGCGTGGGCGGAGGAGGCGCCGTGCCGCCGGGTCAGTTCCTTCAGGCCTTCGGCAAGTGCGGCCTGCGTTTCCACGACGGGTTCGCCCGTGCGGTGAAGCAGGCGAGGGCCGGTCGCAGGCGTGAAGGGTACGGACGCCTGGAGTTTCGGATAGTAGCGCCCGCCGGCGCGCTCGAAGGCGTCGGCCCAGCCGTGGTCGAAAACATATTCGCCCTGGCTGTGGCTCTTGAGATAGACGGGCAGGGCGCCGCGCAGCGCGCCGTCCTCGCCCTCCAGCAGCAGGTGCTGGCCGAGCCAGCCGGTCTCGGCGACGGCGCAGCCCGATTCTTCCAGTGAAGACAGGAAGGCATGGCTGACGAAGGGATTGTAGGGTTCGCGCGCATCGCCCCTAGAGGCGCCGGCAAGGCGCCCCCAGTCCTCCGCCGGGATATCGGCGAAGCTCGTTTCGACACGGATGCGCACCGCCTCCGTCATGTCAGGCGGTCAGCGGCTCGCGCGGATCGAAGCCCTCGAAGGTCATCTGGTCCGCGTTGTTGGCCGTGATCGTGCGCGCTTCGTCGTCGTGCACGGTCCAGGTGATGATCTTCACGCCGAGGTCGCGCTGGCGGCTGATGAAGGCGTTCGGCAGGTGGCCATAGTAATAGGAGATGAAGTCGAGTCCGAGCTGCATTGCCTCCTCGTGCACGGCGAAATTCTCCGGGCGCTGGCCTTCCGCCGTCAGGCCGACGGGCCGGTTGGTGCCGATCGCTTTGAGGTCCTGCAGCAGCCATTGGTCGAAGCTCATCAGGGCGATGGGGCCTTCGTAGTCCTCGATGGCGTCGAGCACGGCCATGGCGAAGCCGTCGTCGTCGCCCTTGCGGCCCTTCAGCTCCAGCACGATGGGCACGCGGCCCTTCACAAGGTCGAGGAGCTGGCGGAGCGTCGGGATGCGATCCGCCGTGCCGCCGATGGTCAGCAGGCCGAGCTCGGCGGCGGTGCGCTGGCGCACGTCGCCATCGATGCCGCAGAGGCGCTTGAGGTTGTCGTCATGGAAGACGACTGGAATGGCATCGGCCGAATATTGCAGGTCGCATTCGATGGAAAAGCCGGCATCGGCGGCGCGGGCGAAGGCCGAGAGCGTGTTTTCCCAGACGTTCCGGTTGAGATCGTGATAACCGCGGTGGGCGATGGGCCGTTCGGTCAGCCAGTTGAACTTGGACATCAGGCGATTTCCATGATCGCGTCGATCTCGACGGCGGCGTTGAGGGGGAGGGAGGCCATGCCGACGGCGGCGCGGGCATGTTTGCCGGCATCGCCGAGCGCGCCGACGAGGAAGTTGGATGCGCCGTTGATGACGAGGTGCTGCTCGACGAAATCGGGCGCGGAGGCGACGAAGCCGTTGATCTTGATGATGCGCCTGATGCGCGAGAGGTCGCCGAGCGCGGCCTTGGCTTGCGCGAGGAGGCCGAGGGCGCACAGTTCCGCCGCCTTCTGGCCGGCCGGGACGTCGACATTCCTGCCGAGATGGCCGGTATAGGCGAGCTTGCCTTCCAGCATCGGCAACTGGCCGGAAATATGAAGGATATTGCCGCTGATGACGAAGGGCACGTAGTTGGCCGCGGGCGCCGCCGCAACGGGGATGTCGTAGCCCAGTTCCTTGACGCGGTTTTCGATTTCAGCGGACATTGCGGTCTCCGTTCCGGGCTCTTGAGGGGCGTTGCGGCGGGGTATGCCGCACTGTGGGAAATGAATATGGCAAGGCGTGGATATTGCCTCGCTTTTGCCGGAAGAGTTCTTATAACATCGCCGTCGGTTTCAACAGGAGGAAACGGATGTTTCGTTCAGCCTTTGTCGCGGCGCTCACAGCCGGGGCATGCTTCGCCGGCAGCGGCATTACCGACGCCCTTGCCAATCCGGCGAGCGGGCTTGCGCCGCACCGCGCCGTCTACGACCTCCAGCTCAAGGATGCGACCGAGCGCTCGGGCATCGCCGGCATGTACGGCCGCATGGTCTATGAGTTCAACGGCAGCCCCTGCGACGGCTATACGGTGAGCTTCCGCTTCGTCACGCAGGTCAATACCGGCGACGAGACGCGGCTCACCGACCAGCAGACGACCACCTATGAGGACCTGAAGAACGGCAGCTTCCGCTTCCTCACCCGCTCCTTCACCGACGAGAAGCTGGACAAGGAAGTGCGGGGCACGGCGCGCGAGGACAAGAAGGGCGTCAGCGTCGACCTGACCGCACCGGACGCGAGAAAACTGGAGCTCGCCGCCAGCCGCTTTCCGACCGAACACATGGTGGAGGTGATCGCGCATGCGAGGAAAGGCGAGCATTTCTTCGAATCGCGCATCTATGACGGTTCGGATTCGGGCGACAAGACGCTGATGACCACCTCCGTCGTCGGCAAGAAGGAGATGCCGAAGGCCGGCGATCCGGACGCCGACAAGGCGGGCGTCTTCGCCAGGGAAGCCTTCTGGCCGGTCTCCATCGCCTATTACAACGACACCAGCGAGGGCGATGCGCTGCCTGTCTACCGCATGTCCTTCAAGCTCTACGAGAACGGCATCACGCGCGACCTCACCATGGATTACGGCGAGTTCTCGCTGACCGGCAAGCTCGCAAAGCTGGAGCTGTTCAAGCAGCAGGAGTGCAAGTAAGGCCGGCGACGCTAGGTTGCCCCTCACCCTAACCCTCTCCCCGCAAACGGGGAGAGGGGACTTGTCCCACCAATGGGAATCGTTCGGCGAAACGGGTGAGGCATATCTCCTTCTCCCCGCTTGCGGGGAGAAGGTGCCGGCAGGCGGATGAGGGGCGAAACCGCGCAGGAAGTGTCTTTTTTACCTCGCGGCCCTTGATTTGCCGGGAAACTGCGGTTAAAGGGCCGCTCATTCCACACGTGAGGCATGGGATCGTCCGGGAGAAATCCGGGCCTTTCCGCCCGGTGGCATTTCCGAAGGAAGTGCTGTTCGCCTTGCGGAGGTTCAACCGGAAAAGGATAACTAGGCATGGCATTGCCCGATTTCTCTATGCGCCAGCTTCTGGAAGCCGGCGTTCACTTCGGCCACCAGACCCACCGCTGGAACCCGAAGATGAAGCCGTACATCTTCGGCGACCGCAACAACGTTCACATCATCGACCTGGCACAGACCGTTCCGCTGCTGTCGCGCGCCCTTCAGGTCGTGTCCGACACGGTAGCCGGCGGCGGCCGCGTTCTCTTCGTCGGCACGAAGCGCCAGGCATCCGAGATCATCGCCGATGCTGCCAAGCGTTCGGCCCAGTACTACGTCAACTCCCGCTGGCTCGGCGGCATGCTGACGAACTGGAAGACGATCTCCAACTCGATCCAGCGCCTGCGCAAGCTCGACGAGATCCTGTCCTCGGAAGGCTCCGGCTATTCCAAGAAGGAACGCCTGACCCTCGAGCGCGAGCGCGAGAAGCTTGAAAAGGCTCTCGGCGGTATCCGCGACATGGGCGGCACCCCGGACCTGATGTTCATCATCGACACCAACAAGGAATCGATCGCGATCCAGGAAGCCAAGCGTCTCGGCATCCCGGTCGTCGCCATCATCGACTCGAACTGCGACCCGGACCCGATCGACTTCCCGATCCCCGGCAACGACGACGCCTCGCGCGCCATCGCCCTCTACTGCGACCTGATCGCCCGCGCTGCCATCGACGGCATCGCTCGCCAGCAGGGCGCTTCGGGCCGTGACCTCGGCGCCTCCGCCGAAGCTCCGGTCGAGCCGGCTCTCGAAGCCGAAGCTTAAGGCCAAGGGCGGAGCGAAGCCTTTCGCTCCCGCTTTCCTGTTCGACCGAGGCCAGAGAGACGATCCCTGGCCTCGGCCTGTTTGAAGGGCCTGTCCGCGCCGATCCATCGGGTCGCGGTCACGCGGCAGGCCGGCGGTGATCTTCATCACCCTGTCATATTTCCGGGTACATTCGTTCCCAAAACCTTGAGTTCGCCGAGGTTTTCCGGCGATACGCAACAAGAACCGACAAGAGGCTCACAATGGCTGAAATCACCGCTGCACTGGTGAAGGAACTGCGCGAAAAGTCCGGCGCAGGCATGATGGACTGCAAGAAGGCGCTGGCTGAAAACAACGGCGACATCGAAGCGGCAATCGACTGGCTGCGCGCCAAGGGCATCGCCAAGGCCGACAAGAAGTCGGGCCGTACGGCTGCCGAAGGCCTCATCGGCGTTGCAAGCGCCGGCACCAAGGCCGTCGTCGTCGAAGTCAACTCCGAGACCGACTTCGTCGCCCGCAACGATGCCTTCCAGGGCATGGTTCGCGGCGTTGCCGACGTTGCGCTCGGCACCGACGGCACCGTCGAAGCCGTTGGCGCCGCCATCTACCCGGCAACCGGCAAGTCGGTTACCGACACCATCAAGGACGCCGTCGCCACCATCGGCGAGAACATGAACCTGCGCCGCTCGGCTGCCCTGTCGGTCGAAGACGGCGTCGTCGCGACCTACATCCACAATGCCGCCGCTGACGGCCTCGGCAAGCTCGGCGTTCTCGTCGCGCTGAAGTCGACCGGCGACAAGGAAGCCCTGAACGCCGTCGGCCGCCAGGTCGCCATGCACATTGCTGCAACGGCTCCGCTCGCCATCCGCGCCGAGGAAGTCGATGCCGCCGTTGCCGAACGCGAACGCAACGTCTTCATCGAGCAGTCCCGCGCTTCCGGCAAGCCGGACAACATCATCGAGAAGATGGTCGAAGGCCGCATGCGCAAGTTCTTCGAGGAAGTCGCCCTGCTGTCGCAGGCCTTCGTCATGAACCCCGACCTCACGGTCGGCGCTGCCGTCAAGGAAGCTGAAAAGACCGTCGGCGCGCCGATCGAAGTCACGGGCATGGCCCGCCTCCTGCTCGGCGAAGGCGTCGAGAAGGAAGAGTCGGACTTCGCCGCCGAAGTCGCAGCCGCCGCCAAGGGCTGATTTCCTTAATCCCGTTTGGGAAAAGGTGAGGGCGCCGCGTGACAACGCGGCGCCCTTCGTGTATCCGGCTTGCCGAAATGCCTGCCCCGAAATTTCTCTGCGGCCAAGGCTGCCCTGCGCGGACCCTCCCTCGGTTCCCGCCCGGCGGCCGGATCGGGCGAGCAGGCGCACGAGTTCAGGAGCGACAATGACTGCCAAGCCAATCTACAAACGTGTTCTGCTGAAAGCCTCCGGCGAGGCGCTGATGGGATCGCAGGGCTTCGGCATCGACGTCGCCGTCGCCGACCGCATCGCCTCCGACATCGCGGAAGCCCGCGCCCTCGGCGTCGAAGTCGGCGTCGTCGTCGGCGGGGGCAATATCTTCCGCGGCGTTGCCGTTGCTTCCAAGGGCGGCGACCGCGTCACCGGTGACCACATGGGCATGCTGGCGACCGTCATCAACGCGCTGGCGCTGGCGACCTCTCTGCGCAAGCTCGACATCGACACCGTCGTCCTCTCGGCCATCGCCATGCCGGAGATCTGCGAGAGCTTTTCGCAGCGCGCGACGCTCCATCACCTCTCGCTCGGCCGCGTGGTGATCTTCGCCGGCGGCACGGGCAACCCGTTCTTCACGACCGACTCGGCCGCCGCGCTCCGCGCCGCCGAAATGGGCGCCGAGGCGATCTTCAAGGGCACGCAGGTCGACGGCATCTATTCCGCCGACCCGAAGAAGGACCCGAACGCCACCCGCTTCGATCGTCTGACCCACAGCGAAGTGTTGGAAAAGGGCCTTGCCGTCATGGACGTCGCCGCCGTCGCGCTGGCGCGGGAGAATTCCATTCCGATCATCGTGTTCTCCATCCATGAAAAGGGCGGATTTGCCGAAATATTGACCGGCGGCGGACGCGGTACCATCGTAACCGACAACTGATTCTGGAAGCGTGCACGCCCATTGCGTGCAGCCAAGACTGAAAACGGGAGTATTCCGATGAGTGAAGGTATCGACCTTAAAGAGCTGAAGCGCCGCATGGACGGTGCGATCAGCGCGTTCAAGAACGACATCGCATCGCTGCGCACCGGCCGCGCCTCGGCTAACGTGCTCGACCCGGTGCAGGTCGAGGCCTACGGTTCGCGCGTGCCGCTGAACCAGGTCGCCAACATTTCCGTTCCCGAGCCCCGCATGTTGTCGGTCTCCGTCTGGGACAAGGGCATGGTCGGCGCCGTCGAGCGCGGCATCCGCGAATCCAATCTCGGCCTCAATCCGATCATCGACGGCCAGAACCTGCGCATTCCGCTGCCCGAACTCAACGAAGAGCGCCGCAAGTCGCTCGTCAAGGTCGCGCATGACTATGCCGAGAAGGCCAAGGTCGCGATCCGTCACGTCCGCCGCGACGGCATGGACGACCTCAAGAAAGCCGAAAAGGATGGCGATATCGGCCAGGATATGAGCCGCAGCCAGTCGGAAAAGGTGCAGAAGATGACGGACGAGGTGATTTTGGACGTCGATCGCTTGCTTGCCGAGAAGGAAAAGGAAATCATGCAGGTATAAGGCCGCCGGCCACCTGCATTCGTTTCTTTTCACCGGATTGCCCATGAACCAGCTTTCGCCCAGCACCGTACCGGCACACGTCGCCATCATCATGGATGGCAACGGACGCTGGGCGAATGCGCGCGGTCTGCCGCGCGCCATGGGACATCGCAAGGGCGTGGAAGCCGTGCGCGAGGCCGTGAAGACGGCGGCCGAATGCGGCATTTCCTATCTCACGCTCTTCGCCTTCTCCTCGGAGAACTGGAGCCGTCCGCAAAGCGAGGTCTCCGACCTCATGGGGCTGCTGAAGACCTTCATCCGGCGTGACCTTGCCACCCTGCACAAGCAGAATGTGCGCATCCGCGTCATCGGCGACCGGACGAACCTTTCCGGTGATATCCTGCCGCTTCTCCTGGAGGCGGAGGAGACCACACGCGCCAATACCGGCATCACGCTGGTGATCGCCTTCAACTACGGTGCGCGCGACGAGATTGCCCGCGCCGTGCAGCACCTTGCCGGCGAGGTCGCGGCCGGCCGGCTCGATGCGGCGGCGATCACGCCCGAGCGCATCGGCGCCTCCCTCGATACCGTCGGCATTCCCGATCCCGACCTCGTCATCCGTACCAGCGGGGAGGAGCGGCTGTCGAATTTCCTGCTCTGGCAGGCCGCCTATGCCGAGCTCATGTTCGTTCCCGAATTCTGGCCCGATTTTTCGCGCGAGACCTTCATCGCCGCGCTTTCCCGCTATGCCATGCGGGAGCGCCGGTTCGGCGGGCTCCAGCCTGCCGCCACCCTTGCAGTAGGTTCCTGATGCAGAGTGAACTGCGCCTGCGCATCCTTTCCGGCATCGTCCTTGCCATCGTCGTGCTCGCTGCAACCTGGCTCGGTGGGCTTGCCTTCCGCGTGCTGGCGGCCGCCATCGGGCTTCTCGTCTACTACGAATGGTCGACGATGACGCGGCTCGCCGAAAGGGATTTCCGCGCCAACGCCTTCGGCTGGCTCTCCGTCGCGCTTGTCGCCGCGCTTGTCGTCTTCGCCTTCGATGAGCTGGCGCTGCCGGTGCTTCTCGGGGCGGCCGTGCTCGCGATCGTCTATGCGCTGGCAAGCCAGGGAAGCAACTGGCTCGCGGGCGGTGTCGCCTATTCCGGCCTTACGGTGATTTCTCTCGCCGCGATCCGCGGCGATACCGCGCATGGCTTTGCGGCGATGCTCTTCATCTTCGCCGTCGTGTGGGCGACGGATATCCTTGCCTATTTCGTCGGCCGGGCCATCGGCGGGCCGAAGCTCGCGCCATCGATCTCACCGGGCAAGACCTGGTCGGGCGCCATCGGCGGGGCGATTTCGGCCGTAATCGCCGGCACGTTGCTGCATATGGCCTTCTTCTCGCTGGACGGGCTCTGGGTGCCGGTCATCGCGCTGGTGCTTTCGGTCTTCAGCCAGATCGGCGACCTCTTCGAATCCTTCATCAAGCGCCGCTTCGGCGTGAAGGACTCGAGCCGCCTCATTCCGGGACATGGCGGCGTCATGGACCGGGTCGACGGCCTTGTTTTCGCCTGCTTCGCCGCGTTCCTCATTGCGCTCGGCGATGCCATCGTTTCGAGCGCCGCGAACACGCCGGCGGGCGTCATTCTTTTCGGCCCGTGACGGCCAGGGACTTGGGACTGGAACAATGGAAATGCTGGCTGGCTCCCTTGGTTTTTTGACGGGCTATATCGTTCCGTTCCTGCTCGTGCTGACGCTGATCGTCTTCGTGCACGAGATGGGGCACTATCTTGCCGGCCGCTGGTCGGGCATCGGCATCACCGCCTTTTCCGTGGGCTTCGGGCCGGAGCTCCTCGGCTTCACCGACCGGCACGGCACGCGCTGGAAACTCTCTGCCATTCCGCTCGGCGGCTATGTGAAGTTCCTCGGCGACGACGATCCGGCATCGATCCCCGATTACAAGTCGGTTGCCGGCCTGCCGGAAGAGGTGCGCAAGCGCACCTTCCTCGGCGCGGCCCTGTGGAAAAGGGCGGTAACCGTCGCCGCCGGCCCGATCGCCAATTTCGTCCTCGCCATCGCCATCTTTGCGGTGATGTTCGCCATCTACGGCCGCCAGGTCGCCGACCCGGTCGTCGCGGAAGTCCGTCCCGACAGCGCGGCGGCGGAGGCGGGTGTGCAGCCCGGCGACCTTCTCGTCGCGCTGGACGGAATGCCGGTCACCACCTTCGATGACGTCCGCCGCTATGTCAGCGTGCGTCCCGAGCTGAAGATCACCGTCACCGTGCGCCGGGCCGGCGCAGACCTCGACCTGCCGATGGTGCCCAAGCGCACCGAGATCACCGACCAGTTCGGCAACAAGGTCGAGCTGGGCCTGATCGGCATCGTCACCAACCAGGAAGCCGGCAATTTCCGGATCGTGGAGTACGGGCCGATCGAGGCGGTCGGGCAGGGCGTCGTGCAGAGCTGGCATATCGTGACGGGCACGTTCGACTACATCTCGAACCTCGTGACGGGGCGCATGAAGGCCGATCAGCTCGGCGGGCCGATCCGCGTGGCGCAGGCTTCGGGCCAGATGGCGACGCTCGGTGTTGCCGCATTGCTGCAGCTGGCCGCGGTTCTCTCTGTTTCCATTGGACTTTTGAACCTGATGCCCGTGCCGGTACTTGATGGCGGCCATCTGATGTTCTATGCGGTGGAGGCTGTCCGAGGCAGGCCTGTCGGCCCCGGGGCGCAGGAGATCGCATTCCGCATCGGCATGGCGCTGGTGCTCATGCTGATGGTCTTTGCGACCTGGAACGACATATCCATGCTGCTCGGCTGAGGAGCCGGCGCCGCCGGACGGGACTGGAATCAAGGGGAGCCGCATCGTAGAGGCAGTCGCGCTAACGGTCTGTTTACCGTGTTCAAAAGCATTTAGTGGCCTTCGGGCCACGGTTTGAATTGAAGTAAACAGAAATTAACGCGTGACCTTGCTTGTATGGCAAAAGCGGTTAAAACGGCAAACGTGTCCGGAATCGGGCATGCCTGCCGGGCGATAAAACGAAGGTAAGTTGTGAAGATGAAAGCTGGTTCAAACTTCTTGAACGCCGTGTCTGCCGTTGCACTGTCGGCGAGTCTGGTTGTCACGGGCGGCTCTGTTGCCACGCTGGTTTCTGCCACTGCTGCCCAGGCGGCCGTCGTCCGGAACGTTCAGGTCCAGGGTGCCGATCGCGTCAGCGCCGAGACGGTCAAGGCAAACCTTGCGATCAAGCCCGGCAAGGCCTTCTCCAATGCCGACATCGACGACTCGGTGCGCCGCCTCTATGCGACCGGCTACTTCTCGGATGTTCGGATCTCGGTTTCCGGCGGCACGCTCGTCGTGGTCGTCAACGAAAACCAGCTGATCAACGAAGTCGTCATCAACGGCAACCGCAAGATCAAGGACGACAAGCTGCAGGGCGTTATCCGCTCGCGCTCGCTCGGCCCGTACAACGAGACGACGATCGAAGCCGACAAGCAGGCGATCCGCGATGCCTATGCCGCGATCGGCCGCAGCGATGCCACCGTCACGACGCAGACCTATCCGCTCGGCAATGGCCGCGTGAACCTTGCCTTCGTCGTCGATGAAGGTGATCGCACGAAGATCTCCCAGATCAATTTCGTTGGCAATCAGGCCTACAGCAATGGCCGCCTGCGTTCCGTCATCCTGACCAAGAAGTCGAACTTCCTGTCGTTCCTGACCCGCAAGGACGTCTACAGCCAGGAGAAGCTGCGCGCCGACGAAGAGGCGCTGCGCCAGTTCTACTTCAACAACGGCTATGCCGACTTCCGTGTCGTTTCCTCGGAAGCCGTTCTCGATGAAGCGTCGAACGAATATGTCGTGACCTTCACGGTCGAGGAAGGTCAGCGCTACAACTTCGGCGACGTGAACGTCGAATCGACGGTCGAAGGCCTCGACTCCGACGAGCTGAAGGGTCTCATCGAATCCCGTCCGGGCAAGGTCTACCGCGCCAAGGACGTCCAGGACACGATGTCCGAAATTTCGCAGCGTGTTGCGGCGAAGGGCTATCCGTTCGCTCGCGTCACGCCGCGCGGCAACCGCGACCTCGGCAACGGCACGATCGCCGTCGACTATCTCGTCGACCAGGGTGAGCGCGCCTATGTCGAGCGCATCGAGATTCGCGGCAACACCCGCACGCGCGACTACGTCATCCGCCGCGAGTTCGATATCGGTGAAGGCGACGCCTTCAACCAGGAAGTCGTCACGCGCGCCAAGCGTCGCCTCGAGGCTCTCGGTTACTTCTCCTCCGTCAACGTCACCACGGCGCCCGGCAGCGAAGCTGACCGCGTCGTTCTGATCGTCGATGTTCAGGACCAGTCGACCGGTTCGTTCGGCATCGGCGCCGGTTACGAGACGGGCAATGACGGCGGCTTCAAGCTCGAAGCCTCCATCGAGGAGAAGAACTTCCTCGGCCGCGGTCAGTATATCCGTATTGCCGCTGGCGGCGGTGCGGATTCGCGCGACTACAGCCTGTCCTTCACGGAGCCGTATTTCCTCGGCTACCGCCTTGCTGCGGGCTTCGACATATTCAAACATGAAGACAAGAGCGAAGATTTTTATGATCTGGATTCGCAGGGGTTCACCCTTCGCGTAACGGCTCCGATCACCGAAGATCTGTCGACGACGTTCAAGTACAACTATACGAAGCTGGATTACAGCGCGGACGCGGGCTTGCCAGTTGATGATCCGAGGCTTTCGTCGCCTTATTGGGATGTTGTTAAGGGTGGCCCATGGGTTCGTTCTTCGCTCTCCCATACTCTGACTTTCGACACGATCGATGATCGCACGTTGCCGCGCGACGGTATCTTTGCGCAGGTTACGCAGGAATTTGCTGGCCTCGGCGGGGATTCGGAATTTTACAAGATCACGGGTAAGGCGCGCTATTTCCATACCCTGTTGGAAGATGCGGACGTGATCGGCTCGATCGCTGTCGGCGGCGGCCATATGTGGGGCTTCGGCGACACGAAGGTCTACGACCAGTTCACGCTTTCGGCAGCTGACGTTCGTGGCTTTGAATCCGCTGGTATAGGCCCGAGGGCAAGGCAGACCACTGGTACGGGGAACAGGGATTCGATTGGCGGCACGACCTATTTCACGGTCTCCGCGGAAGCCTCATTCCCGTTGCCGCTGGTTCCGCGTGACTCCGGTTTCCGTGGCGCAGTCTTCGCGGATGCGGGCACGCTTTACGGTAACGATGTGAAGACGGGCGGCGATAATGTCTGGGGCACCAGCATGAGCCTCCGCGCTTCCGTCGGCGCCAGCATCATCTGGGCTTCGCCGTTCGGTCCGCTGCGTTTCGACTATGCGGTCCCGATCAAGAAGGAAGAGTTCGACGAGGTCCAGCGCTTCAAGTTCGGCATCGCGACCCAGTTCTGACGTATCGCGTCCAGAACCGTGAGACCATGAACGTTCTGGAGTGCCACGATGGAGCATAGCTGGTTCTTTCCGCCCCATGACGGCATTCGTCTGGGAGACCTGGCGGTAGCGCTTGGGGCGGAGCTTGCCGATGCTGCGCATGCCGACCGTGTCGTGCGCAGCGTATCGCCTGTTGCCCGGGCGAAGGACGGCGATCTCTGCTATATCCTTTCCCGCAAGATGCGCGCCGAGCTGGAGACGAGCGAGGCGACGGCGATCCTTTGTGATCGCGCGCTGGTATCGCTGATACCGGCGCATATTGCCGTCCTGGTTTCTGCGCGCCCGCATACCGCCTTCGCTATTGCCGGTGAGCTGCTGCATCCGGTCGCCATGCGTCCGGAGGCAATGACCTCGGCTGCGAGCGGCGTTGCCGCTGGTGCCTATGTCGATCCGACGGCGCGGCTTGAAGCCGATGTGACGGTCGAGCCCATGGCGGTGATCGGCAAGGGGGCGGAGATCGGCGAGGGTACGCAGATCGGACCGGGGGCCATCATCGGGCCGGGCGTCAGGATCGGCCGCAACTGTACGATTGCCGCCGGCGCGACACTCCAGTGCGCGCTCGTCGGTAACAATGTCATCATCCATCCGGGCGCCCGCATCGGCCAGGACGGCTTCGGCTACGCGCCGGGCCTCAAGCCGGGCATGATCAAGATCGTTCAGATCGGCCGCGTCATCATCCAGGATCATGTCGAGATCGGCGCGAACACGACGATCGACCGCGGCACGATGGACGATACGGTGATCGGCGAGGGCACCAAGATCGACAATCAGGTCCAGGTCGGTCACAATGTGCGCATCGGCCGGCATTGCGGCATCGTCAGCAAGGTTGGCATCGCCGGCAGCACGCGGATCGGCGACGGTGTGATGATCGGCGGCGCCTCCGGTATCAATGGCCATATCAGCATCGGCGACGGCGTGCAGATCGCCGCGATGAGCGGCGTGGTGGGCGACATTCCCCCCGGCGAGAAATATGGCGGCATTCCCGCGCGTCCCATGCGCGATTTCCTGCGCGACGTGGCGGAGATGGCCATGCGTGCCAATGCCCGTGAAAAGGGCGCTCGTGAAAAGAAGAAGGGTGGCAAGGATGAGTGACGAGACCAAGACAACGCTCGGCGTGGCCGACCTGCGCGAGATCCTGAAGCTTCTTCCCCATCGCTATCCTTTTCTGATGGTCGACAAGATCATCGAGATCGATGGGGACGATTCGGCTGTCGGCATCAAGAACGTCACGGTGAACGAGCCGCATTTCATGGGCCATTTCCCCGACCATCCGATCATGCCCGGCGTGCTGCTCGTCGAGGGCATGGCCCAGACGGCCGGCGCGATCTGCGCGCGCAAGGCCGGTACCGGCTCGAACCTCGTCTACTTCATGACGATCGACAATGCCCGCTTCCGCAAGCCGGTCGTGCCGGGGGACCGCGTGGAATTCCACGTCACCAAGCAGAAGCAGCGCGGCAATATCTGGAAGTTTCACTGCGACGCAAAAGTTGACGGGCAACTTGCCGCCGAAGCTGATATCGGCGCGATGATCGTGAAAAAGGAAGATGCCTGAAAATGATTGCCGCCAGTGCGAAGATCCATCCGCTCTCCGTCATCGAGGACGGAGCGGTCATCGGTGAGAACGTCGTCGTCGGTCCCTTCTGCCATGTCGGGCCCAAGGTCGTTCTCAAGGATGATGTGGAGCTTCTGACGCATGTGGTGGTGACGGGACGCACCGTCATCGGCCGCGGCACGCGCATCTTCCCCAATGCCGTCATCGGCGGCGATCCGCAGAGCGTGCACCACGACGGCGCGGAGACAACGCTCGATGTGGGCGAGATGTGCGTGATCCGCGAAGGCGTGACGATGAATGCCGGCACGACCGAAGGTGGCGGTAAAACGATCGTCGGCAATCACAATCTCTTCTTGGCCAATTCGCATGTCGCGCATGACTGCATTCTCGGCGACCACATCATCCTGTCGAACAACGTCATGCTGGCGGGCCATGTGAAGGTCGAGGATCGCGTCATTCTCGGCGGCGGCTCGGCCGTGCACCAGTTCACCCGCATCGGCCGCCAGGCCTTCATCGGCGGCCTTTCGGCCGTATCCTACGACGTCATCCCCTATGGCATGCTGAACGGCAATCCCGGAATTCTGGGCGGCCTCAATGTCGTCGGCATGGCGCGTGCGGGCATGGAAAAGGCGACGATCCACGAGGTCCGCCGCGCCTTCAAGCAGATTTTCGAAGGCGAGGGCTCCATCCGCGTCAATGCGGCGGCCATCCGCGATGAATACGCGAACAGCGTTCCCGTCATGCAGATCCTCGATTTCATCGCGGCTGAAAGCGACCGCGCGCTTTCTTCTCCCAACCGAGGCAAGGGCTGACCGGCATGGTTGAGAGCCGGCCCGAAGTGCGCGACCGGCTGGCCATCATCGCTGGCGGCGGCATGCTGCCGCGCTATGTCGCGGATGCGGCCCGCGCGCGGGGGGAAAGCCCCTATATCCTCGCTCTCACCAACGAATCGGGCGAGGACTGGTCGGGCTTCGACCATGAGGTCATTTCCATCGGGAACTATGCCGGCATCGGCAATGCCTTTCGCCGGCACGGCATCGGCCGCGCCGTGCTGTCGGGCTGGGTGCGCCGCCGGCCGGAATGGCGCGATATCCATGCGCCCTTCAAGGCGCTGCTCGCCGTGCCGTCCGTCGTCCGCACGCTGCTGAAGGGCGGCGACGACGCCGTTCTGAAGATGGTCATCCGGCTGATCGAGTCGGAAGGGGTGCGGGTCGTCGGCGCGCATGAAATCGTGCCCGATCTTCTCGGCAGCGAGGGGCCGCTCGGCGGCATTAAGCCGGATGCGGCGGCCGAGGCGGACATCACGGCCGCGGCCATGGCGGCGCTGGCGCTCGGCCGGCTCGACGTGGGGCAGGGCGCTGTCGCTGTGGGCGGCCGCGTGGTGGCCTTGGAAGGTGCTGAGGGCACGGACGGCATGCTGGAGCGCGTGGCGCAGCTTCGCGCCGCCGGCCGCATTTCGCAGCGCCGCAGGGGCGTTCTCGTCAAGCTCTGCAAGCCGGGGCAGGATCTGAGGGCCGACCTGCCGTCGATCGGCCTTGAAACGCTGCGGCGGGCAAAGGAGGCCGGGCTTGCCGGCATCGCCGTCGAGGCGGGCCGCTCGCTGATCCTGGAGCGCGAGGCGCTTGTCGCGGAGGCGGATGCCGGCGGTCTCTTCGTGACGGGCATCCTGCCGGAAAGATCGGAGTGAAGGCAATGACCGCGGAAACGATCAAGGTCGGCATCATCGCCGGGGAAGTCTCCGGAGACCTGCTCGGCGGCGACCTGATCGCGGCGCTGCGCACGGCCCATGACGGCAGGATCGAGCTCGTCGGCGTCGGCGGGGAGGCGCTGGAGCGGCAGGGGCTAAAGTCGCTGTTCGATTTCTCCGAGCTCTCCATCATGGGCATTTCCCAAGTATTGAAACGCCTGCCGTCGTTGCTGCGCCGCATCCGCCAGACGGCGGACGCGCTTGTCGCAGCCCGGCCGGATCTGCTGGTCATCATCGACAGCCCGGATTTCACCCATCGTGTCGCACGGCGCGTGCGCAAGGCCCTGCCGGATCTTGCTGTGGTCAACTACGTCTGCCCCAGCGTCTGGGCCTGGAAGGAAGAGCGGGCGCCGCGCATGCGCGCCTATGTCGACCGCGTGCTGGCGCTGCTGCCTTTCGAGCCGGCGGCGATGGAGCAGCTCGGCGGCCCGGTAACCACCTATGTCGGCCACCGGCTGATCGCCGACGCGGATATCCAGCGGGTACGCGCGGCGCGCCTTGCGCGCAGCACCGGTGAAGCCGGCGGGAAGACCTGCCTGTTGCTGCCTGGCTCGCGCAGCACGGAGATCAGCCGGCTGCTGCCGGTCTTCGGGGAGATGGCGGCGGAGCTTTCGGCGCGGCACGCCGGCATGCGCTTTCTCCTGCCCACTGTGCCGCGGCAGGAGGCGCTCGTCCGGCGCCTGACGGCGGACTGGCCGAACCCGCCGCAGATCACAATAACGACGGAAGAGAAATGGCAGGCCTTCTCCGACGCCGATGCGGCGATCGCCGCGTCGGGAACGGTCATCCTGGAGCTCGCGCTGGCCCGCGTGCCGGTCGTGTCCACCTACCGTTTCGACTGGATTGCCAATATCTTCCTGCGCAGGGTGAAGGTCTGGACGGCCGCCATTCCCAACCTCATCGCCGACTATGCCGTCGTGCCGGAATATCTCAACGAGCAGGTGCGCCCCGGCGTCCTGACGCGCTGGTTCGAGCGGCTTTCGGCCGACACGACGGAGCGGCGCGCCATGCTGGAGGGCTACGACCTCGTCCACGCGCGCATGCAGACGGAGCGGCCGCCCGGAGAGACCGGCGCGGCGGTGATCCTCGATCTTCTCGCAACAAAAAAGCCCGGTCGAAACTGACCGGGCTTTTTTGTCTGGCTTTCGCTGCGATCAGCGCTTGGAGACCGGCACGTAATCGCGCTTGGGCTCGCCGATATAGAGCTGGCGCGGACGGCCGATGCGCTGTTCCGGGTCCTCGATCATCTCGTTCCACTGGGCGATCCAGCCGACCGTGCGGGCGAGGGCGAAGAGCACCGTGAACATGGTGGTGGGGAAGCCGAGCGCCTTCAGCGTGATGCCGGAATAGAAGTCGATGTTCGGATAGAGCTTCTTCTCGACGAAGTAGTCGTCCGTCAGCGCGATGCGCTCGAGCTCCATGGCGACTTCCAGCATCGGGTCGTCCTTGATGCCGAGCTCGCCGAGAACCTCGTGCGTGGTCTTCTGCATGATGCGGGCGCGCGGGTCGTAGTTCTTGTAGACGCGGTGGCCGAAGCCCATCAGGCGGAACGGGTCGTTCTTGTCCTTGGCCTTGGCGATATATTCCGGGATGCGATCCACGGAGCCGATTTCGGCCAGCATGTTGAGCGCCGCTTCGTTCGCGCCGCCATGGGCCGGGCCCCAGAGGCAGGCGATGCCGGCCGCGATACAGGCGAAGGGATTGGCGCCCGAGGAGCCGGCGAGGCGAACGGTCGAGGTCGAGGCGTTCTGCTCGTGGTCGGCATGCAGGATGAAGATGCGGTCCATCGCGCGCGAGAGAACCGGGTTCGCGGTATATTCCTCGCACGGAACGGCAAAGCACATGCGCAGGAAGTTCGACGCATAGTCGAGGTCGTTCTTCGGGTAAACGAAGGGCTGGCCGATATGGTACTTGAAGGCCATGGCGGCGATGGTCGGCATCTTGGCGATCATGCGCAGCGAAGCGACCATGCGCTGGTGCGGATCGGTGATGTCGGTCGAGTCGTGGTAGAAGGCCGAGAGCGCGCCGACGACGCCGCACATGACGGCCATCGGATGGGCGTCGCGGCGGAAGCCGGTGAAGAACTTCGACATCTGCTCATGAACCATGGTGTGGTGCGTGACGCGGTAGTCGAAATCGTCCTTCTGCGCCTTGGTCGGCAGTTCGCCGTAGAGCAGCAGGTAGCAGACTTCGAGGAAGTCGCCGTGCTCGGCGAGCTGCTCGATCGGGTAGCCGCGGTGCAGCAGCACGCCTTCGTCACCGTCGATATAGGTGATCTTCGATTCGCAGGATGCCGTGGAGGTGAAACCGGGGTCGTAGGTGAAGGTACCGGTATTCTTGTACAGCGTGCCGATGTCGATCACATCGGGGCCGATCGTACCGGACCGGGTGGGCAACTCGACTGACTTGCCACCGACCGATACATCCGCGCTTGTTCCTGTCATAACGATCCTCCGTTGTTTCCAATGGTGGCACGAGGTCCGTGCCGACCCATGAACATGCTCGTTTTGCTAGCCCATTCCACCGCCTCTGCCAAGCACGACGAAAGGCAAATTGTGCATTGCGGAAACAGGCTTTCCGGCAACGCAATATCTACCCTTTCCATGAAGTTGCAAGCAACTTTTGAGGGTGCTTTGCAGATTATGGAGGGGGCATCCTTTCTGTCTTGCTTAGCATTTGGCAAGCCTACTGCCGATTGAAGATTTCCCTGTTCGATTGCATGATGGGCGAGGGGAAGCGGGGCCGATGCCATGGCCGAGGGGAAAGTCGCGGAACGGAAGGAGACGTCGGAGGCCTACGCCTTTCGCGTGGCCATCGACGACGGCGCCTTGCCGGTATCGGTGGCGGAAAGGCCACGCCTTCGTCTGCGGCTTGCTTCCTTCTTCCGAAAGATGCGCCGGTTTCTGGTGGAACTGGGCGGCGAGCGGGCCATCACGGAAGCCTTCGCCGCCGAGCGGGCCTACGGGCACTTCTTCCTCTTCGTTCCCGTCTTTCTCGGGATAGGGGCGGCGCTCTGGTATGTGGCCGCAACCGATCCGCCGCTGCATGCCATGGTCCTTTCGGCCTGCGTCACGATCTGGCCCGCCTGGCGACTGCGGCATCGGGAGGATTGGGCGGCGCTCGCCGCCGCGGCTGCCTTCCTCGTCCCCGCGGGCATGCTCTTTGCGGCCATCGAAAGCGCCCGGCTCGACACGGTCATGCTGGATGCGCCGGTGACGACGGATGTCGTTGGCCGGGTGCTGTCGCGTGAGAGCGACGAGCGCGGCGCGATCCGCTATCGCATCGCGGTCGAAGCCACCCGCGATCCGGCATTGAAGCGCGCGCCCGGCGTCGTGACCATGCTGGCGCGGATGAAGCATGCGCCGATCCCGATCGGCAGCGGCATCGAGGGGCGGGGACGGATCAGTCCGCCGTCGGGGCCGGCGCTTGTCGGCCTCAACGATTTCGCCTTCGATGCCTATTTCGCCGGCAACGGCGCCGTCGGTTATTTCTATCGCGCGCCGATCGCCGTGGCGGGCGGCGAGGCCGGATGGGACGTCAGGATCCTGCAGGAGATCGCGATCTGGCGGGACAACCTGACCGAGCATATTCGGGGCCGTATCGGCGGCGATGCGGGGGCGATCGCCGCGGCGCTGGTGACGGCCGAGCAGCGGGCGATCAGCCCGGATACGGTGGAGGCGCTGCGGCAGGCCGGGCTTGCCCATGTGCTTGCCATTTCCGGCCTGAACATGGTGCTCGCGGCCGGCACCTTCCTTGTCGGCGCGCGCATGGCGATGGCGCTCGTTCCGGGCTTTGCCGAGCGCTATCCGGCAAAGAAGATCGCCGCCGTCGGGGCGCTTGTCATGGTGACGCTCTATATCCTCGTCTCGGGCGGCGCGATCTCGGCGGTACGCTCATGGATCATGATCTGCGTGATGCTCATCGCCGTGCTTTTCGGCCGCTCGGCGATCAGCCTGCGCAATGTGGCGATCTCGGCGATCCTCATCCTGGCGGTGACGCCCTCGGCCGTCACCAATCCGGGCTTCCAGATGTCCTATGCGGCAACGCTCGGCCTCGTCGCAGGCTATGCGGCCTGGCGCGAGCGGCCGGTCCGGCGTGAGCGACGGGGAGGGCCGTTCCAGCTCTTCGGCGGTTCGGTCGGGCGCTTCCTCGGCGGGCTGCTTCTCTCCTCGATGATCGGCAGCCTTTCCACGCTGATCTATTCCATCGGTCATTTCCATCGCATTCCCGCCTACGGGCTCGCCGGAAACCTGCTCGCCATGCCGGTGATCAGCGCCATCGTCATGCCGTTCGGCATGATGGCGGTGCTGCTCATGCCCTTCGGGCTCGACGCCATTCCCTTCGCCATCATGGGCAAGGGCATCGACTGGATGATCGCGCTGTCGAAATGGGTGGCCGGCTGGGAAGGGGAGATCGTCATCGGCCGCATCCCGGCGCTCGCCTTCCTGCTGATCGGCGTCGGCGGCGGCCTGCTCTGCATCCTGCGCACGCGGCTGCGCCATGCCGGAACGGCGCTCGTCCTCGTCGGGATCGGCGTTGCCTGCTGGCCGGAGGGGCGCCCGCACCCGGAGGTCCTGGTATCGGAGGACGGCCGCCTCGTCGCCTTCCTCAGTGACGGCAGGGTGGCGGCGAACCGCACGCGCCCGCCCGGCTTCATCTACGACCAGTGGCGAAGGGCGCTCCGGCTCGGCGAGATCGTGAAACCGGACATGCGGACGACGGCCGGCCTGACGATCGAACAGGTGAAAGAAGAACCGGCCGATACGTCACCGCAAAAGCGCCCGCGCCGGAAGGCCGACCGCGGGAAGGCAGAGGCCGCCCTGATCGCGGCGCTGGAGACGGCAGAACGGAAAAACGGCTTCGTCTGCGAAAGGAAGGCTTTCTGCGCCGCCGTCTCGCCGAGTGGCTGGCGGATCGTTACGCTGGAGGACACCGCCTTTCTGGGGCTTGCCTGCGACGGGGCCGACCTAGTCGTCGTGCCCTTCGCCCTCCGGCTCGATGCCTGCCGCTCCGGCGCAAGGCTCGTCACCGCGCGGCACCTGAGAAGGACCGGTGCCCTCGAAATCAGGCCGGCGACGGATTCCGTCTCCCAGGCGCTCGGCGATGCGGCGTTCACGGGAGCCGTCGAAACGCTCGACCGCCCCTGGTCACGGCACCGAACCTACGACTGGCGCACCGACCGTTTCGAAACGGTCGCGCTGCTCAGTGATAGCGGCGGATGAGGCCGACCAGCTTGCCCTGGACCTTGACGCGGTCAGGGCCGAAGATGCGGGTCTCGTAGGCCGGATTGGCGGCTTCGAGTGCGATGGAGGCACCCTTGCGGCGGAAGCGCTTCAACGTCGCCTCCTCGTCGTCGACCAGCGCCACGATGATCTCGCCCGGATTGGCGCTGGTAGTGCTGCGGATGATGACCGTGTCGCCGTCCAGAATGCCGGCCTCGATCATCGAATCGCCCTTGACCTCCAGCGCATAGTGATCGCCGCTGCCGATCATCTCGGCCGGGACGGTGACGTCATGCGTGTTGTTCTGGATGGCGGAGATCGGCACGCCGGCGGCGATGCGGCCCATGACGGGCACCGAGACGGAAGAGGCCATTTCGGCCTGCGGCGAGGTGCGTTGTGGCGGGGCGGCGGCCGGCGCAGGCTGCTTGCCGCGGCTGCCCTCGATGACGGCGGGGGAAAAGCCGCGCCGGGGCTGGAGGCTCGGCGAATAGGCTTCCGGCAGCTTGATGACCTCAAGCGCGCGCGCCCGGTTCGGCAGGCGGCGGATGAAGCCGCGCTCCTCGAGCGCCGTGATGAGACGGTGGATGCCGGACTTGGAAGCAAGGTCCAGCGCATCCTTCATCTCGTCGAAGGATGGCGGAATGCCCGATTCCTTCATACGCTCATGGATGAACAGCAGGAGTTCCTGTTGTTTGCGCGTCAGCATGGCATCCCCATCGAGAATCGTGAAACAAATCCAGAACAGACACTATCTGTTCCATATGTGTTCCGCAAGGGGCCGCTGAAACAATAATGCCGCTCAGGCGGCAGGCTCGCGCAGGAGGAGGACGTCGCAAGGGGTGCCGGCGTCCGCGGCGGGCGCGTGCGGCGCGCGGATCAGCAGCCCCTCGGATTCGGCGAAGATCTTCATCATCGAGGAATCCTGCTTGTCGAAGGGCGTGACGAGGAGTTCGCCGGCCGGGCCGCGGGCGATGCGGGCGCGGACATAGTCCTGCCGGTGGTCGTTCTCGCGGAGCGGCACGGCGGCGATCGCCTTGTGCAGGCGGCTCTTCGGCGGCAGGTGGGCGAGGCGGCGGACCAGCGGCTCCAGGAAGAGCAGCGAGCAGACCATGCTGGAGACGGGATTGCCGGGCAGGCCGACGAACTGGACCGGGCCGAGCCGGCCGACCATCAGCGGCTTTCCGGGCCGCATGGCGATGCGCCAGAAGTCGAGTTCCATGCCGGCCTCGCCGAGCACCGGCTGGACGAGGTCGAAATCGCCGACGGAGGCGCCGCCCAGTGTCACCAGCACGTCGATATCGAGCGACAGGGCATTGCGCACCGCTTCGAGGATAGCCTGCTTGTCGTCACCGACGATGCCGAGATCGACGATCTCCGCGCCGGCCTCGCAGGCGATGGCCGAGACGCCGTAGGTGTTGGAGGCGATGATCTGGCTTGCGCCGGGGGATGCGCCGGGCGGCACGAGCTCGTCGCCGGTCGCCAGGACCGCGATGCGCGGGCGGGCATAGACGGCGAGCGTTGCATGGTTCATCGCGGCGGCGACGGTCAGGCGGCCGGGATCGAGCACGTCGCCGGCGCGCAGCACGATATCGCCCTCGAAGAAATCCTGGCCCCGCGGACGGATGTGGCGGCCCTTCGGCGTGAGGAAAGTGGTACGGATGCGGCCGTCTTCCAGCCGTTCCGCGTCTTCCTGCAGGAGAACCGTGTCAGCGAAAGCGGGCAAAGGGGCGCCGGTGAAGATGCGCACGGCCTCGCCCGGACCTGCCGCCCCCTCGAAGGCATGGCCGGCGGCGGAGGTGCCGACGACCTTGAGGACGGAACCGAGTTCGGCGATGTCCTCATGGCGGACGGCGTAGCCGTCCATGGCGGAATTGTCGAAGGGCGGCTGGGTGAGGCGAGCGGCGACGTCCTCGGCGAGCACACGGCCCGCAGCCTCGTGCAGACGCACCGTCTCCGTCCGTTGCACGGGCCTTGCCGCGGAAAGCAGACGGTCGAGGGCATCGGAAACGGGCAGGAGGGACATCAGGCATCTCCGCGTTTGTAATCGCCCGAGCGTCCGCCGGATTTTTCGCGCAGGCGCACGCCGCCGATCTCCATCTCCCTGTCAGCGGCCTTGGCCATGTCGTAGATGGTGAGGCAGGCGACGCTGACGGCCGTCAGCGCCTCCATCTCGACGCCCGTGCGGCCGGTGAGCTTCGCCATGGCCTCGACGCGCAGGCCCGGCAGCGTGCGGTCCTCGCGAATGTCCACGGCGACCTTTGTCAGCATCAGCGGGTGGCAGAGGGGAATGAGGTTCGACGTCTGCTTGGCGGCCATGATGCCGGCAAGGCGCGCCGTGCCGATCACGTCACCCTTCTTCGCGTCACCCTTGAGGATGAGGTCGAGGGTGGCCGGCGCCATGCGCACGAAGCCTTCGGCGACGGCGACGCGCACCGTCTCGGCCTTGTCGCCGACATCCACCATGTTGGCCTCGCCGGAAGCGTCGATATGGGTGAGCGTCCGGCCGTCCCCAGCCATCATTCGGCTGCCAGCATGCCGGCCTTGCCGGTCAGCAGCTCGCGGGTGGCGGCGGTCACGTCGTCCTTGCGCATCAGGCTTTCGCCGACGAGGAAGGTTGAGATGCCGACCTTGCCGAGGCGTTCGCAATCGGCATGGGTGAAGATGCCGCTTTCGCCGACGAGCAGCCGGTCGTCCGGCACCATGCCGGCGAGTTTCTCCGAAACGGCGAGGTCGACCTCGAAGGTGCGCAGGTTGCGGTTGTTGACGCCGACGAGCTTGGATTTCAGCTTCAGCGCCCTTTCCATTTCAGCTTCGTCATGCACCTCGATCAGCACGTCCATGCCGAGCGAGAAGGCGGCGTCCTCCAGCATCTTCGCGGCATCGTCGCTGAGCGAGGCCATGATGATGAGGATGCAGTCCGCGCCCCAGGCGCGCGCTTCCAGCACCTGGTAGGTGTCGAACATGAAATCCTTGCGCAGAGCGGGCAGGGCGCAGGCCTGACGGGCGGCCGTCAGGAATTCCGGAGCGCCCTGGAAACTCGGCGTGTCGGTGAGCACGGAAAGGCAGGCCGCGCCGCCGGCCTCATAGGCCCGGGCGAGCGCCGGCGGATCGAAATCCGGCCGGATGAGGCCCTTGGAGGGGCTTGCCTTCTTGATCTCGGCGATGAGGCCGAAGCGGCCTTCGGCCTTCCGGTCCCTGAGGCTGGCGAAGAAGCCGCGCGGCGGCTCCTGGTCGCGGATGCGGGCGCGAAGCTCGGCGGGGGCGACACGCGCCTTGGCGGCGGCGATCTCTTCCAGCTTGTAGGCTTCGATCTTCTTGAGGATGTCGGTCATGGCCAATCCTACTCCGCCTGTCCCTCGTTGGAAACCGCGACGAGGCGTTCCAGTGCGGCGCTGGCGCGGCCGCTTTCCAGCGATTGCGTGGCGAGCTTCATGCCCTCCGCCAGCGTCTCCGCCTTGCCGGCAATGACCAGCGAAGCGGCGGCATTGGCGAGCGAGATGTCCCGGTAGGGCATGTGCGCGCCGCCGAGCACGGAGAGGAGGGCGGCGGCATTGTGCATGCCGTCGCCGCCGCGAAGGTCGTCAAGTTTCACCTGCGCGAGGCCGAAATCGGCGGGCGTCAGCTCGAAGGTGCGGATCTTGCCGTTTTCGAGGGCGGCAACCTGCGTGGTGCCGGTCGTGGTGATCTCGTCGAGGCCCTCGCCATGCACGACCCAGATGCTTTCCGAGCCGAGATCGCGCATCACCTCGGCGATCGGCACCAGCCATTGCGGCGAGAAGACGCCGAGGAGCTGGCGCTTGACGCCGCCGGGATTGGAGAGCGGGCCGAGCAGGTTGAAGATGGTGCGCGTACCGAGCTCGACGCGCGAGGGACCGACATGCTTCATCGCCGAATGATGCAGCTGGGCGAACATGAAGCCGAGGCCGGCATCGTGCACGCAACGGGCGATCTCGGCCGGGCCGATATCAAGCTTCACGCCGAGGCAGGAGAGGGCGTCCGCGGTGCCCGACTTCGAGCTGAGCGCCCGATTGCCGTGCTTGGCGACGGGAACGCCGGCGCCCGCGACGATGATCGCCGCGAGCGTCGAGATATTGTAGGTGCCAGCGCCGTCGCCGCCCGTGCCGACGATGTCGATGGCGTCCGCCGGCACGTCGACCGGCAGCATGCGGGCACGCATGGAGCCGACGGCGCCGTAGATCTCGTCCACGGTCTCGCCGCGCACGCGCAGCGCCATCAGGAAGCCGCCGATCTGCGAGGGCGTGGCGGCGCCCGACATGATGATCTCGAAGGCGCCGCGCGCCTCCTCGCGATCGAGCGCGGCGCCGGTGGCGACCTTGGCGATATAGGGTTTCAGATCGGACATGCGGTGCCTTTCTGCCTTATCGCGCGATGCTCTGCTCGGCGAGCGTGCGGTTGATGGAGACGCCGTAGGCCGATTGCAGCGAGCTGACCATCTGGTCGAGGATGTCGTCGCCGCTGGTGCGGGCGACGGCGACGATCTGCTGCTCGTCGTTCGAGAGCGCGTCGGTCGCGGCGTCCGCGTTCACCTCGGTGACCTTCAGCAGGATCTGGCCCTCGCCGTCGACGCCGGGCGCGGCGGCGACCTGGCCGAGCGGGCCGGCAAAGGCGGCAGCGACGGCCGCCGGGCTCAGCACCGGATCCTGCGCGCCGCGATGAAGGCCTACCTTGTTTTCGACGACCATGCCGAGCTCGGCGGCGATGGCGGCAAGATCGCCGCCCTTGCGCACGCGCTCGGCCAGTTCCTCTGCCTTTTTGGCGAGGGTCTGGCGCTGCTGCTCGGCCGTCCAGTCGGCGACGACGCGCTCACGCACCTCGTCGAGCGTGCGGTCGCGTTCCGGGATCACGTCGAGCACCTCGAACCAGGCATAGCCTTCGCGGCCAACATTGATCGGCTGGGTCTCCATGCCGACATCCGTCTTGAAGACTTCGCCGAGCAGGGAGGATTCTTCCGGCAGTCCGGCGATCTCGTCGCCCTTCTGGTCGTTGCCCTGGGCGTCGGCGGCCTCGACAGTCACGGCCTTCAGGTTGTTCTTGGCGGCGGCTTCCTCGAGGGTGAGGCCGTCCGCGCGGCTGTCCTCGAGGCGGTCGTGGACGGCGAGGATGCCGTCGGCGGCTTCCGAAAGGGCAAGCTCGCTGCGCAGCTCTTCCTTGACGTCATCGAAGGTCTTCATCGTTTCCGGGCGGATATTGGTCACGCGCAGGATGATGGGGCCGAAGGTGCCGTCGATCACCGGCGTCGTGCCGCCGTTCTCGGCCACGGCGAAGGCGGGGTCGGCCAGCTTCTGGTCCGGCATGTTCTCTTTGGTGAAATCGCCGAGCAGGACGTCAGCGGCGGTCTTGCCTTCCTCCGTGACGAGTGCGTCGAAGGTCGTGCCGGAAGCGAGCTTGACAGCGGCGGCATCCGCGCCGGCGCGATCCTTGAAGGTCAGCTGCTCGACGGTGCGCGTGGCGGGCGTGCGGTACTTTTCCTTGACGCGCTCGTATTCGGCCTTCAGCGCGTCATCGGTGATGGTGGAGGCGTCCGCGATGTCCTTCGGCTCCAGCGAGACATAGACGAACTTGCGGTATTCCGGCGCGCGGTACTTCGCCTTGTTCTGCTCGAACCAGGGGGCGAGCACGTCGTCGCCCGGTGCCTTCACGGGGTCGATATTGGCGTTGCTGAGCAGCAGGTAATCGATGGTGCGCGCTTCGTTGCGGTACTGGCGCAGCGCATTGGTCAGCACGTCGGGCGCTTTGTAACCGTCGGAAACGGCTTCCACGACCTGGGTGCGGATGGCGACCTGGCTGCGGTTGCTGATATAGTCGTTCTCGCGCAGGCCGGCATTGCGCAGGATGGCGGAGAAGGCCGTGCGGTCGAACTGGCCGTTGACGCCGCGGAAGGCCGGGTCGTCGGCGATCAGGCGGGCGAGACGGCCTTCGGACAGGCCGAGATTCATGTCGCGCGAAAGCTGGTCGAGCGAGGCGCCCGCGACGAGTTCGGCGAAGACCTGATTCTCGACGCCGAAGGCACGGGCCTGCTCGGCGTTCAGCCGCATGCCGAAGCGCTGCGACATGGTGGCGACCTGGCGCTCGTAGGCGAGGCGGAAGTCGGTGGGCGAAACCTTGACGTCGCCGACGGTGACGACGGCGTTCGAACCGCCGGTGACGATCGTGTTCGAAACACCCCAGACAGCGAACGAACCGACCAGAACGATCATCAGGGCTTTTGCCACCCAGGTCTGGGCGGCGTGTCTCAGGGCGTCGAGCATCGTCTAAACTTCCTCATAGCGGCGGCCATGCGGCCGGAGATCGTCTCTTAACGGAAAGTTTGCGGGAATTGAAGTCCGCGGAACATGCGGAATGATGGGGTGGAATAGCGGGCAAAATGCGCGATGCCGCAAATCGGTCAGGCATCGCCGATTTTGTTTGCCGGCAAATCAAAATTTTCTGAAATTATTGGCATATTCCGGCTGAATTCCCCTGTCATAATTTGAGAATTCGTGGTCGGATACAGGATCGCTGCAGTGAGTCAGCGCGCTGGCCCTTGCAGGAAGGAGTGCAGACGTGGAATCCACGATCGTCATGATCAACCTTTTCGGCGCGGTCGCGCTGCTGCTTTTCGGCCTCGCGCTGGTCAAGGACGGCATGACGCGGGCCTTCGGCGTCAAGTTGCGATCGGGGCTGGCGCTCGGCACGCGCGGGCCGTTCCGCTCCTTCTTCGCCGGTTTCGTCGCCACCGTCGCGCTGCAGAGTTCGACGGCGACGGCGCTGATGATCGCCTCCTTCGTGGAAAAGAACCTCGTGCGGGCCCGCATGGCGCAGATCGTGCTGCTCGGCGCCAATATCGGCACCGCCGTCACCGCCTGGCTGGTGGCGACCGGCATCGAATCGATCTCGCCGCTGATCATCCTCGTCGGCGTCGTGTTCTACAAATCGTCCGGCTCCTCGGCGCGGCAGGGCCTAGGCTCGGCCCTCGTCGGCATCGGCCTGATGCTGCTTTCGCTGCATCTCCTCAGCCTCGCGACGGAGCCGATGCGCCAGTCGCCGGCGCTTGCCGCCTTCCTGACGCTGCTGGGCGACGCCTGGCCCGCCGCGCTCGCCTTTTCCACCGTGCTCGCCATCATCTCCTCGTCCAGCCTTGCGGTGGTCGTGCTCATCCTGTCGCTGGCGGCGATGGGCATCCTGTCGCCGGCGCTGACGGTGATCCTCGTGCTCGGCGCCAATCTCGGCGGGGCCGTGCCGCCGGTCATCGCGACGCTCAAGGCGGCCGCCTCCGCCCGGCGCGTGACGCTCGGCAACCTCCTCGTGCGCGGCATCGGCTGTCTGGTCGTACTGCCTTTCGCCGGGCAGGTCGCCGATCTTCTGGCGGCGCTGCCGCTTCCGGCGACGAAGCTGCCGGTCGACGTGCACCTTGCCTTCAACATCGTCGTCGCGCTGGTGTTCTGGCCGCTCTCCAGTCCGCTGTCGCGCCTTATGGAGAAGCTGGTGCCGGAGGAGAAGCCGGAAGATACCGGGCCGAAATATCTCGACGATTCGGCGCTCTCGACCCCGGTCGTCGCGCTGTCCGGCGCGACGCGCGAGGTGCTGCGCGTCGGCGACCTCATCGAGGCCATGCTCATCCGCACCATGCGCGCCTTCAACGAGAACAACCTTTCGCCGCTGAAGGACGTCGGCGAGCTGGAGCACCAGGTCGATGCCCTGCAGCAGGAGGTGAAGATCTATCTCTCCCGGCTCGGCCGGCAGGGTGTCAGCGGCGAGAGCGCGGCGCGCTCGATCATCATCATCGACTATGCCATCAATCTCGAACATGTCGGCGACATCATCGAAAAGGGATTGCAGGAGCAGGTGCGCAAGAAGATCGTCAACGGGCTGAAATTCTCCGAGGACGGCTACAAGGAGCTTGCCAACCTCTTCAACCTGACCATCGAGAACCTGCGCATCGCCCAGACGATCTTCGTCACGCGCGACACGGGCCTTGCCCGCCAGTTGATGGAAGTGAAGGTCGATGTGCGGCGCATGGAGAAGCAGTCGTCCGAGCGCCACCTCGAACGGCTGCGCGACGGCCGGCTCGACAGCCTCCAGACGAGCTCGCTGCATCTCGACATGCTGCGCGACTTGAAGCGCGTCAACGCGCATCTCGTCTCCGTCGCCTATCCGATTCTCGACGAGAGCGGCCAGCTCACGGAAAGCCGCCTGCGTAGCAACGCGAATTGAAGCGCGGAGGAATCCCTTTGTCTCCCGCTGTACCTTTTTGCTAAGGAACGGCGTCGAATACGGGTGAACGAGGGATTCCCATGACCGCAGACCGGACGAAGCGCAACTGCCTGGCCGTCATCCTGGCCGCCGGCGAAAGCACGCGGATGAAGTCCGCGCAGTCCAAGGTGCTGCATCCGGTTGCCGGCCGGCCGATGATCGCGCATGTCGTCGACGCGCTGGCAAAGGCCGGCATCGCCGATATAGCGCTGGTGCTCGGGCGCGATGCGGAAAAGGTCGAGATCGCCGCCCGGAACGAGGCGGTCAGCAGCTCCGTCCATATCCAGACCGAACGGCTCGGCACCGCCCATGCCGTGCTCGCGGCGCGCGAGGCGATCGCCAGGGGCTACGACGATGTGCTCGTCGTCTTCGGCGACACGCCGCTCATCACCGAGGCACCGCTAGTCGCCGCGCGGGACGGGCTTGCCAATGGCGCGGATGTTGTCGTCATCGGCTTCGAGACGGCCGATCCGACCGGTTACGGTCGCCTGATCGTCGAGAACGGCGAGCTTCTGGCGATCCGCGAGCACAAGGATGCCAGCGAGGCCGAACGCGCCATCACCTATTGCAACGGCGGCCTGATGGCCATCGACGGGCGCAAGGCGCTCGACCTGATCGGCCGGATCGGTAACAGCAACGCCAAGGGCGAATACTATCTCACCGATATCGTCGAGGTGGTGCGCGCTGCCGGCGGCCGGGCAATCGCCGTGGAAGCGCCCGAGGAGGAGCTGACCGGCTGCAACACGCGCGCCGAGTTGGCGGTGATCGAACGCCTCTGGCAGCAGCGGCGCCGCCACGAGATGATGCTCGACGGCGTGTCGATGATCGCGCCGGAAACGGTGTTCCTCGCCTATGACACGAAGATCGGCCGCGACGTGACCATCGAGCCGAACGTGGTCTTCGGGCCGGGCGTGAGCATCGAAAGCGGCGCTCTCATCCATTCCTTCTCGCATATCGAGGGCGCGCATGTCTCGGCCGGGGCCGAGGTCGGCCCCTATGCGCGCCTGCGGCCGGGCGCCAATCTCGGCGAGGGCTCGAAGGTCGGCAATTTCTGCGAGGTGAAGAAGGCGGAGATCGGGGCGGGCGCCAAGGTCAACCACCTCACCTATATCGGCGATGCCTTCATCGGCGGGCGCACGAATATCGGCGCCGGCACCATCACCTGCAATTACGACGGCATCAACAAGCATGTGACGCGCATCGGCACGGATGCCTTCATCGGCTCCAATTCGGCGCTCGTCGCCCCGATTTCCATCGGCAACGGGGCCTATGTCGCCTCCGGCAGCGTGGTCACCGCGGACGTGCCGGACGATGCCGTCGCCTTCGGCCGGGCGCGGCAGGAAAACAAGGAGGGCAGGGCCGTCCTCATCCGCGAGCGCAACAAGGCGCTCAAGGATGCGAAAAAGAAGGCGGCGACGTAATTCGCCGATTGGGCGCGCCCACGTTAACGATTGCAATCGAAAGTGAGCGCGGCCGTGTTGCGCCGCAGGAAAAAAACTCTACGAAAAGAACGCAATGAAATGCGTCGGATAGAGATTGGAGCGCGCAATGTGCGGAATTGTCGGTATCGTCGGAAACCAGCCTGTCGCCGGTCGGCTTGTCGATGCCCTGAAGCGCCTCGAATACCGGGGCTATGATTCCGCGGGCGTTGCCACCATCGTCGACGGCAGGCTCGCCCGCCGCCGCGCCGAGGGCAAGCTGTTCAATCTCGAAAAGCGTCTTTCGGAAGAGCCGCTGGACGGCACCATCGGCATCGCCCATACGCGCTGGGCGACGCATGGCGCACCGACGGAAGGCAATGCCCATCCGCATTTCGTCGATGGCGTCGCCGTCGTGCACAATGGCATCATCGAGAATTTCTCCGAGATCAAGGACGAGCTGATCGCCGGCGGCGCGACCTTCACCACGCAGACGGACACCGAAGTCGTCGCGCAGCTTGTCGCGAAGTTCCGCCGCGAGGGGCTCGGCCGCCGCGAGGCGATGCATGCCATGCTGCGGCGCGTCACCGGAGCTTACGCCCTTGCCGTAATCTTCGAGGACGACCCGTCGACCATCATGGCCGCGCGCAGCGGCCCGCCGCTCGCCATCGGCCACGGCCGGGGCGAGATGTTCCTCGGCTCCGACGCCATTGCGCTCGCGCCCTTCACCAGCGAGATCAGCTATCTCGTCGACGGCGACTGGGCGGTGATCGGCCGCGACGGCGCCTTCATCTTCGATATGGACGGCAACCGCGTCGAGCGTCCGAAGCAGGTTTCCTCGGCCGCCGCCTATCTCATCGACAAGGGCAACCATCGGCACTTCATGGAAAAGGAAATCCATGAGCAGCCGGAGGCGATTTCCCACGCCCTCAGCCACTATGTCGATTTCCTTGCGCATACGGTGCGCCCGGTCGCCGGCGGCATCGACTTCGCCAAGGTGCCGAGCCTTGCCATTTCGGCCTGCGGCACGGCCTATCTCGCCGGCCTGGTCGGCAAATACTGGTTCGAGCGCTATGCCCGCCTGCCGGTCGAAATCGACGTCGCCTCCGAGTTCCGCTACCGCGAGATCCCGCTGAACCCAGCCTCCGCCGCGCTGTTCATCTCGCAGTCCGGCGAGACGGCCGATACGCTCGCCTCGCTGCGCTACTGCAAGGAGAACGGCCTGAAGATCGGTGCGGTGGTCAATGCGAAGGAATCGACCATCGCCCGCGAATCGGATGCCGTCTTCCCGATCCTTGCCGGTCCGGAGATCGGTGTTGCCTCCACCAAGGCCTTCACCTGCCAGCTCGCCGTCCTCGCGGCGCTTGCCATCGGCGCGGGCCGGGCACGCGGCACGATCAGCGAAGCCGAGGAGAAGGAGCTGGTGCGCCACCTTGCCGAGATGCCGCGCATCATGGCGAGCGTGCTCAACACCATCCAGCCCGCCATCGAGCAGCTTTCGCGCGACCTCTCCAAGTGCAAGGACGTGCTCTATCTCGGCCGCGGCACCAGCTATCCGCTCGCCATGGAAGGTGCGCTGAAACTCAAGGAGATCTCCTATATCCACGCCGAGGGCTATGCCGCCGGCGAACTGAAGCATGGCCCCATCGCACTGATCGACGAGAACATGCCGGTCATCGTCATCGCCCCGCACGACCGCTTCTTCGAGAAGACCGTCTCGAACATGCAGGAAGTGGCGGCCCGCGGCGGCCGGATCGTCTTCATCACCGACGAGAAGGGCGCGACCGCCTCCAGGCTGCCGACCATGGCGACCATCGTGCTGCCAGACGTCAACGAGATCATCTCGCCGATGATCTACTCGCTGCCGATCCAGCTTCTCGCCTACCACACCGCCGTCTTCATGGGCACGGACGTCGACCAGCCGCGCAATCTCGCCAAGTCGGTCACGGTCGAATGATCCTCCGGCCGGAGCGGGACGGCGATATCGACGCCATCCGCGCGCTGACGGAAAGAGCCTTCAGGACCGCACCCCATGCCGACGGCACGGAGCACCTGATCATAGACCGCCTGCGCGCGGCCGGCGCCCTGACGCTTTCGCTGGTGGCGGAGGAGGGCGGGGCCGTCGTCGGCCATGTCGCATTTTCCCCGGTTTCGGTGTCCGACGGCAGCGCGGGCTGGTACGGGCTCGGGCCGATATCGGTCGATCCCTCCCGGCAGGGCGGGGGGATAGGCGGCAGGCTGGTGCGCGATGGACTTGCGCGGCTGGAAGCGCTCGGTGCGGCGGGCTGCGTGCTGCTCGGCGATCCCGCCTATTACGGCCGTTTCGGCTTCGAGCCGGATCCGAGGCTGACGCTCGACGGGGTACCCCCCGAGTATTTCATGCGTGTGGCGTTTTCTCCGGTTTACGGCGAGGGAACCGTTTCCTATCATCCGGGTTTCTACGGCTGAGCGCCCTCCCACGCCCGCCCTACGCTGGACATCAGATGACCGACCTCGTTCCGAGACAGTCGCTTGCCATGCGGCTGCGCAACAATTTCCTGACCGGCCTCGTCATCTGCGCGCCGATCGCCATCACCATCTGGCTGACCTGGACCTTCATCCGCTGGGCCGATAGCTGGGTGAAGCCCTATATTCCGGCGCGCTACAACCCGGAAAGCTACCTGCAATTCGCCATTCCCGGCTTCGGCCTGCTGATCGCGCTCGTGCTGATCACGCTTATCGGCTTCCTCGGCAAGAACCTGATCGGCCGCACCATCGTGGAATTCGGCGATTCGCTCTTCAACCGCACGCCGCTGGTGCGCACGGTGCACAAGAGCCTGAAGCAGATCTTCGAGACGGTGCTGAAGGACAAGGGCAATTCCTTCAACAAGGCGGCGATGATCGAATATCCGAGCGCCGGCCTCTGGTCCGTCGTCTTCGTGGCGACAGATACGCGCGGCGAGATCGCGACGAAGTTCAAGTCCATGGGCAAGGACATGGTCGCCTGCTTCCTGCCGCCGACGCCGTTCCCGACGGCCGGTTTCCTCGTCTATGTGCCGCGGGAAAAGCTCGTGCCGCTCGACATGAGCGCCGAGGATGCCGCCAAGCTGATCATCTCGGTTGGCCTCGTCACGCCGCCGGAAAAGACGCTGCAGCTCCTCGAAAGCGAAGAGCAGCGCAAGGCCAAGGCAAAAGCCCGCAAGAAGGGATAAGGGCGAGCCGCCCCGAAAGGCGAGACGGCTCGAAACGCATTATTCCTCGACGACAGGCTTCTTCTGGTCGTTCGGAACGATCATATCCGCATCCGCCGGAAGGCGGGACTGCTTTTCCGTCGTGGTGACACTTGCGGTCGTGATCGTCTTGTCGACCTTGGCTTCCGCCGAGACCTTGTTGTGCCAGGCGCAATCCGCAAGGGCCGCGGATGCCGAGAGGCCAAGCATGACTGCGACTGCGAGAACTGTCTTCATGGCATTTCTCCTCTTTCGCTGATGCATCGGAGAGTATGCCTTCACGCGCGCTCTCGGCGAAATCACGTTTGCGTGGGCGTCAGCCGGCGCGGAGGAACCGGATCGCCTCGTCGCGGCGGTAGAGATAGAGCAGGGTGCGGATCGCTTCGCCGCGCTCGCTCGTCAGGTCCGGGTCGCGTTCGAGAAGATAGGCGGCGTCCTTGCGGGCGATCTCCAGAAGATCGCCATGCGCCTCGAGGCTGGCGACGAGGAAGCCCGGCGTGCCGGACTGCCTTGTGCCGAGAAGCTCGCCTTCGCCGCGCAGCTTCAGATCCTCCTCCGCGATGCGGAAACCGTCCTCCGTCTCCCGCAGGATCGAAAGCCGCGCCCGGCCGTTCTCGCTGAGCGGTCCCTTGTAGAGCAGGATGCAGCTCGACGCCTCCTCGCCGCGCCCGACGCGTCCGCGCAACTGATGGAGCTGGGCAAGGCCGAAGCGCTCGGCATGTTCGATGACCATGATGGAAGCATCCGGCACGTCGACGCCGACTTCCACCACCGTCGTCGCCACCAAGAGCCGTGTCTCGCCATTCTTGAAGGCGAGCATGGCGGCGTCCTTCTCCGGCCCGCTCATGCGGCCGTGCACGAGGCCGGCGGCCGGGCCGAAGATGCTCGCCAGCGTCGCATGCCGCTCCTCGACGGACATCAGCTCGCTCTCTTCCGTTTCCTCGACCAGCGGGCAGATCCAGTAGGCCTTCTTGCCTTCGGCAAGCGCGGCGCGCAGGCGCTCGACGATATCGCCCACGCGCTCCTGCGGCACGACGACGGTCTGGATCGGCTTGCGGCCGGCGGGCTTTTCCGTCAGCTTGGAGACGTCCATATCGCCGAAGGCGGCAAGGACGAGGGTGCGCGGAATGGGCGTCGCGGTCATGACAAGCATATGGGGCGAGATGCCCTTGGCCGTCAGCCGCAGGCGCTGGTGCACGCCGAAACGATGCTGCTCGTCCACCACGGCGAGCACAAGGTCCTTGTAGGCGACGTTATCCTGGAAGAGCGCATGGGTGCCGATGACGATCTGCGTCTCGCCGGAGGCGATGCGTTCGAGGATGGCGTCGCGCTCGCGGCCCTTGGTGCGGCCGGTGAGGACGTCGATGGTGACGCCGGCCGGAGCGGCCATGCGGGCGAGGGTCGCGAAATGCTGGCGGGCGAGGATTTCTGTCGGGGCCATCAGCACGGCCTGCCCGCCGGATTCGACGGCGGCCAGCATCGCCATCAGCGCCACGGCCGTCTTGCCCGCGCCGACATCGCCCTGGAGCAGCCGCAGCATGCGCTGCTCGCCGGCCATGTCCTTCAGCACTTCGGCAATCGCCGTCTGCTGGCTGTTTGTCAGCGAAAAGGGCAGGGCGTCGATGACAGGGCGGCTCAGCACGCCCGTCGCAGTCACCGGCCGGCCGGCCACCTTGCGCAGACGCTGGCGCACGAGGGCGAGCGAAATCTGGCCGGCTAGGAATTCATCATAGGCAAGGCGTCGACGGGCGGGGACCTGCGGGTCGAGGTCTGTTTCGTCGCGCGGATCGTGCATACGATGGAAGGCGTCGAAGGCCGAGGAAAAACCCTGCCGCTGCATCAGCGTGGCGTCGATCCATTCCGGCAGGTGCGGCACGCGGGCAAGCGCCGCTTCCACCGACTTGCGCAGCACGCGCGAGGTAAGGCCGGCCGTGAGGCCATGCACCGGCTCGACCAGCGGCACGCTGTCGGCCTCGCCGAGCCGCGCCATGTAATCGGGATGCACCATGGAAGGACGGCCGTTGAACCAGTCGACCTTGCCGCTCACCACCACCGTCTCGTCGATGGGCAGCGCCTTTTCCAGCCAGTTGCCCTTGACCCGGAAGAAGGTGAGCGCCAGTTCCCCCGTTTCGTCGTGCAGGAACACGCGGTAGGGCTGGTTGGACCGGCCGGGCGGCGGCTGGTGGCGGTCGACGCGGCCGGTAATGGTGACGATGACGCCGGGCGGCGCGTTCGCAATGCCCGGCTGGTTGCGCCGGTCGACGATCGAATGCGGAAAATGGAAGACGAGATCGACGACCCGGCAATCCTCGATGCTCTCCTGCCCGAAGAGGCGCGCGTAGAGATCGCCAAGCTTCGGGCCGATGCCGGGAAGCGAGGAGAGGGGAGCGAAGAGCGGATCGAGCAGGGCGGGTCTCATGGCCGGCAAAATCGCCGGAGATCATGCCTTTGGCAAGGCTGACAAGCGGCTTTTGCCGGTTTATAGAAACGCCGACAAAGCAATTCCAGGAAAAGAGCAGGCGGTTTTCCGCCCGGAATTGCGAATAGCAACATTGCGGGTTGGAATGCGAGGACGATCATGACGGGAACGACACGCTCGAGCGCCGAGATCGACCCGCGCCGCAAGCGCATCCTCTTCCGCTGCTGGCACCGGGGCATCCGCGAGATGGACCTTGTGCTCGGCGCCTTCGCCGATGCCGAGATCGCCACGCTTTCCGAGGCCGAGCTGGACGAGCTGGAGCGCATCATGGCCGAGGAAGACAACGACCTCGTGAAATGGGTGACCGGCGAAAAGCCCGTGCCCGAAGAATTCCAGCGCGGCCTCTTCCCGCGCATCGCCGCCTACCGCCCCGATTTTTCGCCGCTCTTCAAAGACGACCGCGCATGATCCCCGGATTTTCTCCCGAACGCATAGCCGGCGCCGGCCGGCCGATGACCATCGGCGCCGTGCCCTCCGGCGTCGAACCGTTGATCCTCGCCGATCTCGCCCGCAAGACCGGCCCGGTCGCCTATGTGCTCTCGGACGGCCAGCGCATTTCCGATCTGGAACAGATGCTCGGCTTCGTCGCGCCCGATATCCCGGTGCTGACGCTGCCCGGCTGGGACTGCCTTCCCTATGACCGCGTGTCGCCGAGCGCCGAAGTTTCCGCACGCCGGCTTTCCGCGCTCTCGGCGCTGATCGCCCACCAGAAGAAGCCGCATGCGGCCATCGTGCTCGTCACCGTCAACGCCATGCTGCAGAAGACGGCGCCGCGGCCAACCATCGAAAGCCTCGCCTTCTCGGCAAAGCCTGGCAACCAGATTCGCATGGACGACATAGCCGCACGGCTGGAGCGCAATGGCTTCGAGCGCGTGGCGACCGTGCGCGAGGTCGGCGAATTCGCCGTGCGCGGCGGCATCCTCGACGTCTTCGTGCCCGGCAGCCTGGAGCCGCTGCGCCTCGATTTCTTCGGCGACACGCTGGAATCGATCCGCTCCTTCGATCCCGCCAGCCAGCGCACGACCGGACAGGCGCGCTCCCTCGACCTCAACCCGATGAGCGAGGTGACGCTGACGCCGGAGACGATCTCGCATTTCCGCAAGCAATATCTCTCCTCCTTCGGCGCGGCGACGCGCGACGACGCGCTCTACCAGGCCGTCTCCGAGGGCCGGCGCTATGCCGGTATGGAGCATTGGCTGCCGCTGTTCTATGGCGAGCTGGAAACCGCCTTCGACTACCTTCAAGGCTTCCGTATCGTCACGGACCATACGGTACGTGAGGCGGCCGTCGAGCGCTCCCGCCTCGTGCGCGACTATTACGACGCGCGCCTCGCCTCCGCGACGCCCGGCAAGGGGCAGGTGGCGCAGGCGACGCCCTACAAGCCCGTACCGCCGGGCCTTCTCTATCTAGACGCCGAGCGCTTCGCCCGCGAACTCGACGAACGCGATGCCATCCGCCTCTCGCCCTTCAACGAGCATGAGGGCGAGGCGCGTCATGTCGAGACCATTGCGGCACGGCCCGGCATGCGCTGGGCGCGGCCGGCCGGCAGCGAGGATGCCGACGGCGCGCGCGTCAACGTCTTCGATCAGGCGGTGAAACATATCGCCGAAAAACGGGCCTCCGGCGCGAAGGTGCTGGTGACGGGCTGGTCGGAAGGCTCGCTCGACCGTCTTTTGCAGGTGCTTGCCGAACATGGCCTTGGCAATGTCGTGCCCGTCGAGAAATTCGGCGATCTCCGCAAGCTGAAGCCGGGCGAGGCAGGGTCGACCGTGCTCAGTCTCGAAAGCGGCTTCGAGGCGGGCGATATCGTCGTCATCGGCGAGCAGGACATCCTCGGCGACCGCATGGTGCGCCGCGCCAAGCGCCGCAAGCGCGGCGCGGATTTCATAACCGAGGTCGCCGGCCTCGACGAAGGCTCCATCGTGGTCCATGCCGAGCACGGCATCGGCCGCTTCGTCGGCCTGCGCACCATCGAGGCCGCCGGCGCGCCGCATGCCTGTCTCGAACTCGTTTATGCGGACGACGCAAAACTCTTCCTGCCCGTCGAGAATATCGACCTCCTCTCGCGCTATGGCGGCGAGGGGACCGATGCACTGCTCGACAAGCTCGGCGGCGTCGCCTGGCAGGCGCGCAAGGCCAAGCTCAAGAAGCGCCTGCTCGACATGGCGAGCGGCCTCATCCAGATCGCCGCCGCGCGGCTCGTGCGCCATGCGCCGGTGCTGGCCGCGCCGGACGGCGTCTACGACGAATTCGCCGCCCGCTTCCCCTATGACGAGACGGACGACCAGGCGAACGCCATCGACGCCGTGCGCGAAGATCTCGGCGCGGGCCGGCCGATGGACCGGCTCGTCTGCGGCGACGTCGGCTTCGGCAAGACGGAGGTGGCGCTGCGCGCGGCCTTCATCGCCGCGATGAACGGCGTTCAAGTCGCCGTTGTTGTGCCGACGACGCTGCTCGCCCGCCAGCATTTCAAAACCTTCTCCGAGCGTTTCCGGGGGCTGCCGATCCGCGTGCAGCAGGCCTCCCGCCTCGTCGGCTCGAAGGAGCTGGCGCTGACGAAGAAGGAGCTGACCGAGGGCAAGACGGATATCGTCGTCGGCACGCATGCGTTGCTCGGCTCGTCGATCAAGTTCGCCAATCTCGGCCTCCTCATCATCGACGAGGAGCAGCATTTCGGCGTGAAGCACAAGGAGCGGCTGAAGGAGCTGAAGAGCGACGTGCACGTGCTGACGCTCTCGGCGACGCCCATTCCGCGCACCCTCCAGCTCGCCATGACGGGCGTTCGCGAGCTCTCGTTGATCGCCACGCCGCCGGTCGACCGCATGGCGGTGCGCACCTTCATCTCGCCCTTCGATCCGCTCGTCATCCGCGAGACCTTGATGCGCGAGCACTATCGCGGCGGCCAGAGTTTCTATGTCTGCCCGCGCCTCAGCGACCTTTCGGAAATCCACGATTTCCTGCGCCAGGACGTGCCGGAGCTGAAGGTTGCCGTCGCGCATGGCCAGATGCCGGCGACGGAACTCGAAGACATCATGAACGCCTTCTACGAAGGTCGCTACGACGTGCTGCTCTCGACTACCATCGTCGAATCAGGCCTCGACGTTCCGACGGCGAACACGATGATCATCCACCGCGCCGACATGTTCGGCCTCGCCCAGCTCTACCAGCTGCGCGGCCGCGTCGGCCGGTCGAAGGTCCGCGCCTTCGCGCTCCTGACCCTGCCGGTCAACCGCACGCTGACGGGCACCGCCGAACGCCGTCTCAAGGTGCTGCAATCGCTCGACACGCTCGGCGCCGGCTTCCAGCTCGCCAGCCACGACCTCGATATCCGTGGGGCCGGCAATCTGCTCGGCGAGGAACAGTCCGGCCATATCAAGGAAGTCGGCTTTGAGCTCTACCAGCAGATGCTCGAAGAGGCCGTCGCGGAGATCAAGGGCGACGAGGAAGTCGCCGACAGCGGCTGGTCGCCGCAGATTTCCGTCGGCACGCCGGTCATGATCCCGGACGACTACGTGCCGGACCTGCACCTGCGCCTCGGCCTCTATCGCCGCCTCGGCGAGATCACCGAGCTTGGCGATATCGACGCCTTCGGCGCGGAACTGATCGACCGCTTCGGCCCGCTGCCGATCGAGGTCCAGCATCTCTTGAAGATCGTCTATATCAAGTCGCTTTGCCGCGTGGCCAATGTCGAGAAGCTCGATGCCGGCCCGAAGGGCGTCGTTGTGCAGTTCCGCAACAAGGAATTCCCGAACCCGACGGCACTGGTCGGCTACATCGCCAGGCAGGGCGCGCTGGTCAAGATCAGGCCGGACCAGAGTTTGTTCCTCGCCCGCGACTACCCGACGCCGGAAAAGCGCCTGACGGGCGCGGCGCAGGTGATGACGCAGCTTGCGGGGCTGGCGAAGCAGGGCAACTGATCGAAACATCCGAGCCGAGAGGATTGCGAAATGCCGGAAATGCATCCATCGGTCACGGTCTACGGCGCAAGCTACAGTGTCTACGTTCGGATCGTGCGCATCGCACTCCATGAAAAGGGAGTGCCTTACGATCTCGTGCCAGTGGACGTGTTTGCAGACGAGGGCGTGCCGCCGGAGCATCTTGCGCGCCACCCCTTCGGCCGTATCCCCGCCTTCGAGCACGACGGGTTCGCCCTTTACGAAACAAGCGCGATAACCCGCTACGTGGATGAGGCATTTTCCGGACCGCCGCTGCAACCGAGCGCTCTTCGTAATCGCGCACGCATGAACCAGATCGTCGCGATGCTGGACAATTATGCCTATCTGCCGATGGTGTGGGATGTCTATGTACAGCGGATGGAAGCATCCGGGGCCGGCGCGGTAGACGAAGCGCGCATTGCCGGCGGCCTTGAAAAGGCCCGCCTCTTCCTGGGGGCGCTTTCGAACTTGCTGGGGGCCGAAAACTGGCTCTCCGGGCCGGAGCCATCATTGGCCGATTTTCATGCCGCTCCGATGTTCGGCCTGTTTGCGCAAGCGCCGGAGGGCGCCGCGCTCATTCGCGAATTTCCGTCCATTCAGGCATGGTGGGAGCGGACCAGGGCCCGCCCCTCCGTTCTTGCAGCGAGCAAATAACCGCTCAGTTCTTCCCGATGCGCTCCTGCGCCTTCATCGCCGCGATCTTGCGGAAGGCGTCGGTCAGCACGTCGACGGATTGCGCGCCCATCACGGCGTATTTGTTGTCGATGATGAAGCAGGGCACACCCGTCACGCCCATGTCGCGGGCCATGCCGATCTCCTCCTTGACGGAATCGACGTCCGCGCCGGCGGAGAAGAGGGCGGAGACGACGGCGCGGTCCATGCCCGACGCTTCCGCGATGTCGAGCAGCACGGCGCGGTCGCCGACATTGCGGCCTTCCTCGAAATAGGCCTTGAAGAGGGCGAGGGCGACGCGGTTCTGGACCTCCGGGCCCTCGATCATCGCCCAGCGCAGCAGGCGGTGCGCGTCGAGCGTGTTGGGACTGATCTTCACGGCCGGAAAGTCGAACTCGATGCCGTCTTCTTCGCCCAGTCCCGTCAGCATTTCATGCGCGCGGTTGACGGCGTCAGTACCGCCGAGCTTTTCGGCGAGATGCTGCTTGTGGTCGACGCCTTCCGGCGGCATGTCGGGGTTGAGCTGGTAGGGCCGGAACGTCACCGCGACGGCAAGCTCGTCCTTCACGGTGTCGATCGCCTTGTCGAGCCGCTTCTTGCCCAGATAGCACCAGGGGCAGACGACGTCCGAGACGACATCGATCGTAATGGCTTCCATCTGGTTTTCCTTTCGAGATGCCGGGACATTCCGGACAGGACGCCGAGATAGGCCGGCGTGCTGCGGCTTTCAACAGGTTACCTCGAGGTAACCCGAGTTCTGGGGATAACCCCTTTACTGCGCCCGCGCGTCCCACCATGTCGGAAACTGGAAACCGTAGAGCGGAACCGCCTGCGGCCGGGCGATATGCTTCGAATGCGCGACCCACTGTTCGCCGAGATGGTAGAGCGGCACGACATAGTAGCCCGAAAGGAGCATCCTGTCGTGCAGGCGCACGGCCGAGCGGAAATCCTCCGCCGTGCGTGCGGTCAGGATGGCATCGAGGATGCGGTCGACGTCGGGATCGGCGAGGCCGGCGAAGTTGGAGCTGCCGGGCCGGTCGCGCATGGTCGAGCTCCAGTAGCTGATCTGGTCCCGCCCCGGCGAGAGCGAGGAGGGGAACGCCTTGACGATGACGTCATAGTCGAAGGTCTGCGTCCGGCTCTGATACTGCGAATCGTCCACCGTGCGGATCGTCGCCTTCACGCCGAGCGCGGTGAGGAAGCGCTGATAGGCGAGCGCCAGCTTCTCCTGGTCCGCGTTCTGCGTCATGATCTCGAAGGTCAGCGGCTTGCCCGCGCCATCGACCATCTGCCCGCCCTTGATGACGTAGCCGGCCTTCTCGAAGGAATCCATCGCCTGGCGCAGCACCTTGCGGTCGCGGCCCGACGCATCGGTGGTGGGCAGCAGATGCGTGCCGTCGAGAATATCCGCGTCGATGCGCGACAACGCGGGGCCTGCGATCTCGCGCTCACGCGCATCGGCCGCAACTCCCATCGAGCTCAGCTCGGAATTCTGCCAGTAGCTCTGCGTGCGCTTGTAGGCGTTCTCGAAGAGGCTGCGGTTCACCCATTCGAAATCGAAGACCAGTGTCAGCCCCTTGCGCAGGTCGCGGTTCTGGAAGAGCGGCCGGCGGGTGTTGAAGACGAAGCCGAACATGCCCGAGGGCGTCTTCGGCTTGATGGCGTCCTTGACGACCGCGCCGGAGAGGGCGGCCGGGAAATCGTAGCCGCGCGTCCACTTCGTCGGGTTACCCTCCTGGTAGAGGTCGATCTCGCCCTTCTTGAACGCCTCGAAAAGCGAGTTGTCCTGCAGGAAATACTCGACGGAGATCTCGTCGTAATTGTCGAAGCCGACTTTCGAGGGAAGATCCTTTGCCCAATAGTTCGGATCGCGGGCATAGACGATCTTCTCGCCGGGCTTGACCTCCTTCACCTTGTAGGGGCCGGAGCCGAGCGGGAAGGCGAGGGACGTGCGGTCGAACGTCTCGACGTCGATGGCGTGCTTCGGCAGAATCGGCGAATAGCCGGCGATCAAGAGGGGCGTCTCGCGGTCGGCCTTGTCGTTGAAGGTGAAGCGCACGCTGCGCTCGCCGACCTTCTCGACTTTCTCGACCCCGTCAAGCCGGAGGCTGAAGGGCGTGCGGCCCTTGTCGCGCAGCAACTCGAAACTGAAGATGACGTCTTCCGGCGTGATCGGCACGCCGTCGGCCCAGCGCGCCCTGGGATTGAGGTTGAACTGGATGAAGGTGCGGTCGTCGTCCCATTCCGCCGTTTCGGCGATGAGGCCGTACATGGTGAAGGCCTCATCGCGCGAGCGCTGCATCAGTGATTCGTAGACGAGATTGCCGAATTCCGGATCCCACATGCCGCGCGCGGTGGTGCGCATGCTCTTCAGGATGAAGGGATTGAGGTTGTCGAACGTGCCGACCACGCCATAGGCGATGCGGCCGCCCTTCTTCACATCCGGATTGACGTAGCCGAAGTGCTTGTAGTCGGGCGGCAGCGCCGGATCGCCGTGCATGGCGATGCCGTGCACCGGGGCTGCGTGGCCAAGCGTGGCCGGCAGGCCGAACAGGCAGGCGGCGAAGGCCATCAGAAAGGGACGCAAGCGTATCTCCTCGTCGGTCCGGATGATTCTCGTGCATTATAGCCGCCAGAAACAGGACGGCACCGTGGCGAGGCGGAAATAGAAGCAACGCGGGATTTTCGCAAGGAAAGGCTGGATATCCGGCGCGGCCCATTGTAACAGGTTACGCCGAAGCGGGTCATGCAAATGCCTCATTTCGCCGACAGGAGAGCGCACGGCTGACCAAATGCCCGAGAGGGGCTTGCGGAGGGGCGCTGTCGCTCCGGCACCGATTTTCAGGAGACCGAACTCGTCATGATCTTCACATCGAATCTCATCAAGCGGACCGTGCTTTCCGCCTTTGCCGCCTCGGTCGCACTCGCGGCGGCTCCGTCGGCATCGCTCGCGCAGCAGACCGCTCCGCCGAAGGGCTGGTTCAAGGTCTGCACCAAGCAGGAAGACAACGACGTCTGCATCGTGCAGAACCTTCTGACCGCCACCAGCGGCCAGCTTATCACCGCCGTCGGCCTCATCACCGTCACCGGCAAGGCCAACCGCAAGATCATGCAGGTCTCGGTTCCGAGCGCCCGCCTCATTCCCGTCGGCGTGCAGATGCAGATCGACGGCGGCAAGGCCCAGAAGCTCGACTACGCCATCTGCATGCCCGACAAGTGCGTGGCCGAAGTGCCGCTCACCGACCAGGTCCTCGCAAGCCTCAAGAAGGGCGGCGAACTGGTTCTGACCTCGGTCAATTTCCAGCGCGCGCCGAACCCGATCAAGATCTCGCTCGAAGGCTTCACCGGCGTCTTCGACGGCGAGCCGATCGAACAGTCGCAGCTCGAAGAGCGCCAGCGCCTGCTGCAGGAAGAAATGCAGAAGAAGGCCGAGGAAGCCCGCAAGAAGCTCGAAGACGCCCAGAAGGCCGCCAAGAGCCAGTAAGCGGCCCTATCGCCAGATACGAAAAACCCGGCCGTCGACCGGGTTTTTTATTGCCTGCCATCGGGGTCCGCCGGTCAGTGGAAGAGGCTGCTCTGCTCCTTCCAGCGGTAATGGCCCTTGTCGACATCCATCAGCGCGCGGACCTGCGGGTGGCGGATCGGCTGGCCGCTGTCGTCGGCGACAAGGTTCTGCTCGGAAACATAGGCGACATATTCCGTGTCGTCGTTCTCCGCGAAGAGGTGGTAGAAGGGCTGATCCTTCGAAGGCCGTATCTCGGCCGGAATGGAATTCCACCATTCTTCGGTATTGGCGAATTCGGGATCGACGTCGAAGATCACGCCGCGGAACGGGAAGACCCGGTGGCGGACCACGTCGCCGATGGCAAATTTTGCGTCACGCATCTTCATGGCGTACCTACCTTTCCACTTATATTTGGGTAATTTCGCTGAAACATCAATAGTTCCGCCGCGGGGCGCCTTCCCCCTCGGCGCTTGCACCTCCGGCGGTTTCGGCGTACCTCGGGAAAAGATGTTTCAGGCGGATCGGACGGCATGAACAACCAGTGGGGCAGGAGCGGCAACGGAACGACGGCAGGTGGCGGCTCCGGGGCGGGCGGCATCCTGTTCGCCTCCGTGGTGAGCCTGGCGCTGGGCGCGGCAGCCGGCTACGGCGGCCTGCGCATGATGAGCGGCGCCGTTCCGGCCGGCGAGATCGAGCAGCGGGACCAGCGCATCGCCGAGCTTGCAAGGGAGCTCGACGCCCGCACCGCGCAGGTCGAGGACGGCAGCCAGCGGTCTCAAGCCCTAGCCGACGAGAACCGCACCCTCAAGCAGCAGATGGAGGCCCTTCGCAACGGCATAGGGAGCTCCGATAACGCTGCCGTTGCGGAAAATGCGCGGCTGACGCAGGAAGTCATCCCGGGGCTGAAGAGCGATCTGCAACGCGCCTCCCGGCGCGCCGCGGATGCGGAAGCCTCGAAGACGAAGGCCGAGAACGCCCTGCAGGAGCGCGAGCGCCGCCTTTCCCTCGGCGCCGACCAGATCGCGCGGCTGGAAAAGGCCCTGGACCAGGCCCGTGGCGCGCAGGCGGGCGCGCAGAGCGCCGAGGCGAAGCGTCTCGCGGCAGAGGCCGCCACGCTGCGCCGGCAGCTCGAGGACGCACAGCGCGCCGCAGAGACCATGCGGGCGAAGGACCTGCCTGCATTGCGCAAGGAGATCGCTGGCAGGGATCGGGAGATTGCCGATCTCAAGGCCAGCAATTATACGCTCACGGCACGGATCGGCGCGCTGGAGGCGGCAGCGCGTTCAGTGCAGCAGGATGGTCCCGGGAATGTCGGAGACGGTCCGGCGCGCGACAATGCGAAGCCGGCCGATAGCCGAAATCCGCGCGATGCGTCGCTCGTGGCCGATGCGATGCGCGATGCGCCCGGTCTCGATCGTCTCACCGGCACGCAGCGCGACCAGCTGGAACGCACGCTGGTTTCCGGCGAGTGCGTCACCAATTCGCTCGGCGGCGTCTTCAAGCGCGTACCGGTGCTGACGCTTCGCAACCTGATGCGCGATCTCGACAGCGACTGCTAGTTTCCATGGCGGCCTTGCCGCCGGCCTGTATTTCCGCGATTCCCGATGCAAAGCCGCGGCGCTTTCTCCGGAATTGCCCAAGGGAGGGATTTCGATGAAGCGATCTGTTCTTGCGGCCGCACTCGGCCTTGCACTTTCCGTCGGCACCGCATCGGCCGAGGGGATCGAGCGCAACATCATGACCGGCGGCCCGCAGGGCACCTATATCAAGATCGGCCACGACATCGCCGCGCTCGGCGCCGAATGCGGCCTGAAGCTGAACGTGGTCGAAAGCGCCGGCTCGCTGGAAAACTTCGTCGGCGTGCGCAACCGCCGCAACACCCAGTTCGGCATCGTGCAGAGCGACGTGCTCGAATATCTGAAGACCTTCGAGGCGAACGACCCGGAGGTGCAGAAGGCGGTGAAGGGCGTGCGCATCATGTTCCCGCTCTACAACGAGGAAATCCATGTCCTCGCCCGCAAGGACATTGCCGGCATGAAGGACCTCGCGGGCAAGAAGATCGCCGTCGGCAAGAAGGACAGCGGCACCTTCCTGACGGCGACGCTGATCATGGACATCCTGCAGGTCAAGCCCGGCGAGCGCATCGACATCAACCCGGACGATGCGCTGCCCAAGCTGCTCTCCGGCGAGATCGATGCCTTCTTCTACGTCGCGGGCGCGCCCGCCGCGCTCTTCGCCGGCAATACGATCGACAAGGCGAAATTCCACCTTCTGCCGATCACCGAAGCGCCGCTGCTCGCCACCTACACGCCGTCGCGGATCGAGGCCGGCACCTATTCGTTCCAGGACCAGCCGGTCGATCTCGTCGCGGTGAAGGCCGTGATGATGACCTATGACTACGACGTCAAGCGCAACGCCTATCACCGCGACAGCTGCAAGACGGTCTCGGATTTCTCCAGCCTCATCCTCACGGGTCTCGACAAGCTGAAGGCCACTGGCCATCCGAAATGGAAGACGGTGGACCTCACCGCCCTGCCGCCCGGCTGGCAGGTAGGCGTCTGCGTCAAGGCCGGCATGGCGATCAACTACAAGCCCTCCTGCAAGGCCCCGGCCGAAAAGGCGGGGAGCGGCGCGGATGACTCGAACGAGGAATATCTGAACCTCCTCAAGCAGCGGCTGCAGCAGTAACGCTATGAGAGGGTGTTCCTGTCGCTGGCCGAATGCCCGGCCTGAATCCTCGGGTCGAGCCCGAGAATCGCGCGACACCCGCGACCCGACCGGCACGCTACCCTGCCGGCAAAAAAAACCCGGCCGATGGCCGGGTTTCCCATATGGAGCACCTCCCGCCCGAAGGCGGGAGGAAATGCCGCCGGTCAGGCGGAGTAGTACATGTCGAACTCGACCGGGTGCGGGGTCATTTCGAAGCGCATGACTTCCGCCATCTTCAGCTCGATGTAGGAATCGATCTGGTCGTCGTCGAACACGCCGCCGGCGGTCAGGAACTTGCGGTCCTTGTCGAGGTTTTCGAGGGCCTCGCGCAGCGAGCCGCAGACGGTCGGGATCTTCTTCAGTTCCTTCGGCGGCAGGTCGTAGAGGTCCTTGTCCATGGCCTTGCCGGGATGGATCTTGTTCTTGATGCCGTCGAGGCCGGCCATCAGCATGGCGGCGAAGCCGAGATAGGGGTTGCCGAGCGGGTCGGGGAAGCGGATTTCGACGCGCTTGGACTTCGGACCCGTGCCGAACGGAATGCGGCAGGAAGCCGAACGGTTGCGGGCCGAATAGGCGAGCAGGACCGGCGCTTCATAGCCCGGGACGAGACGCTTGTAGGAGTTCGTCGTCGGGTTGGTGAAGGCGTTGATGGCCTTGGCATGCTTGATGATGCCGCCGATGAAGTAGAGGCAGCTCTCGGAAAGGCCGGCATATTCGTCGCCGGCGAAGGTCGGCTTCGAGTCCTTCCAGATCGACAGGTGGACGTGCATGCCCGAGCCGTTGTCGCCGAAGATCGGCTTCGGCATGAAGGTTGCCGTCTTGCCATAGGCATTGGCGACCTGATGCACGGCGTATTTGTAGATCTGCACCTTGTCGGCGCTGCGAACCAGCGTGTCGAACTTGACGCCGAGTTCGTGCTGGGCGGCAGCCACTTCATGGTGCTGCTTTTCGACGGTGACGCCCATTTCGGTGAGGACCGTCAGCATCTCGGAGCGCATGTCCTGGCAGCTGTCGACCGGCGGGACCGGCAGGTAGCCGCCCTTGACGCGCGGACGATGGCCGAGATTGCCGGTTTCGTAGGCGGTGTCGTCGTTGGAGGGCAGCTCCGAGCTGTCGAGCTTGAAGCCGGTATTGTACGGGTCGGCCTTGTACTTGACGTCGTCGAAGACGAAGAATTCCGGCTCCGGACCGGCATAGACGGTGTCGCCGATGCCCGAGGCCTTGAGGAAGGCTTCGGCCTTCTTGGCGGTGCCGCGCGGGTCGCGGTTATAGGCTTCGCCCGAAACCGGCTCGAGGATGTCGCAGAAGATGACCATGGTGGACTGCGCGAAGAACGGGTCCATATGGGCGGTTGCCGGATCGGGCATCATCACCATGTCGGACTCGTTGATGGCCTTCCAGCCGCCGATCGAGGAGCCGTCGAACATGACGCCGTCGGCGAACATGTCCTCATCGACGCAGCTGACGTCCATCGTGATGTGGTGCAGCTTGCCACGGGGGTCCGTGTAGCGCAGGTCGACGAACTTTACGTCGTTTTCCTTGATTTGCTTGAGGATGTCATTGGCAGTCGTCATGTGTTGGTTCCTGTGTGAGATGACGAGATGGAAAGCCTTGGCCGGAAGGCGCGGCGGGATCAGATGGCGTCGATGCCGGTTTCGCCGGTACGGATGCGGATGACTTCTTCGACGTTGGAGACAAAGATCTTGCCGTCGCCGATGCGGCCGGTCTGGGCCGCGTTGCGGATCGCCTCGATCACGGCTTCCGCATTCTCATCCGCCAGGACGACCTCGACCTTCACCTTGGGCAGGAAGTCGACGACATATTCGGCGCCACGGTAGAGTTCCGTATGGCCCTTCTGGCGTCCAAAACCCTTCGCCTCGGTGACGGTGATGCCCTGGAGACCGACTTCCTGGAGGGCCTCCTTCACCTCATCGAGTTTGAAGGGCTTGATGATCGCTTCGATCTTTTTCATGAGAAGATGTCTCTCCGCTTCTCCCGTTTGCGCAGCAGGACGGCGCCCGCTGCTCACTCCGAATGCATGTAGCATGCCAAGTCGAAGCAGGATGCATGCCAGACCGGAGGAAATCCGTTTCTTTCACCATCCCGCTCGTCCTCACGCGGCGATGATGCGGCTTTCCGGGCAAAAGGGCTAGGGGTTCCTGCCTAAAAATTGTCTCTTTGCTTTCCGGATGGCCGAAGGAGGCGGAGTGCCGGGCAACGCTGCCTGAGAAAGCTGCAAATTTGAGCATATCGAATATGCAGATGCATAAAATTCAGGCTTTTGGCGAAGATGGCCGACGACCTTGCCCCGGCGGCGTCTTTGCAGGCATGGTGGGGCATGCACCAGGAAATAGACACCTTGATCATCACGCCCAGGGACATGGGCCGCATCGATGCCGCCGCCGCGGCATCGGGCCTTGCGAGCTACGGCCTGATGGAGCGGGCCGGGCAGGCGGTCGCGGCGGCAGCGCTGCGGCGCTTTCCCGGAGCGCACCGCTTCGTCGTGCTCTGCGGCCCCGGCAACAATGGCGGCGATGGATATGTCGCCGCGCGGGCGCTGGAGGCGGCCGGCGCGGAGGTCGCCGTCCACGCCCTCGGCGATCCATCCGCGCTCAGGGGCGACGCGGCCATTGCCTTGCGGCATTTCGGCGGCGCACCGAGGGCGCTTGCGGAATATGGGCCGCGCCCGGGCGACGTGGTCGTCGATGCGCTGTTCGGCGCAGGCCTGTCGCGCGACCTGCCGGACGAGGCCGTGCAGGTCGTCGAGGCCGTGCGCCGGCATGCGCTGCCGGTCCTTGCGGTGGACCTGCCGTCCGGTATCGACGGACGGACCGGAGAGGTGAGGGGCGCGGCCTTCGAGGCCGTCGCGACCGTCACCTTCATGTGCCGCAAGCCGGGCCACCTGCTCCTGCCCGGCAGGACGCTCTCCGGCGACGTGGAGGTTTTCGACATCGGCATTCCCGGCCGTATCCTCGCAGTTCATGCCGGCCATGTCCGGGTGAACACACCTTATGTCTGGCGGCTTGCCGAACCGCAGCAGACCGGCGCGACGCACAAATATGTCCGCGGCCATCTCGCCGTCTTCTCCGGCCCGGCCACCGCCACCGGCGCGGCGCGGCTTTCCGCGGCGGCCGGCCTTCGCGCCGGCGCCGGCCTCGTCACCGTGCTTTCTCCCACGGACGCGCTTTTCGCCAATGCCGCCCGTCTGACCGGCGTGATGCTGAAGGACGTGGACGGGGAAGCCGACCTCGCCGCCCTGCTCGAAGACGAGCGCCTCAAAACCTTCGTTCTCGGCCCCGGCTTCGGAGACGCCGGGAGGGCGAGGGCCTATGCCGGCCTGATCGCCGCAAAAGGCCGCCGCCTCGTGCTCGACGCCGACGGTATCAGCGCCTTCCGCGATACGCCGGACGCACTCTTCGGGCTTTTCGCCGGCGGCGATACGCGGCTGGTGCTGACGCCGCATGACGGGGAATTCGCGCGGCTCTTTCCCGACCTTGCCGGCGACGGGACGCTTTCCAAGATCGATCGCGCGCAGAAGGCCGCCGCCCGAAGCCATGCGGCCGTGATCCTCAAGGGCGCCGATACGGTGATCGCCGCGCCCGACGGCCGCGCGCTCGTCAACGAGAATGCGCCGCCATGGCTCGCCACCGCCGGCTCGGGCGACGTGCTGGCGGGCATCGTCGGCGCGCATCTGACGCAGGGCATGCCCGCCTTCGAAGCCGCGGCCAGTGCCGTCTGGCGCCACGGCGAGGCTGGAAGCATCGCGGGCAAGGGGCTGACGGCGGAGGATCTTCCAGAAGCTATCCCGCCCTGGCCCGCGGCATGAGCCTCTCGATTCTGTCGAGAAGACTCGAACCTTGCCTCAGCCCGTCCGCTTCTTCAGTTCGCGAGCGCCGTTCGGCGCATTGACCTTGCCGGAGGTGATGAAGAAGGCGAAGACGTCGCGGGCCTTGCCGGCGGGCCTCGTCTCTGGATCGACCTTCGGCAGGTCGGACGGCTCGCCGCCGCCGGCCCAGTCCTTGAGCCGTCCCGCCCATTCGTCCAGCGCCTTTGCGGGATAGCAGGTCTCGATGTCGTCCGAGCCACGCTGCAGGCGGGCATAGACGAAATCCGCCGTCACGTCGGCGATTTCGGGATAGTCCTCATGCTGCGCATAGACGATCGCCATGTTGTGCTTGCGGGCAAGCGCGGCGAATTCCGGCACCTTGAAGCTGTCATGGCGCACTTCGAGCGCATGCTTGAGCCTGAGCCCGTCCAGCTTTTCCGGCAGCAGCTTCAGGAACCCCTCGAAATCCTCCGGTTCGAATTTCTTCGTCGGCGGAAACTGCCAGAGGATCGGGCCGAGATGGTCGCCGAGTTCGGTCAGCCCCTGTGTCAGGAACTTTTCGACGGATTCGCCGCCATCGGCGAGGACCTTGCGGTTCGTCGTGAAGCGGCTCGCCTTGAGCGAGAAGATGAAACCGTCCGGCACTTCCGAGGCCCATTTGGCGAAGGTCTCCGGCTTCTGCGAGCCGTAATAGGTGCCGTTCACCTCGATGGCCGACAATTCGCGGCTGGCGAATTCGAGCTGCCGTTTCTTCGGCAGCTTTTCGGGATAGAAGGTTCCCTCCCACGGCTCGAAGGTCCAGCCGCCGATGCCGGTTCTGATGGTGCCGGATGTGCTCATGGTCTCCTCCCGTGTGATTATTCCGCCGCCACCCGCTTCATCGGCCGACGCTCCAGCAACTCTTTCAGGAAGTGGCCAGTATAGGAACGCTCGACCTTGACCACATCCTCGGGCGTGCCCTCGGCGATCACCTCGCCGCCGCCGTCGCCGCCCTCGGGGCCGAAGTCGATGATCCAGTCGGCGGTCTTGATGACCTCCAGATTGTGCTCGATGACGACGACCGAATTGCCCTGGTTGACCAGCTCGTGCAGCACTTCCAGCAGCTTGGCCACGTCGTGGAAATGCAGGCCGGTCGTCGGCTCGTCGAGGATATAGAGCGTGCGGCCGGTCGAGCGCTTGGACAGTTCCTTGGCGAGCTTGACGCGCTGCGCCTCGCCACCCGACAGGGTGTTCGCCTGCTGGCCGACCTTGATATAGCCGAGACCGACCTGGTTCAGCGTCGTGAGCTTGTCGCGCACGGCGGGAACGGCGGCGAAGAACTCGACGCCTTCCTCGACGGTCATGTCCAGCACGTCGGCGATCGACTTGCCCTTGAAGGTGACGTCGAGCGTCTCGCGATTGTAGCGCTTGCCGTGGCAGACGTCGCAGGTGACGTAGACATCCGGCAGGAAGTGCATCTCGATCTTGATGACGCCGTCGCCCTGGCAGGCCTCGCAGCGCCCGCCCTTGACATTGAAGGAGAAGCGGCCCGGCTGGTAGCCGCGCGCCTTCGCTTCGGGAAGGCCGGCGAACCAGTCGCGGATCGGCGTGAAGGCACCGGTATAGGTCGCCGGGTTCGAGCGCGGCGTGCGGCCGATGGGCGACTGGTCGATGTCGATGACCTTGTCGATATATTCGAAGCCGTCGATGCGCTCGTGCTCGGCCGGGATCTCGCGCGCGCCCATGACGCGGCGGGCGGCGGACTTGTAGAGCGTCTCGATCAGGAAGGTCGATTTGCCGCCGCCGGAAACGCCCGTGACCGCCGTGAAGACGCCGAGCGGGATCGAGGCCGTGACATTCTTTAGATTGTTAGCTTTCGCCCCGACGACCTTGATTTCCTTTTTCTTCTTCGGCTTGCGCCGCTCGGCGGGAACGGCCACGGAAAGCTCGCCGGAAAGATATTTTCCGGTCAGCGACGCCGGGTTGGCGATGACCTCGTCTGGCGTGCCCTGCGCGATCACCTGGCCGCCATGGATGCCGGCGGCAGGGCCGATATCGACCACATAGTCCGCCGTCAGGATCGCGTCCTCGTCATGCTCGACGACGATCACGGTATTGCCGATGTCGCGAAGGTGCCGCAGCGTTTCGAGGAGGCGCGCATTGTCGCGCTGGTGGAGGCCGATGGACGGCTCGTCCAGCACGTAGAGCACGCCCGTCAGGCCGGAACCGATCTGCGAGGCGAGGCGGATGCGCTGGCTTTCGCCGCCCGACAGCGTGCCGGAATTGCGCGACAGCGAGAGATATTCGAGGCCGACATCGTTGAGGAAGCGCAGGCGCTCGCGGATCTCCTTGAGGATGCGGACGGCGATCTCGTTCTGCTTGGCGTTGAGGTGCTCCGGCAGCGCCTCGAACCAGTCGCGCGCCACGCGGATCGACATTTCCGTCGTCTCGCCGATATGCAGCTTGTTGATCTTCACCGCCAGCGCCTCGGGCTTCAGGCGATAGCCGTTGCAGGCCGGGCAGGGGGCGGCCGACATGTAGCGCTCGATCTCCTCGCGCGACCAGGCCGAATCCGTTTCCTTCCAGCGGCGCTCGAGGTTCGGCACGATGCCCTCGAAGGTCTTCACTGTCTTGTAGGAGCGCGCGCCGTCCTTGTAGTTGAACTCGATCTTCTCCCTCGTGCCGTTGAGGATGGCGTTCTGCGCCTCCTGCGACAGTTCCGACCAGCGATTGGAGAGCTTGAAGCCATAGGCCGCGCCGAGCGCTTCCAGCGTCTGGTTGTAATAGGGCGAGGAGGACTTGGCCCAGGGCGCGATGGCGCCGTCGCGCAGCGTGCGCTCGCTTTCCGGCACGATCAGGTCCGGATCGATCTTCTGCTGGCTGCCGAGGCCGTCACAGGTCGGGCAGGCGCCGAAGGGATTGTTGAACGAGAAGAGCCGCGGCTCGATTTCCGGGATTGTGAAGCCGGAGACCGGGCAGGCGAATTTTTCCGAGAACAGCACGCGCTCATGCGTCTCGTTCAACGATTTGTTGGCCGAGCCGCCGGCCGCCGTTTCCTCGACCGGCAGCGGCTTGTCGGCGAATTCGGCGATGGCAAGGCCCTCGGCGAGCTTGAGGCAGGTTTCGAGACTGTCCGCGAGGCGCGAGGCGAGGTCCGGGCGCACGACGACGCGGTCGACCACCACGTCGATATCGTGCTTGTACTTCTTGTCGAGCGCGGGAACGTCGGCGATCTCGTAGAACTGGCCGTCCACCTTGACGCGCTGAAAACCCTTCTTCATCAGCTCGGCGAGTTCCTTCTTGTACTCGCCCTTGCGGCCGCGCACGACGGGCGCGAGGATATAGAGGCGCGTGCCTTCGCCGAATTCCAGCACGCGGTCGACCATCTGGCTGACCGTCTGGCTCTCGATCGGCAGGCCCGTCGCCGGCGAATAGGGCACGCCGACGCGTGCGAAGAGAAGGCGCATGTAGTCGTAGATCTCGGTGACCGTGCCGACGGTCGAGCGCGGGTTCTTCGAGGTCGTCTTCTGCTCGATGGAGATGGCGGGCGACAGGCCGTCGATCTGGTCGACATCCGGCTTCTGCATCATCTCCAGGAACTGGCGTGCGTAAGCCGAAAGGCTCTCGACATAACGGCGCTGGCCCTCGGCATAGATCGTGTCGAAGGCGAGCGACGATTTGCCCGAACCCGAAAGACCGGTCATCACGATCAGCTTGTTGCGGGGCAGATCGAGGTCGATGCCCTTGAGATTGTGTTCGCGTGCGCCGCGAATGGAAATTGTCTTGAGTTCGCTCATGGTATCCAGCGTCAGAAGGTCGTTGCGCATTGCAGAAGGGGTCGGCCCCTATGTAGGCATTGGTTGGAGCCTGTCCATGCGCGGTCAGAAGATTCCGTGCCCGTTTCCGATTCGGTTGACAAGAGTGTAGGGAATTATTAGAACAAAAAAAGAACGAATTTTCGCAATTGATCTGTGGATTATCGCTTGCACGGGGCGGCGCTGGCGCGCGGCAGCCGATAAGATGCCGCATTCGTGTAGTGATAATGATGCCGGCGCCTTTCGTCCGGCGCGACAACGGGAAGTACGGGCATGGCTGGTAGCGTCAACAAGGTGATCTTGATCGGGAATGTCGGGGCTGACCCGGAAATCCGCCGGACGCAGGACGGTCGGCCGATCGCCAACCTGCGCATCGCCACCTCCGAGACCTGGCGCGACCGCAACAGCGGCGAACGCCGCGAGAAGACGGAATGGCACAATGTCGTCGTCTTCAACGAGGGCCTGTGCAAGGTCGTCGAGCAATATGTGAAGAAGGGCGCCAAGCTCTATATCGAGGGCGCGCTGCAGACCCGCAAGTGGCAGGACCAGACCGGCAACGATCGTTATTCGACGGAAATCGTGCTGCAGGGCTTCAACTCCACGCTGACCATGCTCGACGGTCGCGGCGAGGGCGGCGGCGAGCGCCGCGGCGGCGGTGATTTCGGTGGCAGCAGCAATTACGGCGGCGGCGCGCCGAGCTACGACGACTACGGTTCGCGCCCGGCCTCTGGCGGTGGCGGCAGCGGCAGCCGCTCGGGTGGCGGCGGCTCCATGGCCCGCGACATGGATGACGACATTCCGTTCTGAGAACGGGAACAACGAAAGGCCGGCCTGAGCGCCGGCCTTTTGCTTTGAAGAAGGCTTTGGGAACGGTGGCGGCCCGCTATCGCGAGCGGTACATTCGACCTTCGGGCCGCGTCAGCCGATGAATACCGATTTCACCCCATCCACCACGAACTGCACCGCCAGCGCGGCGAGGATCACGCCGAGCAGGCGCGTCAGGATCGCGCGGCCGGTATTGCCGAGGAAGCGGTCGATGCGCTCGGCGATGACCAGCGAGAGGAAGAGGACGACGAGGCAGAGCGCGAGGACGCCGATGAGGGCGGTGCGCTCCAGGACGGAGGGGAATGAACCGGAGAGGAGGATCGTCGCGGAGATCGCGCCGGGACCGGCGATGAGCGGCAGGGCGAGCGGGAAGACCGCGATATTGTGGATGTGATCGCGGGTGATCGCCACTTCGCTGGTTCTTTCCTTCCGCTCGTTGCGGCGCTCGAAGATCATCTCGAAGGCGATCCAGAACAGCAGCAGGCCGCCGGCGATGCGGAAGGCGCCGATGGAGATGCCGAGCAGCGAGAGCACGCCGGCGCCCGTCAAGGCGAAGACGGCGAGGATGCAGAAGGCGATCAGCGAGCCGCGCAGCGCCACCTGCTTGCGCTGCGGTCGCGTCATGCCGACAGTGAGCCCCAGGAAGATCGGCGCAAGGCCCGGCGGGTCGAGGGTTACGAGCAGCGTCGTGACGGCATTGACCAGAAGATCGATGTTCAGCATTGCGGCGTTCCCCTCGCCTTGAACGGGCCGTTTCGACGGCCTTGTGCCCGCATTGTTAGGCGAGGGCGGCGCATTAGGGAAGGGCGGCCACGAAAATGCGCAAATTGGCGGATTTTCTGGGAAAAGCCTGTTCAAAACCCTTGGCGAAATTGGCGCTTCGGGTGCCGGTAGGCTATAAAATCAGCACTGATTCTGAACAAAGATCGTGACCGAAATTGACAGAACAATCGACACCCGGCGGCAAGAACCCTCCCGGCATTGAGCCGATCTCCATCATCGAGGAAATGCAGCGCTCCTATCTCGATTACGCGATGAGCGTGATCGTGTCCCGCGCGCTTCCCGATGTGCGCGACGGCCTGAAGCCCGTGCACCGGCGCATCCTCTACTCGATGAGCGAGATGGGCGTCGACTGGAACAAGAAATACGTCAAGTCGGCCCGCGTGACCGGTGACGTGATGGGTAAATACCATCCGCACGGCGACGCCGCGATCTACGATGCCTTGGCGCGCATGGCGCAGGACTGGTCGCTCCGCCTGCCGCTGATCGACGGCCAGGGCAACTTCGGCTCCATCGACGGCGACCCGCCGGCAGCGCAGCGCTACACGGAATGCCGTCTCGAAAAGGCCGCGCATTCCCTGCTGGACGACCTGGACAAGGAAACGGTCAACTTCCGCGACAACTACGACGGCACGATGAGCGAGCCGGTCGTCGTTCCCGCCAAGTTCCCGAACCTTCTGGTCAACGGCGCCGGCGGCATCGCCGTCGGCATGGCGACGAACATCCCGCCGCACAACCTCTCGGAAGTCATCAACGGCTGTATCGCGCTGATCGACAATCCGGCGATCGAGCTGCTCGACCTGATGCAGCACATCCCGGGGCCGGACTTCCCGACGGGTGCGCTGATCCTCGGCCGCGCCGGTATCCGCCAGGCCTATGAGACCGGCCGCGGTTCGGTCGTCATGCGCGGCCGAGCCCATATCGAGCCGATGCGCGGCGACCGCGAGCAGATCATCATCACGGAAGTTCCCTACCAGGTGAACAAGGCGACGATGATCGAGAAGATGGCCGAACTGGTGCGCGACAAGCGCATCGAGGGCATCTCGGACCTACGCGACGAATCCGACCGCCAAGGCTACCGCGTCGTCATCGAGTTGAAGCGCGACGCCAATGCCGACGTCATCCTGAACCAGCTCTACCGCTACACCCCGCTGCAGACCTCCTTCGGCTGCAACATGGTGGCGCTGAACGGCGGCAAGCCGGAGCAGATGACGCTGCTCGACATGCTGCGCGCCTTCGTCGCCTTCCGCGAGGAAGTCGTCAGCCGCCGTACAAAGTACCTGCTGCGCAAGGCGCGCGATCGCGCCCATGTCTTGGTGGGCCTCGCCATCGCCGTCGCCAATATCGACGAAGTGATCAACCTCATCCGCCGCGCGCCCGATCCGCAGACGGCGCGCGAGCAGTTGATGGAGCGCCGCTGGCCGGCCAAGGACGTCGATGCGCTGATCCGTCTCATCGACGATCCGCGCCACCGCATCAACGAGGACCTCACCTACAATCTCTCCGAGGAACAGGCCCGCGCCATCTTGGAGCTGCGCCTTGCCCGCCTCACGGCGCTCGGCCGCGACGAGATTGACGAGGAACTCAACAAGATCGGCGAGGAGATCAAGGACTATCTCGATATCCTCTCCTCGCGCCTGCGCATGATGAACATCGTCAAGGAAGAGCTCGCCGCCGTGCGCGACGAGTTCGGCACGCCGCGCCGTACCGAGATCGCCGAGGGTGGTCCCGATATGGACGACGAGGACCTGATCGCCCGCGAGGACATGGTCGTGACGGTGTCGCATGCCGGCTACGTCAAGCGCGTGCCGCTCGCGACCTATCGCGCGCAGCGCCGCGGCGGCAAGGGCCGCTCCGGCATGGCCATGAAGGACGAGGATTTCGCAACCCGCCTCTTCGTTGCCAACACGCATACGCCGGTGCTGTTCTTCTCCTCGCGCGGCATCGTCTACAAGGAAAAGGTCTGGCGCCTGCCGATCGGTACGCCGCAGTCGAAGGGCAAGGCCCTCATCAACATGCTGCCCATCGAGCCCGGCGAGCGCATCACGACCATCATGCCGCTGCCCGAGGACGAGACGACGTGGGAAAACCTCGACGTCATGTTCTCGACGACCCGCGGCACGGTTCGCCGCAACAAGCTGTCGGACTTCGTCCAGGTCAACCGCAACGGCAAGATCGCGATGAAGCTCGAGGAAGAGGGCGACGAGATCCTCAACGTCGAGACCTGCACGGAGCGGGACGACGTGCTGCTGACGACGGCGCTCGGCCAGTGCATCCGCTTCCCGGTCGATGACGTGCGCGTCTTCGCCGGCCGCAATTCGGTGGGCGTGCGCGGCATCACGCTGGGCAACGGCGACCGTATCATCTCGATGGCGATCGTCGGCCATGTCGACGCCGAGCCGTGGGAGCGGGCTGCCTATCTCAAGCGTTCCGCCGCCGAACGCCGCGCCAGCGGCGTCGACGAGGAGGATATCGCGCTGGTGGGCGAGGAGGTCGGCGAAGTCGGCGATCTCTCCGACGAGCGTTATCTGGAGCTGGGCAGCCAGGAGCAGTTCGTGCTGACGGTCTCGCAGAAGGGCTACGGCAAGCGGTCGTCCTCCTACGATTTCCGCACCTCCGGCCGCGGCGGCAAGGGCATCCGCGCCACCGACACCTCCAAGACGGGCGAGATCGGCGAACTGGTCGCCGCCTTCCCGGTCGAGGAGAAGGACCAGCTCATGCTCGTCTCCGACGGCGGCCAGCTTATCCGCGTGCCGGTCGACGGTATCCGCATCGCCAGCCGCGCGACGAAGGGCGTCACGATCTTCTCGACCGCCAAGGATGAGAAGGTGGTCTCGGTCGAGCGCATCAGCGAGCCGGAAGGCGACGAGGATGCCGAGGACGTCGCCGAAGAAGGCGATATCGAATCCGGGGACGCTGTTGAGGGAGGCGAGGAATAGTCCTCGCCCAAATTCAGGACATGAAAAAGCCGGACGGGCAGGGAACGACCGTCCGGCTTTTCATTTGGAGCGGGCAGCCTGGAGGGAAGACTGCCCGCTTTGACGGCGGCAAGGGGGCGCTATCAGACGCCGAAGCCGCCTGCTTTCGTTCTCAGCCGGACGGCCTTCAGAACCGCGCGCTCACGCTTGATCTCAAGGATCGTGCGGGCAAAGTCCATCGTGAAGACCGTGCTGATGAAGACCATGGAAAGGATGCTGATCGCGGCCATGGGAAACGCCTCAGCGCAGCCACTTGCCGCGGCCGGCGACCTTGGGCGCTGCCGGGCGATCCTCTTCCCGCAGCGCATGGATCGTTGCTGCGGTCAGCGCGATGAACATGGTCATGCAAAGTAGAGCGAGTGCCATTTTCGTGTTCCTTCCAGCCTAAGGAAACGCGTTACTTGTTCCGTTGGGTTCGGCCGGTAAAATGCGCCACCGCGCATATTGTTCCCGACCCCTATGCTGTCATTTAGACATGCGGCGCCTGAAATGGTCTTGAACGGCCCGTTCATGCGCGGTTCATGTTCTTCAACAGGGGACAGCGCGTGCCGCGACCTTGCGGAAAGAGGCGGTCCGTGACAAAAGGCGGCAAACGGGACCCCGCCGATGACAGTCGCCTTCTACCCTGGCTCCTTCGATCCGATCACCAACGGCCACATCGACGTGCTGGTCCAGGCGCTGAACGTGGCGCCCAAGGTCATCGTCGCCATCGGCATCCATCCCGGCAAGGTACCGCTCTTTTCGTTCGAGGAGCGCGCCGACCTCATCCGCCAGTCCATTGCCGAGGCCTTGCCGGAGCGGGCAGGGGACGTCAGCGTCGTCTCCTTCTCCAACCTGGTCGTCGATGCCGCGCGCAGCCACAAGGCGCATCTCCTCATCCGGGGCCTGCGCGACGGGACGGACCTCGATTACGAGATGCAGATGGCCGGCATGAACCGGCAATTGGCGCCCGATGTGCAGACGATCTTTCTGCCGGCGGGCGTTGCCTCGCGGCCCATTACCGCCACATTGGTCCGCCAGATCGCGGCCATGGGCGGCGATGTCGGCGCCTTCGTTCCGGCGCCCGTCCTTGCGGCCCTCAAAGCCCGTCGGAAGGGCTGAGCCCAATCATCCTGAACCCCTCAAGGGAGCTATCATGAACATCCTCCGTCACGCCTTTGCAGGAGCCCTGTTCCTTGCGACCGCAACCGGCGCCTTCGTTGCCCAGGCCGCCGATTTCATCACGATCCAGCTCAAGGACGGCCCGGTCGTCATCGAGCTGAACGACAAGGCACCGAAGCATGCCGAGCGCATCAAGGCGCTCGCCGCCGGTGGCGAATACGACAATGTCGCCTTCCACCGCGTGATCGAGGGCTTCATGGCGCAGACCGGCGACGTGCAGTATGGCGACATGGAGAACGGCTACCAGCCGCAGGCGGCCGGCACGGGCGGCTCCAGCCTGCCGGACCTTCCGGCCGAATTCTCCGACATTCCCTTCGAGCGCGGCACGGTCGGCATGGCCCGCGCTCAGGACCCGAACTCGGCGAATTCCCAGTTCTTCATCATGTTCGCGCCGGGCGACTTCCTCAACGGCCAGTACACGGTCGTCGGCAAGGTGGTTTCCGGCATGGAGAACGTCGACAAGATCAAGCGCGGCGACGACGCCAATAACGGCTCCGTGACCGATCCCGACCGGATGATCAAGGTCACCGTCGGCAAGTAAGCCACTTTATGACTGGCCGCATGTTGCAATCGCGATGCGGCGCCCCACTTCTGCGCAACAGGCTTTAGAAGGAGAAAGACCATGGCCGAGATCAAGGATCCGGAAAACACCATCATCATGGAGACCACGAAGGGAAAGGTGGTCATCCAGCTTCTTCCGGATCTCGCACCGGGCCACGTCGCACGCGTCAAGGAACTGGCGCGCGAAGGCGCCTATGACGGCGTCGTCTTCCACCGCGTGATCGAGGACTTCATGGCCCAGACGGGCGATGTGAAGTTCGGCAAGCAGGGCGGCGCCGACTTCAACCCGGCCCGCGCCGGCATGGGCGGCTCGGAAAAGCCGGACCTCAAGGCCGAATTCTCCAACATGAGCCATGTGCGCGGCACCTGCTCCATGGCGCGCAGCCAGATGCCGAACTCCGCCAACTCGCAGTTCTTCATCTGCTTCACGGATGCTCCCTGGCTGAACAAGCAGTATTCCGTCTGGGGCCAGGTCATCGAAGGCATGGAAAACATCGACAAGATCAAGCGCGGCGAGCCGGTGCGCGATCCCGACTCGATCGTTTCCATGAAGGTTGCCGCCGACGTGGCAGCCTGATAGAAAGCCGTCGTTTTCGACCGCGCTCGCCCCGGCGGGCGCGGTTTTTCTTTGTGCGCTTTTCAAGAGACAAGTCGATATGACCGCTTTCCTCTGGGCGCTGCTCGGCATTGCGGCCGGCGCGTGCATCGCAATCCAGGCCCCCGTCAACGCCCTGCTCGGACGCGGTCTCAGCATGCCGGTCGCGGCAGCCTGCGTCTCGTTTCTCTCCGGGGCGATCATCCTCGGCATCGTGATGCTCGCCACGGCGTCGTTCGAGGGGCGGGCGCCAGACTGGCGCGGACCGGACCTCTGGCTCTATGTCGCCGGCGGCGCGCTCGGCACCATCTATGTCACCACCGCGATCTACCTGACGCCGCGCATTGGCGCGGCCGCCGTCATGGCCTTCGCCGTCTCCGGCCAGCTTCTCGCGGGCATCCTGCTCGACCGCATCGGCTTCCTCGGCATGGCCGTTCGCGAAATCTCCGTCGGCCGCATCGCCGGCGCCCTCCTGCTTGTTGCCGGGGCGCTGATGATCCGCTTCCTCTGAGGCTCGCCATGCGCGTCGACCTTTTCGATTTCGACCTGCCGGAGGAGAACATCGCGCTTCGTCCGGTCACCCCGCGCGAAGCGGCAAGGCTGCTCGTCGTGCGGCCCGGCACGGATACGCCCTATGAGGACCGCACCGTCGGCGACCTGCCGTCGCTGCTGCGCCCGGGCGACGCACTGGTCTTCAACGATACGCGCGTCATTCCCGCCCAGCTCGAAGGCATCCGCCACCGGGAAGGGGCGGGCGGCCAGAAGGTCTCCGCGACGCTGCACATGCGCATTGCCGGCGACCGCTGGAAGGCCTTCGCCAAGCCGGGCAAGCGCATCAAGCTTGGCGACCGCATCACCTTCGGCGCGGCGGAGAACCTGTCGGCAATCGTCGAGGAGAAGGGCGAGGGCGGCGAGGTCACCCTGCATTTCGACGCCTCCGGCCCGGCGCTCGACCGCGCCATCGCCACGGTCGGCCATATCCCGCTGCCGCCCTATATCGCCTCCAAACGCGCCGACGACGAGGCCGACCGCAAGGATTACCAGACGATCTATGCCAGGGAGGAGGGCGCCGTCGCCGCGCCCACGGCTGGGCTGCACTTCACCGATGCGCTTTTCGAAAAGTTCGATGCGCTCGGCGTGGAGCGGCATTTCGTGACGCTGCATGTCGGCGCCGGCACCTTCCTGCCGGTCAAGGCGGACGATACGACGGACCATGTCATGCACGAGGAGATCGGCTATGTCTCGGAAGAGACCGCCGCGGCCCTCAATGCCGTCCGCGCGAGGGGCGGGCGCATCGTCTCCGTCGGCACGACATCGCTGCGCCTCCTCGAAAGCGCCGCCGGCGAAGACGGCACGATCAGGCCCTGGTCCGGCGCGACGGGCATCTTCATCACGCCCGGCTACCGCTTCCGCACGGCCGATATCCTGATGACCAATTTCCACCTGCCGAAATCGACGCTCTTCATGCTCGTCTCGGCCTTTTCCGGCCTGGAGACGATGCGCGGCGCCTATGGCCATGCGATTTCGGCCGGCTACCGCTTCTATTCCTACGGCGACTCCAGCCTGCTTTTCCGGGACGACCGATGACCGAGACCTTCCAGTTCAAACTCCTCGCCACCGATGGCAAGGCCCGCCGCGGCGAGGTCTCCATGCCGCGCGGCACCATTCGCACGCCGGCCTTCATGCCCGTCGGCACGGTGGGCACTGTCAAGGCGATGTATCTCGACCAGGTGCGCGAACTCGGCGCCGACATCATCCTCGGCAACACCTATCACCTGATGCTGCGGCCCGGCCCGGAGCGTGTCGCGCGGCTCGGCGGCCTGCACGAGCTGATCCGCTGGCCCTATCCGATCCTTACCGACTCCGGCGGCTTCCAGGTCATGTCGCTCTCCGGCCTGCGCAAGCTCGACGAGCAGGGCGTCACCTTCAAGAGCCATGTCGACGGCGCATTGCATCACATGTCGCCGGAGCGCTCCATCGAAATCCAGGGCCTGCTCGACAGCGATATCCAGATGCAGCTCGACGAATGCGTGGCGCTGCCGGCCTCGCCGAAGGAAATCGAGCGCGCCATGGAAATGTCGCTGCGCTGGGCCGAGCGTTGCAAGGTGGCCTTCGGCGACCAGCCGGGCAAGGCGATGTTCGGCATCGTGCAGGGCGGCGATATTCCGCATCTACGCGTGCGGTCCGCGCAGGCGCTGGCCGAGCTGAACCTCAAGGGTTACGCCATCGGCGGCCTTGCCGTGGGCGAGCCGCAGGAGGTCATGCTCGACATGATCGACACGACCGTCCCGCACATGCCCTTCGAGAAGCCGCGCTACCTGATGGGCGTCGGCACGCCGGACGACATGCTGAAATCCGTCGCCCGAGGCATCGACATGTTCGACTGCGTGATGCCGACCCGCTCGGGCCGCCACGGCCTTGCCTTCACCCGCCGCGGCCGCATCAACCTGCGCAATGCCCGCCACGCCGAGGACATGCGCCCGCTCGACGAGGAATCGAGCTGCCCGGCCGCCCGCGATTATTCGCGCGCCTATCTGCACCACCTCATCCGCGCCAACGAGTCGCTCGGCGGCATGCTGCTGACCTGGAACAATCTTTCCTATTATCAGGACCTGATGGCCGGCATCCGCAAGGCGATAGAGGAGGGGCGTTTCGCCGATTTCATGGCGGAAACGCAGGAGAACTGGGCGAGGGGCGATCTCGCCCCTCTCTGAGACGCAGGACTAGATTTCAGGCCCCGGCGCCGCATGCACCATGTGCACGCCGTTGATCTTGTAGCTGCCGTCCGGCTGCTTCACGAGCTGGTAGAAGGCCGTCCAGTCCTTGCCGCCCGGCCCCGAAATCAGCACTTCCTGCACCACCGTATCGCCCTGTACCTTCGAGCGGCCGAAGGCGACATGGCCCGGCCGGAAGACTGGCGCATAGTTCTTCTTCACCATGTCGAAGAAGGCGTCCTCGGTCGGAAACCGGTCGCGGACGGAGGGCGAGGCGAAGGCATAGGCGCTCTTCGCATCGTGGTTCAGGAACGCCGCGATCTGGCTCTGGATGATGCTTTGCACCGTGTCGATCGGCTCTTCCGCCCATGTGGGAGAAGCAGCGAGCATGGGCAATGATAGACCGAGGAACATGGCGGCAGAGAGCTTCATGGCGATAACGTCTCCCGAAGCGGCGCGAAGCTTCCGGCCACGAGACGGCGGCCTTCGAAGATCATACCTTCGCCGGGCTCCGGCTGGATGCGGGGATCTGCCAGCGCGTTCCGCAATCCGCTATCGCGGACGTCCTTGCTGGGCCATTCGGTCCAGGCGAGAATGACCGTTTCGCCGGGCCGCGCATCGGCTGCGAGGATGAAGTCCCGCAAGGGAGCGGCATCGGCAAGCGCATCCCGCGCGCCGTCCGCATGGAATTCCTCGCCGCCGGGCGTCTCTGGATCGAGCCGGAAATCGACGATGCGCGTCGCGCCGTATTCCCGATAAATGTCGGCGACCTTCCGCGAGAAAGCCTCGTAGGCAGCAAGCTTGTCGATGGCGACCGGTATCAGATAGGCGTCGATGTACATTGTCCCGTTCTCCGGCAAGGCAAGCGACATCGCGGATGGTACTCCAGAGCGTCGCCGCAGGCGAGGTGCATCGGAACAACAGGTTCGTCAAAGCGGAGGGCGGTAAAGCTCATAGCGCCGAAAATGCCGGCATGCAGGGCGCTTCGTCCTTGCCCACCTAGCTCCATATAAAAGTCGCATAAGATAGATTATGGAACTAACAAATAGGCCTGAATATCCCGAAAGCGCTGGAAACCCGGTTTTCGCCTTGACCGGAATGCTTCCCCGGCCTTAAGCGAAACGGCAGACGGAACCAACAGCGAAAGCCTGCCACGATGAGCGATTTGCGCATTCTCTCCGACGCCCATATCCCGGAACTGCCGAACCGCTACAAGGGCAAGGTTCGCGAGAACTACGACCTGCCGGACGGCAGCCGCATCATCATCGCGACGGACCGCCTCAGCGCCTTCGACGTCATCCTGACATCCATTCCCTTCAAGGGCCAGGTGCTGACGCAGACGGCGCGCTACTGGTTCGAGGAAACCGCCGATATCTGCCCGAACCATGTCCTGGCCTATCCGGACCCGAATGTCGTCATCGGCACGCGGCTCGACATCCTGCCGGTCGAGGTCGTCGTGCGCGGCTATCTCGCCGGCACCACCAGCACGTCGATCCTGACGAAATACCGCAAGGGCGAGCGCGACATGTACGGCATCACGCTGCCGGACGGGCTCAGGGACAACGAAAAGCTTCCCCAGCCGATCATCACGCCCACCAGCAAGGCCTTCGACGGCGGCCATGACGAGCCGCTTTCCGGCGTGGAAATCCTCGCCCAGGGCCTGCTGACGGCCGAACAATGGGAAACCGTCTCGCGCTATGCGCTTTCGCTCTTCGCGCGCGGACAGGCCCGCGCGGCCGAGCGCGGCCTGATCCTCGTCGACACGAAATACGAATTCGGCACGGACAAGGACGGCCGCATCGTGCTGGCCGACGAGATCCACACACCGGATTCGAGCCGCTACTGGATCGCCGACAGCTACGAGGAAAGCTTCGCCAAGGGCGGCCGGCCGGCCAGCTTCGACAAGGATTTCGTGCGCTCCTGGGTCACCGAACGCTGCGACCCGTACAAGGATCCGATCCCGGAAATCCCGCGCGAACTCGTCGAGCAGACCTCGAAGGTTTACATACAAGCCTTTGAACAGATTACCGGAAAGACCTTCATGCCCGACCTTTCCGGCGCCACGGTCCTCGACCGCATCCGCAAAAATCTGGCGCCCTATTTCGCCTGATCGTCGGAAAGCGAGACCTCGAAGCTGAGGCCATCATACGCCGGCTCCACATGGGCCGGCGTTTCCTTCTGCACCGTGTCATAATCGAGCGGCACATGCATGTGCGTCAGGATCGCCCGGGCCGGCTTCAGCCGCTCGATCCATTCCAGCGCCTGGCCGATGGACAGATGGCTTGAATGGAAGCGATATTGCAGTGCGTCGATCACCAGCATGTCGAGGCCGGCAAGATGCGGCAGGGTCTCGTCCGGAAAGTCGCTGATATCGCTGCAATAGGCGACATCGCCGATGCGGAAGCCGAGCGAATGGATCGAGCCATGCACTTGGAGGAGGGGCTGGAAAGTGATCGCGCCCCCTGCCCCTTCGATGGTCACCGGCGCATCCATCGGGTCGATCAGGTTCTCCGTCACGATGGGCGGATACATGCTGCCGGGCGGCGTCCTGAGACAATAGCCGAAGCCTTCGCGGATGCGGTCCATCGTCTCGACATCGGCCCAGATCGGCACCTGCCGGTGGTTCTGCAGCACGAAGCCGCGGATATCGTCGATGCCGTGGATATGGTCGGCATGGGCGTGGGTATAGAGCACGGCGTCGATGCTCTCGACGCCGGCCGAAATCATCTGCGTGCGGAAATCCGGCCCCGTGTCGATGACGACGGTCGTCTTGCCCTCCGGGCCGACCTGCTCGACGAGGAAAGCGGCGCGGGTGCGGCGGTTCTTCGGATTGGCGGGATCGCAGGCGCCCCAGTCACCGGTGATGCGCGGCACGCCGGGAGACGAGCCGCAGCCGAGAATGGTGAAGCGACGCATATAGGCCACGGCTACACCCGCGGCATCTTCGAGAAGATGCGGAAGGCGTTTTCCGTGGTGATGCGGGCGATCTCTTCCGTGCTGACCCCGACGGTATCGGCCAGAACGGCTGCCGTGTGGGCCGTATAGGCCGGCTCGTTGCGCTTGCCGCGGAACGGCTTCGGCGCAAGATAGGGCGCGTCCGTTTCCACCAGCATGCGCTCCAGCGGCACGGTCCTGGCGATCTCGCGCAGCTCTTCCGATTTCGGGAAGGTCAGGATGCCGGAGAAGGAAACGTAGCCGCCAAGCTCGACGCCGACGCGCGCCAACTCGGCGCCGGAGGAGAAGCAGTGCAGCAGGAAGGGGAAGGCCCCCTTCCCCGTTTCCTCGGTCAGGATCGCCGCCATGTCCTCGTCGGCCGAGCGGCTGTGGATGACGAGCGGCAGGCCCGTCTGCCGGGCGGCCGCGATATGATTGCGCAGGCCGATGGCCTGTGCGTCGCGCGGCGCGTTGTCGTAGTAGTAATCGAGCCCCGCCTCACCGATCGCCACCACGCGCGGATGGTTCGACAGCTCGACCAGCTCCGAAACCGGAATGTCCAGCTCCTCGTCCGCATTGTGCGGATGCGTGCCCACCGAGCAGAAGACCGACGGATACTTTTCGGCGATCGCCAGGATCGTCGGGAATTTTCGCACCCGCGTCGAGATCGTGATCATCTGCTTCACGCCGGCCGCGTGCGCCCGCGCGACGATATCGTCGCGCTCCGCCTCGAAGTCGGGAAAATCCAGGTGGCAGTGCGTGTCGATCAGCATCGCGGTCTCAAGCCTCGGGCGCGACGTAGCGCGGGAAGACCGGCGTCGGCGCTTCCAGCGGCGTGCCGCTGACGAGACAGCCGGCCTCGCCGAGCGCCGCGAAGTCGCGCTTGTCGACGGGCGCGGCGACGAGGTCGAGCAGCTTGCGGCCGGACTTCGGCATGAAGGGCTGCAGCAGGATCGCGATCTGGCGCACGACTTCCGCCGTCACATAGAGCACGGTACCCATGCGGACGGGATCGGTCTTCTTCAGCGCCCAGGGCGCCTCGCCGGCGAAATAGCGGTCGGCTTCCGAGACCACGGCGATGATCGCGGCCAGCGCCCTGTGGATCTGCTGCTTGCCCATCTCCTCGCGAGTGACGGCGTGCAGCGCGTCGACGGAGGCGAGCATCGCCCGGTCCGCCTCGGACAGTTCCCCGCATTCCGGCACCTTGCCGTCGCAGTTCTTGACGATCATCGACAGCGAGCGGCTTGCAAGGTTGCCGATGCCGTTGGCGAGGTCGGAGTTGATGCGCGTCGCGATCCCCTCCTCGCTATAGCTGCCGTCCTGGCCGAAGGAGACCTCGCGCAGGAAGAAATAGCGGATCTGGTCGAGGCCGAAATGGTTCACCAGATTGACCGGATCGACCACGTTGCCGAGCGACTTCGACATCTTCTCGCCCTTGTTGAGCAGGAAGCCGTGGGCGAAGACGCGTCCGGGCAGCGGCAGGCCGGCGGACATCAGGAAGGCCGGCCAGTAGACGGCATGGAAGCGGATGATATCCTTGCCGATGATGTGGATGTTCGCCGGCCAGTATTTCGCACGATCCCCTTGCGGATCAGTGAGATAGCCGGTCGCGGTAATGTAGTTTGTCAGCGCGTCGACCCACACATACATGACATGCGCCGGGTCGTCCGGAACCGGAATGCCCCAGTCGAAGGTCGTGCGCGAGACGGAGAGGTCCTTGAGGCCGGACTTGACGAAGGAGATCACCTCGTTGCGGCGCTCGGCCGGGCCGATGAAATCCGGGTTGTCCTCGTAGTGCTTCAGGAGCTTCTCCTGATAGGCGGAAAGGCGGAAGAAGTAGCTCTCCTCCTCCACCCATTCGACGGGCGTGCCCTGCGGACCGTAGCGAACACCGTCGTCGCGCTTCTCGGTCTCGTTTTCCTGGTAATAGGCTTCGTCACGAACGGAATACCAGCCGGCATAACCGCCCTTGTAGATGTCGCCATTGGCGGCCATGCGGCGCCAGATTTCGGCGCAGGCCTCATAGTGGCGTTCTTCGGTCGTGCGGATGAAGTCATCGTTCGACGCATTAAGAAGAATAGCCATATCCTTGAATTCTTTTGAATTCCGATCCGCCAGTTCGCGCGGCGAAATGCCTTCCTTGCGCGCCGTCTGCTGCATTTTCTGGCCGTGCTCGTCCGTGCCCGTCAGGAAGAAGACGTCGCGCCCGTCGAGCCGCTGGTAGCGCGCCATGGCATCCGTCGCGATCAGCTCATAGGCATGGCCGATATGCGGCTTGCCGTTCGGATAGGAAATGGCGGTGGTGATGTAGAAGCGGGACGTGTCGGTCATCTGGGGTGCGTTCTGTCTTCGGTTGTGCAATGCCGCAAGGTATTAGACCATGCGGACGCAGAGGGAAACAGCAAGTTTCCGCTTTGAACTAGAGCGCGGCGCGGACGTCGTCGAGGACGGTGATGATCGTCTGCTTGCGATCGAGATTGTAGGCCTGCGCGATGGTGATGCGCTCGCCGAGCTGCGAGGAAAGGTGGGCAAGCCGGTCGGCGCGGGCGATGTCGCCGGAAAGCGCCGCGCTACGGGCCGCGTCGGTGACGAAGTCCGAGACGTGCTGGCAGAAGAAGGAGAAGACCGTGTCGCTGTCCTTGGCCGACAGCACGTCGGCGAGCCTGTGCACGTCGCGGCGTGGCGGCTCGCCCGGCGCTGTGACGATGGCACGGAAGGCTTCCACGATGTCGAAGCCGCCGTAGTTCACGAGCTTCAACGCTTCGGAGACGCTGCCATGGGCCGCGGACAGCACCTCCCCTGCCCGTGCGCCGGACGGCGCCGCGCCGAGGCTTTCCAGCGCGGCGGCAAGATCGTTCTCCGACAGCGGAGACAGGGACAGCGGCAGGCAGCGCGAGCGGATGGTCGGCAGCAGCTTGCCGGGCGCGTGGGTCAGAACGAGGAAGAGCGAACGCTTCGGCGGCTCTTCGAGGATCTTCAGGATGGCGTTGGCGGCGTTGCGGTTGAGGTCGTCCGCCGGGTCGATGATGACGATGCGCCAGTTGCCCGTGCCGGACGTCTGCGCCAGGAACTTTCCGGCCTTGCGCACCTCGTCGACGGTGATGGCGGATTTCACCTTGCCGGTCTTCTCATCGACCGGGCGGGTGAGATGCAAGAGATTGTGCGAGGCGCCGGCGGCGAGCTGGCGGGTGATGGGCGACGCGGGCGACGGGTCGGCCATCGTTTCGGGCGCGTCCGCCGGTTCCGGATGGTGCAGCACATGGTTGGCGAAGCGGAAGGCGAGCGTCGCCTTGCCGATGCCCTCCTGCCCCTCGATGAGGATCGCGTGATGGCCCTTGCCGGAGCGATAGGAGCGCGCCAGGAACGCGGCCGCCTCGGCATGGCCGAAGAGCTTCGTCTGCTCGGCGGGATGCACCGCTCCGTCGAGGATGCCGGGGCGCTCCTCGCTCACGAGACATGCTCCGGATGGCCATGCGCATTGATCGGCAGCAGCGGCTCGATAATGGCGAGCACCTCCGCGGCAATCGTCTCCTGCGCCTTGGTGGCATCGACCACGCGGCAGCGCAGCGGCTCGCGCTCGGCGATGTCGAGGAAGGCCTCGCGGCGCTTCTCGTGGGTCTCCAGCTCTTCCTTCTCGAAGCGGTCGGGTTGCTCCTCCGGCCCTGTGGCGCGCTTGCGGGCACGCTCCAGCCCGATGGAGGCGGGGAGATCGAAGATGATCGTGCAGTCCGGCACGACGCCGTTGATCGCCACCCGCTCGAGCGTCTCGACGAAGGATTGCTCCAGATTGCCGGTTATGCCCTGGTAGACGCGGGAGGAGTCCATGAAGCGGTCACAGAGGACGACCGTGCCGACTGCCAGCGCCGGGCGGATGACCTGCTCGACATGGTCGCTGCGCGCCGCGGCAAAGAGGATCGCCTCCATGCGGATGCCGTAGGGTTCGGCCGCGCCGGACAGCAGCACATGGCGCACCGCCTCCGCGCCCTTCGAGCCGCCAGGCTCGCGCGTCATGAGCACGGTCAGGCCGCGCTCGCGCAAGGCATTCGCCAGAAGCCGGATCTGCGTCGACTTTCCGGCGCCTTCGCCGCCTTCGAACGTGACAAACAAACCGGGTGCGGCAGACAAATCCTAGTTCCGTTGCAGCGGCCGCCGCGGCGGCCATTTGACATTTTCCAGTGAGGCGGAGGCGAGTCGGACCACTACTAACCCATGTTTCCGGCGGACGAAACGCTTTTCGCCCTGCCCCACCCCGTCAAATCCAGAAGAAGAACAGTTCGATCAGCGCATCCAGCGCGCGCGAGCGCAAGGTGCCGACGGCCACCGTTCCCGCGGTCTTCACCGGCACCTCGCGCAGGAGCTGCTTGTCGTTCCATATCTTCAGCGTGCCGACGTCCTGCCCGGGCTCCACCGGCGCGCGCACGGGCCAGTTATAGACGACGCGGGCGACGAGCCGCTGAGAATTGTCCTTGGGCAGGAACACGTCGACCTCGTCGCCCGCAACGAGCGGCACGGTCGAGGCGCTGCCGCCATAGACGCTCGCATCGGCGATCGTCTCGCCTTCCTTGAACAGCGTGCGCCGCTCGAAGGTCGCCAGCGCCCATTCGATGATGCGGCGGGATTCCTCCGTGCGGACCTTGTCGCTTTCCATGCCGCCCATCGCCAGCAGCAGATGCTTGCCGTCACGGTTGACGGCGGCGACGATGGAATAGCCGCCCTCCTCCGAAAATCCGGTGACGAAGCCGGTCACGCCGATATTGAGCGCCAGGAGAGGATTGCGGTTGCGCTGCTTGATCTTGTTCCACTCGAATTCCGGTTCGAGATAGTAATGCATATAGGCCGGATAGGCCGTTTCGAGATGCCGGGCGAGCAGCACCATCTCGCGCATCGTCACCTTGTTGCCGGGATCCGGCAGGCCGGTGGCATTGGCGAAGGCGGATTTCTCCAGCCCGAGCGCCCTCGCCTCCGCATTCATCCGCTCGACGAAGGCGGCTTCCGAACCGGCGATGCCCTCGCCCAGAATGATGCAGGCATCGTTGGCGAACTGGACGGTGACGCCGCGCACGAGATCCTCGACGCGCACGCTGGATTTCAGCGCCGCGAACATGGTGGAGGTGCGCGACGGCGCGCCGCCGGTCCGCCAGGCATGCTCCGTGACGGGATATTGCGTATCGAGCGTGATCTCGCCGGCCGACAGCGCCTTGAAGACGCTCGCCATGGTCATGAGCTTGGCAAGGGAGGCCGCAGGAACAACCTCGTCTTCCGCCCGGGCGAAAAGCACCGTGCCGGTCTCCGCCTCAACCATATAGACCTGTCTTGCCTTGACGTCGAAGCCGGCCTGCGCCTGCGGCGCCGGGGACTGGGCGTGCGCAACCGTCAGCAGGGACAGGAAAAGAACGAGGCAGACAGAAAGGCGGCGATGCATGGCGACTCCGGGTGCCGTCACCCTCCCACAGCCGGACGCGTTGCGCAAACGGCTTTGCGGGAAGAAGGCGCCATGCCGCCCGTCACGCCCTTCCCTCAACCCGCCTTGTCGGCGAGCGCGGAAAGCGGCGTCAACTGGCCGTCGAGCGTGAGGATGGCGTCGAAGGCGCCGGAGGCATCCCGCACCCGCTCATCCGCATAGGCGGCCGCATAGCTGCCGCCGGAAAGCTGCGGAACGAAATCCGGCCGCTCCATCGGCACCGGGCCGATTTCGGGCAGGAGCACGAATTCCTGCTCCATGACCTGGAAGGGAATGGCCTGCGGCGCGGTCTTGGTGAGCGCCGTCATCGCGCTCTGCTCCGGCATGGAGAACGTATCTTCGCCTGTCGAAGGCATCGCACGCGTATCGGCGGAAGCCACCATGACGCCGGTCGCGATCTGGCCGCCCGGATCGACCGCCGGAATGCGCGATCCCTTCTGTACGTAGGAGGCCATGAGATAGGGCATGTCGTTGCCCTCGAGCGGCGCCTTGCCGACATATTGCACGCGCACCTTGGCCGTGCCGGTGCGCTTCATGTCGAGGAGGTCGGCCGTCTTGGACGAGACGTCGATCAGGCGGTTTTCGTGGAACGGGCCGCGGTCGTTGACGCGCACGATGACCGACGTGCCGTTTTCGAGATTGGTGACGCGGGCGTAGCTCGGCAGCGGGAAGGTCGGATGGGCGGCGGAAAGATGGTAGCGGTCGTAGACCTCGCCGTTCGCCGTCTTGCGGCCGTGGAAGGCCGAACCGTACCAGGAAGCAAGACCGGTCTTGCTGTAGCCCATCTCTTCCTTCGGCTGATACCACTTGCCGCGGACCTGATAGGCCTTGCCGAGCTGGTAGCGCCCGCCGCCCTTCGGCACGGGCTGGCCATCCTCGACGATACGGGGGCTCGCCTTCACGCCATATTCGGATTCGGAGAAGAATTCCTTGCTGCGGACCTTCTTCTTGGGAGCTTGAGCCGTCGTCGCACAGGCGGCAAGGCCTGCGCAGACCAGCGGAATTGCGATGAACCGAAGGCCTTGGCCAAGACGGTTCGCACTCTTCTTCAAGTTATTATGTCCCACGCCGCTATTGTCCCCGACAGTGTGCCAGCCAACTGCCTTGCCCCTGCAAGTCGGCCGTCAATGCCATTCAGTAAATAACAGTGTGTTAATCATGCCAGTAAGATGGCGAAATTGCGAATGAACGCCGCAATGGGCGCGAAGATTGATAAGTTATGGTTTATGTATGATTAAGGCGCCCGCCGGACCTGGCGAGCGCCGGCTCTGCATTTCGTCAGGTCGCCTCGACCTGGAGGACATCGAAAAGCCGATCGGGATCGCGCACGCCATGACGATAGAGCGTGATGATCGAGCGTGCCAGGGAACGCGCCCCGGCCTCGTCGAGGCGAAGGCTGCCCGAGGCGGTCAGGCGGGTGAATACGCCTTTCAGGATATCGAGGTCCTGCGGTTCAAACATGCCGATATGCGTGGGGTCTCGAAGCACGTCCATTGCGGCCTCCCCTTGCTTGGCACCGAGCCGGCAGTATCGCTTTCCGGTGCCGTTAAACTCTAGGGCCACAATGCGTCCGCAACAAGTCGGGAAAAGTTATATGGCGTTTTACGTCCTGTGCCATCGCGGCACGGCGGGCGTGATGCCGGCCTCCGGCGGGTGAGCCCTGCCCTGGGTCGAAGCGCTTGTCCACCGGCGAACCCGCCCGCCCGCTTGTCTCCCCCAGGCCCCCTGCCTATCTTGCGGCCGACGGAATCAGCAGGAAAATCAAAGATGTCGAATACCAGAAACCTGATCGCCTCCGCCCTTGCAGCCATCGTCGTCGGTGGCGGCGTCATGGCCTATGACACCTGGAAGGGTGCCGAATGGGTCGTCTCGCCCGAGCAGATCGCCGCCGCCAAGGCGGAAGGCAAAGCCGGCTACGAATCCTCGCCCGGCACCGTCACCGTCCTGCCGATCCGCAGCGAGACGGCTGACATACTGCCGTTCAAATGGGGCCTCTACGGACTTGCCGCCGGAGCCCTGACCTTCCTTTCCCTGCGAAAGAAGAAGGCGGCCGCCTGACATTGCCGAGATGCCGGATTTCGTATTGCCTCGCGAAATCCGGTACCACCCGCGCCTGCGGCCCATTTTTCATCGCATTGCGCGTTACAGTCGGGTCATGGACAAGTCAGGCCTGCTCTTCCTCTTCCTCCTCGGCGCCCTCGCGGCCCTCGTCGTCAGCGTGCTCCTCATCGAAACGGAACAGCCGACAGCACGGCAGGACGACGGATCCCTGATCCCGCCCGAAATGACGGACCACGCCCGCTGAACCGATGAAAACGGAAGGATGGCGGAAGAATCGACCATCCTATAGGCAGCTTGCTCCGGCTTTGCTTTTTTTGACCTGAGTATCCGGTAATCCAGCCATATGCCCACAGATTTCCTAGGACATGCCCACGTATCTGCCCGCAAATGAGCGGGATAGGGCGGGAACATATGGGAAACGATAGGAACAGAAAGCACAAACAGCCCGCCAATTTTAAGGGGCTATGGGTAGGCGCGGGAAAAGAAGGGAACGGTCAATGGCGGAAGAGGTGGGATTCGAACCCACGGTAGACTCTCGCCTACGCCGGTTTTCAAGACCGGTGCCTTAAACCGCTCGGCCACTCTTCCGTTGATGAAAGGCATTGCCGCCCCTCGAGCGATGCGGCTTTTTAGCAGCTTTGCTTGGCGCGTCAACTTGCTCCGCCGCGTCCGGCCCGGCGATCTGGTGAAAGTGACGAAGGCTGCCTGAAGCCTGCATCGTGAGGTTGTCTTGGCAAGGTCCCGGGATTCAACGAATCTTAAGGCAGACGCCCCTATCGTCTGCGCCATGCGACAGGGAGGCCGGCCGCGCGCCGTGCTTAGAGGGGCCATGATTTCCGAAGACGTTCTCAACTCGGCATTGCGCGACCTGTTCGACGTTTCCCCTGTTCCGTTCTCGATCTCGACGACCGACTTCAACTCCCGCTACATCAAGGTCAATCCGGCATATCTGCGGCTGGTCGGCCGTTCCTGGGAGGAACTGGCGGAAAAGCCGCTCGCCATCGATCTTCCCTACCCGATAGATCTTCCCGCCAGGCTCGAGCGGATGCATCTCCTCGAAACGCAGGGCTTCTACGACCTCACGGAAGTGGAGATGCTGAGAAGCGACGGGCAGATATTCCCGACGCTGATCACCGCGCAGCGTCGAAGGATCGCCGGCGAAAGCCTGGACATCGAGATCGTGATCGACAATTCGGAGCGCAAGGCGCTGGAGAACGCAATCCTCCATGCCGCCCGAACCGACGCGATGACGGGCCTTCACAACCGGGCCTCCTTCGAGGCCCATCTTGTCGAAGCCCTTTCCGTGACCTCCGACGAGCGCCGCCTGTCGCTGGCATATATAGACCTGAACCGCTTCAAGCAGGTGAACGACAGGTTCGGCCATTCCATCGGCGACCGTGTGTTGAAGGAGGTCGCCCGGCGGATACGCGAATGGAGCGCCGATGGCGATTTCGTCGCCCGGCTGGGCGGCGACGAGTTTGCCGTCGTTTCCTCGTTCAGCTCCGCTCGACCGATTACGCTCGCGCGCTATCTCGGCCTCGCGGCACGGATAGCGGATCTCATGCAGATCGATGGCCAGCCCATTCAGGTCGGCGCGGCCATCGGCATAGCGCAAGCCACGCACGATATGGGCTTCAGCGCCTTCCTCGATAATGCCGACAGGGCGATGTATGAGGCGAAGGCGACCGGCAGCCTGATCGAGGTCCGCTTCGATAAACCTGTCCATGCGCGCGAAATGAAGCTTAGCTGCGGCTAGCACGTGGACCCCGGCAGCGGAATTTCCGCTTTTGCCGAACCGCCCTTGTTTTCGACACATTGGCCTCCTATATCACGGTCAACGGCATTGCTGATGAGCGCTGGAACGTTTCTGCCGCTCGCAATCGCCGCCATCGCCTGATGCTTTTGACCACGGATGTACTGGCACGGGTGAACAGGTGATGATGAGGAAGGTCGGTGCGTTTTCGCCCCGGCCTTTTTTGTTGCCCGGAACAATCGGGCGGCCTGCCGGTTTCGCCTACGCACCAGAGGAGGCCGGCCATGGAACGGACATCCACCGCAAAGCTTGCCGCTGAATATCTTCGCCTGGGCGGCGGGCGGCTCGCCAAGATCGACGACAATCTTCTCAGCACCCGCAAGTGGGAGCATGAAAGCCGGCTGGCCGAGGCGTTCTGGAACGATCACATCGCTCCCCTCGACGAGCAGAGCCGCAACGAGGTAATCTCGCACCTGCCGACGATAAACCAGGTGTAACAGAAAAGTCGCTGGCGCTTAAGTTGCTGTTGGCGGCCCTTCGCGTGCCCACACTCCGCCACGATCTTGGCCATGAGATGACGGGCAACCGGGAACCAATGCACCGGATTCGCCATTATCGTGCCAGTTAGAAGGAGTGCACAGATGAACAAGAAGCTTGCAACTGCCCTGGCGTTGACCCTTGCGCAGGTTTTCGCGACGACGGCCGGCGCGGCGGACATGGTCATTCGCGAGGAAGCCCCCGCCTATGTCGATCCCGGCGCACGCGACGGGGTGAAAATCGGCATGCTGACCTGCGATGTCGGCGGCGGCGTCGGTTATGTGCTGGGCTCCGCCAAGAGCGTCGATTGCGTGTTCAAGGCGACGAACGGCGAGCACGACACCTATAGCGGCGTCATCCGCAAGATGGGCGTGGACCTCGGCTTCACGACGCAAGGCCGCATCATCTGGGCCGTGTTCGCCCCGACCGCCGGCTATCACCAGGGCTCGCTCGGTGGCCTCTACCAGGGCGCCACGGCGGAAGCGACCGTCGGTGTCGGGATCGGCACCAATGTGCTCATCGGCGGCACTTCCGGCTCGATCCATCTGCAGACGATCAGCGTCAGCGGACAGATCGGCCTCAACCTCGCCGCGACCGGTACTTCCGTAACGCTGACGCCGCAAGGCTGACGCGAACGACGGGCGGCTTCGGCCGCCCGTTTCGCATGGCGCGCAATCTGCTAGAATGCGCGTGGAGGATTCTTCCATGTTCCGTATCGCCCTGCCCCTTATGACCGCCCTTGCCCTCACCGCCTGCACCATGGCGGATGGCCCCGGCATCGAGCCCATTCCCGGAAGCATCACTTATGGCGGCCACCAGCCGCGCACGAAGCTGACGAAATCGCCCATCGGCAGCACGTTCGATCACCGGTTCTATGACGATCGTGGCCGGCAGGTGATCGAAACCTACCGCATTCAGCCAGACCGGTCGCTTCTCCTGATTCGCCGCCGCATACGCTTCGACTATCTTTGACGCAGGAGACGATCATGCTGGAAAGCACCGACATCGAACTTGAGGACGAGCGCCTGAAACAGCTCGACATCCTTGCGGAAGAGCGCGCAATGACGCCGCCCGAGCTGATGGCGCACTACGCCTCCGGCTCCTTCGGCTTCCACGAGGCGGTGCACACGGCTTCCATCGTGCTCGACCTCGTCGACGACCAGCTGCTTCAGCATCCGGCGATTGCCGGCAACAGCGAATGGTTCCGTCTCGCGGCACGCGCCAGCGAAGCGCTCTTCAATCTCTACCAGGCAATGGGAGCCGCACAGGTTGCCGGCCACACCGCCGACGAAGGCAAGCGGCCGGAAGACCTCAACGCCAGCAACGACGACTAAGCCGGTTCCGCCCTGCGCCTGCGGGGCGGAAATCCACCTGTCCTCTTACATTATCAAACGAAAGGCGCGTTGCTCCACGCAATGCTGCCGATCAGGACTCCGATCGCTGCTATCCGTCTACCTGCTGCCCCTCGCGCAGGGCCTGAACGACACGTTCGCGGCCGACGCGGATGACATTCTCCATCGCCCGGCGCGCGCCCTCCTCGTCCCGCCGGTCGATCTCCTCGACGATGCGGATATGCGTTGCCGCCACATCCCCCCTCTTGCCGCGGTCGGCGGCGGGGGAGCTGAGCTTGAAGGCACCGACGAGCGCCGCCTCGATCAGGCTGCCCACGGTGCGCAGGAACGGGTTGCGCGAGGCTTCCAGAACCGAGAGGTGGAATTTCAGGTCCGCCATGGCGAGCGTCTCGGCAGTATGCTCCGAATCGCCCATGGCGACGGCCAGCCGCATCATCTGGCTGATGTCGGCTTCCGTGGCATGGCGGGCGGCAAGCGCGGCGGCATGCGGCTCGAAGGCGAGGCGCACTTCCGAAAGGTGCAGCAGGAAGTCCTCGTTGATGCCGACGGCAAAGTACCAGGTGAGGATATCGCTGTCGAAAAGGTTCCATTGCGTGTTCGGCGTCACGCGCGTGCCGATGCGCGCACGCGGTACGATGAGGCCCTTGGCGGCCAGCGTCTTCATCGCCTCGCGCAGCACCGTGCGCGAAACCTTGAAGCGGGCGGCAAGCTCGGCATCGCCCGGCAACGTCGCCCCGACGGGGTATTCGCCCGCGATGATGGCCCGGCCCAGCTCGTTGACCACCTGCGCATGACTGGTGCGCGTGTTCATCCCGCTGATGACCGTTTCAAGCAAACCCTTGCGCAAGAACCTTCCCCTCCTCCGTTCCGAAGAACCCCTTCTTCCGCGGAACCATCCGGCAGGTATAGAGCAATTCCAGCAAAAGTGCGAAGCGGTTTTGCACGCGGAATTGCGCACAAACAAGGAGATAGGACTTTCGCGGGCGCAAACGGAAAAGGCGCCCGCAAGGGGCGCCTTTCCTTTGGTCGGTGCGTTGCCGCTTACTGCGGCAGCTTGTCGTCGACGCCGGCGACGTAGAAGTTCATACCGAGCAGCGTGCCGTCGTCCGAAACCTGGCCGGCGGCCAGCCAGTCGGAGCCGTCCTGCTTCTTGACCGGACCGGTGAAGGGGTGCAGCTCGCCGGAGCGGATCTTCGCTTCGACGTCTTCCGCGGCCTTCTTCACGTCGTCCGGCATGTTGGTATAGGGCGCCATGGTGAGGATGCCGTCCTTCAGGCCGTCCCAGATCTGCTCGGACTTCCAGGTGCCGTCGAGAACGGCCTTGGTGCGCTTGACGTAATAGGCGCCCCAGGTGTCGACGATGGCGGTGAGCTGGGTTTTCGGGCCGGCCGCGATCATGTCGGAGGCCTGGCCGAAGGCGTGGATGCCGCGCTCGGCGGCGACCTGCATCGGCGCGGTGGAGTCGGTGTGCTGCGTCAGGATGTCGACGCCCTGGTCGGCGAGCGCCTTGGCGGCATCGGCTTCCTTGCCCGGGTCGGCCCAGGTATTGGCCCAGACGACCTTGACCTTGAAGTCCGGGTTGACGGACTGCGCGCCGAGCATGAAGGCGTTGATGCCCATCACGACTTCCGGAATCGGGAAGGAGGCGATGTAGCCAGCGACGCCCTTCTTGGACATCTTGGCGGCGATCACGCCCTGGATGTAGCGGCCTTCATAGAAGCGGGCATTGTAGGTGCCGACGTTTTCCGCGCTCTTGAAGCCGGTCGCGTGCTCGAACTTCACGTCCGGGAACTTCTGCGCAACCTTGATCGTCGCATCCATGAAGCCGAAGGACGTGGTGAAGACGAGCGCGCAGCCCGAGCGCGCCATGCGCTCGACGGCGCGTTCGGCATCCGGGCCTTCCGGCACGTTTTCGAGGAAGGCGGTCTCGATCTTGTCGCCCATCTCCTTCTCGAGTTCCTGGCGGCCGCGGTCGTGGCCTTCCGAATAGCCGCCGTCCGTCTTGGAGCCGACATAGATGAAGCAGATCTTCGTCTTGTCCTGGGCGCTGGCGGCGACGGCGAAGCCGAGAACGGCGGCCGACGTTGCGAGAGCGAGAATGATTTTCTTCATTTTATCCTCTGAGGGTTGGAGTGGTTGTTTCCCGTCTTCTTGTTCTCGTCACCGATCCGGCACGAACGGCTTGCCGAGCGAGGCAGGCGTGTTGATCAGCGTCATGCGCCGGTTGTGCGATATCAGGATTAGTACGATAACAGTGGCGGCATAGGGAAGAGCCGACAGGAACTGCGACGGAATGCCGATGCCGAAGGCCTGCGCATGCAACTGGCTGATCGACACCGCGCCGAAGAGATAGCCGCCGAGCAGCACCCGCCAGGGCCTCCACGAGGCGAAGACGACGAGCGCCAGCGCGATCCAGCCGCGCCCGGCCGACATGTTCTCCACCCATTGCGGCGTATAGACCAGCGAGAGCTGCGCGCCGGCAAGGCCCGCGCAGGCGCCGCCGAACATCACGGCGAGATAGCGCGTGCGGATGACATGGATGCCGAGCGCATGGGCGGAGGCATGGTTGTCGCCGATCGCCCGGACCTTCAGGCCCGCGCGGCTCTTGAACAGGAACCAGTTGACGCCGATGACGATGGCGATCGACAGGTAGAAGATGATGTCCTGCTTGAAGAGCAGCGGGCCGATGAAGGGAATGTCGGCGAGCAGCGGGATCGCGATCGGCTCGAGCTTGGCGCCCGACATGCCGACATAGGGCTCGCCGATCTGGCCGGAAACGCCGAGGCCCAGGATGGTGAGCGCAAGACCGGTCGCCACCTGGTTGGCGACGAGCGTCAGCGTCAGGAAGCCGAAGAGCAGCGAGAACAGCGCGCCGCCGGCAATGCCGGCGAGAATGCCGATATAGGGCGATCCGGTGACCTGCGTGGCGGCGAAGGCGATGGCCGCCCCCATCACCATCATGCCCTCGACGCCGAGATTGAGCACGCCGGTGCGCTCCGTGACGAGCTCGCCGATGGAGGCGAGCACGAGCGGCGTCGCCGCGGTGATCACGGTCAGGAGAATGGCCTCGATCATGCCCATCAGAGCGCTCCCTCGTTTCCACGGGTAAGGCGGGAGAAGACCAGCCGGATCTTGTACTGGATGAGCGTATCGCAGGAGAGCACGAAGAAGAGCAGCAGCCCCTGGAAGACGCGCGTGACCTTGTCGGAGACGGTAAGCGTCAGTTGCACCGCCTCGCCGCCGACATAGGTGAGCGCCAGGAACAGGCCCGCCGCGATGATGCCGAGCGGATTGAGGCGTCCGAGGAAGGCGACGATGATCGCCGTGAAGCCATAGCCGGGCGAGATGATCGGCTGCAGTTTGCCGATGGTGCCGCTGACCTCGGAAATGCCGGCAAGGCCGGCAAGCGCGCCGGACAGCAGCATGGAGAACCAGATCATGCGCTTTGACGAGAAGCCGGCAAAGCGCCCTGCCCGCTCCGACTGGCCGAGCACGGTGATCTCGAAGCCCTTCAGCGTGTAGCGCATCATGACCCAGAGCGCGACAGCCGCGATGACGGCAAAGGCGAAACCGAGATTGGCCCTACCGGAGGAAACGAGCTCGGGAAGGATCGCCTCCGGCGCGAAATCGCGCGTCACCGGGAAGTTGTAGGCATCGGGACTGCGCCAGGGGCCACGCACGAGCCAGTCGAGGAAGAGCTGGGCGATATAGACCAGCATCAGGCTCGTCAGGATCTCGTTGGTGTTCATATGTGCCTTGAGGAAGGCGGGCACGCCGGCATAGAGCGCGCCGCCGACCATGCCGAAGATCAGCATCAGCGGCAGGACGAGCGAGGAATGCCAGTCGTGGAAGACGACCGGCACGATGGAGCCCGCAATCGCCCCGGCGATGAACTGCCCCTCGGCGCCGATGTTCCAGTTGTTCGAGCGGTAGCAGACGGAAAGGCCGACGCCGATCAGGATCAGCGGCGCAGCCTTGATCGCGATCTCGTGCAGCGACCAGACGTCTAGCAGCGGCTCAATGAAGAAGCTGTAGAGCGCCGATCCCGGGCTCTTGCCGAGCAGCGCGAACATGATGCCGCCGGCAATGACCGTCAGGCCAAGCGCCAGGAAGGGCGAGAGGATGGAATAGAATGTCGAGGGATTGGCGCGCTTTTCGAGTTCAATGCGCATGAGCCGCCTCCTCGGTCTTGCCGTACATGCCGCCCATCAGGAGGCCGATCTTCTCGCGCGTCAACTCGCGGGTCGGATAGGCATCGGAAAGCCGCCCCTCGCTGATGACGGCGATCTCCGTCGCCACCTCGAAGATCTCATCGAGGTCCTGGCTGATCACCAGCACCGCCGAGCCCGATTTCGCAAGGTCCACGAGCGCCTGCCGGATACGGCTCGCCGCCCCCGCATCGACGCCCCAGGTCGGCTGGTTGACGATCAGCACGGCCGGCTGGCGGTCGAGCTCGCGGCCGACGATATATTTCTGCAGGTTGCCGCCGGAAAGCGAGCCGGCGGCCGGGTCCTCGCCGCTCTTGCGCACGTCCATCGTCTCGGAAATGCGCCGCGAGGCGATGTGCACGACGGCGCGGCGGATGATGCCGAGGATGCCGCCGGAAAGGAACGTTCGGCGATCCGACTGGTTGCGCGCCAGAACGAGGTTGTCGGAAAGCGGCAGGCCCGGCACGGCGGCATGGCCATGGCGCTCCTCAGGCACGAAGCCCGCGCCCATCAAGCGGCGGGCGGTGATGCCGAGATTGCCGGCGGCCCTGCCGCGGACCGAGACGGCCGACGCATCGGCGACCGGATATTCGCCGGAGAGCGCATCGAAAAGCTCGCCCTGCCCGTTGCCGGCGACGCCGGCGATGGCCAGCACCTCGCCGCCACGCACCTTGAGACAGACGTTCTTCAGCGCGACGGCGAAGGGCGTGCGCGCCGGAACGCTGAGATGCCTTGCCTCGAGCAGCACGTCGCCCTTGGTGTTCGTGCCTGCCGCACTGACGGAGGCGACATCGCTGCCGACCATCATGCGGGCGAGCGACGCGGGCGTCTCCTTGCGCGGGTCGCAGGCGCCGGTGACCTTGCCGTGGCGAAGAACGGTGGCGCGGTCGCAGATGCGCTGCACTTCCTCCAGCCGGTGGCTGATATAGAGAACCGAACGGCCCTCGGCCTTCAGCTTGGCGAGCGTTTCGAACAGGCGGTCGGCCTCCTGCGGCGTCAGCACCGAGGTCGGCTCGTCGAGGATGATGAGTTCGGGGTTCTGCAGCAGCGCGCGCACGATCTCGATGCGCTGGCGCTCGCCGACGGAAAGGTCGGCGACATGAGCCTTCGGATCGAGCGGCAGGCCGTAGAGATGGGAAAGGCGCGAGGCTTCCTCGGCCACCTTCGAGAGCGAGATGCCGGGGCTCAGCGACAGCGCAATGTTCTCGGCGACCGTCAGCGCCTCGAACAGCGAGAAATGCTGGAAGACCATGCCGATGCCGAGGCGGCGAGCCGCGCCGGGGCTTGGAATGCGAACGGATTCGCCCTTCCACAGAATCTCGCCGCTGGTCGGCGCCAGGACGCCGAACAGCATCTTGACCAGGGTGGACTTGCCGGCGCCGTTCTCGCCCAGAAGGGCATGGATCTCGCCGGGCTGGATATCGAGGTCGATGCCGTTACAGGCGGCAAACGAACCGAATAGCTTTGTCAGGCTGCGGACAGCCAGCAACGGACGGCCCCCAGACGCTCCAACGGCTGACACTATGCCCCTCTTTCCTGCAATCCCGTTCCCAGCGCCCCTTCGGGTCGTTTTCAGGGAATGAGCAATGTCGTTCCACTCGTTTTTCTTGATTCCAGATCCGTGTGGGCGCGTCCCGCGTCCGCCAGCGAATAAGTCTGATGAATATTGATACGCACTTTGTTGCTGCGCACAACATCAAAGAGCGAATTTGCACATGCATCGAGCGCCGCGCGTGTCGCGATGTAATGGAAGAGCGTCGGGCGGGTGGCGAAGAGCGAGCCCTTCTGGGCGAGAAGCCCCATATTGAACGCATCGACCGGGCCGGAGGAATTGCCGAAGCTGACGAAGAGGCCGCGCGGCTTGAGACAGTCCAGCGATTTGGGGAACGTGTCCTTGCCGACGGAATCGTAGACGACATCGACGCCGGCCCCATCGGTCAGCTCCCGCACGCGGGCGGCAAAATCCTCCCTGCCGTAGTCGATGACATGGTCGTAGCCGTGCGCGAGCGCAAGATCGATCTTCGCCTGCGAACCGGCCGTGCCGATCACCGTCGCGCCAAGCGCCTTTGCCCACTGGCCGGCGATGAGGCCGACGCCGCCCGCCGCCGCGTGAAACAGGATCACGCTGCCGGGCTTCACAGGGTAAGTCTGGAGCAACAGATACTGCGCCGTCATGCCCTTCAGCATCATGGCGGCGGCAGTTTCCAGGGAAATGCCCTCCGGCACCTTCACCAGATGCTTCGTCGCGACATTGCGCTCGGCCGCGTAGGCGCCGTCCGCCGAGGCATAGGCGACGCGGTCGCCGACGGCAAAATCCGACACACCTTCGCCGACTGCCGTCACCGTTCCCGCCCCTTCCTTGCCGGGGATGAACGGCAGGTCGGCCTTGTAGAGGCCGGTGCGGAAATAGACGTCGATGAAGTTGAGGCCGATGGCCGCCTGCCGGATCTGCACCTCGCCCGGCCCCGGCGGGCCGAGCGGCACGTCTTCGAGTTTCAGGACGTCCGGCCCGCCGAGACTGCGAACGACGATCGCCTTGGTCATGTCATGCTCCTCCGGGTTCTAGAGCATTTCCAGCAAAAGTGCGAAGCGGTTTTGCGTCCGGAAATGCGACAAAACAATGAGTTAGAGCGTTTTCGTGATTCGGAGAAAAGCGAAATGCTCTAGCGCCGGCCCAGGCTGGGAAAGACCTGCAGCACGCCGCCGATGACATAGAGATAGAGACCGGTGCCGACCACGCCCCAGACCACCCAGGCCGGCGATGCGAAATGCAGGAGCAGCGCATAGATGCCGAGGAACGACCAGAGGAAGAAGATCGCCAGATTGAGCGGCCGCAGCCGCTGGACGCGCACCGGATGCAGGAAATTGATCGGCATGAAGGTGAGGAAGACGGAAACGAAGACGACGACTGACGCCGTCACCTCGCTCGCCTGTATGACGAAGAGCGTGAAGACCACCATGTTCCACACGACCGGGAAGCCCGAGAAGAAATACTCGTCCGTCTTCATGCCCATGTCGGCATAGTAGATGGCGCTCGACACCACGATGGCGCCGGCCGCCACGAAGGACCAGGGCTCGCCGATCATGCCGCTCTGGTAGAGCGCGAAGGCCGGCAGCAATACGTAGGTCACGTAGTCGATGACATTGTCCAGCGTATCGCCGGACCAGTTCGGCAGCACTTCCTTGACGCGCACCTTGCGCGCGATGGGCCCATCAATGCCGTCGACGAGGAGCGCAAGGCCGAGCCACCAGAACATGTCGACGAAACGGTGCTCGGCCGCGGCCACGACGCCGAGAAAGGCGAGAAACGAGCCGGACGCCGTCAGGATATGGACGGAAAAGGCGCGGATTTCCGCATAGGGCACGCGCTTGTAGTTGAAGAATTTCATTGCGGTTCGCCGTCCATCCCTTGGGGCTTTTTCCCGGCCGCGATCCGCCGAACGCGCCCTCTTCGTGTCTTGCCGTAATATGCATTGATTGCCGGCCATCGCCAGTGAAAATCCGCGGCCCGCCGGTGCGTATCCAGCCCTGCGCGGATTCATCCCATGGAAATTGCCTCTTTGCGGCCCTACTCTTGCTCGCTACAAGCATCGCAAATCTGTGGGAAACGTTTCCCATTCCGGAGGTCGGTCATGAGACAATTCGATATCGCGATCGTCGGCGCGGGCCTTGCCGGCAGCCTCGCGGCCCTCGCGCTTTCCGATTCGGGCCGCACCGTCGCGCTGATCGCCCCGCCGACCCGCGCCGCCGACGGCCGCACGACGGCGCTCATGGACCAGTCCATCGCCTTCCTAAAGACGCTCGCGCTTTGGGATGCGATCGCCCCGCACGCCGCCGCGCTCGAGACCATGCAGATCCTCGACGGCACGACGCGCCTTCTGCGCGCGCCGCCGGTCGCCTTCCGCTCCGGCGAAGTGGGGCTCGATGCGTTCGGCTACAACATCCCCAATGCGCCCTTCCTCAAGGTGCTGGACGAGCGCATCGCGGCGCAGGGCAATATCGCGCGGCTGGAAAACGGCGTGACGGCCGCCAACAGCTTCGAGAACGGCGTGGAGCTGGTGCTGGACGATGGCGAGCGTGTCCTCGTCTCATTGGTCGTCGGCGCGGATGGCAAGAAGTCGCGCATCCGCGACAGCGCCGGCATCGGCGTTCGTGCCTGGTCCTATCCGCAATCCGCGCTGGTGCTGAACTTTGCGCATGAGCGGCCGCACGGCAATATCTCGACGGAGTTCCACACGGAAAGCGGGCCGTTCACGCAGGTCCCCCTGCCCGGCCGGCGCTCCAGCCTCGTCTGGGTCCTGCCGCCGAAGGAAGCGGCGCGGCTGCGGGACCTGCCCGTTTCCGACCTCGGCCAGTCAGTGGAAGAGCGCATGCAGTCCATGCTCGGCAAGGTCACCGTCGAAGCCGGCGCCCAGAGCTTCCCGCTTTCCGGAATGACGGCCGACCATTTCGGCAAGGAACGCTTCGTGCTGCTCGGCGAGGCCGCCCACGCCTTCCCGCCAATCGGCGCGCAGGGGCTCAACCTCAGCCTGCGCGACATCATGGCGCTCAGGGATTTGATCGGCGATAGCGAGCCGGCGAACTATTCCACGCTCGGCGAGCGTTTCGACCGCAGGCGACAGGCCGACATCCGCTCGCGCACGCTCAGCGTCGATCTCCTCAACCGTTCGCTGCTTTCCGATTTCCTGCCCGTACAGTTCCTGCGATCCGCCGGCCTGCATCTGCTGTCTGCCCTCGGACCGCTGCGCAGCATCGTCATGCGCGAGGGCATCGAACCGCTCGGCTCGCTGAAGGCCTTTCGCGAGGGCCTAAGGGAACGGGTCGCCCGGAAGCAGGCCTGACTTGATGAGGTAGAGCACGATCGTCACCGTCGCGACGGAAAGGACCGTCGTGATGAGGATCGTCGCCGACGCCCTCTCCTGCCACACGCCATATTGCTGGCCGATGACGAAGACATTCGTCGCCGTCGGCAGCGCCGCGAGCAGCACGGCCGTATAGACCCAGACCGGATCGAAATTGCCCGCAAGGCCGAGCACCAGATACATGACGACCGGCAGCAGCAGGAGCTTTGCCGGCACGATATAGCCGATCTCCACCGGCACGCGCTTCAGGGGCCTGAGCGCCAGCGTGACGCCCATGGCGAAGAGCGCGCAGGGCGCGGCCGCCTGCGCCAGGTAATCGATCAGCCGCTGCAGGGATTGCGGCGGCTCGAAACCGGCAAAGGCGGCGGCGAAACCGGCTGCCGTCGCGATGATGAACGGATGCGTGACGATCTTGTGGAGGATACCGCCGACGACCTGATGGGCCGGCCGCTTCTCGCCGCCGGCAAGTGCCATCAGCGCGGGTGCCACCATGAAATGCAGCATGTTCTCGAAGCAGAAGACCAGTGCCACAGGCACGGCCGCCGGCTCGCCGAAGGCGAGCAGCGCAAGGCCCGGCCCCATATAGCCGATATTGCCATAGGCCGCGGCAAGCCCCTGCATGGTCGCCTCGCCGACGCTCGCGCGGCGCAGCCACAGCCCGAGGGCGAAGATCAGGCAGAAGACGAGATAGGTCGCCCCGACATCGGCGACGATGAAATCGACGCGGGTCAGTTGCTCGATCGGCGTCTTCGCCACCAGCTTGAAGAACAGGGCCGGCAGCGCGATGTAGATGATGAAAGTATTGAGCCAGCCGAGCGCCTCGACCGGCTGCTTCGTGATCTTCGCGACCACGTAGCCGAGGAGAATCATGCCGAAGAACGGCAGGACCAGTCCGATGATATCCGCCATGGGCTAAGGTCTGCTTCCGCTTGCCGAGGATGATGTTTCCGACTAGCCGATTTGCGAGAGAATGGGAAACGTTTGCTGGAACCAGATCGCAACGGCGCTGACATAGCCGAAGATGAAGGCTAGGCCGGTGAGGATCAGCAACCCTCCCATGACCTTCTCCACCGTGCCGAGATGGCGGCGGAAGCGCACGAGGAAGCGCATGAAGGCGCCGGAAAAGCCGGCCGCGATCCAGAACGGAATGGCAAGGCCGAGCGAATAGACGGCCAGCAGCACCGCGCCGTCGCCGACGGTCTCGCGCGCCGCGGCGATGCCGAGGATCGCCCCCAGCACCGGACCGATGCAGGGCGTCCAGCCGAAGGCGAAGGCAAGGCCCATTATATAGGCGCCGGAGGCGGTCGCCGGCTTGCCGCCGCCCTGGAAGCGCGCCTCGCGGGCAAAGAGCCCGATGCGCAGCACGCCGAGGAAATGCAGGCCCATAAGAATGATGATGACGCCGCCGATCTGGGCGAGCACGTCGAGATGCTTGCGCAGCACCATGCCGATCGTCGAGGCCCCGGCGCCGAGCGCGACGAACACCGTCGCAAAGCCGAGCGTGAAGAAGAAGGCCGCCAGCAGCACAGCGCCCCGCGTATCGCGCCGCACCGCCACCGCCTCGCTGCCGCGGAACTGGTCCACCGAAATGCCCGCCATATAGCACAGATAGGGCGGCACAAGCGGCAGCACACAGGGCGACAGGAAGGACAGCGCCCCGGCAAGAAGCGCGCTCAGAAGGGAAATATCGGCAATCGACAAGGGGCTACTCCACGACGGCCGGAGAAAGCGGCTCCAGCCCGCAACCGGCCCGCCCGCATCTCCGTTTGCGCCTCTGATAGCCGCCGCACCCCGCTCCTGCCAATCACCTTTTGGAGAACGCGGCGATATGTCGTGTGCGAGCGGCGACGTCGGGAAGGAGCAAAGCAGATATGAGAATCAGACCACCGCAACAAGGACGCTTGTGGTGAGCGCGCAGGGATTCGAACCCTGGACCTACTGATTAAAAGTCAGTTGCTCTACCGGCTGAGCTACGCGCTCCCGAGCGTGGAGCATACGCCCCGCGGAAGTGCGCGGAACATATGCAGGAGGTTCTGCCGGGTCAACCCGGAAAATGCACCGAAAACAGCTTTTGCAACTGCCGTTTGGCAAAGCGGCAGGCCGCCGGAATACGGTAGCGGCAGCGCTCAGTGAACCGCATATTTCAGCAGTCCCAGCGACCAGTTCACGCTGCGGTTCTCCGTGTCGCGCGTCCAGGTCTGCTTCAGCGTGCCCGCTATATCGGCGATGGTGGTGCGGGCGTCGAGTTCCTTCGTCAGGCCATAGTCGTTCGGGGCGACCCTGGTGAGGTCGACGTCGTCGGCGATGACGATGGCGACGAGAACGTTTTCGCCCGGCCCGTCGGCCTCGAAATCGAAGCCGTAATAGTCGTCTGGAATGGTGAGCGGCATGTTGGCGGTCAGCGGCGTGATCTTGCGGGCCGCCTCGTTGGGGAAGATCTGCGTCGCCTTGCCGTCCTTGTCGACGTCGTAGAGGATGAGGTGCCCGCTCGTGGCGCTCGTCACCGTGATGCGGAAGGCATCGCCGGTCTTCAGATAGTCCGAGGAGAGCGCCACCTTGACGTCGCCGGTCTCGGCCTTGCCGAGGATATCGCCGACGGCCTCGACCGGGTCGGCGGCGACATAGGCCGTCTGCTGGGTGTTCTCGACCTTCACCTCCTCGATCTTGCCGTAATCGGGCGTCGGCTGCTGCGCGGTCTCGCCGCCTGCCTGCTGCGCCTGCCCGCCGGTATCTGCCGGCGCGACGGCGCTGGCGCCGAGCAGCGCGTAGTTCACTTCCAACTGCGGATCGAGGCCCTGGCATTCCGACTGCGCGGCGCAATAGGACTGCGACTGCTTCTTCACATATTCCAGCAATTCGGCATTGGAGACGATGCCGTTGCCATTGCTGTCGGCGGCGGCGGTCTCGTGGCCATTGACATAGGAGAGCGTGAAGACGCCGTGCCGCTCCTCCGGCGGCAGGCGCGTATCGTCCCAGGCGACCTGATAGGACGAGGCAGCGCTCCACGCTTCCACGCCGTTCTGCCTGGCGATCTCCGGCTTGTCGACCACGGCGACATCGATGCGCAGGCCGCGCGTCTTCACCACCTCGCCTGGCTTTGCATGGGGGCGCGGCAGGAAGCGCGCGCTTTCCATCGCCTCGGCGACCTCCGTCGAGAGCGAGCGGGAGATGGTGCCGGAGTGGCAGGCGTCGATGACGATGGTGACGGCGCGATCCTTGAGCTTCGCCAGCATCGCATCGATCTCGTCGTCGAGAATCACATTGGTCCAGTCGCCGTCGCCGGCGGCAATGTCATAGGTGGAAAGCGCCTCGTCGAGCCCGTCCTCCTCGTCGCCGCTCACGTCCTTCACCTGCAGGCCATGGCCCGAAAAGTAGAAATAGACCCGGTCCCCCGGCTGCGTGCCGTTGACCAGCCAGTCGTCGATGCTGGCGAGGATCGCGGCTCGGCTGGCATCCTGATCGCGCAGGACGCGGATCGAATCGGCCGGATAGCCGAGCTTTTCCTTCAACAGCGTCTCGATCAGCGGCGCGTCGTTCTTCGGCCCTTCGAGGAACATCTTTTCCGGCAGGTTGGCATAGGTGCCGATGCCGACGATCAGCGCCCGGTCGGCGGCGGAGGCCATGGAGCCAAGACCGAGCGAAAGCAGAAGGGCTGCGGCATACCGGATCATCAGAGCGCTTCCCGCGTGTAAAGGGGTTGGATAGCGACGCTCGCTTCCTTGCCGTCGAGGCGCGTCATCAGGGCCTGGAGCAAGGCGGCGGCGGTCACGTTGCGGTCGGCGAGCACCGCGCCGATGGCGTCCACCGGCTCGGCGGTCCAGATCGTGATCAGGTGATCGGCGCCGAAGGGCTTGACCACCTCGACATCGGTCAGCTTGAACTCGGAACTCGCCGTTCCCGCCGCCTGCATGTCGAGGAACTGCACCTCGCCCGTATTGGCAAGGTTGAAGACCAGCATGTTGGGATAGCGCCCGGGCGGGGCGTCGAAGCGCAGGCGATCACCGGCGGCATAAATATCCCGTGTCGGCCTCAGGGAGACGGATCCGGGATTCTGGCTAGCCATGGCCTTCAGGAAATCGAGCAGCACGAATTTGTCGACCACCGCCTGGATGCGGTCCGGACCGATATTTTCCGCGGCGACATCGCCGTTCGGCGTATAGAAGACGCCATTGGCGACATCCCAGCGGAAGGGCGTGCCCGTGCCGTCCGTATTCTCCGGCTTTTCGGCATCGCCGTCGATCTCAAGGGCGATCTTGCCGGTCCAGCCGAGCTCCCGCGCCGGTTTGAAGGCGTGCGGCATCGCATTGTCGCCGGCGACCTCGCCATTGCCGGGAAGGCCGCGCGTGAGGCGCACGACGACCTCGCTCTCCGAGCGCGCCACCTGCGGCGTGAAATTCGGCACCTGCAGCGCTTCCGAGCGGTTCTTCACATTCGAGAAGACGTAGTCCTCCAGTTCGATGCGGGTGATGATGCCGTCGCCGTTGCGGTCTGCGCTGCCCTCCACCGCGCGGGCGAAGCTCCAGCTCAGCGCACCGCGCGGTTCGCCGTCGATGATGACTTCAGGCGTCGGCTGGCTCTCCAGCGATGCGGCGAGCACCGTCACCTGCTTGAAGTCGATTTCCTTGAGGTTCGCGCCGTCGATCGCCTCCTGCGAGGGCGCGGCGAGCTTGACCTTGACCGCAGGCGCAAGGCGCGACTTGCCCTTGATGGACCGGCTCATGCCGCCGGAAAAGCAGCTGTCGGAGACGAAGAGCACATGCACCCCCTTGCCTTCCGCCTCCGCGAACCAGGCATTCATCTCGTTGTCGACGATGATCTCCCTGGTGGTCTCCTCGTAGCGGTTGCGGTCGAAGCCCGGAAGCTGGAGGAATTCGTCGAGCCCGTCCGCTTCGTCGCCCGCGATGAGCTCCGGCATCTGCGCGCCGTGGCCGGCATAAGTGAAGATGATGGTGTCGCCCGCCGCCGCCTCGGCCACCATGTCCGTCCAGGCCTTGCGGATATCGTCCTTGCGCGCCTCGGAATTGGTGAATTTCACCACCTTGAAGCCGGCGGCGCTCATCGAGCGGTAGACGTCCTCCGCGTCACGCACCGCGCCGTCGAGGCTGACATCGTTCGGATACTGGTCGACGCCGACGACGAGCCCGTAGGTCTGCGCCGCAAGGGCGGCGCCCGGAAAGGCGGCGGTGAGGAAAAGCGCCAGGAGGCGCGGCAGCAGTGCCCTCATTTGAGATCTACCTCGACCCGGCGGTGCAGCTGGTTCAGCGTCTCCGTGTCATAGGCGCTGGCATCGTCCGGCTTGAAGGGCTCGTCCTCGCCCTTGCCGACGGTCGTGATCGTGCCGGCATAGCCGGCATCGTAAAGGTAGGTCTTCAGCGTTTCGGCGCGCGCCAGCGAGAGCTTGTAATTGGCCTCGGCGGTGCCGACCGGGTCGGTGTGGCCGATGAGCTTGATGGCGGCCGGCTTCACGGCCTTCAGGCATTCGGCGAGGTCCTTCGCCGCCTCGACGCCCTCCGGCGTGAAATCCGCCGTGCCGAACACGTAGCGCACCGGCGTCGACTTCTTCTTGATCGTGACCCCGCGGAACGCGATCTTGCAGCCGCCGCGCATGGAGAGCTTGACCGGGCACGGGGCGGCAAGGCGCATTTCGCCGGCAAGCCGGTCGAGGCGCAGGATGTACGCCTCGTCGGGCGCCATCCAGTCCGGCGTCAGCGTCTTGTTGGAGCCATCCTCCAGCGCGATCTGGTAGAGCCGCGCGGCCTCCTCGTAATCCTTGCGCTCGCGGGCAAGGTCGCCGAGCGCGTCATAGACCTGCCAGGGACCGCCATATTTCTCCTTCAGTTCCTCCAGCACCTGTCGGTGATCGGCAAGCTTGCCGCCATTGCCGACATCGACGGCGACGCGGTTGAAGGCGGTCAGCGCAGCGACGCGGCCGACGAGCGTGCGCTCGTTGGCGCTGCAATTGGCCGTGCCCGCCGTCTCTGCGGCGGCAAACGCCTTCTGCTCGTCACCGGCGTTGAAGGCATCGACGACACCGTTGAACGCCTCGCAGGAGGCCGATGCCGGCGCCGTGTCCGCGAGGACGAAAGCGGCCGTCGCAAGCGCGATCCCGATGAAGGCCCGCAACGGTGCCCTCGCGAGGTCGGGGGCAGGACCGCCTTGGCGCGCCGAAGAAATGCGAAAATGCTCCCGGTATCGCATCAGCATGGTCCGTCCAGTCCCCTCATGTCTTCATCGAATCGGCAGGCAGGAGCCGGAAGGCCCCTGCCCTTGCTATCATTGGATTTCGAACGTCACCATCTGCAAGCCGCTCGCACCGTTATCCTGTTCGGCCTGCCTGGCGAGGTTGATGGCAAGGCCGCGCGTGGTCGGCTGCCTGGAGCCCGCAACGATCTGCTTGGCCTTCTCCGCCGTGAGCTTCTGGTCGCCGAGGCCGCCGATCTTGCAGACGGCGATCATCGTCTCGCCGGGCGACGGCGAATCGAAGGTCAGGTTGCCGCTGCCGGGTTGCGGAATGACGCGCCGCTCGCCGGGATGCAGCGTCGTGTCGCCGATCATCACGTCCGGGATGATCTCGACATTTCCGGTATCCTCCACATAGACCACCTGGAGTTCGCAGTCGTGGTTCGTGCTGAGCTCGAAGCTCAGATAGTCCCCGACCTTCGCGCTCGTCGACGGCACATGCAGGGCGAGCTTCACCTTGTCGGCCTGCGCCTTGTCGTCCTGCTTGTAGGCCGGAACGGCGTGGGCGGTGTTCGTCGCCGCCTGATACTGATCGTCGCCGGTTGCCTGCTCCGGCTGCTGGGGGGTCGCGGTATCGACGGCGACCGCGTCGTGGTTGACGCCGCGCTTCAACGGTTCGAGCTGCAGAAGCGGCTGAAGCATGAAGGCATATTGCTCCTCCAGCTCGACGCGCGGAACGGTGGCGCCCGCCTCCAGCGTCGCGACCCAGTCGAGGCCGATGCGCAGCGCGTCGGCATCCGTCAGGCGGCGGATATCGGAGGCGAACTGCTCGGGCGTCATGTCGAACTCGGCGGCAAGCTGCTCGAAGTTCAGCTCGTCCTCGTACTTGTCGGCGAAGTAGGTGAAGATCTCCGCCCCGCCGGGCGCCTTGAGACTGGTCTTGCCGCCGCCGGCCGTCGCCTCTGTGATGCCGAGGCGGTCGAGCGCCGAGACGAAGCGGTCGGTATCGCGCTTGTAGACCTCGTTCAGCTCCTCCTGCGGCACATAGAGGGCAAGCAGCTCGTCCTGCTGGTCCTTGGAGAACAGCGTGGAGGTCTCGATATGCTCGCGCAACTGGTCGCGCTTCGACAGGATGCCGTCGAAATGGCAATCGAAGCACGAGCGGGCATTGATGATCTCGACGCCCTTGCCGATCGGCCGCTTGCGGAAGGACACGATCTTCGCCGGGCCGACATCGAGCTGGTCGCCCTTGTTGGTCGACAGGTAATATCCCTGCATGCCGTTCGGCAGCGAGAAGATCATTTCACCGCCATCGTGCTCGAAGGGCAGCAGGCCGGCTTTCAGGCGGATACCGTCCGGACCGGCCGGGAAGCGCTTGAGCACCTGCCGCCCGACGTCGCCGGCAAAATCGTAGGATTTCCAGTAATAGCCGCCGAAAGGCATGTCGTGCCGCTCCAGCATGCGGTTATGGTCGGAAACCCCCGACGAGCCGTCGGCGAAGCCGGCGCGGACGACGCGGCGGCGCTCGATGTTCTGCGCGACGTTGACGCCGAAGCGCTGCTCCAGCTCGATGATGTTGGTCGGCAACTTCATGAGACGGTTATAGACCTTCGGCCGCGCGCCGTTGCTCATGAACCAGTCTATCCGCATGATGGGAAGCTGCGTTTCCGTCGCCTTGGCCAGCGCCTGCAGCGAGGCGTTGCTGGCCGGATCGACGCCGTAGAAATATTCGTTGACCAGGAAATCGTAGTCTTCCTGGCTCCATTCGAGATCGCGCAGGTCGATGCGCACCAGAAGGCCGTCTGAGCCTTCCACCTCCTCGGGAACGACGAGCTCCGGCCCGTAGGACAGCGAATTGAGGAGCTTCTTGAAGCCGCCGGCGAGCACCTTCATGCGCTTGAGGAAGGTCTCGTGCGTTTCGCAGCTCATCATGCCGTTATACTGGTCGCGATAACTGAAATAACGCATGAACGGCTGGTCGTGCGCATCGACCTTGGAAATATCACGCAGCGCCAGATCGACGAAATCGAGATATTTCAGCATCGGCCGGGAGCGCTCGGTCTTCGTCGCCGAAACCGCGGTGGGGATCGCCGACTTGCTCAGCGAATTGATCCAGTCGGCAAGGCCCTGCACCTCGGCATCCGAGGGACGCTTGCCGAGCGGCATGCGGCCGCTGGTGACACTCGTGTAAAGCAGGGACTTGGAGGCGTCGCCGGGTGTGACGAAGGCCGGGTTCGCGGCAATCGAGCCCAGTTCGCCCGAGGGGAACGAGCCCTGCGAGCTTTCGCCCGGCCCGTGGCAGTTGCGGCAATATTTGCCGATGAAGGCATCGGCCGCCGATGCGAATTCCGTGCTGCCGCCACCGGCGCCGAGCGCGCTTTCCGCCGTCGCCTCGCTGCACACCGGCGTCGGGCTCGTCTCGACCGGCGTCACCTTGACCTCGCGGTCGGCGAGGAAGGCGTACATCGCCTGCCTGTCCTCATCGGAAAGGGTGGAAAGGCCCTCGGCGATGCGGCGCATGACCGGATCGGAAAGCGGCGAGCCCGAGAGCTTCTTGCCCTCCTCGATCAGCCTCTTGGTGAAGACCTCGTGCGAGGCCAGGCCGGCCATGCGCGCCTTGGTGATATCCGGCGCGACGGCGCCGGTCAGGCCTTTCTCGCCCTCGTAGGCGCGGGCAAGGTCGAGGCCATAGGTGGTCGTGCGCGGCGTATGGCAATCGCCGCAGCCGCCGACATTCTCGACGAGGTAGCGGCCGCGTTCCATCTGCGTCTCTTCGCGCTTCTGGTAGGCCTGCACGACGAAGTGGCTGCGCTTCCAGAGCGTGATCGTCGTCTGGCGGCTGAAGGGGAAGGCGATCTCGTGTTCCTTCGAGGCGGCATCCGATTGCGGCAGCGTCTCGATATAGGCCTTGATGTCCAGGACGTCCTCCGGCTTCATGCCGCCATAGGACGTGTAGGGCATGACCGGATAGAGGTTGTCGCCGTCCTTCTTGAGGCCGACCATCACGGCGTTGAGGAAGTCCGCATTCGACCAGCCGCCGATGCCGTTCGGATGGGCCGAGATGTTCGGCGCGAAGAACTTGCCGATCGCCGTCTGCATCTCCATGCCGCCGGAAAGCAATCCGGTATTGTCGCCGGAGCCGTGGCAGGCGCCGCAACCGGCGGCGCTGAACATGATCTTGCCGTTCTCGACATTCGCCTGATAGCTGCCGTAGGCGTCCGGCGCGAACTGGTCGATGGCAAAGGCCCCGGCCGGACAGAGAACCGCCACGGCAAGGCCGAGCGCCGCGGCGAGCCGCGCGCCGGGCCGGATGAATGACTTGCTGAACACGCGCATGGCTTGTTCCCTTCGCTCCAGAACGCCGGCTCGCCGGCTGGAAATCCTCAACGGAATTCGAAACGTTCGAACTCGACGCGGCGTGGCGGCTTGCCGAGTTCCCTCAATCCCTTCTCGATGGCCATGCGCAGGGGCGGCGGACCGCAGAACCAGAGGTCCGCTTCCGCCGGGTCCATGCTGGTGCCGGCAACGAGCTTGGAAGCGTCGAAGCGGCCGTCGGTCGTCGAGTTGTGCAGCACGAAGCTGAAATTGCCGAGCTTTTCCGCCTGCGCCCTGAAGGTGTCGACGCCGATGGCTTCGGCGCCGTCGCGCACGCAGTAGACCATGTGGATATCCTGCCCCTCGTCGCCCTTCAGCCGGCTCGCCATGGCGAGGAACGGCGTGACGCCGATGCCGCCGGCAAGCCAGATCTGCTTCTTGCCGCCGCGCCTGTGGTTGAAATGGCCGTATCCGCCCTCCAGCGTCAGCGGATCCCCCACCGCCACAGCTTCCCGCAGCGCCTTGGTATAATCGCCGAGCGGCTTGATGGCGAAGCGGACGGTACCGTCGTCCTCGATGCCGGCGATGGTGAAGGGATGCGGCTCGCGAAGGCCGGACTTGTTGACCCGGAAGAAGCCGAACTGGCCGGGCAAGGCCCGAAGCTTGCCGCCGGTCGGCCGTGCCGTGATGATCGTCGCGCCGTCGTGACGGTCGACGTCGACCACCTCGTATCTGCGCGTGCGGAGCCAGGGCAGCAGTTGCGTATAGGCATAGCTGACGACGCCAAGGAGGGCGAAGAGGTTGAGATAGGCCGCCAGCAGCGCCGTGCCGTCATAGGGGCGCTTGATGAACATCTGGTGGAAGGCGACCAGCAGGAAGAGCAGGCCGATGAACCGATGCGTGAAGCGCCAGTACTGGTAGGGAATCTGGAAGCGCGTCTTCGGAACGACCTTCACGATGGAGAGGACGAGCAGGAAGACGAAACCGTAGAAGGCCCACTCGCCCGCCGTCTTGGCGAGCTTGTTGAGATCGCCCGTCAGCGAGAGTCCCTGGAAATCCGGCGCCACGAAATAGTGCACGAGGATCAGACAGAGCACCGCGATGCCGATCTTGCGGTGGAACTGGTAGATGCGGTCGAGGCCGCCAAAGAGCCGCTCGATGAAGGGCGGACGCGTCGCCATGAACTGCGCGATGCCCATGGCGACGAAGGCCATGGAGGAAGCCATCAGGGAGAAGGTGGTGCCCGCATTCGTATGGCTGACGGCCGGCACGGCGAGAAGGCCGGCGAGAACGATCAGGATCGTCGCGATGATGGAACCCGCAGTCAACCTATGCCCCCACAATGCAACTGGACGGTCCGAGTGGCGGGCATGCTGGCAAGGCCCATGACATTCGTCAACCGCAATCCTCCTATCGACGGGCGGGCCGGCGGCTTTATTCGGGGGCTTTTGGGCTGGTCCGCGAAACGGCTGGGGAAAACCTAATATGACAACGGAACAAGGCACATAGAAATGGACTTGGCCGGTTTTCCTTTAAGCCAGCGGGCAAGCCTTCGCGCCCGGAGAGGTCTGGACGGCAGGCGAATCCCCACCTCTACCCGGATCCTTTCGGACCTCGCGCCAACCCATCACCGCAACGCTCGTGATATATCAGTCGCCTTGCCATTCATTTTGCGACATGCCACCATGTGATATATCAACCGGGACAACGGAATGACGGAAACCGCGGCATCGCAAGCCCACCTCGCCTATCTCGCCCTCGAAGGCCTCATCGTCACGCTCAAGCTGAAGCCCGGCTCGCTCGTCACGGAAAGAGAGCTCATCGAGCTTGCCGGCCACGGCCGCACGCCGGTGCGCGAGGCGATCCAGAAGCTGGAATGGCAGGGACTGATCGCCGTGCGCCCCCGCGCCGGCCTGCAGATCACCGCGATCCGCCCCGAGGACCATGCGGAAGTGATGACCACGCGCCGGCAGCTGGAACCCCTTGCCGCCGACCTCGTCGCGCGCCATGCCGGCGAGGAGCACCGCGAACAGCTCGTCGCCTGCGCGCAGGAGATGACCGCCTGCTCCATCCGCTCCGACATGGAAGGCTTCCTGGCGGCCGACAAGGTGTTCGACGAGATCATGGAGGCGGCCTGCCCCAACCGCTTCCTGACGTCCGCCCTCGCCCCACTCCAGACCCATTCGCGCCGCCTGTGGTTCGCCCGCGCCGATCACCGGCACATGGACCGGTCGGTAGACCTGCACGTGAAGGTCATCCGCGCCATCCGCAACGGCGACGGCCTGGCTGCGGCGGCCGCGATGACGGATCTGCTTGATCACCTCTCCGACTGACGGAAAAGCGTCCACAAAAAAGGCGCCCGAAGGCGCCTTTTCCAAGGAACCAGCCCTTCGCTTAGTCGACGAAGGCGCGCTCGATCACGAATTCGGCGGGCTTGCTGTTGGCGCCCTCGGTAAGGCCGGCCTGCTCCAGCAGCGCCTTGGTTTCCTTCAGCATCGCGGCAGAGCCGCAGATCATGCCGCGGTCGATCGCCGGATCGAAACGCGGCACGCCGAGATCGGCGAACATCTTGCCGTTGGAGATGAGGTCCGTGATGCGGCCCTGGAACGGATAATCCTCGCGCGTCACCGTCGCATAGTGGCGCAGCTTGTCGCCGACGACTTCGGCGAGGAATTCGTGGTTGCGGATTTCCTCGACGAGGTCGAAGCCGTATTTCAGCTCGGCGACCTCGCGGCAGGTATGCGTCAGGATGACCTCGTCGAACTTCTCGTAGGTCTCCGGGTCGCGGATGAGGCTCGCGAAGGGCGCGATGCCGGTGCCGGTGGAGAACATGTAGAGCCGCTTGCCGGGCGTCAGCGCGTCGAGGACGAGCGTGCCGGTCGGCTTCTTGCGCATCAGCACGGTATCGCCGGGCTTGATCTGCTGGAGATGCGAGGTCAGCGGGCCGTCCGGCACCTTGATCGAGAAGAATTCCAGCTCCTCGTCCCAGGCGGGGCTCGCGATGGAATAGGCGCGATAGACCGGCTTGTCGCCGACCATCAGGCCGATCATCGCGAATTCGCCGGAACGGAAGCGGAAGCTTTCCGGGCGCGTCATGCGGAAGCGGAACAGGCGATCCGTGTAGTGCTGCACGCTCGTCACCGTCTCGGCGAATACGCCGGCGGGAATGGCGGGCACGAACTCTTCGGTCTTGGCAGGTGCGTTCATTTCGGGATCGATCCTGGCTTGCGTCGGAAAAAATTGACGATAGGCAGATATTACATCTTGAGCGGCAAAGGAAGGTATTCCGTTCCAATGCGCCGATTGGCCGCGCAATAGTTTGCCGCCTGCCTCTTTTCGCGCGGCGCGCGGCCGTTGTCCTTGATCTTGCTCAAGACTATACCACGATTACGGCCATTCGCCGGCCCCGATGTCAGGCCCGGCGGCGCCAGCTGTAGGAACCGACGTCCTGCGAGGGGCGCGCGGCCGGCTGGTAGTGGTTGTCGATGCCCGGCAGGCGGTTTTCCGCAAGCCGCTTCAGCGCCGTCGCATTGCTGACGGCAAAGCTGTCGATGCCGCAGCGAAGCATCAGCGGGATCTGGTCGATCAGCACGTCGCCGACCGCCCTCACCTCGCCCGTGAAGCCGAGCCGCGAGCGCAGCAGCGAGGCATGGCTGAAGGCGCGTCCGTCGCTGAAGGCCGGGAACGCGACCGCGACCAGCGCCAGCCGGCCCTGATGCCCTTCCAGCCTGCGCACGTCGTCGGCCGGGGCGATCAGCACGCCGAGGTCCTTCTCGTCGCTCTCCGCGACCTTCGCGAGGAAGGCGTCGAGGCCGAGGATCGCCTTCTCGTTCGAGCCGGCCTTGGTCTCCTCCGTTTCGACGATCCAGGGATCGTCCGCCAGGAAACCGGCTTCGTTCCAGATTTTCGTCATGACCGTCCTCCTCAGGCCGCTTCGGCCGTCTTGCCGCCGTAGAGCGCATCCTTGAAAGGCTGCGGCCCGACACGGCGATAGGCGTCGAGGAAGATTTCAGACGGATCGAGGCGGAGGCCGAGATAAGTGTCGACGATCACCTCGATGGCATCCGTCACCTTCTCCGGCTCGAAGCCGCGGCCGATGATCTCGCCAATCGACGTGTTCTCGTCGCCCGAGCCGCCGAGCGTGATCTGATAGAGTTCCTCGCCCTTCTTTTCCACGCCCAGAAGGCCGATATGGCCGACGTGGTGGTGGCCGCAGGCATTGATGCAGCCGGAGATCTTGATCTTCAGCTCGCCGATCTCGGCCTGCCGTTCCGGAGCGCCGAAGCGGGTGGAAATCTCCTGCGCGACCGGGATCGAGCGGGCATTGGCCAGCGCGCAGTAGTCCAGCCCCGGACAGGCGATGATATCGGTGATGAGGCCCGCATTGGCGGTCGCAAGGCCTGCCGCGACGAGGCCGCGGTAGACCGCTTCGAGATCGGCCAGCGCCACATGCGGCAGGATGAGGTTCTGCTCGTGGCTGACGCGGATCTCGTCGAAGGCATATTCCGCGGCGATGTCGGCGACGGCCTCCATCTGCGCATCGGTCGCATCGCCCGGAATGCCGCCGATGGGCTTCAGGGAGATCGTCACCATGCCGTAGTCGGGATGCTTGTGCGGCTGCACGTTCTGATGCACCCAGCGGGCGAAGTCCGGGTCGGCCTTCTTCCATTGGGCAAGGCTTGCCCAGCCTTCGGCACGGGGCGCAAGCTCCGGCGGCGCGAAATAGGCGGAAATGGCGGCGACGTCCTGCTCGGGCAGCTTCAGCTCGCTGTCCTTGAGTTCGGCGAACTCGACTTCCACCTGCCGCGCCAGTTCTTCCGCGCCCGTCTCATGCACGAGGATCTTGATGCGCGCCTTGTACTTGTTGTCGCGGCGGCCGTGGAGGTTGTAAACACGCATGATCGCGGTCGTATAGGACAGAAGGTCCTCTTCCGGCAGGAAGTCGCGGATCTTCTTGGCAACCAGCGGCGTGCGGCCCTGCCCGCCGCCGACATAGACGGCAAAGCCGATCTCGCCCTTTTCGTTCTTCTTCAGGTGCAGGCCGATGTCATGCACCTGGATGGCGGCACGGTCGCGCTCGGCGCCGGTGACGGCGATCTTGAACTTGCGCGGCAGGAAGGAGAATTCCGGATGGACGGAGGACCACTGGCGCAGGATTTCCGCATAGGGCCGCGGATCGGCGACCTCGTCGGCCGCAGCGCCCGCGAAATGGTCCGCCGTGACGTTGCGGATGCAGTTGCCGGAGGTCTGCAGCGCATGCATCTCGACCGTCGCGAGCTCGGCCAGCGCATCGGGCAACTCGGAAAGCTTCGGCCAGTTGTACTGGATGTTCTGGCGCGTGGTGAAATGGCCGTAGCCGCGGTCGTATTTGCGGGCGATATGGGCCAGCATGCGCATCTGGCGCGAATTCAGCGTGCCGTAGGGAATGGCGACGCGCAGCATGTAGGCGTGAAGCTGGAGATAGACGCCGTTCATCAGGCGCAACGGCTTGAACGCATCCTCGGCCAGCTCGCCGGAAAGGCGGCGCGCGACCTGGTCGCGGAACTGTTCCACGCGGCCGGAGACAAAGGCGTGATCGAATTCGTCGTAACGGTACATGCAATATCCTCAGGCGGCCGTGGCGGCGAGGCCGACATAGCCGGCGGCATAGGCGATGGTCGGGCCCTGCGCGCGGATGCGCTCGCGCATGCGCAGCGGACGCAGCACGCCGTCGACTTCCTCGACGTCGACCACGTTCACGTCGACCACCTTGTTGTCGGCGAAAGCCTGCTTGCCGGTGGCTTCCAGCGCCTCGACGGCCTCCTTGTGGCGCGCGACGAAGGCGGCCTGGAGGTGTTCGTTCCACGTGCCGGCGGCGTCGAGCCAGACGGAGATGCCGTCGGAAAGGCGATTGGCTGTCAGAACCTTGTCGGCCATGTCATGCTCCCAGTGCTGCTGTGGCGCGAACCGGATCGCGGGCGGCGAGCGGTTCGGAATGTTCGAAATTGGCGCCGGCGACGGCTTCGCCGATGATCACCATGACCGGGCCGGAAAGCTCGTCGCGATGTTCGAGGCCCGGAAGATCCTTCAGCGTGCCGTGCAGCAGCCGCTTCTCGCGGCGGCTGGCATTCTCCACGACGGCGACGGTCGTGTCGGCCGGAAGGCCGGCATCCATCAGCCGCGCGGCGACGGAAGCGGCGACCGTGCGGCCCATATAGACGGCGACGGTGGCGCCGGAAATGGCAAGCCGCGCCCAGTCCGGCAGCACGGCGCCCATCAGGTCATGACCGGTGGTGAAGACGAGCGAGGAGGCAACGCCGCGCAGCGTCAGCGGCAGCTCGAAATCGGCGGCGGCGGCGAAGGCTGAGGTGATGCCCGGCACGACCTCGTAGGTGACGCCGGCCTGGCGGAGCGCGGCCATTTCCTCGCCGGCACGGCCATAGACGAGCGGATCGCCGGACTTCAGGCGCACGACGCGCTTGCCTGCCTTGCCGAGCTCGACCAGGAGGTCGTTGATCTCTTCCTGCGACTTGGAATGGCAGCCCTTGCGCTTGCCGACGGACAGGCGCTCGGCATCGCGCCGGCCCATGTCGACGATGGCCTGCGGCACGAGCGCATCGAAAACGATGACATCGGCATTCATCATCACGCGCTGGGCGCGCAGCGTCAGCAGGTCTTCCGCGCCCGGGCCGGCGCCGACGAGCCAGACATGGCCGGCGGCCCTGTCCTGCGAATTCAGCAGCGCGTTTGCGGAGCGGCGGGCGAGCTCGATATCGCCATTGTCGACGGCATCGGCGACGACGCCCTGGAAGAAGCGGCGCCAGAAGACGCGGCGGGTGACGCCGCGCGGCAGCACGCGGTCGACGGCCTCGCGGTAGCCGTTGGCAAGGCTAGCAAGGCGGCCGAGCGAGGGCGAAAGGATCTGGTCGACCTGCGCGCGGATCATCTGCGCGAGGACGGGACCGGCACCCTCCGTGCCGATGGCGACGGCGACGGGCGCGCGGTTGACGAGCGCCGGCGTGAAAAAATCGCAATAGTCGGGCTGGTCCACGGCATTGACCGGGATGCGCAGTTCGCGGGCGGCCGTGGCGATGGCGCGGTCGGTGCCCGCATCGCCGGTCGCGGCGAAGACGAGCGTCGCATCCGCGATGGCGTCCTTCGAGAAGGGCGCGCGGACGAGGTCGAGACCCTTCTCGGCGATGAAGCGGGCGAAATCGGCCTCCGGCGCCTCGGCCAGAACGACGATCCGGGCATCCGTGTTGAAAAGCAGGCGGGTCTTGGCGAAAGCCTCGTCGCCCTCGCCCACGACGACGACCGTCCTGCCGCTGACGCGGAAGAACGCCGGGAATGTCGAGAGCTTGGCCTGTGCTTCGGTCATGGTCGGGTCCGGTTGAAGTATGCGCAATATCGCGAAAATCGGCCAGCAACAAAAGAAACAGAAATTCCAATGGCCTTGGAGGGGCGTATTGTTTTGCTCATAGGCCCCGCATTTTGAGCATAAGTCACCGGCCGCCCTTGCCTGCCCGCGCTCGCGGCCGCTAAGGATGCCGGGAAAAGCCAATCGGGATTCCCATCATGGACCAGGCTACGCTCGTAAAGCGCCTCCTCGACGTCATAGAATTCGACATCCTGCCGCTGACGCGCGAGGGCGTTCGCGCCGGCAACAAGGTGTTCGGCGCGGCGATCCTGCGCAAATCCGATCTCTCGCTGGTCATCGCCGAAACGAACAACGAGACGGAAAATCCGCTCTGGCATGGCGAGGTGCACACGCTGAAGCGCCTCTACGAGCGCGTCGAGAAGCCGGACACGAAGGACTACGTCTTCCTCTCGACGCACGAGCCCTGCTCCATGTGCCTTTCGGCCATCACCTGGGCCGGCTTCGACAATTTCTACTATTTCTTCAGCCACGAGGATTCGCGCGACAGCTTCGCGATCCCGCATGACCTGCGCATCCTCAAGGAGGTCTTCCGGCTCGATCCCGGCGGCTATGCGAAGACCAACGCCTTCTGGCATTCCGCCGCCATCGCCGACCTCGTAGTCACGTCCGACGAGGCGGCGAAAGCCGATCTCAAGAGGCAGGGCGCCGAGATCCGCGCCGCCTATGACGCGCTTTCCGAGAGCTACCAGTCCGGCAAGGCCGGCAACACCATTCCGCTGAACTGAGGGCCGCCATGCAGCCGAGCCGCGACATCGACCGCCTGATCGAAATCATGGCCGCCCTGCGCCAGCCCGAGACCGGCTGCCCCTGGGACGTCGTCCAGACCTTCGAGACGATCAAGCCCTACACGATCGAGGAAGCCTACGAGGTCGCCGACGCCATCGAGCGGAACGACATGGACGACCTCTGCGAGGAGCTGGGCGACCTCCTGCTCCAGGTCGTCTTCCATGCGCGCATGGCCGAGGAACGCGGCGAATTCGATTTCGGCAGCGTGGTCGAGGCCGTGACCCGCAAGATGATTCGCCGCCATCCGCATGTCTTCGCCCGCTCGGATGCCGGCACGCCCGAAGCGGTGAAGCTGCAATGGGACGAGATCAAGCAGGCGGAGAAGCGCGAGCGCAAGGAGCGCCGCGCCAAGCGTGGCCTGCCGGAGGATCCGCTGCGCGGCCATCTCGGCTCGGTGCAGCGCTCGTTCCCGGCGCTCGTAGAGGCGCTGAAGCTTCAGGAGCGGGCGGCGAAGGTCGGCTTCGACTGGTCGGAGCCCGCGCCGATCCTCGACAAGATCGAGGAGGAGATCGGCGAATTGCGCGAGGCCCTTCGCGACGACGACAAGAAGGCCGTTGCCGACGAGCTCGGCGACCTGATCTTCGCGCTGGTCAATATCGGCCGCCATGTCGGCGCCGACCCGGAAATGGCGCTGCGTGGCACCAACACCAAGTTCCGCAACCGGTTCTCGCATATCGAGGACAGCCTTGCGGCCAATGGCGAAAGCCTCGAAGAAGCCACGCTGGAGCGGATGGAAGAGCTGTGGCAGGCGGCGAAGGGGATCGAGCGGCAGTTGGCGAAGTAGGCCGGGGCCGCCCCTCATCCGCCTGCCGGCACCTTCTCCCCGCAAGCGGGGAGAAGGCCTATGCCGGTCCGGTTTCCCGAACTATCGGCGCCCGCAAGAGAACGGGACCTCTCCACATCTCCCTTCTCCCCGCTTGCGGGGAGAAGGTCGCGGCAGCGGGATGAGGGGCCGAGACGTTGTTCTCAGCGCTCCCAATCTTCCCGCACCGGCTTGCCGCCGATACCGAGCCGGCGGTCGAGCTCCGCGGCCTCCGTTTCCGTCAGCCGCAGTTCCAGCCGCACATTGCCGTCCTCGAGGTCCTCGCGGGCATCGACGATCGAATGGTCGTAGATCCACGGCAGAAGCTGCAACTGCATCACCGGCACGACGACGTCCCGATCGACCAGCACGCCGGAAAGGCGCTGGTTGATCTCGGCCAGCAGCCTGTCGACGCCCTCGCCGGAAATCGCCGATACGGCGATGACGTTGGGCTGGCTTTCCGCCTTCTGCACCAGCGCCTCGCGCGCCTCCGGCTCCAGCCGGTCGATCTTGTTCCAGACTTCGAGGATGCGTTCCGCGCCGTCCTTCTCGTCGATGCCGAGATCGGCGAGGATGCGCAGTACGTCGGACGACTGCGCGCCGTTGTCCGGGTCGGACATGTCGCGCACATGCAGGATCAGGTCCGCCTCCAGCACCTCTTCCAGCGTCGCGCGGAAGGCGGCGACGAGGTGGGTCGGCAGGTCGGAGATGAAGCCCACCGTATCGGAGAGGATGACGGTGCGGCCCTGCGGCAGCTTCATGCGGCGCAAGGTCGGGTCGAGCGTGGCGAAGAGCATGTCCTCGGCCAGCACCCCTGCCCCGGTAATGCGGTTGAACAGCGTCGACTTGCCGGCATTGGTATAGCCGACGAGCGCGACGATGGGATGCGGCACCTTCTTGCGCTTGGAGCGGTGAAGCTGGCGGGTGCGGCGCACCTGCTCCAGCTCGCGCTCCAGCTTGACGATCTTGTCCTGCAAGAGGCGGCGGTCGGCCTCGATCTGCGTTTCGCCGGGGCCGCCCATGAAGCCCGCGCCGCCGCGCTGGCGCTCAAGGTGGGTCCAGCTGCGCACCAGACGACCGCGCTGGTAGTTGAGATGGGCAAGCTCGACCTGAAGCGTGCCTTCCTTGGTGGAGGCCCGGCGGCCGAAGATTTCGAGAATGAGGCCGGTTCGGTCGATGACCTTGGCGTTCCATTCCTTCTCGAGATTGCGCTGCTGCACGGGCGTCAGGGGATGGTCGACGATGACGAGGCCGGCATCGTGCTCGTCGAGGGCCGCCTTGATCTCCTCGATCTTGCCGCTGCCGAGCAGCGTGCCGGGCTTCGGCTGGCTGACGGGCACGATGGCCGAGAAGGCGACGGTGAGGTCGATGGCGCGGGCAAGGCCGATCGCCTCTTCCAGACGCGCCTCGTCGGACCGCGGCGCGGGGGCTGCCGGATCGGGCTTGGCCCGCGCGGCCTTCAGCACCGGCACGATGACGACGGCGCGCATGTCGTCCCGGTGCTTTTCGGCTTCCGGGACGATGGAGTCCTTGCTTGTATCGGATTTGCTAATGTTCTTGGGTCCTGTCAGGAGCCGCTTTCCTCGGTCTCGAACATCTGCAGCGGCTGGCCGGGCATGATGGTGGAGATCGCGTGCTTGTAGACGAGCTGCGAGTGGCCGTCGCGACGAAGCAGCACACAGAAGTTGTCGAAGGAGGTGACAACCCCGGTCAGCTTGACCCCGTTGATGAGGAAGATCGTCAGGGAAATCTTTTGCTTGCGAACGGTATTAAGGAAGAGATCCTGAAGGTTCTGAGAACGTTCCGCCATGGCGCCGCTTCTTTCTGATTGCCGGCCCTCAAGACCGGATTGACTGAAAATAAATATCCCCAGGCCCGGAAGAAACTCCCGGACCGTCGGGTTTGGTATCAAATCACGGTCTTCTCCGCAACGGCGAAAAAAGCGTCCCGAAGTTTCTGCGCGGTCAGGCCGGGATGGCCGTTGGCGATGGCGTGCCCGTCGATGGCGACGACCGGCAGGCAGATCGTCGTCGCGCCGGTGACGAAGACTTCCCGCGCTTCCAGCATTTCCGCGACGGAAAAGCGCCGCTCCTCCACCGCAATGCCGAGTTTTGCGGCGACGTCCATCAACGTCGTGCGGGTGATGCCGCGCAGGATCGCGCGGTCGGCCGGGCGCGTCACGAGCCGGCCCGCCTTGTCGACGATCCACAGGTTCGTCGCGCCGCCCTCCGTCACATTGCCCTCGGCATCGACGAAGATCGCTTCCTGCGCGCCCGCCTCCTTCGCCTGCTGGCGGGCAAGCACGTTCGGCAGCAGGCCGACCGTCTTGATGTCCACCCGTTCCCAGCGATTGTCCGGAACGGTCACCGCCTTGATGCCGGAGGCATATTTCTCGGCGGCCACCGATGCACTCAGGGATTTCGCGGTGACGACCAGCGAGGCCCGCACCTCCGGCGACGGGAAGACATGGTCCCGGCGGGCCGTGCCGCGCGTCACCTGGAGATAGACCATGCCGTCGCTCACGCGGTTGCGGCGAAGCACTTCCTTCATGATTCCAACCAGCGCCGCGCGAGGCATCGGCGGGCGGATGCGGATTTCGCCCAGCGAGCGGTCGAGCCGGTCGAGGTGGCGCGTCAGGTCCACGATGAAGCCGTGCCGGATCTGGCAGACCTCGTAGACCGCATCGGCGAAGAGGAAGCCGCGGTCGTCGATATGCACGGCGGCATCGGCATGGCGAACGTAGCGGCCGTTGACATAGGCGAAACGGGGCATGGGAAATCCTAGAAATACTGGATGCTGACGCGGAAGAGCTGTTCGACATGGCGCACGGCCGCCGCCGCGGCGAAGAGCACGACCCGATCCTTCGCCTTGATCTTCGTGTTGCCGTCCGGCCGGATCACCGTCTGGTCGCGATAGACCGCGCCGATGCGGATGCCCGGCGGCAGCTCGATCTCGCGCAGCGGGCGGCCGACCAGCGGCGAGGTCTCCAGCGCCTCGGCCTCGATCACCTCGGCCGAGCCCTTCTGCACGGCATAGACCGCGCGGATGCGGCCCTTGCGGACATGTTGCAGGATGCCGGAGATCGTGACGGCGCGCGGATTGATATGCGCGTCGATGCCGAGGGTCTTGGTGAAATCCTCATAGGCCGGATCGTTGATCAGGACGAGGTTCTGCTTGCAGCCGAGGCGCTTGGCCATGACGCTGCCGAGAATGTTGATCTGGTCGTTGTTGGTGAGCGCGACGATCAGGTCCGCATCCTGGATATCGGCTTGCAGCAGCATCCGCTGGTCGAGCGCGGAGCCATGCAGCACGACGGCATTGCGCAGCTTGTCGGCAACCGCCACGGCACGCTCGCGGTCGCTCTCGATGATCTTGAGCCGCGTCTTCGGCTGGTAATCCTCGATGGCCTTGGCGACGAAATAGCCGATATTGCCGCCGCCGGCGATGACGATGCGGGCCGCCTCCTGCTCCTCGTGGCCGAAGAGCGCGAGCGTGCGCCGCACATGGCCCTTGTCGCAGACGACATAGGCGAGATCGCCGGAATGGAGCTGGTCGGAGGAATTGGGAACGAAGAGCCTGCCGTTGGAATAGATGCCGGTGACGGTGGCGTTGAGGTCCGGGAAAAGCTCGCTGAGCTGTTTCAGCGGCGTCTCGACGACCGGGCAATCCTCCATGCACTCGATCGCCACCATGACGATGCGGTCGTCGGCAAAGCGAACGACATCCGTCGCGCCGGGGAAGGAGATGCGCCGCAGCACCATCTTGCCCACCTCCACCTCCGGCGAGATGGTGACGTCGATGGGCATGTTCTCGCGCGAGAAGAGGTCGGAATATTCCGGCGCCAGATAGTTCTGCGAGCGGATGCGGGCGATCTTGGTCGGCACGTTGAAGAGCGAATGCGCCACCTGGCAGGCGACCATGTTGATCTCGTCGAACAGCGTGACGGCGATGATCATGTCCGCCTGGTCCGCGCCGGCCTTCGCCAGCACCTCGGGATGCGCGCCGTGGCCGACGACGCCGCTGACGTCGAGCGTCTCGGTGATGGCCGCTATCAGCGAGGGCTGATTGTCGATCACCGAGACGTCGTTACCCTCTTCGGACAACCGTTCTGCGATACCGTAGCCGACGCGTCCGGCGCCGCAGATGATGACCTTCATGACGTCGAATCCCTCAAATCCCCGAGGGCCTTATACGCCAAGCGACTTCAGTTTGCGATGGAGCGCGGAGCGTTCCATGCCGACGAATTCGGCCGTGCGGGAGATGTTGCCGCCGAAACGGTTGATCTGGGCGATGAGATAGTCCCGCTCGAACATTTCGCGCGCCTCGCGCAGCGGCAGTGTCATGATGTGCTGGTCGCCCTGGGTCGAGATCTTCGGCAGCATGTCGCCCACTTCCGTCGGCAGCATGTCGGCGTTGATCGGCGTATCGGGACCGTCGCTGCGGGCAAGGATCATCAGCCGCTCGATATTGTTGCGGAGCTGGCGGATATTGCCCGGCCAGTCGTGCGCCTGGAGCACGGCGAGCGCATCGTCGCCGATCTTGCGTGCCCGGATGCCGGCCTGCTCGCTGACCTGGCGCATGAACATGTCAACGAGGAAGGGAATGTCCTCGCGCCGCTCGGCAAGCGGCGGCACGCGCACCGGCACCACCGCGAGGCGATGGTAGAGATCTTCCCGGAAGCCGCCCTCGGCGATCAGGCTTTCGAGATTGTAGGCCGTGGACGAGATGATGCGCACATCCACCTTGACCCGCTTGGAGCCGCCGACGCGCTCGAACTGCTGGTCGACGAGCACGCGCAGGATCTTGTTCTGCGTCTCGCGCGGCATCTCGCCGATCTCGTCGAGATAGAGGATGCCGCCATGGGCCTCCTCCAGCGCGCCGGTGCGGCGCGGCTGGCCGGGTGTGCCTTCGGTGCCGAACAGCGCGATCTCCATGCGCTCCGGCGTGATGGCCGCCGCGTTCAATACGACGAACGGGCCGTTCGCACGGCTCGACTTGCGGTGGATCATGCGCGCCACCAGCTCCTTGCCGGAGCCTGAGGGGCCAAGGATCATGATGCGGCTGTTGGTCGGGGAAACCTTCTCGATGTTCTGGCGAAGCTGCGAGACGGCGACGGAGGTGCCGATCAGCTCGGCCGGATCGCCGGAGCGCTTCTTCAGCTCGGTGACCTCGCGGCGCAGCTTGGAATTCTCCAGCGCCCGCTCGGCGATCAGGATCAGCCGGTCTGCCTTGAAGGGCTTCTCGATGAAATCGTAGGCGCCGCGGCGGATCGCCGAGACGGCGGTCTCGATATTGCCGTGGCCGGAGATCATCACCACCGGCAGGTCCGGGTGGCGGCTCTTGATCTCGTCGAGCAGCGCGAGGCCGTCGAGCTTGCTGCCCTGCATCCAGATATCGAGGAAGACGAGGCGCGGCACGCGGTCGCTGATGGCGGCAAGCGCGCTGTCGCTGTCGAAGGCGGTACGCGTCTCGTGCCCCTCGTCCGAAAGAATGCCGGAGACGATCTCGCGGATGTCCTCTTCGTCGTCCACTACGAGAATATCAGACGCCATGGCTCATTTCCTTGCTCTTATTATCCGCATCGGCGGCCACCGTTTCCTCGTAGGGCAGGATCACGCGGATCATCGCCCCGTGGCCGTGGTCGAAGTCCGCAGGCGCATCGTGCAGCTCGAGCTGCCCGCCATGGTCTTCGATGATCTTCTTGACGATTGCGAGGCCGAGCCCCGTGCCCTTCTCGCGCATCGTCATGTAGGGTTCGAGAATACGATGCCGGTTCTCGGTCGGAAGGCCCTTGCCGTTGTCGACGACATCGACGACGAAGCGGCGGCCCGCATCGTCCGGCCGGGCACGCACGAGGATCTTGCGTTCGTCGCGCGAGGCATCCGGCGGCAGCGCTTCGATGGCCTCGACCGCGTTCTTGATGAGATTGCCGAAGGCCTGGCCGAGCATGCGCGCATCGAACAGCCCCGTCAGCGGCACCTCTCCGAGGTCCTTGTGGAAGGCGACGTGGTTGTTGCCCATCTCGCGCAGGAACACCGCATCCTTGAGGATGCCGCGCAGGTCGGAACGTTCCTTGGTCGGCTTCGGCATGCGCGCGAAGGCGGAGAATTCGTCCACCATGCGGCCGATGTCCTCGACCTGACGTACGATGGTGTCCGTACACTGGTCGAAGACCGCGCGATCCTCCTGGTCGATCTGCTTGCCGTAGCGGCGGCGGATGCGTTCGGCGGAAAGCTGGATGGGCGTCAGCGGGTTCTTGATCTCGTGGGCGATGCGACGCGCGACGTCCGCCCAGGCAGTCGAGCGCTGGGCGATGACGAGGTCCGTAATGTCATCGATGGTGACGACGTAGGATTCCTGCGCGTCCTTGGCCTCTTCGCGCGTCACCTGCACGTTCAGCGTCCGCTCCTTGCCGCCGTGCATGATGTTGACCTGCCGGCGGTAATCGTTGCGGTGGCGGTGCGACCCTTCCGCCAGCACGGCGGCGATCTCCGGCGCCACCTCGGCAAGCGGCTGGCCGATCAGGTCGTTCACCTGCCGGCCGAGCAGGATTTCCGCGGAAAGATTGGCGATGGTCACGCGGCCATCGCCCTCCACGCCGATGACGGCGGCCGTCACGCCCGACAGCACCGCCTCGATGAAGCGGCGGCGATGGTCGACCTCGTCCTTCGCGTCGAGGATCTGGTCCTGCTGCGCACGAATCTCGGCGATCATCTTGTTGAAGGTGCGCGAGAGATTGCCGACGTCGCCATCGGCGACGCGCACCGGCACGCTGACGTCGAGATTGCCGGAGGCGACGCTGTCGGCCGCGCCGATCAATTGTCGGATCGGCCGCACGATACGGTCCGCCACAGCGATGGCGGTCCAGATGGCGGCGAGAAGCACGATCAGCGCGAAGCCGATATAGAGCACGCCGAAGGCGATCTGCAGCGTGGTGCGCCCGGCCTCGAGTGCGCGGTATTCGGCGGTGTTCTCCTCCATCAGCCGCATCGAGCGCATCACCTCGGGATCGACCGTGCGGATCGTGTAGAGGAAGGCGTCCGGTATGTTTTCCAGCTTGATGATCGCGCCGACGAGGTTCGTCGCACCCGGCGGGATGAGCGTCGGCTGGCCGGCGGCCGATGCCTTCAGGGCATCCTCGGGGATTGGCGGCAGGGGATTCTCGGTCGGGATATTGGCTTGCAGGATGGTCGATCCGTCGGCGCGCATCAGGAAGGCGCCGAGCATCCCGCGCCCGCGCGCCTGCCGCGTCATCAGTTCGATGAAGCCGGTGCGGTCGAGGCTGTAGAGCTGGCGGTTGCGGTCGAGGTCGTTGGCCATGGAGACCGTCTGGCCTTGCAGATAGCTGGCATTTTCCAGCACATAGGCCTGCGCCACGTTCAACGACGAGCTGACGATCGACTGGGTGCGGATGGAAAACCACCGGTCGAGCCCGACATCGAGCGTGATGGACGCGAAGATGGCGACGAGCACCGCGGGCGTGATCGCCACGATCGAGAACAGCGCGACGATGCGCACGTGAAGCCGTGCGGCGGCACGGCCGCGGCTGCGGGCGCGCAGCAGCCGCAGGATCTCGCGGCCGATCAGGAACATCAGGCCGACGACGAAGAGCGCGTTGATCGACGCCGAGGCGATGACGACGTTGGCTTCCGGCTTGATCGGCGTCAGGCCGAGCAGAATGAACAGCGAGATGGTCGCAGCGACGAGCGCGCCGCCGGCCAGGAGAAGGCCCGGCAAGGCGAAGGAGGCGCGCCGGTCGGCGACCGCCCCGTTTTCCTGTCCTTCCGAAAGCAGGCTCACGCCTTCCGTCATCTGCCGCATCGCTCCCCGGCCGTGCACTTTTGGGGCACCGGCGTTCTATCTTGTTTTCCGGGATGGCGCCGGCCGCGTGGAACCGGGTGCCACGCGCCCATGGTTCCTACGGCCGGGCATGCGGGCCTATTCGGCCGCAAACCCCTCTGTTACCCTCAAGCAACAGATTGTGGCCAAAATGCAACGCCCCCTGCCGGCAAGTCAAGCGGAACGGGAACTTCTATACACAGATACACCCAGTTCGCGAATTTTCTTGCGCAGCGTGTTGCGGTTGAGACCGAGGAGGTCGGCGGCCTTGATCTGGTTGCCGCGCGTGGCGGTGAGCGCGGCGAGGATCAGCGGATATTCCATTTCGGCCAGCACGCGCTCATAGAGGCCCGAAGGCGGCAGGCTGTCGCCGAAGCTTGCGAAATACTGCCGCATGTTCTCTTCCACGGCCTGCGAGATCGACAGCGATCCGCTGCGCGGCACGGCCTTTTCGATGGGGCTGTCGGGAATGTCGGCGCGCAGCTCCGCCTCGATGATCTCGCGGGTGATGATGTCCTGCGGATAGAGCGCGGTCAGCCGGCGCACGACGTTTTCCAGTTCGCGCACGTTGCCCGGCCAGGGATGCGCCTTCATCAGCTCCAGCGCCTCCTGGTCGAAGCGCTTGGCATCCAGCCCCTCCTTCTCCGCCTGCTGCACGAAATGGCGCACGAGATCGGGAATGTCCTCCGCCCTGTCGCGCAGCGGCGGCAGGCGCAGCGGCACGACGTTGAGGCGGTAATAGAGGTCTTCGCGGAAGAGGCCCTGGTTGATCGACTGCTTCAGATCCTTGTTGGTCGCGGCGACGATGCGGACATCGGTGCGGATCGGCGTGCGGCCACCGACGGTGGTATATTCGCCCTGCTGGAGAACGCGCAGAAGCCGGGTCTGCGCGTCCATCGGCATGTCGCCGATCTCGTCGAGGAAGAGCGTGCCGCCCTCGGCCTGCTCGAAACGGCCGGTGGAGCGGGTCTGCGCGCCGGTGAAGGCGCCCTTCTCGTGGCCGAAGAGTTCCGATTCGATGAGGTCGCGCGGGATGGCCGCCATGTTGATGGCGACGAAGGGACCGTTGCGGCGTTTGCCGTAGTCGTGCAGCGCGCGGGCGACGAGTTCCTTGCCGGTGCCCGATTCGCCGGTGATCATCAGCGTCAGGTCCGTCTGCATCAGGCGGGCGAGCACGCGGTAGATCTCCTGCATGGCCGCCGAGCGGCCGACGAGCGGCATGCCGTCCTGCGCGTCGTCGTCGAGGCGGGCCGGCTTGCGCTTCGGCTCGGAGAGCGCCCGGCCGATGATGGCGATCAGTTCTGTGAGGTCGAAGGGTTTCGGCAGGTAGTCGTAGGCGCCCTTCTCCGAGGCCTTGATCGCCGTCATGAAGGTGTTCTGCGCGCTCATGACGAGCACCGGCAGGTCGGGCCGCGCTTTCTTGATGCGCGGCAGCAGGTCGAAGGCGTTCTCGTCCGGCATGACGACGTCGGTCACGACGATGTCGCCCTCGCCGGCGGCGATCCAGCGCCACAGGGTCGCTGCATTGGAGGTAATCCTCACGTCATAACCCGCGCGGCTCAGGGCCTGGTTGAGCACGGTGCGGATCGCGGCATCGTCATCGGCAACGAGGACTGTGGCGCCTGTCATCAATCATGTCCTTTGGTCTTGGGATAGTCGTCGTCTTCACTGACGCCGCGGGAGGCCGGCATCAGCACGCGGAAAGTGGTTCGGGTGCCCTGGCTGTCGCATTCGACGATGCCGCCGTGGCCGCCGATGATCTTGGCGACCAGCGCAAGGCCGAGGCCGGAGCCGTTGGTCTTGGTGGTGATGAAGGGATCGAAGAGATGTGGCAGCAGGTCCGCCGGAACGCCGGGCCCGTTGTCGTGCACGCAGAACTCCAGCGGCAGCGAGATCTTCTCCCGCGTGCCGGCGACGGAGAGCCGGATGCCCGGCCGGTAGGCGGTGGTAAGCAGTATCTCCCCTTCCGGCCGGTCGCCGATGGCCTCCGAGGCGTTCTTGATGAGGTTCAGGAAGACCTGAACGAGCTGGTCGCGATTGGCATAGACCGGCGGCAGCGAGGGGTCGTAAAGCTCGCTGATCTTGATATTGCGCGCAAAGCCGGCCTTCGCGACGGCCTTTACATGGTCGAGCACGGAATGGATGTTGACGGGTACGCGATCGACCGGGCGCTCGTCGGAAAACACCTCCATGCGGTCGACCAGCGAGACGATGCGGTCGGTCTCGTCGCAGATGAGGCGCGTCAGCGCCCGGTCCTCGTCGATGACGGAGGTTTCCAGAAGCTGCGCCGCGCCGCGGATGCCCGAGAGCGGATTCTTGATCTCATGCGCCAGCATCGAGGCAAGGCCCGTCACCGAGCGGGCGGCGGCGCGGTGGGTAAGCTGGCGGTCGATCTTGTCCGCCATCGAGCGCTCCTGGATCACCACGACCACGGAGCCCGGATCGGTGGTGACCGGCGCCACATAGATATCGACGAGCTTTTCCGCGCCAAGACGCGGGGAGCTGAGGTCCACACGATATTCGCTGACCGGCGCCTTGCGCTCGCGCACCTGGTCGATCAGCGTCAGGAGCGGACTGCCGAAGGGGATGAAGGCCGAGATGTCGTGGCGCGCGAGATGGCTCGCGCTCGCCCCGAAGAAGGATTCGGCCTCCCAATTGGCGAAGGCGATCAGCCCGCCTGCATCGACGAGGATCACCGGGTTCTGGATGGCGTTGAGCACGGCGAGCGCAAGCTCGGGCGCGCGTGCCGCATTGGGATCTGCCGGCTTGCCGGTCATGCGGCCTCTCCGAGCTTCGCTGTCCCGGCCGAAAGCAGGGCCTCGGCCAGCCGTCCGGCGACGAAATCACTGTCGCGCGCCGTCATGATCTCGGCCTTCGCCGCGCCGGGCAGGCCGGGCGCGAAGCGCTCCAGATACCAGCCGACATGTTTTCGCGCATGGCGCAGGCCCGCCTCGACGCCGTAAAAGTCGAGCATCATGCGGTAGTGCTCGACCGCGAGCGCAGAAACCTCTTCCGCGGAGGGGTGCCCGCATGCTCCCGCCAGCACGGCCGGATGCCAGGGCCGGCCTTGCGCGGAACGGCCGACCATCACGGCATCCGCCCCGGAGCGGCGGAGGATTTCTAGTGCGTCCTCGGCCGTATCGACATCGCCATTGGCAATGAGCGGAATGGAGAGGACATCGCGCACGGCGCGGATCGCATCCCAATCGGCCCTACCCTCATAGAACTGCATGCGTGTGCGCCCGTGCACGGTGATCATCGCCGCGCCCGCCGCTTCGGCGCGGGCCGCGATATGCGGGGCGTTCAGCGAATCATGGTCCCAGCCGAGCCGCATCTTCACCGTCACCGGCACCTTCACGGCGTCGACGGTCGCCTCGATCAGGCCGAGCGCATGGTCGGGATCGCGCATCAGCGCGGAGCCGGAATAGCCGCCGATCACCTTCTTGGCCGGGCAGCCCATATTGATGTCGATAATGTCGGCACCCTCGCCTTCCGCGATGCGCGCCGCCTCCGCCATCCAGTGCGCCTCACGACCGGCAAGCTGCACCATATGCGGACGGATGCCGCAATTGCGGATGCGCGACCAGCTTTCCCGCGCGTTCAGCGCCAGCTCGCGGCTCGCCACCATCTCCGTAACCACCAGCCCCGCGCCAAAACGCCAGGCGAGATCGCGGAACGGCAGGTCCGTGACGCCGGACATCGGCGCCAGCACCACACGGTTGCGCAGGGTCTGCGGACCGATCGCCAGCGGTGCGGAAAGTTGGGGGGGCGTCAATTGCTTATCTTTCAAGCAGGTCATGTCTTTGCATTATTTTTAGCCACTGTTCTCGTTCTTGCCAAGCCGCAATCACGCCCCGGCGCAATTTTCCGCGCGGCGCTGGCATTGCCGCATCCTTCCGGCTAAACCACCCCGAACGCTTTGAAACGGAGGTGTGGAACCGAGATGCTGGCGGAAAATGCGCTATCCTGCGGTGTTGTGATCGTTGCCGCCGGGCGCGGCGAGCGGGCGGGCAGCCATGCCGAAGGCCCCAAGCAATACCGCCGCATCGGCGGAAGGCCGGTCATCTCCCATACGCTCGATCTCTTTGTCAATTGGCCGCATGCCAAGCGTATCGTCGTCGTGATTCATCCCGATGACGAGGCACTGTTCGAAACCGCCCGCGCCGCCGCCCTGCCCGCCGGCGAGCGCCTGACGGTCGTGCAGGGCGGCTCGACGCGCCAGCAGTCCGTGCTTGCCGGTCTCGAAGCGCTGGCGGCGGACGAGATCAGCCATGTGCTGATCCAGGATGCCGTGCGCCCCTTCGTCGAGCCGGCCATTCTGGAGCGCACGCTCACCGCCTTCCATCATGGCGCGCGCGCAGTCCTGCCCGCCGTCGCGGTGGCGGACACGCTGAAGCGCGCGGATGCCAACGGCAATGTCGCCGAAACGGTCTCCCGCTCCGGCCTTTTCGCGGCGCAGACGCCGCAGTCCTTCCACTTCCAGACCATTCTGGAAGCCCATCGCCGCGCGAGCGCCTCCGGCCGCACGGATTTCACCGACGACGCCTCGATCGCCGAATGGGCCGGGGTGCGCGTGCATCTCGTCGAAGGCAGTGCCGGCAACGTCAAGCTCACGCTACAGAAGGATATCGCCATGGCCGACCAGCGCCTTTCCCATGGATTGCCCGACGTGCGCACCGGCAACGGCTATGACGTGCACCAGCTCGTAGACGGCAACGGCGTGACGCTCTGCGGCCTCTTCATCCCGCACGACCAGAAGCTTTCCGGCCATTCCGACGCGGATGTCGCCCTGCACGCCCTGACCGACGCCCTGCTCGCCACCTGCGGCGCGGGCGATATCGGCGACCATTTCCCGCCGTCCGATCCGCAATGGAAGGGTGCCGCCTCGCGCATCTTCCTCGAACATGCGGCGGCCATCGTGCGCGCCAACGGCGGCACGATCATGAATGCCGACGTCTCGCTGATCGCCGAGGCGCCGAAGGTCGGCCCGCACCGCGAGGCGATGCGGCGGAACCTTGCGGAATTCCTCGGCATTTCGCAGGATCGCTGCTCGGTGAAGGCGACGACGAACGAGAAGATCGGCTTCGTCGGGCGGCGCGAGGGCATCGCTGCCATCGCCACGGCCACCGTGGTCTACAGGGGGAGCGAGGCATGAGCATCTGGCCGGAGGACATCGAGGAGACCGCGCAGCACATCGTCACCGATTTTTCCGCGCGCGGGCTGATGATCGCCACCGCCGAATCCTGCACGGCGGGCCTCATTGCCGGCGTGATCACCGAGATCGCCGGCTCGTCCAACGCCTTCGATCGCGGCTTCGTCACCTATTCCAACGAGGCGAAGCAGCAGATGATCGGCGTTTCGGCCGAAACGCTGAAAGCGCATGGCGCCGTCTCGCGCCCGACAGCGCTGGAGATGGCGGAAGGCGCCATTCGGCATTCGAACGCGGACATCTCGGTCGCAGTCACCGGCATTGCCGGCCCCGGCGGCGGTTCGGACGAAAAGCCGGTCGGCCTCGTCCATCTCGCCGCCGCGCGCAAGGGCCGCGAAACGCTGCATCGGGAAATGCGCTACGGCGATATCGGCCGCAGCGCTGTGCGGCTTGCGACGGTCCGCACCGCCCTTGAAATGCTGGTCGAACTTTCAGCCGATTGACGGACCGCCATAGATCGCCGCCGCGCGCTTCTCGAAGGCGTCGGTGAACATGCGGAAGGCGCGGTCGAACATCGAGCCCATCAGCGCGCCGAGGATGCGGCTCTTGAACTCGTAGTCGATGAAGAAATGCACCGAACAGCCGCCGTCCGGCGTCGCCTCGAAGCGCCAGCGATTGTCGAGATAGCGGAAAGGCCCATCGATATATTTCACGTCGATGGCCCGCTCGGCCCGGTTCAGCAGCACCTGCGTCGTGAAAGTCTCGCGGATCGCCTTGTAGCCGACCGTCATGTCCGCGATCAGCAGCTCCTTGCCGTCCCGCTCCTTGCGCGAACGCACCGCCAGCCCCTCGCAGAGCGGCAGGAATTCCGGGTAGCGCTCGACATCGGCGACGAGGTCGTACATCTGCTCGGGCGTATGGGGAACGGGTCTGCGGGTTTCGAACTGGGGCATGGCCGAGAGCTAATGAACCGCGGCAAGTCTTGCAAGTAGCCGGTTGTTCTCGCGCCGCGATTTCAACACGCAAACCGGCACTTCGGGTCCAAATGCCGCAAGATTCTCCTCGATCTCGGGGCTTTCCGTCTTCTCGAAATTCCAGACATAGGCAAGGAATTCACGGTCGATCTTCTCCGGGCAATCGTCGGCCATTTCCGGCCGCGAGCGCCCGCGATAGCGCAGCCAGCGCGAAATCACGCCGTAAAGCGACATCAGGTGCGGCGGGCGAAGCCAGAGTACCAGATGGGTGCGCGGCAGGCGCAGCGGCAGAGTGCCCGGGCTGGTGCCGTCGATGATCCAGCGCTCGCCTGCGACGATCCCCTGAAGACGCGCCAGCGCCTCGGCGCGCGGCCGCGTCTGCCAGCCCGGCAGCCAGAAGATCTCGCGGTCCATCGAGACGTAAGGCAGCGCAAGCCGGCCGGCGAGCCTCAGCGCCAGCGTGCTCTTGCCGCTGCCCGAACAGCCGATCACCAGCACGCGCTCCGCGGTCTTCAACCGCTCCGCCGCTTCCTCGATCGTGATCGTCATCGCCGCCTCCGAAATGAAAAACCCCGCCGTCGGGCAGGACGGCGGGGCTTAAAGGAGGCCGGCGGAAAAGTCTATTCCGCGGCGGCGAGAAGTTTTTTCTCGCGCGCGGCGCGCAGGCGGGCGAAGTCGTCGCCGGCATGGTGCGAGGAGCGCGTCAGCGGGCTGGAGGAGACCATCAGGAAGCCCTTGGTATAGGCGACGGTCTCGTAGGACTTGAACTCTTCCGGCGTGACGAACTTTTCCACCTTGTGGTGCTTGCGCGTCGGCTGGAGGTACTGGCCGATGGTCAGGAAGTCCACGTCGGCGGTGCGCAGGTCGTCCATGAGCTGGAGCACTTCGTTGCGCTCCTCGCCAAGGCCAACCATGATGCCCGACTTGGTGAACATGGTCGGATCCAGTTCCTTCACGCGCTGCAGGAGGCGGACGGAGTGGAAGTAGCGCGCGCCGGGGCGAACCGTGAGGTAATTGCCGGGCACGGTTTCCATGTTGTGGTTGAAGACGTCGGGCTTTGCGGCGACGACACGTTCCAGCGCACCCGGCTTCTTCAGGAAGTCCGGCGTCAGGATCTCGATGGTCGTCTCGGGGGAAGCCGCGCGGATCGCCCAGATCACCTTTTCAAAGTGCTCGGCGCCGCCGTCTTCCAGATCGTCGCGGTCGACGGAGGTGATGACGACATGCGACAGACCCATCTGCTTGACGGCCTTGGCGACGTTTTCCGGCTCCGCCATGTCGAGTGCATTGGGCTTGCCCGTCGCCACGTTGCAGAAGGCGCAGGCGCGGGTACAGATCTCGCCCATGATCATGAAGGTCGCGTGCTTCTTGTCCCAGCACTCGCCGATATTCGGGCAGCCCGCTTCCTCGCAGACCGTTACCAGCTTGTGCGAGCGCACGAGATCGCGCGTTTCCTGATAGCCCTTGGAGACCGGCGCCTTGACGCGGATCCATTCCGGCTTGCGCAGCACCTCGGTATCCGGCCGATGGGCCTTTTCCGGGTGGCGAACGCGCGGGGCGTTCGGATCAGGATTGGTGCGGTCGAGAATGGTGACCATGTCTATCCACTTCCTAGCGGGCTTCTGCGCCCGTCTTGCGGACCGAAATTCGAAAGCCCGCCTCATGTGGAGGCGGGCTTTAGCACGTTCAAGCGTTCAGTGCACGTCCATAGGCGTCGAGCACGCTTTCCTTCATCGTTTCCGAGATCGTCGGATGCGGGAAGATTGTGTGCATCAGCTCTTCCTCGGTCGTCTCCAGGTTCATGGCGACGACGAAGCCCTGGATCATCTCGGTCACTTCCGCGCCCACCATATGCGCGCCGAGAAGCTCGCCGGTCTTCTTGTCGAAGACCGTCTTGACCATGCCCTGGTCCTCGCCGAGCGCTACGGCCTTGCCGTTGCCGGCGAAGGTGAAGCGGCCGACGCGGATGTCGCGGCCCTGTTCCTTGGCCTTGGCTTCCGTGAGGCCGACGGAGGCGACCTGCGGGTGGCAATAGGTACAGCCCGGGATCTTGGACTTGTCCATCGGATGGACATTCGGCAGGCCGGCAATCTTCTCGATGCAGATGACAGCCTCGTGCTCGGCCTTGTGGGCAAGCATCGGGGGACCGGCGACGTCACCGATGGCGTAGATACCGGGAACGTTGGTCTTGCCGTAGCCGTCGATGGCAATGAAACCGCGGTCGGTCTTCACACCAAGCGCTTCCAGGCCGATATTCTCGATATTGGCCTGCACGCCGACGGCGGAGATCATGCGGTCGGCCGTGATCTTCTCGATCTTGCCATCCTTCATCTCGACATGGGCGGTGATGGAGTTGGCGCCCTTCTCCACCTTGGCGACCTTGGCCTCCAGATGAATCTTCATGCCCTGCTTCTCGAACTGCTTCTTGGCGAGCGCCGAGATTTCGACATCCTCGACCGGCATGACGGACTTCATCACCTCGACGACGGTCACATCGACGCCGAGCGTGCGGTAGAAGGAAGCGAACTCGATACCGATGGCGCCCGAGCCCATGACGAGCAGCGACTTCGGCATTTCTTCCGGCTTCATCGCCTCGAAATAGGTCCAGATCAGCTTGCCATCAGGCTCGATGCCCGGCAGTGCGCGCGGGCGGGCGCCGGTGGCGATGACGATGTGCTTGGCGGTGTAGGTGCCTTCGGGAAGGACGTTCTTCGGAACCGGCGCCTGCGGCTGCTGGATCGCCTTGATCGTCTTGGAAACGACGATCTCGCCCGGCTTGGTCAGCTTGGCCTCGCCCCAGATGACGTCGACCTTGTTCTTCTTCATCAGGAAGCCGACGCCGCCGTTCATGCGCTGGGCGATGCCGCGCGAGCGGGCGACGATGGCCTTGAGGTCCGGCGTCACCGAACCTTCGATCTTCACGCCATAATCGCCCGGATGCTGGGCGTAATGGAATATCTCGGCCGAGCGCAGCAGCGCCTTGGTCGGGATGCAACCCCAGTTGGAGCAGATGCCGGCGAGGTGCTCGCGCTCCACGATGGCCGTCTTCAGGCCCAATTGCGCGGCGCGGATCGCGGCGATGTAGCCGCCCGGACCCGAACCGATAACGATGACGTCGTAGGCATTCGACATGAGCGCTTCCACTCCTCTGTTGTTCGCATGCGCCGCGGCCGGAGGGTCACCCCGGCGCGGCATGACGAGGAGCGGGAAGCCCGTTCCTCAGGGAATGTCTTCGACCTTTTCCGGCCGGATGAGCATCCCGTAGATTTCGTCCTTGAGCCGCATCCGCACCTTCCGCATGTCGGCCATGTGGAAGTCGTCGACCGGCTCGATGTCAGTCTCGGCACGGTGAATGGCGAGATTCACCGTCTGGTATTCCTCGCAGATCCGGTGGAAGTGGCCGTCGGTCTCGCGAAGATGGCGGATCGCGGCAACGTGCTCCGGAAATTCCTCTGCCAGTTGGTGCGGGGTGTTCGGCATGTCCATCTCCTTAACCGGGGTTGATGGTGACAGCCTAGCTCTCCCGCGCCTTCACTCCTTGATCCCGGTCAAAGCCCGAGCATCATGCGCACGATCGGCTCGAGGCCCTTGCCGATCGCCCGCGTGTTCTTCGCATCGAGATGCACGCCGTCGAGCGGCGTCGTCCCGGCCACGGAACCCGCGTCGAAGAAGCCGCAGCCGATCTCGTCCGCAAGGTCCGAATAGAGCGTCGCCAGCATGGCCGATTGCTCCACGCCACCGGCGAACATCGCCGCAAAGGCGGTGTTCGCGGTCTCGCAGAGCGGCGGCGGCGAGACGATCAGTACTTCCGGGCTCTCCTCCGCATTGAACGACCAGGCATGATGGCGCACCAGCGACACCAGCCGCTCCACGCCCTGCACCGCACCGAACGCCGTTCCGCAGACGGCCGGCTTCATGTCGTTGGTGCCGAGCAGGATGATGACCAGGTCGATCGGATCGTGGCTGTGCAGGATGGTCGGCAGGATGCGCGCGCCGTTGCGGTCGCAGTCCGCCATATGGTCGTCATAGGCGGTGGTGCGGCCGTTAAGACCTTCCGCGATCACGGTGACCTCGGGTCCCAGAGCCTTGGCGAGCACGCTCGGCCAGCGATCCTCGAAGGAATGCCGGTCGAGCGCTTCCGCGTTGTAACCCCAGGTCAGGCTATCGCCGTAGCAGAGAACCGTCTTCATGGCCGCACCCTGCTATCAGACGAGCATCCCCATCGGGTTCTCGATATAGCGCTTGAAGGCGCCGAGAAGCTCGGCCCCGAGCGCGCCGTCGACGCAACGGTGGTCGGTGGAGAGCGTGACGGTCATCGCGTTGACGATCACCATTTCGCCCTTCTTGACCACGACCCGCTCCTCGCCCGCGCCGACCGCCAGGATCGTCGCATGCGGCGGGTTCACGACGGCCGCGAAGTTCTTCACGCCCATCATGCCCATGTTGGAGACCGCCGTGGTGCCGCCCTGGTATTCCTCGGGCTTCAGCTTGCGTTCCTTGGCGCGTTTGCCGAGGTCCTTCATCTCGTTGGAGATGGCGGACAGCGTCTTCAGCTCGGCGCTGCGGATGATCGGGGTGATCAGGCCGCCCGGAATGGAGACGGCGACGCCGACATCCGCGTGCTTGTGCTTGACCATGTTCGTATCGGTCCAGGAGACGTTGGCGTCCGGCACGTCGCGCAGCGCGAGCGCCATGGCCTTGATCACCATGTCGTTGACCGAGAGCTTGTAGGCCGGCTTGTCTTCCTTGCGCGGCGCGCTGTCGTTGAGCTGGGCGCGCAGCGCGAGCAGCGCGTCGAGTTCCACGTCGACCGACACGTAGAAGTGCGGGATCGTCTGCTTGGATTCCTGCAGGCGCTTGGCGATGGTCTTGCGCATGCCGTCATGCGGCACGAGCTCGTAGGAGCCCGGCTCGAAGAGCTTGAGCACGGCGTCCTCGGACATCCCCTTCGGCGCGGCGGCAGGGGCCGCGGAAGCGGCCGGGGCTGCTGCGGCAGCAGGCTTTGCGCCACCGGAAGCGACGGCCTTCTCGACGTCGCTCTTGACCACCCGGCCATGCGGGCCGGAGCCGGTGATCGCCTTGATGTCGATGCCGGCATCCTTGGCGATACGACGAGCGAGCGGCGAGGAGAACAAGCCGTTGCCGACGCGTTCGCCATTGTCGCCAGCCGATGCGGGCGTGGATACCGAGGCGGCAGCGGCAGGAGCAGCAGCAGCCGGCTTTTCCGCTTCCTTCGGCGCCTCGGCCTTGGCCTCGGCCTTCGGGGCGGAGCCGCCGCCGCCGGCAGCGGCAGCAGCCACGTCCTCGCCGTCGGCGGCGAGGATGGCGATCAGGCTGTTGACCTTCACGCCTTCCGTGCCGGCCGGCACGACGATCCTGGCGACCGTGCCCTCGTCGACGGCTTCGACTTCCATCGTCGCCTTGTCGGTCTCGATCTCGGCGATGACGTCACCGGATTTCACGGTGTCGCCTTCCTTGACGAGCCACTTGGCGAGATTGCCCTCTTCCATGGTGGGCGAAAGGGCCGGCATCGTGATGTTGATCGGCATATCCCAGCCCTCCCCTTACTTGTAGCAGACGGCCTTCACCGCCTGGACGACTTCATCGACGTTCGGCAGCGCCAGCTTCTCGAGGTTCGCGGCATAGGGCATCGGGACGTCCTTGCCGGCGATCGTCAGGATCGGCGCGTCGAGATAGTCGAAGGCCTGCTGCATGACGCGGGTCGCGATCTCGGTGCCGACGGAAGACTGCGGATAGCCCTCTTCCACGGTGACGAGGCGGCCGGTCTTCTTGACCGATTCGATGACGGTCGGCAGGTCCATCGGGCGGATGGTGCGAAGGTCGATCAACTCGACGTCGATGCCGTCCTTCTCCAGTTCCGCGATCGCCTTCAGCGCATAGGTCATGCCGATGCCGAAGGAGACGACGGTGACGTCGTTGCCCTTCTTGTGGATGCGGGCCTTGCCGATCGGCAGCACGAAATCGTCCATCTTCGGCACTTCGAAGCTCTGGCCGTAGAGGATTTCGTTCTCAAGGAAGATGACCGGGTTCGGATCGCGGATGGCGGCCTTGAGCAGGCCCTTGGCGTCGGCTGCCGTGTAGGGCATGACGACCTTGAGGCCCGGGATGTGGCTGTACCAGGCCGCATAGCACTGCGAGTGCTGGGCGGCGACGCGGGCCGCAGCACCGTTCGGGCCGCGGAAGACCATCGGCGCGCCCATCTGGCCGCCCGACATGTAGAGCGTCTTGGCCGCGGAGTTGATGATCTGGTCGATCGCCTGCATGGCGAAGTTGAAGGTCATGAACTCGACGACGGGCTTGAGACCCGTCATGGCCGCGCCGACGCCGACGCCGGCAAAGCCGTGCTCGGTGATCGGCGTATCGATGACGCGGCGGGCGCCGAATTCCTGGAGCAGGCCCTGCGTGATCTTGTAGGCGCCCTGGTATTCGGCGACTTCCTCGCCCATGACGAAGACGTCCTCGTCGCGGCGCATTTCTTCCGCCATGGCGTCGCGCAGCGCTTCACGCACCGTCGTCATCACCATTTCGGTGCCGGCCGGGATATCCGGATCGGCGGCGATCTCGCCCTTCGGCGCGGCCGGAACCGGCGCTGCGGCAGCAGGAGCAGGCGCAGGTGCGGCGGCTTCGGCCGGCTTGTCGGCGGCGGCAGCCTTCGGCGCGGCGACGGCATCGGCGCTTTCGCCGTCCTGCAGCAGCACGGCGATGGCCGTATTGACCTTGACGCCCTCGGTGCCGGCGGCGATCAGGATCTTGCCGATAACGCCCTCGTCGACGGCCTCGACTTCCATCGTGGCCTTGTCGGTTTCGATTTCGGCAATGACGTCACCGGACTTGACGGTGTCGCCCTCGTTCTTGACCCACTTGGACAGCGTGCCCTCTTCCATCGTCGGAGACAGGGCGGGCATGAGAATTTCGATTGGCATAGGTATCCCTCCCCGGATTACAGCAGGATGTCGGTGTAGAGTTCGGATACATCCGGCTCCGGATCGGACTGCGCGAAATCGGCGCTGTCGGCGACGATGTCACGGACGTCCTTGTCGATCTGCTTGAGATCGTCCTCGCTGGCCCAGCCCTTTTCGAGAAGGCGCGCGCGCACCTGCTCGATCGGGTCGTGCTCCGAGCGCATCTTCTGCACCTCGTCCTTCGAGCGGTACTTCGCCGGGTCGGACATGGAGTGGCCGCGATAGCGGTAGGTCTGCATTTCGAGGATGACCGGGCCCTTGCCGGCGCGGCAATGCTCGACCGCCTCGTCGGCGGCGGCCTTCACGGCGCGCACATCCATGCCGTCCACCTGGAAGCCGGGAATGTTGAAGGAAGCGCCGCGATGCGAGAAGTCGGTCTGGGCGGAGGCGCGCGAGACGGCCGTGCCCATGGCGTAGCGGTTGTTCTCGATCACGTAGATCACCGGCAGCTTCCAGAGCGCCGCCATGTTGAAGCTTTCGTAGACCTGGCCCTGGTTGGCCGCGCCGTCACCGAAATAGGCGAGCGAGACATTGTCGTTGCCGCGGTAGCGGTTGGCGAAGGCGAGGCCCGTGCCGAGCGAGACCTGGGCGCCGACGATGCCGTGGCCTCCGTAGAAATGCTTCTCCTTCGAGAACATATGCATGGAGCCGCCCTTGCCCTTGGAAAGGCCGCCGCGGCGTCCGGTCAGTTCCGCCATCACGCCCCGCGCACTCATGCCGCAGGCCAGCATGTGGCCGTGGTCGCGATAGCCGGTGATGACCTGGTCGCCTTCCTTCAGCGCCAGCTGCATGCCGACGACGACCGCTTCCTGGCCGATATAAAGGTGACAGAAGCCGCCGATGAAGCCCATGCCGTAGAGCTGGCCGGCCTTTTCCTCGAAACGCCGGATCAGCAGCATCTCGCGATAGGCCTTGAGGTCGTCTTCCTTGGAGAAGTCGGCGATGGTGCCGCCGAGGAAATCTTTCTTCGCAGGCTTTGCCGCAGGCTTGCGGCTGGACGTGGACGCGTTTTTGCGCGGAGCCATTCGTTCCTCCCTATGTTTGCCTTCTTGGCGAAAACCATAGGGGAGAAATCCGGCCGCAGCAATGCCATAATTGCATGGCTTATATTCTGAACAAGCCCCTGAATAATAAGGCTGATTTACGATTAACCAGATTTCAGTTAATCGACACCTTCAGTGGAAAATGACGATTTCGTCGGCGCGCGACATGTTCAGGTACGAGCGCGCTTTTTCGTCGAGCATGTCCCGCTCGAGCGAGCCGTCGCTCATCAGGGCGACCTCTTTTTCCAGGATCTGGCGCTGGCGCACGAGCACGTCGAGACGCGCCTGGCGCTCCACTCTCTGCCGCTCAAACTCCTCCATTCCCCTGAGGCCGAGATCGCCATGGACGGAATGGTAACCGAAATAGGAAAGGAATGCGACCGTAATTACCGGCAGAGTAAGCCGGCCGAACTTCCGCTTCTTGTGATGTTTGGTCCACATGCAAGTGCCCCGATACGCAGTACGGATTGTACACTAGCACCAAGGGGTTAACCGATCATTGACCATGACGGGCGCGGTGGCAGGGAAGCATGTGACGGGTGCGCGCTCCCTCGTGGCGCCATAATGAAGCGTGGTTCGGCGCGGTGTCATCCCCGGTCGAGCCCGGGGATGACGACAGAAGAGAAACCGCCGGCTGAAGCAGCGGCACGCCATGCCGCACCACCCGACGCGACACCATACATCGACGGATGGACCAGGAGCCCAATCCCTCGCCGCAGCCTCGCCCTTTGCCGCCGTCATTCTCGGGGATCGCCCCAAGGACAATGCCACACGCCACAGCCGGACAGGTCAAAGAAAGAAGGCTGACCAGGGAGAAAACCGCACACCTCCCCGGCCCTAAAAAAACAAAACCCGCGTCGCGAGACGCGGGTTTCATCATTTCGGATAAACTGTTTTTCCGATCAGCCGCGCAGGATGCTGCGGCCTGCGAACCGTGCCTGCGCGCCGAGCTGCTCCTCGATGCGGATGAGCTGGTTATACTTGGCGGTACGGTCGGAGCGGGCCAGCGAGCCGGTCTTGATCTGACCGCAGTTGGTGGCGACGGCGAGGTCGGCGATGGTGGAGTCTTCCGTCTCGCCCGAGCGATGCGACATGACGGCGGTGTAGCTCGCCTTGTGTGCGGTCTCGACGGCGTCGAGCGTCTCGGAGAGCGAGCCGATCTGGTTGACCTTGACGAGGATCGAGTTGGCGACGCCCATCTTGATGCCGTCGCGAAGGCGCGCGGAGTTGGTGACGAACAGGTCGTCGCCGACGAGCTGCACCTTCTTGCCGATCTTGTCGGTCAGGAGCTTCCAGCCGTCCCAGTCGTCTTCCGCCATGCCGTCCTCGATGGAGAAGATCGGATACCTGGCCGCGAGTTCCGCGAGGTAATCGGCCATGGCGCCGGGCTCCAGCGTGCGGCCTTCGCCTTCCAGGACATACTTGCCATCCTTGAAGAACTCGGTCGAAGCGCAGTCGAGCGCGATGAACATGTCCTCGCCCGGACGATAGCCGGCCTTCTCGATGGACTTCATGATGAAGTCGAGCGCGGCGGGCGCCGAAGCGAGGCCCGGCGCGAAGCCGCCTTCGTCGCCGACATTGGTGTTGTGGCCGTCGGCGGCGAGCTGCTTCTTCAGCGTGTGGAAGACTTCCGAGCCCATGCGCACGGCGTCACGGATCGTTTCCGCACCGACAGGCACGATCATGAATTCCTGGAAGTCGATCGGATTGTCGGCATGGGCGCCGCCGTTGATGATGTTCATCATCGGCACCGGCAGGACGCGGGCGTTCGGGCCGCCGACATAGCGGTAGAGCGGCAGGTTGGCGGCTTCCGCGGCGGCCTTGGCGACGGCGAGCGAGACGCCGAGAATGGCGTTGGCGCCGAGGCGGGCCTTGTTCGGCGTGCCATCGAGCTCGATCATGGTCTGGTCGATCTGGATCTGGTCTTCCGCATCGAGGCCGCCGATGGCTTCGAAGATCTCGCCGTTGACGGCGGCGACGGCGCTCTCGACGCCCTTGCCGAGGTAGCGCTTGCCGCCGTCGCGCAGTTCGACGGCCTCATGCGCGCCGGTCGAGGCGCCCGAGGGAACGGCCGCGCGGCCGAAACTGCCATCTTCGAGGTGCACGTCCACTTCGACGGTGGGATTGCCGCGGCTGTCGAGAATCTCGCGGCCGATGATGTCGATGATAGCAGTCATGGATATCGTCCTGTTTCGGGGTTCGTAAATCGATTAAAATCCACTTTTAATCGACCATTCGGAAATTACAATGGCACGATGGCGCCGAAAAACGGATGGCACGTCTTCGTGTCATCCGTTTGAAATCTCAGGCCTTGGCGATGGCGTCGAAGGCGAGCAGCTTTTCGAGCAGCCGCGACATGTCCTTGAGATGCACCATGTTCGGCCCGTCGGAGGGCGCATTGTCCGGGTCCTCGTGCGTCTCGACGAAGAGGCCGGCAATGCCGACGGCGACGGCGGCGCGCGCCAGCGTCTCGACGAATTCGCGCTGGCCGCCGGTCGAACCGCCCTGCCCGCCCGGCTGCTGCACCGAATGGGTGGCATCGAACACGACGGGCGCGCCGAGCGCGGCCATGATCGGCAGCGAACGCATGTCGGAGACCAGCGTGTTGTAGCCGAAGGACGCGCCGCGCTCGCAAAGCAGCACGTTCGGATTGCCGCTCTCGGTGAATTTCGCCAGCACGTTCTTCATGTCCCAGGGCGCAAGGAACTGGCCCTTCTTGACGTTGATCGTGCGGCCGGTCCTGGCGGCGGCGACGAGAAGGTCCGTCTGGCGCGACAGGAAGGCGGGAATTTGCAGGATGTCGACCGTCTCGGCGACGACGGCGCATTGCTCTTCCGTGTGGATATCGGTCAGGACCGGGAAGCCGAAATCCTTCTTGAGGTCGGCGAAGATTTCCATCGCCTTGTCAAGCCCGATGCCGCGCTTGCCGGAAAGCGAGGTGCGGTTCGCCTTGTCGAAGGACGACTTGTAGACGAGGCCGATGCCGAGCTTGTCGCAGAGTTCGACGAGCGTGCCGGCGATCATGTAGGCATGGTCGCGGCTTTCCATCTGGCAGGGGCCGGCGATCAGCGAGAAGCGCTTGTCCTGGGCGAAGGTGACCTTCCTGGTGCCTTCGCCGACGATGACGGTGGAATTGGTTTTCATCTCATTCTCCAAAGACGAAGAGGACGCCCTGTCCCGGCGCCGGCGGCACCAGAAGGCGGTTGTCCCGCTCGCGGAAGGCGACGCCGCGCTGCACCAGCAGGCGGCGACAATCGGACAGGCTGGAAACCCTGAAGACGACCGCCTGCCCCTTGAGGCCACGGTCCGCGCCGGCGACCGGCGCAATGCCGTAGAACCCTTCGAGGCCGGCATCGTTCAGCACGGTGATGCGGCCGCGCGGCGTCTCGACCGACATGCCGAAGGACATGGCCTCGATCTCGCGCTCGTCGGCGGCTTCCTGCACGAGATACTGGAAGTCCGTCGGGTTCTGTTCGGACAGCACGACCTCGGCGAGCGCCACGACGCCGTTCCCGTGCGTCTCCAGCGCCTTGCGGTCGGAGGGCAGCGGCAGGATGCGCTGGGAGGCGAAGAAGAAGAAATCGGGACTGCGCAGGTCGGCGGCGAAGGCAAGGCGGAAGCTGCCGGTCGCGGACGTGCCGTCCGGCAGCAGCATGTCGCGGGAAAACTCCAGGATCTCGCCGCCGGAAATCCCCGCCGACCGGTAGCGCCGGTCGTCGTCCCAGGCATCGCCTGTCGCCATGGCGATGCCGGAAAAGCCCTCTTGCCCGCGGCGGAAGCGGAAAGCCTGGTCGCGGGCGATGAACGTATTGCCGCTGCGCGCCGCTTCCTCGCATTCCTCGCGGTTGGCGATGCCGAGCGGCTCCAGATAACTGCCGTCCGCAAGGAAGACGCAACAGTTTTCCGTGCCGAACGGATGGCGCGCGTCCTTGGCGACAGTGAAACCGAGCTGCGTCAGGCGCTCGCGGGCAATTCCAAGCTCGGACACCGGCAGCACCAGATGGTCGATCGGGCGGGGCGTTCTCGAACTCACGGTCATGGCAAAATCCGGTCGTGTTTCAGGCGCCCCGTGCTTTGCATGCTTTCGGCCCGCAATGCAAGCACCACCACCTTGCGCTGCGGCCGGCCGGAACTTTTCCGCGCCTTGCCCGTTTGGGAAGACTTTTCGCATGGAGGGGCACCATTCCGAAATCCCGCGACATCACGCGCCAGCGCGACCTGCACGAATCCCATCCCCTCTGGGCCGACTCGCCGCGCATTACCCTGCGCGTGCGCGGCAGGCCGTCGCGGACGGACTACGACTGCATCGTCGTCGGCGCCGGCATTTCGAGCGCCCTCGCGGCCCATGCGCTCGCCGACGGCAAGCGGTCCGTGCTCGTCGTCGACCGCCGGCAGCCCGTCCATGGCAGCACGCTCGCCAGCACGGCGATGATCCAGCACGAGATCGACATCCCCCTGCACAGGCTCGCCGGCATGATCGGCGAGGAAAAGGCCCGGCGCGCCTGGCGGCGCTCCGCCCGCGCCGTGGAACAGTTGACGCGGATCGTCGCGGATACCGGCATATCCTGCGGCTTCGAGCGCAAGAAGACACTCTTCCTTGCCGGCGATGCCTATGGCCGGCGGGCCTTGCAAAACGAACTGGACGCCCGCAGCGCGGCAGGCATCGCGGCGGACTTCCTCGATGCCGCCACCCTCGCCGAGCGCTTTTCCATCCAGCGCACCGGCGCACTTCTCAGCGATATCTCTGCCTCCGCCAATCCGGCGCAGATGGCGGCCGGCATCCTGCGGGCCGCCGCCGCGCGCGGCGTGGAGATCGTCAGCCCGCTGGAGATCACCGACATGCGCGCCACAGCGGACGGCGTGTTCCTCGCCACGGAAGAAGGCAGGATCCTCTCGGCGCGGCACGCTGCCTTCTGCTCCGGTTACGAATTCCTCGAAGCGGTCGCCGACCGGGATCATGCCATCGTCTCCACCTGGGCGCTCTCGACGCCGCCCGGCACGGCGCTGCCCGACTGGCTGAAGCACTGCATCGTCTGGGAGGGCGCCGATCCCTATCTCTATCTGCGCCGCTCCCGCGACGGCCGGCTGATCGCGGGCGGCGAGGACGAGGAGAGCGAGGACGCCTATGCCTCGCCGCAAAAGCTTCGGCAGAAGGCGAAGACCATCCACCGCAAGGTCGAGGCCCTGCTCGGCCTTTCCCTGCCGCAGCCGGACCATGTCTGGGCTGCCCCCTTCGGCACCACCCGCACCGGCCTGCCACTCATCGGCCGCGTTCCCGGCCTGCCGAACGTCTTCGCCGTGATGGGTTTCGGCGGCAACGGCATCACCTTCAGCCAGATCGCGGCCGAGATCGTCGCCGCCGATATTGCCGGCCATGGCGATGCGGATGCCGATCTTTTCGCCTTCCGCGCCCGCGATTCCTGACGAAACGCCAGTCCGCGCGGGCGATATTCCCCTTCCGTCGAATGGTTGCGGCCGGCAAGGCGCGTTATGCTCGTCATCGACCTTGAAAGACCGGACCGCCATGCTGCTCGCCATCCTTTCCGATATCCACGCCAACCGCGAGGCCTTCGAGGCCGTGCTGGCGGCCGCGGAAGCGGCCGGGGCGGAGCGCTTCGTGCTGCTCGGCGATATCGTCGGCTATGGCGCGGATCCCGAATGGTGCACGGAACAGGCGATGCGGCTTGCCGCGGGCGGCGCCATCGTGCTGCGCGGCAACCACGACGACGCGGTCGGCAATCCTTCCGTCTCAATGAATGCCACGGCGACGCTGGCGCTCGAATGGACGCGCCGCCAGCTTGGCGGCGCCACCCGCGCCTTTCTCGCCGCCCTGCCCTTCAAGGCACGTGAGGGCGACTGTCTCTTCGTCCATGCCGATGCCAGCGCGCCGGCCGACTGGAACTATGTGCTCGACGCCAGCGATGCCGGCCAGCATCTCGCCGCCTGCGAGGCGCGCGTCAGCTTCTGCGGCCATGTGCACAAGCCGGCGCTCTACTGCACCGCGCCGGGCGGCAAGGTCACGCATTTTGCCCCCGTCGCCGCGACGCCGGTGCCACTCCTGCCGCAGCGCCGCTGGCTTGCCGTCATGGGCTCGGTCGGCCAGCCGCGCGACGGCAACCCGGCCGCCGCCTTCGCCCTTTACGATACCGGGAGCGCGGAGCTCCGCTTCATGCGCGCCGCCTACGACGTGGAGAAGGCGGCCGACAAGATTCGCGCGGCGGGCCTTCCGGCCTCGCTCGCCGACCGCCTGCTGCGGGGACGCTAGATGGTCAAGGCAAGGCTGAAACCCGGCGACGTGATCGACGGCTTCGTCATCGAGGATATCGCCCACAATGGCGGCATGGCGCGCATCTGGAAGGTCAGCCGGCCGGATATCGACTTCCCGATCCTGATGAAGGTGCCGGTCATCGGCGAGGGCGACGATCCGGCGGCGATCGTCGGCTTCGAGATGGAGCAGATGATCTTGCCGCGCCTTTCCGGCCCGCATGTGCCGCGCTTCGTCGCAAACGGCGATTTCGCCACGCTCCCCTATATCGTCATGGAGCGCCTGCCCGGCACCTCGCTCTATCCACTGCTCGAACGCCTGCCGCTGCCGCCGGAAGAGGTGGCGGCCATCGGCACCAAGGTGGCGGTGGCGCTCGATTCGCTGCATCGCCAGCATGTCGTCCATCTCGACCTGAAGCCCTCCAACGTCATGTTCCGCGAGACCGGCGAGGCCGTGCTGATCGACTACGGGCTCGCCCGCCATATCCACCTGCCGGACCTGATGGACGAACAGTTCCGCCTGCCCTACGGCACCGCGCCCTACATGGCACCCGAGCAGGTGCTCGGCACGCGTAGCGATTTCCGCAGCGATCTCTTCGCGCTCGGCGTCATGCTCTATTTCTTCGCGACCGGCGAGCGCCCGTTCGGCGATCCGCAGCGACTGAAAGGCCTGAAGCGCCGGCTCTGGCGCGATCCGCTGCCGCCGCGCGCCCGCAACGCCGCGATCCCGCCCGCCTTGCAGGAAATCATCCTGCGATGCCTGGAGGTGAACCCCGCCTGGCGCTATCCGAGCGCCGCCCAGCTCGCCCTCGACCTTCAGGATCTTTCCGCCGTCAAGCTGACGGCGCGGGCGGAGAAAATGAAGCGCGACCCGCTCGGCATGGTGCTGCGCCGCCGCTTCAATCCCGTGCCCATCGAAGCCGCGAGGCCCCGGACGGCGGAGGCCCAGCTTGCGGGCGCCCCCATCGTCGCCGTCGCCATCGACCTTGCAGGCGAGACACCGGGCCTTGCCGACGCCATCCGCAAGACCGTCGCCCGCATCATCGAGAACACGCCGGATGCCCGCATCGCCTTCATCAACGTGCTGAAGATCAACCGCATCGCCATAGACACCTCGCTGGACGAGGAAGGCCGAAACAAGCATGTCCTGCGCCTCGTGCAGCTTCGCAACTGGTCGACCGACCTGCCGGCGCCCGGCGGGGGAATCACCTTCCATGTGCTGGAGGCCGTCTCGCCCGCCGATGCCATTCTCGAATATGCCCGCGAAAACTACGTCGACCACATAGTCATGGGCGCGCGCGCCGAATCGGCCATGCGCTCCATGCTCGGCAGCGTTTCCGGCGGCGTCGCCGCCCATGCGCCCTGCACGGTGACCGTCGTGCGCAACCGCCTGCCGCCGGAATAGACGGGGCCGGACGCCCCGTCATTCCCCTGTCATGTGACAGTGCTGTCTCTTCCCGCGTGAATGCACCCCGGCAGCCGCCCGTTGAGGGCCGGCGCCCATCGGAGTTTGCGTGAATGGACATGGCTCAGGCCCTCGCCCTTGCCTCGGGCGCCCTCGTTGCGACCAACCTTGCGAGCATCCTCGTCGCCGGAAGACGGCTTGACCCGGCCGGCGCGCCGCCGCCCGAGGTTCGCAAGAAGCCGCCGGTCTCCATCGTCGTTCCCGTGCGCGGCATCGAAAATTTCTCGGCGGAGACGCTGGACCGCGCCTTCCGCCTCACCTGGCCGAAATACGAGCTTCTCTTCTGCGTCGCCCACGGCAACGATCCGATCGTTCCCGAAATCGAACGGACCGCAGCTGCCCACCCGCATGTCGAGGCCCGCATCCTCGTCGGCGACGACCGCATCGGCGCCAATCCCAAGCTCAACAATTGCGTCAAGGGCTGGCAGGCTGCGCGTCACGACTGGGTCATCCTTGCCGATTCGAACGTGCTGATGCCGCCGGACTATATCCAGCACCTCATGGCCGCCTGGCGCAGCGACACCGGCGTCGTCTGCTCGACGCCGCTCGGCTCGCGCCCGGACGGCTTCTGGGCCGAGGTGGAATGCATGTTCCTCAACACCCAGCAGGCGCGCTGGCAATATGCCGGCGAGGCGCTTGGCTTCGGCTTCGCCCAGGGAAAAAGCATGCTCTGGTACAAGCCGATGCTGGACGAGAACGGCGGCATCCACGCGCTGAATGCCGAGATCGCCGAGGATGCCGCCTCGACGAAGCTGGTGAACCGGCTTGGTTTCAAGGTGCACCTCGTCTCCTCGCCCTTCGAGCAGCCGCTCGGGCACCGCACCGGCCGCGAGATCTGGTCGCGCCAGAGCCGCTGGTCGCGCCTTCGCCGCGTCACCTTCCCCGGCTTCTTCGCGCCGGAGATCCTGCTCGGCGTCCTGCCGCCGCTCCTTCTCGCACTCGCCGCCGCCCTCCTTGCCGGAACCCCGCTGACGCCCGCCCTCCTGCTGGTGCTCGCCGGCATCTACCTGCCGGAAGCCGGCCTCGCGCTCGCCAAGGGCTGGCGCCTCTCGCTCTGGTCGCTTCCCGCGATGATGCTGCGCGACACGATGATGCCCGCCATCTGGCTGCGCGCCTGGCTCGGCGGCAACATCGACTGGCGCGGCAATACGATGACGATCGGCACCGCCGCCTGCGAACTCAAGGAAGCGCCGGCAGGGCCATAGTCCCCGAACGGAGCGCCGCTACGACTTGCCGACCTGAATGCGCAGATAGGGATTCCTCGGATCATAGCTGGTGCGGGGTTTCCCCTTGCCCGTCTTGATCAATCCGGCGGCAAGGTGCCCCTGCGGGCCGAAAAGATAGTCGCTTCCCGCGCACAGATGCGCGAGCATCCGGTAGTCGAAATATTTCAGGCTGTGCTGCGTGAGAAAGACCGCGTTATCGTAGGATTTCCCTTTGATACCGGCGTAGTTCGCGCTCTTCATGAAGGCCTTCAACGCCTTCTTGTTGACCGAAGCGCCCCGGCATTCCTTTCCGAGCACTTTCACGAGCGTAACGATCCGCATCGTCTCGGCGTCATGGTCCGGCAGGGGCTTGGAGGTCCGGGCGAGATAGGAATTGGTCGCCGGATCGTTCGTCATCGACTTCGCCCAGAAAGCGGGCATTTCATCCGCGATGCAAAGGCCTGCCGATCCCAGCAGTCCCAATGCCAGCATGCCAAGAAATCGACCCATTCGCATTCACTTGCCCTCCCTCGCGACGACCCGATGCTTTGGGCCAGAACGCAACTGTAGCGATAAAGGCGAGGGTGGAAAAGAAAATTAGGGGTAGATTATGCAGGGTATATCGCGAACCCCGCCTATTGGTGGGCCTCCGCAGGAAGCACATCAAAAGTTGCCGGAAATCGTTGATTTCACTTGCATATTTGGCGACCCCTGCAGGACTCGAACCTGCGACCTACTGCTTAGAAGGCAGTTGCTCTATCCAGTTGAGCTAAGGGGCCGTCGGGACCTCAGTGGGTCCAGGGCTGCATGCGGTTGAAGCGGAAGTTGTCCGGATAGGCAACGCGCTTGCGGGTCGCTTCCTTCGGCTCGATCACGCGGTATTCGATGCCGTTGCGCGTGGCATAGGCAATCGCTTCCTCACAGGTTTCGAATGTCAGCTTGACCTGCTGGTACATGTCGCCAGAGCTCGTATACCCCATGATCGGATCGATCGTCCGCGGCTTTTCGGCATCGAACTCCAGAACCCAGAGATTAGTCTTGGCCTTGCCCGACTGCATGGCGGTCTTGGCGGGACGATAGATCTTCGCGGTCATCGAAACGGCTCCAGAATTCTCGCATAAGGGCACGCTCCGACGTGCGCCCGGCCATGCATAGCCCAGATTCCGTAAAGGGGAAATGATTGGACATGCATTTACCACCGAAACGCCCGCCACGCACCGGCTCGAAGAGCCCGAACCCGGTGGCGCCCGTTCATTCTCGTTAAACTCCTGCGCTCCACCTGCGGCACCCGCCGACGAAGCGTCCGAGCAATGGCCGCAGGTCCGTGGAGAGTCAAGGGCTTTTGCCGGGTTGCGCGCGCAACTCCCGGCACCGCCATCACGGCGACCCGTTCGCAAATCACGGAACTTTCACAGGATATAATACGGGGAATGGATAAGCCTCGGAGAAACGCCTGTTTCCTTGGCTTTTGCCGGTGGTCGGAGTGGAGAGATTCGAACTCCCGACCCTCTGGTCCCAAACCAGATGCGCTACCAGACTGCGCTACACTCCGTCCGTTCCGGCGATGGGGAGATACACGGATCGCGCCGCCGCCGCAACAGCAAAGGGCGAGTTTTTCAGCCCTGATCGGGGAAGTCCGTTTTGGCTGCGGGTCTTATCCCTTGCGCAGCTTTTCCATCAGCGCGTTCTGCACGCGGTTGCCAGTGCGAATGCCGAGGCGTTTGACGGTACCGCCGTTCAGTTCCAGCACATAGTCGATCGGGCCCTTCGAATCGATGATCGATTCGTCGAGCGGCCTGGCATTCTCCTTGATGGAGCGGACCTTGCCGTCCTTGCCGATGAACAGCATGTCGAGCGGCAGGTAGGTGTTCTTCATCCACATGAAGACCTGGCGCGTCTCGCCGAAGGCGAAGAGCATGCCGTGGTCCGGCGCCATCTCGCGGCGGTTCATCAGGCCCTGCTCGCGCTGGCGGGGCGTCACGGCCAGTTCCACGGTGAAGGCATGGCTCTTGCCGTTCTTCGTGACGATGGTCAGCGGCTGGGTATCGAATTTCTCGCCCGCGCCGGCGACGGATGCAAGGCAAAGAAAAAGCGCCATGAAGGCGCTTGCCAGACGTGTGACGCCCAAAATCCGTGAAAAGACAGCCATCAATGTGCCCTATTGCCCGGAACCGGAATGTCGGGATGGATCTCCGCGGCCATCAGGCCCTTCTCGCCGTCGCCGAACCGCACCAGCACGACCTGACCGGGGCGCAGCTCGGTGAGGCCGAAGCGCCGCAGGGTCTCCATGTGGATGAAGATATCTTCCGTGCCCTCGCCGCGCGTCAGGAAGCCGAAGCCCTTGGTGCGGTTGAACCACTTGACCAGCACGCGCTCCAGCCCGCTCGAAGGCGTGACCTGCACATGGGTCTTCACCGGCGGCAGCTGCGAGGGATGCACGGCGGTGGTCTGGTCCATGGAAAGGATGCGGAAGGCCTGGTAGCCGCGGTCGCGCTTGTGGATGAGCGCCACGACGCGCGTGCCTTCGAGAACCGTCTGGTAGCCATCACGGCGCAGGCACGTGACGTGCAGCAGCACGTCCTGCATGCCATTGTCCGGCACGATGAAGCCGAAGCCCTTGGCGACGTCGAACCACTTGATGACGCCGGTGATCTCGATCAGGTCGACGGCGTCGCTGCCCTGGTCATCACGCATCGTGATTTCCTTTGAAGACATCCTGTCCGCCATGACCTGCCAGCCCCTCGTTTACGCGTCACATGAGTTACGGTTAACTGATTCTTGAGAACCAGAATAACATTGTCCCGATGCGAATGCGCAAGCCCCTTTGAAAGTTTTGCCGGCTCCCTTGATAGGCTGCAAGGCTTGCCCGAGGCTGACAAAACCCTAACCTTTCAGCGATTCCAATTTGAAGGACATTGCAATGCGTTATCTTCACACGATGGTCCGCGTCAAAGACGTCGACAAGTCCCTGCACTTCTACTGCACGCTCTTCGGCCTTGAGGAAGTGCGCCGGATCGAGAACGAGAAGGGCCGCTTCACGCTGATCTTCCTGGCGGCGTCCGGAGACCTCGCCGCGGCGCGCGAGAACGCCGCGCCCTGCCTGGAACTGACCTATAACTGGGACAGCGAGGACTATACGGGCGGTCGCAATTTCGGCCACCTCGCCTACGAGGTCGACGATATCTACGCCTTCTGCCAGAAGCTGATGGACAATGGCGTCACCATCAACCGCCCGCCGCGCGACGGCCACATGGCCTTCGTGCGCTCGCCCGACGGCATTTCCATCGAGATCCTGCAGAAGGGCGCAAGCCTCGCCCCGGCCGAGCCCTGGGCCTCGATGGGCAATACGGGCGCCTGGTAATTCGTCCCGGACGCAAGCTCCGGGCAAAGCTTGCGTCCTAAACCTTCAGCGACGAACCATCGTTTTGCCGTATTTGACCGGAAGCTTCTTGTCGTTCCGGTCGATCGCCAGCGTGAGGGGGCGTTTGGCCGTTTTCTGGCCGGATTGCTCCCGTTCTGCGTTTCACGGCTTCATCGTTCCGGTCTTCCTGCAATGGCCGGGCGATACATCGCGGCAACCGCAGCATGGCCCCCTGGCCTTTTCGATTGCGGTTGCGACTGTCTGAAGAAATGGCCCCACCGTCGGCAAGACCGGGGCATGAACGTCGAAAGCGGGGGAAAGCCTTTGCAGACCATGCAAGGAAAGTGGCCGAGCCTGAAGACGCTGCGGTATGGATTGCTGCTGGCCGTCTCGGTTGCCACGCTCTCGGGCTGCGTATCCGCAGTCTCCACCGATCTGCGCGCCGACAACACGACCGCGCAGGACAAGGAAGAAACGGCCGCCGCAAGCGGGGAAGAGACCACCACGCCGGTCATCGCCGCCGAAGGCGCGGCGCAGGGCTCCCAAGCCACCGCGGCCGTCGATCAGCAGGGCCAGGGCGAAGCGGGCCGCGACATGGCGGGCGCCGTCATGCAGCCGGCCAATCTGGATGCGGGCAAGGCCAGCATCTATTCCAATGGCGGCCAGGCGCCGGTCGGCACGGCCTATGCGGCGCAGGCCACGAACACCTCCAACGGCGGCCTCTTTGCAAGCGCCGGCGCGGCGCAGGGCGCCGGCAAGACAGGGCGCCTGCCCGTCGAGGACATGCCGCAGCTCAATACCGCCGGCGGCGAGGAAGTCGCGATGCTCGGCGATAGCGACGCCATGCCGGAGAACATCCCGATCCCGACTTCGGCCCGCGCCGCACTCGTCGAGGAGCCGGCAAGGGTGAATGCCGCCGAAAAGGCGCTTGCCGCGCTGCCGGATGACGCCCAGAACGGCCAGAACAAGCGGGTGACGGTCGCCTCGCTCTTTGCCGACAAGGCAACGGCGAACGACGGCGGCGACGGCCTTGCAACGCAGCAGCAGCGCCGCGTGCTCAACCGCGACAGCGCAGGCGCCACCCAGAAAGCGTCCCTTGGCGTCCTGCCCGGCGTCGCCACGGCGAATTCCATGTTCTCGACGGATCATTCCGAATCGGACGAGGTCGAGGACGATGCGCCGCAATTCAAGGAAGTGGCCTCCATCGCCGGTCTCGCACGCCTTGCGCCGAACGGCCTGTGGCTGCAGACCGAGAAGGTGAAGACCGGCTGCTTCAAGCCGGAACTGCTGCAGGTGCTGAAGACGATCGAAAAGCACTACGACAAGCCCATCATCGTCACCTCCGGCCTTCGCGACGTGAAGCCCAATCGGGAGAAGCAGTCGCTGCACACGCGCTGCGAGGCGGCCGACATCCAGATTTCGGGTGTCAGCAAGTGGGAGCTGGCCGAATATCTCCGCAGCATGCCCGGCCGCGGCGGCGTCGGCACCTATTGCCACACCGAATCCGTGCATATCGACATCGGCCCCGAGCGCGACTGGAACTGGCGCTGCCGCGCACGGAAATAGAACATGGGGCTAAGCCCCCGGGATCAAAGCCCTTTTACCTTCGCAAAGCCGCCTTCCGGGCGGCTTTTCATTTTTTTGTCACGAGCGCCTTTTCCCGCTTGCGGAATAAAAAACGCCCTTCTATAAGACGCCCACCGCACGCGCCCTTCGTCTATCGGTTAGGACGCCAGATTTTCATTCTGGAAAGAGGGGTTCGACTCCCCTAGGGCGTGCCACGGTCCCTCCCCTTGAAGCCACCTGTTTTGAGCGCGCCGGAGCCCTCCGCTTCGCTGTTGAAAAAGTTGCGCCGAACGCGATTTTTCGTCTTGCGCATCCGCCGCGTCCCGACTAGAAGACGCCCACCGCACGCGCCCTTCGTCTATCGGTTAGGACGCCAGATTTTCATTCTGGAAAGAGGGGTTCGACTCCCCTAGGGCGTGCCACGGGTCCCTCTCCCATCATCGTTGAAATCATGCCTTCGAGCGTTCCCGCACGCCTGCTTTCACGGCTGGGAAAAAACTGAAATTTCCTGCATTTAGGGCTTGCGCGAATCCGCACCCCCGACTAGAAGACGCCCACCGCACGCGCCCTTCGTCTATCGGTTAGGACGCCAGATTTTCATTCTGGAAAGAGGGGTTCGACTCCCCTAGGGCGTGCCATTCCCGAACAAATAGAGAGAACCGCAGGCGGCGTTTTGTCGAGGCCTTGCGATGCGACCTTCGCCAGGATGGATTTTGATCCGCTGATCCTGATCTCTTCATCGTTTACGGTGACTTCGCGCATGATCATCCGGGCATAGGCTTGTCGGAACTCCAGCGTGCCACTAACGAGCCTTTCGCGAAGAAGTTTGGCGAGGCGCTCAATCTCCTCCGGCGTAATCTCCGGTTCACCGGATGACAGACGTTGCTGAAGCTCAGCAATTTCCACAGCCAATTCGTCGCGTTGCAGTTTCAACCCAAGCAGACGCTCCTTGAGTGTCGGATCCTCAGCTTCCATCAGCCCGTTTTCGACCAGGGACAGCAATCTTGCGAGGGCCGCGCGTATCGCGATGCCTGTCGCGCAACCGTCCAATCTCGTGCTTGTTCTTGTCAGCACGCTCACCTGTGAATTTCAGATAGGTATCGAGCAGCGCGGCCAGATGTTCAAGTCTCAGGATACGCTCAAGGATTTCGCCCACGACGATATCGTCCAGACGATCCATCCGCATCCGGATGCCCCGGCATGAAAGCGCCCCCTCCTTGAGCTTTCGGGAACAGCAATAATAGGCGTATGTGCCACCCTTGCCGGTATTCTTGATCATGGCCACTCCATAATAACCGCAGCGCGCCACGCCAGCCAGCAAGGTGGGGCCATTCACAACCCTTGGCGCCACACGCAAGGGGCTGCGGCTCCGGAGAAGTCCCTGAACAGACGTAAACATCTGTTCGCTGACAATTGCGGGAACGGAAAGCTCGATCCACTGCGACGGCGGACGGGGCTTTTTGTTGCGGCTATCGTATTTGTTGAAGAAGTGCCGACCGGCATATGTCGTCGACGTGAGAATATCGTGAATGCTTCCGGTCGAGAAGCGGACGCCACGACGCGTGATGGCGCGTTCGTTCAGATGGGTTGCAATTGCCTTGACGCCCATCGACCGCCCACGTTCCCCCAAAGCGAGGTTGAATACGAGACGAACGGTGCTTGCCTCTTCCTCGCTGATGACAAGGATCTTCTTCTCTTTGGTCCCGCGTGTTTCCTTCACGGCAATATCATAGCCGAAGGGCGGCGGCGCACCGTTCCAGAAGCCCTGCCGGGCGTTCTCAAGCATTGCCCGATGTACGTGTTTGGCGTTCTCCCTGGATTGATGCTCGTCGAATACGCTCAAAATCTTGCGGATGAACTCGCCGCTGCCGTCCTGGCCAATATCCTGGGTGATCGAAACGAGCTCGACGCTCGCCTTGCGCAACTGCCGGACATAGAGTTCGGAATGCAGGCTGTCGCGGGAGAAGCGGCTCAGGGAATGGACGACAACGAAATCGTATGGACGGTCGGAGCGTGTCGCCTTGAAGATCATCTCCTGGAAGGCAGGCCGGTCTTCATCGAGCGCGGAGGCGCCCGGCTCGGTGAAAATGTCCACAACCTTCCAGCCCTGGCGATCGCAATAGGCACGGCACTGGGCAACCTAGTCGGGGATCGACAGATCGCTCTCGGCCTGACGGGCCGTTGAGACGCGGACGTAGACTGCCGCTCTTGTCCCGCTCATTGGCCACCACCTCCTTCAGTCGTCACCGCGCAGGATGGCAGAAATCTCGTCATGAAGGAATGCACGAAGGATACCGACTTCCTCAGCCGTGACCGGAAGCCGGCCGGGAACATCACTGACGGTGGCAACACCATCCCGCCGGCGCCGAGCTTGCTGGCCATCGAAAGACACCCGGCCGGCATCGACAGGCGGGCTTTCGATCCGGTCCGTTTCGGCTCTGGTGTTTCGTATGCGATGTTCCGTCTCCGATCTTGTATGGCCGGACGGAAAACACCACCAGACATGCAGGCCGCCCGTGGCTCACCCCGCGCACCGCCTGTTTCGAGCCATCGGCGTGCATTGCGGAAATGGACGATGTTTCAAAGCGTTGCCTGCCATTCCTTCCATGCGACATCTGCTTGAGCGCCGCCTGATCGTTAACTTTGATGAAAATTTGCAATTAATTGCAACATCATCCCTTATCCTCACCCTCTCCTGTCAGGCGGCCGATCGCTTTGGCCCGGGCCGATGTGAACGCATCCTGCACCATTGCGCGCGCCCGGTTGCCTCTGGTGAGGATGTAGTGCTTGCGCGTGGTCTGCGAGGTGGCGTGGCCGAGAAGATCCGGCGCGATGGCGATCTGGTCGGGTGCCCGGTCCACCAGCCCTGTGACCGCGCAATTGCGGAACAGGTGCGGCCAGACATTGTAACCGAATGCATCGATGGTGCGCTTGTTGATCTGGTTACGAACAGAATGCTCGGCCATCGGCTTACTCCAACGGTCGATCCAAAGGCGTGCCGTCCTGTGGCCCTCCCCTTGCCCAAGCAACCGTCGGCGATGGACTTGGAGATACCACTCGATCCACGGCGTGAGACCGGGAGGCAACTCTCCCTCCGAGATGCGCCTCGTCTTGGTTTCCTCCGCTTCGAAGCGCAACCGGTAACGATCCCCATCGGGCAGCAGATGCCGGCCGATCTCGATCACATGGAAATTGGCGATCCTGTCGGGCTGGCAGATCAGCATGGCGATCACCAGGCCGTCCCGCGCCATCGTCGAGACGAGATGACTGTTGCGTTCAGCTTCCTCCGCGCGCCTCAGCAAGGAAAGGCCAAGGTCCATCAGGGCGGCCGGCGGCACGATATGCGCAAACCTGTTGCGCTGGGGACGGGCGTTCCTCTTCAGGCTGGCGCTCCATGTCGACAGCCAGGACAGATCGATTTCGGGCGCGAGCATATCCAGCATGCGCTTCAAGGCCCCGACCATCATGGACACACTGACCGGAGAGACCCGGTCCTGTAACTCCTCAATGAACTGCCTCATCCTCTCGGCGGTTACGCGCGCACCGGGAGGGCCGGCATCGAGCACGCCGTTGCGGGCAAGCCATGACAGCCACTGCCCGTAGGCCTGTTCCACGATCCGGCGGCGGCGCACGCTCCATCTGCTGGCGGGATGGGACGGCTTCAGAAAGCCCGCCGGCTTGCAGGCCGCCGCCCAGAGGCGGCGGTCCGGCTCCGGCCATTGCTGGGGTTACAGGCACAACGGGAACGTCACAGCCGACCTGATCTTCAAGAATAGAACATTAATAACCCGCTAACCGGTGCAGCCTTGCGCCCGACCATGCCAGAACTATTTCGTTTTTTCCCTATTTTCCATAATCGACCCTGACGAAATATGAATAATATATTATGAGAACATTCCCCTTAAGGCACGCAAGGCAAATTTCTATTAACGCAGAAGGCTCACACCAAAATCCTACCCAAAAATTTTTTCGGTCTGATTGGAGCTTCCATCTCCTCCCAGCCAACTCTTGCTCACTCCACGAAAGGAGAAGGTTGAGCCTGCACCAGCCATTTTACGTGGGCATCTGACCAAAAGATCGAAAATAATAAAATTCAAAACTCAAGCGCACATGCAAAAAGCCCACCTAATGACGGAATGGTTGACTAACGCGAAAAGGATACACAGAATACAGCCTCCGGGAGAACGATAATTATTTTACTATAAGGAGTCTTCCGCAGCTTTTTACGATAAGGGAGGATTAAATTGAAACGAATATTTTTGGCAAGCCTAATGATAATTGCAGCTGGACTGTCCGCCCATGCCCAGCCAATTGACCTCAAGCGCGGTGTCGGCGTGCACGAGTGGCTCAACTGGTCGCCACTAGCCTCGAATGGAAGCTATGCCTGGCCACCTTATCGGACCTATGCCGAATGGCTTTCTTCCGAAAGGCCGTTAGCGGACTGGCCTCCCGGAGATCAGTTCGTCCGTATTAAGGCTATGGGGTTCGATTTCGTCAGACTAACGGTCGATCCAGGTCCGCTTCTGGCGAATACAGGTACCAGGCGGCAAGAGGCCCTGGATATATTGGAAGCAGCAGTCCGGCGGGTTACGGCGTCTGGCCTTAAAGTAGTCTTCAATCTTCATCTTGTCAGTCAAGTGCCGGCCTACAGTGAAACGATCATCGAGGGTGGCGCGACTAGCTCTGGCGTGACGCTTTATCGTGCCATGGTAGAGGATGTGGCCCGGATGCTCGTGGATGTGGGCACCGGTGACGTCGCGCTCGAGCCGTTTAATGAGCCAGGCTATTATCCGTGTGACGCGACTGGCCTGCCCCCATTGGGTGATCCGTTTGGAAAGTTAGTGCATGCTCGGTCTTCTGGCCACCGCTGGCGTTGACGCTGGACCGCTTTGGCGAGGCCAGACGGCGGCTTCAGGTGCCGGCGGCTTGTAGCCTAGCGATGAGTGGGGTCGCACGGTGTTGTAATGCTGTCTCCAGTTTTCGATGATGATCTTCGCCTCCTTGAGCGTGTAGAAGATTTCGCCGTTGAGCAGTTCGTCACGGAGTTTCGAGTTGAAGCTCTCGCAGTATCCATTTTCCCACGGGCTGCCAGGCATGATGTAGGCGGTCTTGGTGCCCACCGCCGCGATCCACTCCCGTAGCGCCTTGGCGATGAACTCCGGGCCGTTGTCGGAACGTATGTGCGTCGGGATACCCCGCAGGATGAAGAGGTCGGAAAGCACGTCAATGACATCGACGGCTTTCAGCTTTCTCTCGACCCTGATGGCGATACATTCTCTCGTGAACTCGTCGATCACGTTGAGCATGCGGATTTTCCTGCCGTTGTGCGTGCGATCCTCAACGAAGTCGTAAGACCAGACATGGTTAGGATATTCCGGTCGCAGCCGGACGCACGAACTGTCGTTCAGCCATAGCCGCCCGCGCTTGGGCTGCTTGTGAGGCACTTTTAGCCCCTCCCGTCGCCAGATGCGCTCGACCCGCTTGACGTTCACGATCCAGCCAGCCTGGTGCAGCATCGCCGTGATGCGACGATAGCCGTAGCGGCCATACTGGAGAGCGAGCGCCGTGATGTCGGCGGTCAACGCCGCTTCATCATCTGGGGTCTTGGCGATCTTGCGCTGCGTGGAACGATGCTGACCCAAGACTTGGCACGCCCGTCTCTCGGACACACCCAGTTCCTCGGTGACATGATCCACGCAAGCGCGGCGACGGGCGGGGCTCAGAAGTTTCCCTTGGCGGCCTCGGCAAGGATCATCTTGTCCAGGGTGAGATCGGAAACCGCACGCCGCAGCCGTGCGTTCTCTGCCTCCAGTTCCTTCAGGCGTTTCACCTGGTCGCCCTTCAGGCCGCCGTATTCAGACCGCCACCGGTAATATGTAACTTCCGTTACGCCTATCGACCGGATCGCTTCCGCCATCGACTTTCCCTGTGCATTCAGCACGTCAACCTGACGAAGCTTCGTGACGATCTCATCTGCCTTGTGTCTTTTCGCTGCCATTTCAATGTCCTTCTGAGGCTTATAAGCCATACGTCATGAAGGATCACTTTTCAGGGGGCAGGCCACGTCTGCTTTTTCATGAGAACTCCGCAGAAAAATTTATGCATAGAGGTTCAGCACCTTGGCGGTGCTGAGCGATACCGCCATTTGCGGTTCAAACTGGACCTCTGCGCATAAATCTCCTTCTGCCGAGAACCCTCACCATAGGGACATGAAGCCATTGGGTCAACCGAGGCGTCAGCCTCATCATCCTAATCAATGGCCTGCCCTCACCCGTTAAAGTGGATGGAAAAAGCAGACCATGACCATGATAGAAGCCAAGTTCAGCGTCTGTGCGATCTGAGCGTAGCGACATGCAGCTATCAAGGTCATCAAGGAGATCATCAATGGGAATATCGGCCACATCTCGCGCGGTTCAGAACCCCGAAATCACTGGCGTGAGTGCAGCTGGGTTGTCTGTTGCCGATGGTGCCATTGCGGCTGCCATCGTCGGTGAAAAGACCCGTCAGCGCGAATCCATTGAACTGATCGCATCGGAGAATTTCGTAAGCCAGGCAGTGCTTGATGCTCAAGGGTCGGTGCTCACCAACAAATATGCCGAAGGTTATCCGCATCGCCGCTACTATGGAGGCTGCTTGAATGTCGACGCCGTCGAAGACCTGGCTATCGAGCGGGTAAACAGGCTGTTCGGCAGCAGCTATGCCAACGTCCAGCCACATTCTGGCAGCCAGGCCAATCAATCGGTTTTCCTCGCTCTGCTCAATCCCGGTGATACAATTCTGGGATTGGATCTTAAGGCTGGCGGTCACCTTACTCATGGAGCACCGGTCAACATCTCCGGCCGCTGGTTCAAGGTCGTGAGTTATGGTGTGGACCCGGAAACCCATCTCATCGACATGGATCAGGTGGCTGCGCTTACGCGCAAGTACCAGCCTAAATTGCTGATTGCCGGCGGCTCGGCCTATCCTCGCACCATGGACTTTGCGCGTTTCCGCCAGATCGCCGATGAAGTCGGAGCCGTCCTATTGGTTGACATAGCGCATTTCGCGGGCCTGGTTGCCGGTGGTGTCTATCCGTCTCCAGTTCCTTTCGCGCATGTCGTTACCTCGACCACGCATAAGACACTGCGCGGCCCCCACGGCGGTTTCGTCCTGACCAACGACGCAGAGATCGCGAAAAAGATCAATTCTGCGACCTTTCCCGGACTCCAGGGCGGTCCGCTGATGCATGTCATCGCTGCAAAGGCCGTGGCTTTCGGCGAGGCGCTACAACCATCCTTCAAAACCTATGTCCAGGCGGTGGTCGAAAACTGCCGAGTTTTGGCGCAAGAGCTTGCCGATGGTGGGCTGAAGATCACCTCCGGTGGTACGGATTGCCATCTGGCCGTAGTCGATCTGCGCCCCATTGGCGTAACAGGCAATATCGCCGAGGAGACGCTGGAATCTGTCGGCATCACCCTCAACAAGAATGCCATCCCCAATGACCCTGAAAAGCCAATGATCACGTCAGGCATCCGTGTCGGCAGCGCAGCAGGAACATCGCGCGGATTTGGTGCCGATGAATATCGCCAAATCGCCGCTCTCATGCTCGATACGCTCGCCGCCGCCCGTGACGAAACGCTTGATGCCCGCCAACAGGACATCAATAACCGTGTACGCCAACTCGTCGCGCCTTTCCCGCTGCCTTATTGACTGGAAGCGGGGTCGACATGGAAACACTCTCCAAGATTGAGCTTCTGCCCGAGGAAGTCGCCCGCTTTGGTAACGATCCGGCAACGACATTTGCGGCGAATCTGAAAACTGTGCGGGCGCGCATTGCGGCCGCCTGCCATCGTTGTGGGCGATCCACGGACGATGTACGTCTTCTCCCCGTCACCAAGACGGTGCCCGCTAATGTCCTGCGGCTCGCCTTTGCCGCAGGGATTTCCGATTTTGGAGAAAACAAGCTCCAGGAGGCCCGCGACAAGCTGGCCACCTTGAGCGATTTGCCGATCAACTGGAGCCTCATTGGCCATCTCCAGACGAACAAGGTGAAATATCTGGTCCGGATCGCATCGGAGTTCCATGCGCTGGACAGCTTTCGGCTGGCGGAAGAACTGAACCGGCGGCTTGATGCCGTGGCGCGCGATCTCGATGTGTTCGTTCAGGTTAATACGTCGGGTGAGGAAAGCAAATATGGCTTGCACCCCGACGATCTTATGCCCTTCGTCAATCGCCTGTCCGAATATCCCCGGCTTAAGCCGCGTGGTCTGATGACACTGGCGATCTTCAGCACCGATCACGAGCGGGTACGCACCTGCTTCCGCCTGCTGCGCGATCTACGGGATCGCGCTGTCACGGCCCATCCTGGCCTTACACAGCTTTCCATGGGCATGACAGGAGACTTCGAGATTGCCATCGAGGAAGGTGCGAACGTCGTGAGGGTCGGTCAAGCCATCTTCGGTCTGCGCCCAACCGGCAATGGCTTCTATTGGCCGGACCTTACCCCAGCCAGCGATATGCCTGCCACCGTTAACAAACGATGATGAACAGACAGAGTGGGCTACTGGCGCAGGTGTCCGCAGCGCATCTCGTCAGCCATTTTCATATCATGCCCCTTCCGGCGCTACTTCCGTTGCTTCCGGCCGGCATGGGCGTAAATTTCGTCGATCTTGGTATCGCGCTCGGCGTTTTCAATATAGTCACGGCCCTGGTTCAAATTCCAATGGGTTACGCGGTGGACCGCCTCGGCGCTCGCAGATTATTGCTGTATGGTCTGGCGTTAGGAAGTGCGAGTTTCGCACTTGTCTTCCTCTATCCAACATTTGAGGTTCTCATACTCGCGATGGTTTTCGCTGGCATCGCCAATGGCGTCAACCATCCAAGTGATTACGGGCCGGCACGTCAGAGCACGACGCGGTGAAGCAACATTTCAATGTGGTGAGAGAGCTGGTCCAGAAGGTGGTCATCGTGCCCTCGCCTGACGGGAAGTCCGCGGGCCTGACGATCCACGGCCGTCTCGCGACGATCCTTGCCTCGATGAAGGCGTTCCACGAGCACAGCAAGGCCATGCGCGCGGATTTCGTCGACGACTACGGGCAACGTTCAAAGGATGGCGAACTGAAGGGACAGAAGGTGAAGCTGGACTTTGTAGCCTGCTTCCGCACCGTCCTCGCTGAAGAGGAGGCGGACTGGAAGCGGCTACAAGTCTCAGTGGTTGCGGGGGCAGGGTTTGAATCTGTGCTATCAGCAGAAAACACGGATACTCCAGTTCTCATCTTCATCACTTGCGGCGTGCCACGGTCTCTCCCCGACACCGCCAAGAAAACAGAGTCTTTCAGAACGCCTTTGCGGCATCGATCACGCGGAACTGGATGCGCCGGCTGCCCTGCCAGCTATCGGCGGAAAGCGTGCCGGCGAAATGCACCGCCTGCCCGCGCTCCTTCATCAGGAAAAGCCCGAGATCGGCTTCTGCCGCACGGAAGGCCATGGCATCCAGCCTACCGCCGTCGGGGCCTTCCAAGCTGACGCGCAGGTGGTTGACGCCGACGGGGCGCACGTCGCGCACGCGATGCACCGGCAGCGCGAAGATCGGCTGCGGGTGGCCGGAACCATAGGGGCCGGCCTGCTCGAGCTGGTCGGCCAGCGCGAGCGTGGCGCCACTGGCGCTGAGCGCGCCGTCGATCTTCAACGTTTCCACGGCGACGAGGTCGCGCACGGTGCGTTCCGCGCGCTCCTCGAAGAAACTGCGCAGCCGGCCGAGATTGCTCCGTTCCACCGTCAGGCCTGCCGCCATGGCATGGCCGCCGCCCTTGACGAGGATGCCCTCCTCCACGGCAGCACGCACCATGCGGCCGAGATCGAAGCCACTGATCGAGCGGCCGGAGCCGGTGCCCTTGCCGGAAGGATCGAAGGCGATGGCGAAGGCCGGGCGGCGGAAACGGTCCTTCAGCCGCGAGGCAAGCAGGCCGACGACGCCGGGATGCCAGCCCTCGCGGGCCGTCAGGATCACCGAGGCGTTTTCACCCGTGCCGTATTCCGCCTGCGCTTCGGCTTCCGCCTCGGCCAGCATGGCGGCCTCCATGGCCTGGCGCTCGCGGTTGAGCTCGTCGAGCTGCTTTGCGATGCGCTCGGCCTCGCCCGGCTCGTCGATGGTCAGGAGGCGGCTGCCGAGGGCGGCATCGCCGATGCGCCCGCCGGCATTGATGCGCGGGCCGACGAGGAAGCCGAGATGATAGGGCGTCACCGGCCCGCCGATGCCCGCCTGCTTGAGCAGCGCCGTCAGGCCGGCATTGCCGAGATGGCGCGCGGCGACGAGGCCCTTGACCACATAGGCGCGGTTCAGCCCCTTCAGCGGAACGACGTCGCAGACCGTGGAAAGCGCCACCAGATCGAGCATGGAGAGGAGATCGAAGCTCCCCGCCCGCGTATCGCCCTTCTGGCGCAGCAGCCGCTGCAGGGCCACCAGCACGAGGAAGACGACGCCGGCGGCGGATAGATGCCCCTGCCCCGACAGATCGTCCTCGCGGTTCGGATTGACGAGCGCCAGAGCCGGCGGCAGCGTCTCGCCGACCTGATGGTGGTCGATGACGACGACGTCGATGCCGCGTTCCCGTGCGACGGCAAGCGATTCGTGGCTCGTCGAGCCGCAATCGACGGTGACGATCAACTGTGCACCCCGGTCGATGAGCTGGCCGATGGCGTTCGGGTTCGGGCCGTAGCCCTCGAAGATGCGGTCGGGAATGTAGATTTCCGCCGGCACGCCGAAATGCGTCAGGAAGCGGTAGAGCAGTGCCGAGGAGGAGGCCCCGTCGACATCGTAGTCGCCGAAGATCGCGACGCGCTCGCCGCGCTCGATGGCGCGCGCCAGCCGCTCCGTCGCGGCCTCGCAGTCCATCAGGCTATAGGGCTCGGGCATCAGCCGTCGCAGCGTCGGATCGAGGAATTCCAGCGCATTCTCGAAGGGAATGCCCCGTCCGGACAGGACGCGGGAGATGAGGTCCGGCAGGCCGTGCGTCTGGCTCATCGCCAGCGCGCGGTTCTCCCCCGCCTGGTCGAGCCGCGCCACCCAGCGCTGCCCGGTCGCCGAGCGCTCGACGCCGAGAAAGGCCCGGCTGACGGGATCTGCGTTTTCCAACATGCTCATGGCGGCTCCGGTCGTGTTACCCCTCCTGCATCGGAAGGCCGGCCCCTCATCCGGCCTGCCGGCCCCCTTCTCCTTGGCTGCGGGAGAAGGAAAAGTGCCGCACCGTTTTCCTCAACTCTCCAACGTTGCGTGGGGCAAGTCCCCTCTCCCCGCTTGCGGGGAGAGGGTTAGGGTGAGGGGCTGATCCGCACCGAGATGCGGGCAGCAAAAATCAGGCCGTCTTCGGCCGCTCGATGCGGATCACCTGCGGCTCGCCGACAAGATAGCCCTCGCTCTTGATGGAAGCGACGGCCTTGCGGACGGAATCCTCCATGGTGGCGTGGGTGACGAGGATGATCGTCTTCGGATCGGTCGATTCGGCCGTCGACTGCGCGCGCTGGACGATGGATTCCAGCGAGATGCCGTTCTCCGCCATGTGCCGCGCGATGCTGGCGAAGACGCCCGTGCGGTCCTCCACCGAGAGGCGGATGAAGTAGCCGCCGTGGTGCTTGCGGATCTGCGCGCGCTTGTAGGGCGCGAGCGCCGCCGCCGGGCGGCCGAGCGCCGGCACGGTCTGCGCGCCGGGGCGGCTCTTGGCGATGTCGGCGATGTCGCCGAGCACGGCCGAGGCCGTGGCATTGCCGCCCGCGCCGGGGCCGACCATCAGCAATTCGCCGAGAATGTCCGATTCGATGGCGACGGCGTTCGTCACGCCATCCACCTGCGCGATGACGCTGTCGAGCGGCACCATGGTCGGGTGCACGCGCTGCTCGACGCCCGTATCGGTCTTCTGCGCGACGCCCAGCAGCTTGATGCGGTAGCCGAGATCGGCGGCGGCGCGGATATCGTCGATGGAGATGTTGGTGATGCCTTCGAGATAGATGTCGTCGGCCGAAATCCTCGTGCCGAAGGCGAGCGTCGTCAGGATTGACAGCTTGTGCGCGGTGTCGTTGCCCTCGATGTCGAAGGCGGGGTCGGCTTCGGCATAGCCGAGGCGCTGGGCTTCCTTGAGGCACGCCTCGAAGGAAAGCCCCTCCTTCTCCATCTTGGTCAGGATGTAGTTGCAGGTGCCGTTCATGATGCCGTAGACGCGGGAAATCGTGTTGCCCGTCAGGGATTCACGAAGCGCCTTGATGACCGGGATGCCGCCGGCGACCGCCGCCTCGTAGTTGAGCAGCGAGCCGTGCTTCTCGGCGATGCCGGCAAGCTCGACGCCGTGCGCGGCGAGCAACGCCTTGTTGGCCGTCACGACATGGACGCCGCGCGACAGCGCCGCCTTGACGGCGGCAAGGGCCGGATCGCCCGCCCCGCCCATCAGTTCCACGAAGACGTCGATCTTCGCCTCGCGGGCGAGCGCGACCGGATCGTCGAACCATTCGGCAGCGGAGAGATCGACGCCGCGGTCACGGCCCTTGCTGCGCGCCGTGACGGCGACGATCTCGATCGGGCGACCGCATGTCGTCTCAAGCATGTCCCTGCGTTCGACGAGAATCTTCGCGAGCGAGGCACCAACGGTCCCCAAGCCCGCAATGCCGATCTTCAGGGCATCAGCCATGGTCATGTCCTATGAGTTCTGGAAAAGCCCTCCGCTGAACGCGGAGGGCGGATTTCATTAGCGATGGGCGTTGAGCGAGATGACGTTGTGCATCGTCTCGTCGGCCGTGGAAAGGAACTTCTTGATATTGCGCGCAGCCTGGCGGATGCGGTGCTCGTTCTCGACCAGCGCGAGACGGACGTAATCGTCACCGAGCTCTCCGAAGCCGACGCCGGGAGCGACGGCGACATCCGCCTTCTCCACGAGCAGCTTGGAGAATTCCAGCGAGCCGAGATGGCGGAACTTTTCCGGGATCTTCGCCCAGGCGAACATGGTCGCCGCCGGCGGCGGCACTTCGAAGCCGGCCTTCCCGAAGGTCTCGACCATCACATCGCGGCGGCGCTTGTAGACGTTGCGCACTTCCGCGATGTCCGAGCCGTCGCCGTTCAGCGCATGGGTCGCGGCCACCTGGATCGGCGTGAAGGCGCCGTAGTCGAGATAGGACTTCACGCGGGTCAGCGCGGCGATCAGGCGCTCGTTGCCGACGGCGAAGCCCATGCGCCAGCCCGGCATGGAGAAGGTCTTCGACATGGAGGTGAATTCGACGGTGATGTCCATCGCGCCCGGCACTTCCAGCACGGACGGCGGCGGCGTGTCGTCAAAGTAGATTTCCGAATAGGCAAGGTCGGAGAGCACGATGATGTCATGCTTCTTCGCGAAGGCGATGACGTCCTTGTAGAAATCGAGCGTGGCGACCTGCGCCGTCGGGTTCGACGGATAGTTGATGATCAGCGCGAGCGGCTTGGGGATCGAGTGGCGCACGGCGCGCTCGAGCGGCGGGAAGAAGCTCTCGTCCGGCTCGACCGGAATGGAGCGGATGACCCCACCGGTCATCAGGAAGCCGAAGGCGTGGATCGGATAGGTCGGGTTCGGGCAGAGGATGACGTCGCCCGGCGCGGTGATCGCCTGCGCCATGTTGGCGAAGCCTTCCTTGGAGCCCAGCGTCGCGACGACCTGCGTCTCCGGGTTCAGCTTCACGCCGAAGCGGCGGGCGTAATAGGCGGCCTGCGCGCGGCGAAGGCCGGGAATGCCCTTGGACGAGGAATAGCGGTGCGTGCGCGGGTCCTGGACCACCTCGCAGAGCTTGTCGACGATGGCCTTGGGGGTCGGCAGGTCGGGGTTGCCCATGCCAAGGTCGATGATGTCGGCGCCGCCCGCTCGCGCGCTTGCTTTCAAACGGTTGACCTGTTCGAAAACATATGGCGGCAGACGCCGGACCTTGTGAAACTCTTCCATCTCTAACCCCGTTGAGCGCGGAGCCCCTCCGGACCCTGCCGGACGACACAAAACTCCGCGCGTTTCAAGTGACCGGATAAGGGCGAAAGCGTTCGAAATGAAGGCGCTCCGCCCGCGCCGGCGGCCAAAAGGCCGTCTTTCGCTTTGCTGCCAAACGGCACGAAAGGCAAGCGCTATTTCGTGCCTTCGATTTCGGCCAGCGTCGCCTTGCCGTGGTTGTCGCGCAGCGCCTGCAATTCGGCGAGCTGCCGGCGATATTCGGCTTCCGAGATCGTACCCGCCTTACGGCGATGCGCAAGCGCCATCAGGCTCGCCTGGTAATTGGACGCTTCCTCGTCGCTCATCTGCTGCGTCTCGCCGCGCACGATGGCGGTGATGTCGGGATAGACGGCCGCGCGGTTCGCGCCGGCATTCACCGTCGCGGGCGCTTCCGAGGAGGCGCAGGCGGCGAGCGCGGCCGGCATGGCGGCCATGAGAAGGACGGCGCTGAAGCGCCTGAATTCGAACGCCATGAGGCTGTATGCTCCTGTCGAAACGGCCGGTTCCGGATATTGCCGCGAAAGGCTTCGAGGCCCTTGTAATCTGTTTCGCAGAGAATGTAAAAATACAAAAGTAACAATAAAATCGGGAGGGAGCGATGGCCGAGGACAGCAAAGCGGGCGGGCGCGATGCGGCCGGCGACAAGCCCGGTTTCCAGCCTTTCGATCCCGCCGCGATAGAGCCCTATATCGTCAAGGACCCCGAGGCGCTGACGGTCAACTTCGCCCGCACCGTCGAGCAGCTCGGCAAGGCCGCCTCCGCCTGGCTCGCCCCGCGCGAAACCGGCGAGAAGGTCGACACCGTCGCCGAGCCGATGGTCGACATGGTCAAGACGCTCTCCAAAGTCTCCGAATACTGGCTGGCGGATCCGCGCCGCACGCTCGATGCCCAGACCATGCTGCTCGGCAGCTATTTCGGCATCTGGTCGCGCACGCTCAGCAAGCTCGGCGGCAACGAGGTCGAGGAAGCGCCCGATCCGCACGCCAAGGACAAGCGCTTTTCCGACGAGGACTGGGTGAAGAACCCGTTCTTCGATTTCCTGCGGCAGGTCTATTTCGTGACCTCCGACTGGGCGGAAAAGCTGGTGGCCGATGCCGAGGGGCTCGACGAGCACACCCGCCACAAGGCCGGCTTCTACGTGAAGCAGATCGCCAGCGCGATCTCGCCTTCCAACTTCATCACCACCAATCCGCAGCTCTACCGCGAGACGGTCGCCACCAACGGGGCGAACCTCGTGCGCGGCATGAAGATGCTGGCCGAGGACATCGCCGCCGGCCGGGGCGACCTCAAGCTGCGCCAGACGGATACCAGCAAGTTCGCCATCGGCGAGAACATGGCGCTGACGCCGGGCAAGGTTCTGGCGCAGAGCGACGTTTGCCAGGTCATCCAGTACGATGCGACGACGGACAAGGTGCTGAAGCGCCCGCTCCTCATCTGCCCGCCGTGGATCAACAAGTTCTACATCCTCGACCTCAACCCGGCGAAATCCTTCATCAAATGGGCGGTCGACCAGGGCCATACGGTCTTCGTCATCTCTTGGGTGAATCCGGACGAGCGTCATGCGGGCAAGGACTGGGAAGCCTATGCCCGCGAAGGCGTCGGCTTCGCGCTGGACACGATCAGCCAAGCGACCGGCGAGGACGAGGTCAACGCCATCGGCTATTGCGTCGGCGGCACGCTGCTCGCCGCCACGCTGGCGCTGCATGCCAGGGAAGGCGACAGGCGCATCCGCACCGCGACGCTCTTCACCACGCAGGTCGATTTCACCTTTGCCGGCGACCTCAAGGTCTTCGCCGACGAGGACCAGATCGACGCCATCGAGCGCGGCATGAAGGCGACGGGCTATCTCGACGGCTCCAAGATGGCGACCGCCTTCAACATGCTGCGCGCCTCCGAGCTGATCTGGCCCTATTTCGTCAACAATTACCTGAAGGGCCAGGAGCCGATGCCCTTCGATCTTCTCTACTGGAATTCAGATTCCACGCGAATGCCTGCCGCCAACCATTCGTTCTACCTGAGGAATTGCTATCTCAACAATACGCTCTCCAAGGGCGAGATGGTGCTGGCCGGCGAGAAGGTTTCGCTGAAGGACGTGAATATCCCGATCTACAACCTCGCCACCAAGGAGGACCATATCGCCCCGGCGAAATCGGTCTTCGTGGGCAGCAAGTATTTCGGCGGCAAGGTCACCTATGTCATGGCCGGCTCCGGCCATATCGCCGGCGTCGTCAATCCGCCCGACAAGATGAAATACCAGTTCTGGACCGGCGGTCCGGTCAAGGGCGAATTCGAGGACTGGGTGAAGAAGGCCGAGGAGACACCCGGCTCCTGGTGGCCGCACTGGCACGAATGGATCAAGGCCGAGGACGACCGCATGGTGCCGGCCCGCAAGACCGGCGGCACCATGAACTCCATCGAGGAGGCCCCCGGCTCCTATGTGCGCGTGCGTGCCTGACGCCCTGTGAAGTACATCCCATGAAATTCGATCCGCCGCTCGTTTCCGGCACGCTCGTGCAGCGCTACAAGCGCTTCCTCTTCGACGCCATCCTCGACGACGGGACGGCGATCACCGGCTCCTGCCCCAATACCGGCTCGATGCGCGGGCTGACGGCGCCCGGTTCGCGCATCTGGATGTCGGAAAGCGACAGCCCGACGCGCAAGCACCGCCACCGCCTCGAACTGGTAGAGGCGGACGACACCGTCGTCGGCATCAATACCGGCCTGCCGAATCGGCTGGCGGAGGAAGCCATCCTTGCCGGCCTCGTCGCCGATCTCGGCAGCTATCCGGTGCTGGAGCGGGAAAGGAAATACGGTCGCAATTCCCGCATCGACATCCTGCTCTCCGGCGATGCCCGCCCGCCGGCCTATGTCGAGGTGAAGAACGTGCATTTCCGCCGCACGCCCGGCCTTGCCGAGTTTCCCGATACGGTGACGGCGCGCGGCGCAAAGCATCTCGAAGAGCTGGGCGACATGGCCGAGGCCGGCTTCCGCGCCGTCATGCTCTATCTCATCCAGCGCGAGGACTGCGATCTCTTCCGCATCTGCGCCGACCTCGACCCCACCTATGCCGGCGGCTTCCGCCGCGCGCTTTCGCGCGGCGTCGAGGCCTATGCGGTCAAATGTGCCGTTACACCCGGGCAAATCCGGCCTGTGGCATCGATCGCCATGGACGAACCCGGTGTCGCTGTTTTATGACGGTACGACAAAGACGAGTGAAAGTTCGACCATGGTGACCTATATCGACGCGACCTCCGCGCCGCTGAAGAACACGGGCGTGATCCGCCTCTACGATGCGGACGCCTTTGCCGGCATGCGCAAGGCCTGCCAGCTCACGGCCCGCTGCCTCGACGAGCTCTATCCGCTGGTCAAGCCGGGCGTCGCCACCGACGTCATCGATCGCTTCGTCTTCGAATTCGGCATGGATCACGGCGCCCTGCCCGCGACGCTCAACTATCGCGGCTATACAAGGTCCACCTGCACCTCGATCAACCACGTCGTCTGCCACGGCATCCCGAACGACAAGCCGCTGCGCGAAGGCGACATCGTCAATATCGACGTCACCTACATCCTCGACGGCTGGCACGGCGATTCGAGCCGCATGTACCCGGTCGGCGAGATCAAGCGCGCGGCCGAGCGGCTGCTCGAAGTCACCCATGAATGCCTGATGCGCGGCATCGCCGCCGTAAGGCCCGGCGCGCGCACCGGCGCCATCGGCGAGGCGATCCAGGCCTATGCGGAAGCCGAGCGCTGCTCCGTCGTGCGCGACTTCTGCGGCCACGGCGTCGGCCGGCTCTTCCACGACGCCCCGAACATCCTGCATTACGGCCGCGCCAATGAAGGCCCGGAAATGAAGGAAGGCATGATCTTCACCATAGAGCCGATGATCAATCTCGGCCGCCCGCATGTGAAGGTGCTGTCCGACGGCTGGACGGCGGTCACGCGCGACCGCTCCCTCTCGGCGCAGTACGAGCATACGGTCGGCGTGACGGCCGACGGCTGCGAGATCTTCACGCTGTCGCCCGGCGGCCTCGACCGCCCCGGCCTTCCCGCATAGGCCGCCCATGACGGGATCGCGCGGCCGCACGGACATTTCGCCCTCCATCTTCACGGCGGACGATCCGGCGGGCATCGACGATCTTTTCGGTCCCGGCGACGAGCGCGGGCACTTCTACGAGCGCCCTGCCCGCGCCGCACCCGCCAAGCCGATCCCCGCCGCCGTGGAAGACAAGCACTATCACGGCCACCGCGAGCGCCTGCGCACCCGCTTCCGCGACAATGGCGACACGGCGCTCGCCGATTATGAGATTCTCGAATTGCTGCTCTTCCGCCTGATCCCCCGCCGCGACACCAAGCCAGTGGCCAAGGCCCTGCTCGACCGCTTCGGCACGCTGTCCGGCGTCTTCGGCGCAACGCCCGCGCTGCTGCAGGAGGTCAAGGGCATCGGCGACGCGGTAGCGCTGGACCTGAAGCTCGTCTCCGCCGTCGCCCAGCGCACGCTGAAGAGCGAGATCCGCAACAAGACGGTGCTCGCCTCCTGGTCGTCGGTCATCCAGTATTGCCACGCCGCCATGGCGCACGAGCCGCGCGAGCAGTTCCGCATCCTCTTCCTCGACAAGCGCAACACGCTGATCGCCGACGAGGTGCAGGGCCACGGCACGGTCGACCATACGCCGGTCTATCCGCGCGAGGTGGTGCGCCGCGCCCTGGAACTGTCGGCGACGGCCATTATCCTGGTCCACAACCATCCTTCCGGTGATCCGACCCCGTCGCGGGCGGATATCGACATGACGAAGACCATCGTGGAGACGGCCCGGCCGCTCGGCATCACGGTGCATGACCACATCATCATCGGCAAGGACGGCCACGCCAGCCTCAAGGGGCTGCGGCTCATGTAGTTCCGAAGCGGCTTCGGGGCGCGATACGGGAAACCGGGGAGCGCGCCTTCATCCGTTTGAAACGGTTTGATGCCACATTCGGTTGACGGAAATTGCTCGGCGGAGAAAATTGCTGCAACGCAATACGATTCTTTGCCGCAGAAGACTGGGACAATCACACATGCAGGAATATGATCTCGTCGTCGTGGGCAGCGGCCCCGCAGGCCGCCGCGGCGCCATCCAGGCAGCAAAGCTCGGACGCAAGGTGCTCGTCATCGAGCAGGGCAAGCGCGTCGGCGGCGTGTCGGTGCATACCGGCACGATCCCGTCGAAGACGCTGCGCGAAACGGCGCTCAACCTTTCCGGCTGGCGCGAGCGCGGCTTCTACGGCCGCGCCTACCGCGTGAAGCAGGAAATCAGCGCCGACGACCTGCGCCGCCGCCTGCTCATCACGCTCGACCACGAGGTGGAGGTGCTTGAACACCAGTTCGCCCGCAACCGCGTGCAGCATATCCGCGGCAAGGCGAAGTTCCTGACGCCCGAGACCATGGAGATCGTCAAGGACGACGGCGAGACCATGCATGTCAGCGGCAAGAGCATCATGCTCGCCGTCGGCACCAAGCCCTACCGCCCCGACAATATTCCCTTCGACAGCGAGAGCGTGCTCGACAGCGACGAGCTGCTCGACATCAAGGAACTGCCGCGCTCGATGGCCGTCATCGGCGCGGGCGTCATCGGCATCGAATATGCGACGATCTTCTCCGCGCTCGACACACAGGTGACGGTGATCGATCCGAAGCCGACCATCCTCGACTTCATCGACCGGGAAATCGTCGAGGACTTCATCTACCAGCTCCGCGACCGCAACATGAAGCTCATCCTCGGCCAGAAGGCCGACAAGGTGGAGAAGCTTCCCAACGGCAAATGCGAGATCACGCTGGACAACGGCCGCCACGTCACCTGCGACATGGTGCTCTATGCCGCCGGCCGCGTCGGGGCGACGGACAGCCTGAACCTTGCCGCCGCCGGCCTTACCGCCGATTCGCGCGGGCGCCTCAGCGTAAACCCGGAAACCTTCCAGACCGAGGTACCGCATATCTACGCCGCCGGCGACGTCGTCGGCTTCCCGAGCCTTGCCTCGACCTCGATGGAACAGGGCCGCATCGCCGCCCGCGTCGCTGTCGGAGCGATCGCCAAGGAGCCGCCGAAATATTTCCCCTACGGTATCTATGCCGTGCCGGAAATCTCCACCTGCGGCCTCACCGAGGAAGAGGTGAAGGAGCGCGGCATTCCCTATGAATGCGGCATGGCGCGCTTCCGCGAGACCTCGCGCGGCCACATCATGGGCCTCGATTCCGGCCTGCTGAAAATGATCTTCTCGCTGAAGACCCGCCGCCTGCTCGGCGTGCATATCGTCGGCGAAAACGCCACCGAGCTCGTCCATATCGGCCAGGCCGTCTTGAACCTGAAGGGCACCGTCGAATATTTCGTCGAGAACACCTTCAACTATCCGACGCTCGCCGAAGCCTACAAGATCGCCGGCCTCGACGCCTGGAACCGCATGGGCGACCTGTCCCAGACCGGCTGACCATTTGCGGGAAGGAGCGGCGTGCATGAGGATCCTGTCGCTGAATGTCTGGGGCGGGATGCTGCATGCGCCGCTCCTCGACTATCTCGCCGCCGTCGACGCCGATATCTATTGCCTGCAGGAGGTGCCGCGCGCCGTCGCCGCCCGTTCCGAATGGCTGACCTATCGCGACGGCGCAGTGGAGCTTCAGCAGCGCGCCAATCTCTACCGCGAGATCGCCGCCGTCCTGCCCGGTCACGACGGCTTCTTCGCCCCGACCGCCCGCGGTGGACTGATGGACGGCGATCGCCCCTGCCACCAGGAATTCGGCCTCGCCACCTTCATCCGGCAGGACATCGCCGTCATCGGCCAGGCGCTCGATTTCGTGCACGGCGCCTTCTCTCCGCACGGCTTCGGCGCCCATCCCCGCGCCCGCAACGCCCATGCCTTCCGGCTCTACGACTACAAGGCGGACCGCCCGCTTTCCGTTGTGCAGTTTCACGGGCTTCGCGAGATCGACGGCAAGGGCGACACGGCGAGCCGCGCTGCGCAGGCCGAAGCCCTTACGACCCTCATCCAGCGCCTTCATCGGCGGGAAGAAGGCCTTATCCTCTGCGGCGATTTCAACGTGCTTCCCGAAAGCCGCACCTTCCAAACCCTCTCGCGCCTCGGCCTCACCGATCTCGTCACGACTCGCGGCTTCACCGACACGCGCACGTCGCACTACACCAAGCCCGGCCGCCATGCGGACTACATGCTGGTGAATGCGACTGTGCCTGTCGCGGATTTCACCGTGGTGGAGACACCGGAGGTTTCCGACCACAGGGCGCTGCTGCTGACTGTCGATTGAGGTCGGGCCGCTTTGGGAACGACCCGAGCACGTCTCAAACTAGACGGCAACCGGCTGTAGCGGCAGGCAGATTTCCGTCAGCAACTCGTTCGGCGGCACCTCGCGGGGATTGTTGAGATATAGCTCGAACATCACCTCGTCGCGGATCGAGCGGCCGGAGGCGGGCAGCCATGTGCCGTAGAGCCACCGATAGGCCGCGTCCATATTCGCATAGGGCCCCTGATGGCGCAGCACGGCATAGTCGCCGCCCGCCAGGACGCGCCGCGTCAGGGGCGGCTCGGCGGGGGTATTCTCATCAGCGGTGACGCAGGCGAAGGAGCGCAGCTTCTCCTCCGCCACCAGATCGGGATCGTCGAGGAAGAGACCGATCATGCGCATGTCCGGCCGGAAAAGGTTGCGGGAAAAGAGCGTGCCGTAAAGCGCCTCGAAGGCCTTGCCGATACCCATATAGGATCCGGTATGGGGAACGGCGAGCAGCGGCTGCTCGGCAAGGGTACGGATGGTGACGTCGAACATGCGCGAAGACTCCTCGTCGCTTTCGGGGGCATAGGCGCGATGGGAACCCTCCCTGCGGTAGCGCGCCGGCGGCATGCCATAGGCGGCCGCGAAGGTGCGCGTGAAGGATTGCAGGTTGGGATAGCCCCATCGCACGGCGATGTCCCGGACGGAGCGCTCGCTGCGCACCAGATCGCCCGCCGCACGATGGAGACGCAGCCGGCGCACGGTCGCCGCCAGCGTCTCGTTGTGCACGGCGCGGTAGACGCGGTGCCAGTGATGGGCGGAAAGGCAGGCGATCTCGGAAAGCCGGCCGAGGTCCAGGTCCTCGTCCAGATGTTCGTGGATATAGGCGGAAACCCGCAGCAGGCGTTTTTCATAGGCCGCCCAGATCTCGTTCTCGCTCATGCCTTTTCCTCTCGCCGGAACGCATTGAACCAAGCACGAAGCGATTTCACAAATCCTGCGCTTCTGTCTTGCCCTGCAATTTTCGCATAGCCTTGCCTTCCGTTATTGCAAAATCGGGCGACTCGGCGTGAGATGCCCTCGCCGGCCCCTTTTCCCCAATCCACCGGCCTTTCGAGGCTCCCATGACCGATACATTGATGCCGAAGCTCGCCAGCGTTTTCGCGGAGGGCTACAGCCCCGCGCGTCTGCGCGCCGATGCGCTTGCCGGCCTCACCGTGGCGATCGTTGCCCTGCCGCTTTCCATGGCGATCGCCATCGCCTCGGGCGTCACGCCCGACCGCGGCCTCTACACCGCCATCGTCGGCGGCTTCCTCGTCTCCGCGCTCGGCGGCAGCCGCTTCCAGGTGGGCGGGCCGGCGGGCGCCTTCATCGTGCTGGTCTCGGCAACCGCCGCCCGGCACGGGGTCGAGGGCCTGCTGCTCGCCACCTTCCTCTCCGGCATCATGCTGGCCATCGCCGGCTATCTCCGGCTCGGCAAATACATCAAGTTCATCCCCTATCCGGTGACCGTGGGCTTCACGGCCGGCATCGCCATCATCATCTTCTCCAGCCAGATCGGCGAGCTGCTGGGGCTGAAGCTCGAAGGCCGCGAGCCGGGGCCGATCATCGAGAAGCTCGCCGCGCTCTGGGCCGCGCGGCCCACCTTCAACCTCGCCGCCTTCGGTGTTGCGGGGCTCACCATCGCGGTCATCCTGCTTCTGCGCCGCTTCCGCCCCTCCTGGCCGAACCTTCTCATCGCGGTCGCCGTCGCCTCGGCCGCGACCGCCCTCCTCGCCCTGCCGGCGGACACCATCGGCACCCGCTTCGGCGGCATCCCGCGCAGCCTGCCTGTTCCGGCTCTGCCCTCCTTCTCGCCCGACCTTGTCGTCGCCGTGTTGCCCGATGCGGTCGCCTTCGCCCTGCTCGGCGCGATCGAATCGCTGCTCTCCGCCGTCGTCGCCGACGGCATGACGGGCCGGCGGCATCGCTCCAGCATGGAGCTCGTCGCGCAGGGCTTCGCCAATGTCGGCTCGGCGCTCTTCGGCGGAATCTGCGTGACCGGCACCATCGCCCGCACGGCGACGAATGTCCGCTCCGGCGCCACCAGCCCGGTCTCCGGCATGCTGCATGCCCTCTTCCTGCTCATCTTCATGCTCGTCGCCGCGCCGCTCGCCAGCTACATTCCGCTCGCCGCCCTTGCCGGCGTACTCGCCGTCGTCTCCTTCAACATGATCGAGCGCCCGGCCATCGGCGCACTCTTCCGCTCCTCGCGCGGCGACGCGGCGGTGCTCGTCGTGACCTTCCTCCTTGTCGTCTTCCGCGATCTCACCGAAGGCATCGTCGTCGGCTTCCTGCTCGGCGCCGTGCTCTTCATCGACCGCATGGGCAAGGCGGTGGATATCCGGGAGGAAACCGTGCCGCGCCTCGTGCGCGCCATCGAGGAGGCCGGCGAGGACAGCGGCCTGCCCGAGCGGCCGGTCGTGGCGGACGATCCGGATACGGTCGTCTATCGCATCAGCGGCGTGTTCTTCTTCGGCGCGGCCGCCAGCGTCGGCTCCGTGCTCGACCGCATCGCCGACCAGCGGCGCAATTTCGTGCTCGACTGCACCGACGTGCCGCTGCTCGATTCCACCGCCGCTAGCGTCATCGAAGGGCTGGTGCGCAAGGCCGACCGCGCGGGCGTCCGCGTCTTCATCGCCGGATTGAAACCGGACATGCGGCGGCTGCTGGAGGCCCACGAGCTGCACGCCCCGCGCGTCACCTATACGGCGACAGCCAATGCCGCCCTGGCGGAAATCGCCGGCAGGCCGGCGGAAAATTAGCCGGCTATGGAAATACCACTCTGCTCAGGGGAAATCCGCATGCGCTCGGCAAGCGCGGTAAGGTTTCCGCCGGGCCGGGCGAGCATCACGCGGTTGCGGCCGGCCTCCTTGGCAGCATAGAGCGCGCTGTCGGCCGCCGAATGCAGGCGGTCGAAATCCGCGCCGAAGGCCGCCACATCGGCAAGGCCGATGCTGACCGAAACGCCGATCTCGCGCCCCTCGCAGGTCACCGACATGGCGGCGATCTCGCGGAGGAGCGCTTCGGCGAAGGGTTCCGCCCGTTCGGCGCCCTGCCCCGGCGCGAAGAGCGCGAATTCCTCGCCGCCGAACCGGCAGAACAGCATGCCCTCGTCCAGCCAGGAGGAAACCCGGGCGGAAAAGCGCTTCAGCACCGCATCGCCCGCGACATGGCCATAGGTATCGTTGATCGCCTTGAACCGGTCGAGGTCGAAGATCATCAGCGTGCCCTCGCCCTTGCCGGAAAGGTGCACCCGCACATCCTCGAGGAACGAGCCGCGATTGGCGATGCCGGTCAGCGCATCCGTGCGCGAGGCCTGGCGATAGATCGCCTCGCCGCGCTCCTTGATCAGCACCAGCATGGCGACGGCCGCAAGGATCGTATGGGCGAAGAGCTCCAGCGAGAAGATGGCGAACCAGGCCGAATGCGCCGTTCCGTCTGCGAGTGGCGCAGGGAAGAAGATCGCCAGCGGCACGCGCAGGAAGTAGATCATGCCATGCGTCACGAAGAAAAGCGCGGCGATGGATCGGGTCGGCAGCCGCTCGACCTTGCGGCCGCGCCAGATATCGATGCCGATGGCGCCCGAATAGGCGGCGATGATGATCGAGGACAGGATGATACGGTTGTTGACATCGCTCGCCACCGCGTCGAAGCCGAGATAGGCGACGCTCCAGAGCAGCGGCCCCACCAGCACGACCAGAAGACTGGCGGAGCGGCGGTCGAAGACCCGGAAGCCGGCCCACATGAAGGCGTAGCCGGAGGCGGCGAACGCATTGCCGAGGCCGACGGTCAGAACCGGCAGGCCGATGGGCCGCAACGCGAAGAGCAGCGTGCAGGCCGAGCCCACCCACATGGACAGGCACCAGTAGCCGGCCGCCGCATGGCGCCGGTCGGTGAGCCAGACCTGCAGCATGAAAATCCCGACGACCATGGTCGACAGGAAGGTGCAGATCATCAAGGTCGAGATGCTGATGACGTCTTCAATCAATATGGGCACTCCACACGCCGGAATGCTAGGTGCAAACCTTGAAGACTTCGCAAACGAAACGGCGGGCCAGGACCCGCCGCTCGATGAATTGTGGAGTAAAAAGGAACGCTTAGCCGGCCAGCGCCGCGGCGACGGCCTCGACCGCATCGGTCGCCCTGGCACCATCCGGCCCGCCGGCCTGCGCCATGTCAGGACGGCCGCCGCCGCCCTTGCCGCCGAGCGCCTCGGAGGCGCGGCGGACGAGATCGACGGCGCTGAAGCGGGCGGTGAGGTCTTCCGTCACGGCGACCACGGCGCTCGCCTTGCCATCGGGCGAGACGCCGACGAAGGTGACGACGCCCGAGCCGAGGCTCTTCTTGCCTTCGTCCGCAAGGCTCTTGAGGTCCTTCGGCTCGACGCCGGCGACCACCTTGCCGAGATATTTCACGCCGGCAACCTCGCGCACGCCGTCGTCGCCGCCGGCCGTGCCGCCGGAGAGCGCCAGCTTCTTCTTGGCTTCCGTCAGTTCGCGCTCCAGCCTGCGGCGTTCGTCGACCAGCGCCTCGACGCGGAAGAGAACCTCGCCCGGCTGGGCCTTGAGCGCATTGGCGAGCGCCTTCACGCGCTCGTCCTGCTCGGCGAGATAGGCGCGGGCAGATTCCCCGGTCAGCGCTTCCAGACGGCGCACGCCCGAGCCGACGGCGCTGTCGGAAAGGATGCGCACGAGGCCGATCTCGCCCGTGGAGGAGACATGCGTGCCGCCGCACAGCTCGACCGAATAGGGCCGGTTGACCTTGGCGCCGCGAATGCCGGTGCCCATGGAGACGACGCGGACCTCATCGCCGTATTTTTCGCCGAACAGCGCCATGGCGCCCTCGGCGATCGCGTCGTCCACCGTCATCAGGCGGGTGGTGACCGGCGAATTCTGCACGATGATCTCGTTCGCCATGTCCTCGATGACGCGCAGTTCCTCGGCCGTCATGGGCTTGGGATGCGAGACGTCGAAGCGCAGGCGCTCGGGCGCGACCAGCGAGCCCTTCTGGGCGACATGGGTGCCGAGCACTTCGCGCAGCGCCTCGTGCAGGAGGTGCGTTGCCGAATGGTTGGCGCGCAGGCGCGAGCGGCGGGCGTGATCGACCGTGAGCGCCACGGCGTCGCCGACCTTGATCGTGCCTTCGGTGACGGTCGCGGTGTGGACGAAGACGCCATCACCCTTCTTCTGGGTATCGCTGACCGCAAGACGCGCATTGTCGGTGGCGATGGAGCCGGTATCGCCCATCTGGCCGCCGGATTCGCCATAGAACGGGGTCTGGTTGAACACGAGCTGGACGGTGTCGCCGGCCTTGGCGCTGTCGACCGTCTTGCCTTCGCTGACGATCGCCTGGACGACGCCTTCGGCGGTTTCCGTGTCGTAGCCGAGGAATTCGGTCGCGCCGAGCTTTTCGCGCAGCTCGAACCAGACGGTTTCCGTCGCCGCCTCGCCGGAGCCGGCCCAATGGGCGCGGGCTTCCGCCTTCTGGCGCTCCATGGCATCCGTGAAGCCGGAAAGATCGACGCCGATACCGCGGCCGCGCAGCGCGTCCTGCGTCAGGTCGAGCGGGAAGCCATAGGTGTCGTAGAGCTTGAAGGCGGTCTCGCCGTCGAGCGTATCGCCCTTGTGCAGCGTGTTGGTGGCGTCGGAGAGAAGGTTCAGGCCGCGCTCCAGCGTGGTGCGGAAACGGGTTTCCTCCAGCTTCAGCGTCTCGGAGATCAGCGCTTCGGCGCGCTGCAGCTCCGGATAGGCGCGGCCCATCTCGCTGACCAGCGTCGGCAGCAGCTTCCACATCAGCGGTTCTTTCGCGCCGAGAAGCTGCGCATGACGCATGGCGCGGCGCATGATGCGGCGCAGCACATAGCCGCGGCCGTCCTTGGCCGGCAGCACGCCGTCGGCGATCAGGAAGGCGGAGGAGCGCAGGTGGTCGGCGATGACGCGGTGGCTGGCGCGGGCCTCGCCCTCCGCCGGAACGCCGGTCGCCTCGACGGAGGCGTCGATCAGTGCACGGAAGAGGTCGATATCGTAGTTGTCATGCTTGCCCTGCAGCAGCGCGGCGATGCGCTCCAGGCCCATGCCGGTGTCGATGGACGGACGCGGCAGGTCGAGGCGCTCGTCCTTCGTGATCTGCTCGAACTGCATGAAGACGAGGTTCCAGATCTCGATGAAGCGGTCGCCGTCCTCTTCCGGCGAGCCGGGCGGGCCGCCCCAGATATGATCGCCATGATCGTAGAAGATCTCCGAACAGGGGCCGCACGGGCCGGTATCGCCCATCGCCCAGAAATTGTCGCTGGTCGGAATACGGATGATGCGGTCGTCGGAAAAGCCGGCGATCTTCTTCCAGAGGTCGAAGGCCTGGTCGTCCGTGTGGTAGACGGTGACGAGCAGCCGGCTCTTGTCGATGCCGAATTCCTTGGTGATCAGGTTCCAGGCAAGCTCAATGGCGCGCTCCTTGAAGTAGTCGCCGAAGGAGAAGTTACCGAGCATCTCGAAGAAGGTGTGGTGGCGCGCGGTATAGCCGACATTGTCGAGGTCGTTGTGCTTGCCGCCGGCGCGCACGCATTTCTGCGCGGTGACCGCCGTGGAATAGGGACGCGACTCCAGGCCGGTGAAGACGTTCTTGAACTGCACCATGCCGGCATTGGTGAACATCAGGGTCGGGTCGTTGCGCGGCACGAGCGGGCTCGACGAGACGACCTCGTGGCCTTCCCTGCGGAAATAGTCGAGGAAAGTCGACCGGATCTCATTCACGCCGCTCATGTCGCGTCCTTCATCTTGGCGCCGCCTGCCCCGCAGGCCGCGCATCATCCACCCAATGTCATATTCGGCAGACGCGAAACCGCCCCGCCGGCCGGAGCGCCCGCCGGAAGCCCCTTGCGAGGCTCTCCATCCGCCAGTTCCGTCGAAACTGCACACGCCGGCCGCCTTTCCCGGGAAAGGCCGTAAACCGCGGGCGCGCGCGAGAATTGATGGCTTTTATCGCCCGCACCCTTCCCTGTCCAGACACCAAAAAACCGGCCTTTCACGAAGAAGAGGCCGGTTTCCGGATTATCGTTCCGCATGGGGCGCAATCGCAGACCGATCCGCGTCATGCGCGGGCGGGCGCGGCGCCGGAGCGATCAGGGCTCGCCGTCGTCGCCGTCGTTCGGGTCCGGACCGCCGTTTTCCAGGAAGCGGTCGGCGATCAGGCCGGCATTCTGGCGCAGCGTCATCTCGATCTCGCGGGCAAGATCCGGGTTGTCGCGCAGGAACGTCTTGGCGTTCTCGCGGCCCTGGCCGAGACGCTGGCTGTTGTAGGAGAACCAGGCGCCAGACTTCTCGACGATGCCGGCCTTGACGCCGAGGTCGATAAGCTCGCCCGTCTTGGAGACGCCCTCTCCATACATGATGTCGAATTCGACCTGCTTGAAGGGCGGGGCCATCTTGTTCTTGACGACCTTGACGCGGGTCTGGTTGCCGATGACCTCGTCGCGCTCCTTGACCGCGCCGATGCGGCGGATGTCGAGGCGGACGGAAGCATAGAACTTCAGCGCATTGCCGCCCGTCGTCACTTCCGGCGAGCCGTAGACGACGCCGATCTTCATGCGGATCTGGTTGATGAAGATGACCATCGTGTTGGACTTGGAGATGGAGGCCGTCAGCTTGCGCAGCGCCTGGCTCATCAGGCGGGCCTGAAGGCCCGGCAGGCTTTCGCCCATCTCGCCCTCGATTTCGGCGCGCGGCGTGAGCGCGGCGACCGAATCGACGACCAGCACGTCGATGGCGCCGGAGCGTACCAGCGTGTCGGTGATCTCGAGCGCCTGCTCGCCGGTGTCGGGCTGCGAGATCAGCAGGTTTTCCAGGTCGACGCCGAGCTTGCGGGCATAGACCGGGTCAAGTGCGTGTTCGGCATCGACGAAGGCGCAGATGCCGCCCTTCTTCTGGGATTCGGCAATGGTCTGGAGCGCCAAGGTCGTCTTGCCCGAGCTTTCCGGACCGTAGATCTCGATGATGCGGCCCTTCGGCAGGCCGCCGATGCCGAGCGCGACGTCGAGGCTGAGAGAGCCCGTCGAAACCGTCTCGACCTCGATGACGCTGTCCTTTCCGCCGAGCTTCATGATGGAGCCCTTGCCGAAGGAGCGCTCGATCTGAGAGAGAGCCGCTTCGAGTGCCTTGCTTTTATCCACTGTTTTATCCTCTACGAGCCGCAAAGTGTTCTGTGCCATTTGGTCCACCTTTAGGTTATTGAAGCAAGACAGGCAACGAAGCCGCCGATGAAAGCTATGTACACTTTTTGTTCTCATTTCGCAAGACCCATTCATCTCATTGAATGACTTTGGAAATCGGGAGCGTGTTCTATTTCCGTTTCAGCGGGCGAACGGCACGAAAGACGAGACAGGATACCACGGTCGATCAGGCTCCATGCGGGCGAATCGGCGGGGATGCGAAGGAAGACCATGACGGACAGGACGATACTGGTGATGGGCGGCGCCCATGTGGACAGGCGCGGACGCATCGCCGGCGAAACGGCGCCGGGCGCAAGCAATCCGGGCGCCTGGTTCGTGGAAGCGGGTGGCGGCGCCTTCAATGCGGCGCGCAACCTTTCCCGGCTCGGCCACAAGGTGCGGCTCGTTTCGCCGCGCGGCGGCGATTCCGACGGCGACATCGTTGCCGCCGCTGCGGCCGCGGCCGGCGTGGAGGATACGCCCTTCATCTTCCTCGACCGCGCGACGCCGAGCTACACCGCCATCATCGAGCGTGACGGCAACCTCGTCATCGCGCTGGCCGACATGGAGCTCTACCGGCTGTTCTCGCCGCGCCGCCTTCAGCAGCGCGCGATGCGCGAGGCGATCGACACGGCCGCGCTCATCCTCACCGATGCCAACCTGCCGGGCGAGACGCTGGCCGCCATGGTCGAGGCAGCCAAGGCGTCGGGCGTTCCGGTCGCCGGCATCGCCATTTCCCCGGCCAAGGTGGTGCGGTTTCAGGGCAGCCTTTCCGCCCTCGCCTTCCTCTTCATGAACGAGGCGGAAGCCCGCACGCTGACGGGCGAGACGCCGGAAAACCCCGCCGACTGGCCGAAGGCGCTGCGCGCCGCCGGGCTTTCCGCAGGCGTCGTCACGCGCGGCGGCAGGGGCGTGGTCGCGTTCGACGAAAAAGGCGCGGCCCTCGTCATTCCGCCGGATATCCCGGCTCTCGGCGACGTGACCGGCGCCGGCGATTCGCTCGCCTCCGGCTTCCTCAGCGCATGGACGGGCGGCGCGACGGTCGGCGAGGCGCTGCGCCACGGCGTTGCGGCGGCGGCGATCACCGTGCGCTCCCCTCTGGCGGTGGCCAAAGAAATGTCGCAGGCCACCCTTTCGGGCGCACTTTCTCTTGTGCCGGAGGCTGAAATCCTGTCATGAGACTTTTTTGCTCGAAATCCAGAGCAAGATTCCTCCCAGGACTCTCAAGGAAAACAGCATGACCAGACCCGTATCCCCTCTCCTGCCCATGCGCTACTCGGCCGAAGTGGCCGCCGCGAAGGAACGCGGCGCGCCCATCGTCGCCCTCGAATCGACGATCATCACGCACGGCATGCCCTATCCGGGCAATCTCGACATGGCCCGCAGCGTCGAGCGCATCATCCGTGAACAGGGCGCCGTGCCCGCCACCATCGCCGTCATCGACGGCGTGCTGCATATCGGCCTCGAAGACGCCGAACTCGAAGCGCTCTCGCAGACCAAGGGTGCACTGAAGGTCTCGCGCGCCGACATCGCCTTCGCGATCGCCGAGCGCCGCACCGGCGCCACCACCGTCGCCGCCACCATGATCGGCGCGGCGCGCGCCGGCATCAAGGTCTTCGCCACCGGCGGCATCGGCGGCGTCCACCGCGGCGCGGAAGAAACCTTCGACATCTCCGCCGACCTGGAAGAGCTGGGCCGCACCGGCGTCATCGTCGTCTGCGCCGGCGCCAAGGCGATTCTCGACATTCCGAAGACGCTGGAGGTTCTGGAAACGCGCGGCGTGCCGGTCGTGACCTATGACAGCCCGACCTTCCCGGCCTTCTGGTCGCGCGATTCGGGCCTCAACAGCCCGCTGACGCTGAACAGCCCCGCGGCCATCGCCAACTTCCAGAAGGTGCGCGACCAGCTCGGCATCGACGGCGGCATGCTGATCGCCAATCCCGTACCGGCCGCCGACGAGATCCCGCGCGACGAAATGGAAATCTACATCGCCCGCGCGATCGACAATGCCGAACGCGACGAGATCGCCGGCAAGGCCGTGACGCCGTACCTGCTCGACAACCTCTTCCACCTGACGGACGGCCGCAGCCTGAAGACGAACATCGCGCTGGTGGAAAACAATGCGCGGCTGGCGGCGGAAATCGCCGTGGCGCTGGTCGATTGATCACGAAGGCGGAAGGAAGGTCCGAAACCTCTCCTTCCGTCATGCTCGGGCCTGTCCCGGGCATCTCCAACGCCACATTTTTCGATACGTTGGTAGATCCTCGGCACGAGGCCGAGGATGACGAGTGGGGCAAGAATCCCTATCCACCCGCGAAGGGCGTTTATGCGTCCAGCATTTCCCGCACGGCTTCGGCGAGCTGCTTCAGCGAGAACGGCTTCGGCAGGAAGCCGAACTTGGCGTCGGCGGGCAGGTTGCGGGCGAAGGCGTCCTCGGCGTAGCCGGAAACGAAGATGAACTTCATGTCCGGATAGGATTTGCGTAGTTCCCGCAACAGCGACGGGCCGTCCATTTCCGGCATGACGACGTCGGAGACGACGATGTCGACCGCTCCGTTCAGCTCTTCCATGATGTCGAGCGCCTCGACGCCGGAACCAGCCTCATGCACCGTGTAGCCGCGCGTTTCCAGCATGCGCTTGCCGCCGCGGCGCACCGCCTCCTCGTCCTCGACGAGAAGGACGACGGCCGAGCCGCCGGTGAGGTCGCGCGGTTCCTTTTCCGGCGCCTGCGCGACGGCCGCGGGCTGCTGCTCGCCGGCCTGCGCGGTCGCGGCGGTCTCGGCAGCCGGCACGGCCTCTTCGGTATGGCGCGGCATGAGGATGCGGAAGGTCGTGCCCTTGCCGACTTCGGAATCGAGATAGATGTAGCCGCCGGACTGCTTGACGATGCCATAGACCATCGACAGGCCGAGGCCGGTGCCCTTGCCGACTTCCTTGGTGGTGAAGAAGGGCTCGAAGATCTTGTCGATGATCTCGGGCGGAATGCCGGTGCCCTGGTCGGCGACCTCGACTTCCACATAGTCGCCGGGCGGCAGGTCGCGCAGGTTCCGCGCCGCGGCCTCCTCGGCCTCGACATTGCGCGTGCGGAAGGTGATCGTGCCGCCCTCCGGCATGGCATCGCGCGCATTGACGGCAAGGTTGATCAATACCTGCTCGAACTGGCCGAGATCCGTCTTCACCGGCCAGAGGTCCCGGCCGTATTCGACGTCGATCTTTACGTTCGTGCCGGTCATCCGGTCGACCAGCATGCGCAGGTCGCCGATGACGTCCGTGAGGTTCAGGACGGTCGGCCGCATCGTCTGCTTGCGCGAGAAGGCGAGAAGCTGGCGCACCAGCACGGCAGCGCGGTTGGCGTTGCGCTTGATCTCCATGAGATCGGCGAAGCTCGCATCGGACGGGCGCGCGGAAAGCAGCAGGTGGTCGGAGGACAGCAGGATCGCCGTCAGCACGTTGTTGAAGTCGTGCGCGATACCACCGGCGAGCGTGCCGACCGCATTCATCTTCTGCGTCTGCGCCATCTGCGTCTCGAGCGCCTTCTGCTCGGTGATCTCGACGGCGTAGACGATGGCGGCCTCTTCCGGGGCCTCGTCGCTCTGGTCGATGACAGCGTTCACGTAGAAGCGGAAATGCCTTCCGTCGTCGCCGGGATGCAGCGAATCGAGCGGCGGAATGTCGCCTTGCCGGTCCCTTGCCGCATCGAGCGCCGATTGCAGGCGCAGGCGGTCCGTCTCGTGCACGATGGTCTCGAGCTTGGCGCCGCGGTCGATATCGTCGCGCGAGACGACGCCGGAGAAGAGTTTCAGGAACGGCGCGTTGGTGCGCAGGATGCGCCCGTCGCCGTCCACCGAGGCGATGGCCATCGGCGTGTTGTTGAAGAAGCGCGTGAAGCGCATCGAGGCGATGGAGGCGGACTGGTCGTTCTGGCTCCCCTCCTCGCGCGCCAGCACGATGGTGCGGCTCTCGCCCGGCGCGCCGTCGCGCATGGAGGAGACGCGGTGCACAATGCGCACCGGCAGGCTCTGGCCGTTGGTCTTGCGCAAGTCGAGGTCGAGCGTCTCGGTGCGCTTGAGGCCCGGCTCGGCCTGCACGGACTGGATGAGCGCTAGCCCCTCGCCCGCCACGACATCGGCGATGGAAAGCGAGCCCGGATGGAACTTCGTCAGGTCGATGCCGAGCCATTCGGCGAGCGTGGCGTTGAGATAGACGATCTCACCCTTGCGGCCGGCGGAGAAGAAGCCGGCCGGCGCATGGTCGAGATAGTCGATGGCGTTCTGCAATTCCTTGAAGAAGCGCTCCTGGTCGTCGCGCTCGGAGGTGATGTCGGAGATCTGCCAGATATAGAGCGGCTGGCGGGCATTGCCGGAATTCGGCAGCACGCGCGCCTTGAGGCGATACCAATGGGCACCGGAACCGTTGGCGGAAGACGGGTTGAGCGCCTTCTGGACGCGGAATTCTTCCGCCCCTTCCTTGCCCTCGTGCAGGCCGTTCGTCAGGCGGTAGACGGCCTCGGTGGCGTCGCGGTTGCGCGACAGCAGCGTTTCCAGCGTCTGCACCTCCGCCTCGCCCTTCGCCCCCGTCAGCGCCCCATAGGCGGCGTTGGCATAGACGATGCGGCCCTTGCGGTCGGTGACGACCGTGCCGTCCGGATGCGAATCGACGAAGGCGCGCGCAAGCCCGTCCGATCCGTTCGCCTGCGGCATGATCTCGATGAAGCCGATCAGCGCGGAAACGACGAAGAAGATGCCGGCCATGGCGAGCACGCCGAGGACGCCGAGCACGATCTCGTTGTCGAGCTGGTTCTTGAAGAGGATGAAGGCCCCGGCGGATGCCGCCAGGACGAGCGCGAGCAGCACGACGCGCAGCGCCACCGCCGGCCGCAGGCCGCGGTCCACGATCGGCACATTGTCCTCGTCCGGCCGCTTCATCGTCGTCATCAATCCCTCGTCTGCAACTGTCCGGCCTTGCGCTGTGGCCGGACCCGATGCCAGAATCATGTTTATCCGCCCGAGGGAAGCGCAAAAAGCCGCCCGAGGGAAGCAAGGCGGCGAATTCACAGGGAATATTCGAGGCCTTACCCTCGCAATTTCCGCATGCTGCCATAGTTGGGCGGCGATGACGACGGCAATAGGTGCTGGACAAGCGGCGTGCCGCGCTTGTACGAGCCCGTAAAAAGCCGTCAAATGCTGTCAGTTTGACGAAGCAACCCGTCCACCGAGGAGTGACTGCGCCATGCCCCAGGAGATCCTAGCAGAGAACGGCATGAAATTCGCCATTGCCGCGGCGGTGGTGCTGCTCGGCCTTCTCTGCCTCGCGCTGGTGCTGTGGATCATCCGCGGCCGGCCCTCCTCGCCGTTCATTCGCGGCGGACGCAACCGGACGCCGCGCCTTGCCGTGCTGGACGCCGCCGCGATCGATACGCGCCGCCGCCTCGTGCTGGTGCGCCGCGACGATGTCGAGCATCTCGTCATGATCGGCGGCCCGACGGATATCGTCATCGAATCCCGCATCGTCTCCGCCGCCGCCGAAGCGGCCCCGACCGCGGAAAAGCCGATCGAGAAGGTCCAGCGCGCCGAGCCCGCCGTCATCGCGCAGGAGACAACGGCCAAGACCGCCGAGACACCGCTCGCCGCCCGCTCCGCCACGGCGGGCGTGGCCGCGGGAGCCGTTCCCCTCGCCGCCGAGCGCCGGCCGGCCGCGCTGCCGGAAGGCGTCTCGGCCATGAGCAAGGTGCTCTATTCCGGCGACGAGGATGCCGCCGTCCGCGCCCTGCCCGCGCGCCCGGTCCAGCAGCCGGCCGCCGTCGCTCAGCAGGCGCAGACCGGCGCGCAGCAGCGCGCGCCCGAGCGCCGCGTCGAGGAGATGCTGGAGCAGAACCGCCAGCGCGTTCTGTCGCCGCAGACGGGTGCAACCACGGCGCAGGCCACGGTCGCCCAGACCGTGCAGCGCCCCGTCACCAGCGCGGCGATCACCAACCCGACGGCGAGCGCCGCCGACAATCCGGCGCTGGTGAGCGAGTTCGAAAAGATCCTCGAAGCGGAAATGGCGAACAATGCCGCTGCCGCGGCGACCGTTCCGGCCCGCACCGTCACCCAGCCGACGACCAATCCCACGCAGACCGCGGCGATGATCGGCCAAGGCCAGTCCGCCGCCAAGAGCCGCGAGGAGACGGAAGCGGAAATGGCCCGCCTGCTCGGCGAGATTGCCGCGAACCGCAAGGCTTGATCTTCCGGCCTGACAAGGGAATCGAGGCGTGAAGGATCACGCCTCCGGCGCGTGACAAACCGCTTCGATATTGTGCCCGTCGAGACCGATGACGAATGCCGCGTAATAGTTCGCATGGTAGCGGGGACGCAGGCCCGGCGCGCCATTGTCCTTGCCGCCTGCTTCCAGAGCGGCACGGTGGAAGGCATCCACCTGCTCCCGGCGCTCGGCGACGAATGCCAGGTGAAGAAGCGCCGGCTTCTCCTCTGTCCGGTAAAGACACAACGACACCTTGCCGTCCGAACTCATCTCTACGCCATAGGCCGGCGTTCCTTCCGAGACGACGGCCACGCCGAGCGGCGCGAGCGCCTTGAGAAAAAAGGCCTTGCTCGCCTCATAGTCGCTGACGCCGAATTTCACATGATCGAACATGGTTCCTCCTGAAGCCCAGGCAACGCTGGCCGGGAATCGAAAACCGGAAACCAAAAAGCCGCCGGGATATCCGCGGCGGCTTTTGGCAGTCTTCCCGATGTCACGCGGTCCGAAAACCGCCCGCACCGGACAATGTCCGATGTTCGATCCTTGCCGACGCGACCTGCGAGCCTCCTCGGACCCGCAGGAAACGCCTACTCGTCGCGATACACCTTCTCCCGACGCTCATGGCGCTCCTGCGCCTCGATCGACAGCGTTGCGATCGGACGGGCGTCGAGACGCTTGAGGCCGATCGGTTCGCCGGTTTCCTCGCAATAGCCATAGGTGCCTTCGTCGAGACGCTGGAGCGCCGCATCGATCTTGGAGATCAGCTTGCGCTGGCGGTCGCGAGCGCGAAGTTCGATGGCACGGTCGGTTTCCGAGGATGCCCGGTCCGCGAGGTCCGGGTGGTTGGCGCTTTCTTCCGCCAGATGATCGAGGGTTTCGCGCGCTTCGCGCAGGATATCGTTTTTCCAGGCGTTCAACTTCGCTCGAAAGTAGGCGCGCTGGTTTGCATTCATGAATTCCTCGCCCTCATCGAGGACGAAATTGCTAAGATCGATCTTCTCACTCAACGCGATTCTCCTGAAGAACATCTCAAGGCGCGCTGTATATCCCCACGGGTAACGCGATTCAAGCCTGCCGGGACTTACCCACGGTTTTCGCGCGTGCCTCTATTTTAAACCCTGCCAGACTAATATTTCATCAAGATTACAACGGGATGGGGAAAACGTCCCCGAATCGGCCCCAAATTTGCTTGCCGCTTCACACGAAAAGGTGTCCCCAGAATGGGCCAAGCGCCATCCCTGCCGTGAATTTAAGCACAGAATTCTTGCCATGCTGGCGGCGGCGCAAAACCGGTTGATCTTTCCGGCAAGGAAAGACATGAAGTCTGGAGACGGCATCGATCCTGCTGCAGGCGGATGGAGGACAGACTTGGCATCTCTCGGCACGCCGGCCTTCCGGCTCTATATCCTTCGCCACGCCCGCGCCGCCTGGGCCCAGCCCGGCCAGTCGGATTTCGACCGGGCGCTCGACGACGACGGCTTCGCCGAAGCCGAGGTGATCGCCGAGGAAGCGGCCGACCAGGGCTACCGGCCGGACCTCATCATCTCCTCGACCGCCGTGCGCTGCCGCCAGACGGCGGAACCGTTCCACCGCGCCGTCAGCGAGGAGCTTTCCATAGACTATGTCGACTCACTCTATTCCGGCACGATCGACGCCTATGCGGAGCTCGCCTTCGCGAACCGGCGGGAAAGCGCCGTGATGGTCGTCGGCCACAATCCGATGATCGAGGAATTCTTCCATCGCCTCGTCGGCAAGGAGATCGCCGAGACCGCCGCGCCCTTCGGCTACCCGACGGCGGGCCTCGCCATCCTCGATTTCGACCGGCGCCCGACGGAAGAGGATTACACGGGCGCCTGCCTTGCCGGCTTCATGGCGCCGCGTCCGGCCCATTGACGAAACGGCGTCGCCTCTTTTCCTGCCGGATTTCGTTTCCTATATCGCCCTCGATGCTGGAAAGAGACCTTGCCGCCTAGCCTGACCACCTTCACCGACGAAGCCCGGCTCGCGCTCGATGCGCTCACCGGCCGCGCCACCAATCTCGTCAGCCCGTCGATCCGGCTGGGCGTGACGGGTCTTTCGCGCGCCGGCAAGACGGTCTTTATCTCCTCCCTCGTGCACAATCTGCTGAACGGCGGACGCCTGCCGCTGTTCGAGGCCGGCCGCTCCGGCCGCGTCTCGAAGATCCGGCTGGAGCCGCAGCCGGACGACGCCGTGCCGCGCTTCCAGTACGAGGACCATATCCGCGCGCTCGTCGCCGACCGCCTCTGGCCGGACTCGACCCGCGCCATCTCACAACTCCGCATCACGCTGGATTACGAGAGCGCGTCCGGCTGGGGCCGCCTGTTCTCGCCCGGCAAGCTCTCCATCGACATCGTCGACTATCCCGGCGAATGGCTGCTGGACCTGCCGCTGCTGGCGCAGGATTTTCGCACCTTCAGCCGGAACACCGTCGCGCTCGCACAGTCCGGCATTCGCGCCGAGCTTGCCCGCGACTGGCTCGCGCTTTCCGGCACGGTCGATCCCGCCGCCCATGCGGAGGAGGCCACCGCCCGGTCGCTAGCCGAAGCCTTCACCGCCTATCTGAAAGCCTGCAAGTCCGACGAGCGCTCGCTTTCCACCCTGCCGCCCGGTCGTTTCCTGATGCCGGGGGACCTCGAAGGTTCGCCGGCGCTCACCTTCGCCCCCTTGCCGAACCTTGCCGCAGGCAGTCCCGCCAGGGGCTCGCTGCATGCGATGATGGAACGTCGCTACGAGGCCTACAAGGCCCATGTCGTGCGCCCCTTCTTCCGCGAGCATTTCGCCCGCCTCGACCGGCAGATCGTGCTGATCGACGCGCTTCAGGCGATCAATCGCGGCACTGAAGCCGTCCACGACCTGGAGCGGGCTCTCGGCGACGTGCTCGACTGCTTCCGCGCCGGCGCCAACAGCTTCCTCTCCTCCTTCGTCACGCGCCGCATCGACCGCATCGTCATCGCCGCCACCAAGGCCGACCACCTGCATCATGAAAGCCATCCGCGGCTGGAGGCCATCACGCGCCGGCTGGTCGAGCGCGCCATCGAGCGCATCGGCATGAGCGGCGCGGGCATCGAGGTCATGGCGCTCGCCTCCGTGCGCGCCACCCGCGAAGCGACCGTCAAGCACGATGGCGAGGAGCTGCCGGTCATCGTCGGGGTGCCGATGGCGGGCGAGAGGATCGACGGCGAGGTCTTCGACGGCGAACGGAAAACAGCGATATTTCCCGGGGACTTGCCGAAGGATCCGGATTCACTTTTTCAAGCGCTTGGATCGTCCCCTGAAGGCGAAGCGCCGCATCTTCTCAATTTCGTCCGCTTCCGCCCGCCGCATATCGAGGAGACCGGCGGCGGCCTGAAACTGTCGGTGCCGCATATCCGCCTCGACCGGGCGCTGCAATATCTCATCGGAGACCGGCTCGCATGACAGACCGTCCGCGCAGGCCCGCCGCCTTCTCGCTTCCGCCCGCCGCCACGGCGAAGGAACCGGAGCGCAGCAAGCCCCGCACGCCCGCCGCCTTCGACGATGCCGTGACGCTGACGCCGGACGCGGACGATCCCTTCATCGCCACGACCGCCGACCTGCCCGAGCTGACACCGCCTGTCGCGACGCCCCGCCCGCGCCGCCTGACGCTCGGCCGCATCGCCTTCGGCGCGCTCGGCCTCCTCGTCTCGCTCGCCGTCGGCCTCTGGGTGGATGCGCTGATCCGCGATCTCTTCACCCGCAACGACTGGCTCGGCTATCTCGCGGTCGCCGCCGCCGCCGTCGCCGTGCTCGCCCTTCTCGGCGTGGTGTTGCGCGAGCTCATCGGACTGCGCCGGCTTGCCGCCGTGCAGGACCTCAAGCACGATATCCTCGCCGCCGCCACCTCCCCGACGCCGTCGGTCGGCCGCGCTATCGTCTCCCGCCTCGTCCATCTTCTCGCCGCCCGGCCGCAGACGGCCCGGGGGCGCGCAAGGCTCGCCGAGACCGAAGGAGAGATCATCGACGCCGCCCATCTCGTCGACCTTGCCGAGCGGGAGCTGATGGCTCCGCTCGACCGCGAGGCGCGGGCATTGATCCTCGGCGCCGCCAAGCGCGTCTCCATCGTCACCGCCGTCAGCCCGCGCGCGCTGGTCGATCTCGGCTATGTCGTCTACGAAAGCAGCCGGCTGGTGCGCGGCATGGCGGAACTCTATGGCGGAAGGCCGGGCAAGATCGGCATGCTGCGCCTGATGCGCGACGTCATCGCCCATCTCGCCGTCACCGGCTCCATCGCCATGGGCGACAGTCTCGTCCAGCAGGTGCTCGGCCACGGCATCGCCTCCAAGCTCTCCGCGCGGCTCGGCGAAGGCGTCATCAACGGTCTGATGACGGCACGAATCGGCATCGCCGCCATGGACCTCTGCCGGCCCATGCCCTTCCGGGCGCTGAAACGGCCCGGCATCGGCGATTTCATCGGCGACCTGACGCCGGGAACCGGGAGCAGCCGCCGCGACGAGGCGTGACTGGACTGCAACACCCCGGTTTTCAGGGCCTCGGCCATAATCAAATACGAATGGACAGGGCGGCGGGAAACCGTCCATTAACCATTTTCGCGCAAATCTCCTCTCACCAGAGCAGGCCAGATGGCCGTCGCCCATCAAGGATCGTTCATGTACTCGCGCACCTCTTTGATCGCCCGCGTCTCCGTAGCGGCCATTCTCGCAACCACCGCCTTCGCCCTTCCGGCCGCCGCCGGCTCGCGCGACAAGGCATTCTTCCAGCAGGTCGCGGGCAACTGGCAGGGCAGCGGCGAAATCGTCGCCGGCAAGTACAAGGGCACCAAGTTCAGCTGCGACCTCACCGGCGACACCGCCGCCGCGAAGGATGCCGGCATCCAGCTCGACGGCTTCTGCCGCGTCGGCGTGTTCAAGCAGCCGATGTCCGCGCTGATCACCAAGGCAGGCGCCACCTACAAAGGCAAGTTCCTCGACGGCGCGAACGGCAAGGGCCTCGACATCACCTCCGGCCAGGTCGCCGGCAACAAGGTCGTCGTCGGCATCAACCGCCAGAAGCTCAACGGCGCGATGATCGCGCGGCTGGAGAGCGACAACAAGATGAACATCACCATCTCGGTGAAGGTCGAGAACAAGATGGTCCCGGTCATCGGCCTGTCGCTCGACCGCAGCCTCGACGACATCGCCGTCGGCTCGATCAAGTAAGGCTCAGGCCTTCCACCAGTCCGGACCGGCGCTCGCCGGCTCGATCCCCGCGACATCCGCCTCCTTCAGCCACGCCTCGACGGTCCGTCCCTCGACATCGAGCGTCGGCGCGACGTCCGCCAGCGGCATCAGCACGAAACCGCGCGCCGTCATGCGCGGATGCGGCAGTTCCAGCCGGCCGCCGGCCTGCGAGACGCCCTCATAGGTCAGGACATCGATATCGATGGTACGCGGTCCCCAGCGCTCCTTGCGCTCGCGCTTCATGTCGCGCTCGATGCCGAGACAGGCGTCGAGAAGCGCTTCCGGGGCAAGCATCGTCTCCACCAGCGCGCAGGCGTTGAAGAACCAGTCCTGGTCCGTCTTGCCCCAGGGCGGCGTGCGGTAGAGCCGCGACACGGCAACGACGCGGCAGTCCGGCCGCGCATCGAGCATACGCAGCGCCTGCGCCATCGATCGCACCGGATCGCCGACATTGCCGCCGAGGCCGAGCGTCGCCCGGCGGAAGGGCTCAGACGGCATGATCGACCGTCACCTGGACATAATCGAGCACGCCGGGCACCGGCGCGTTCGGCTTGCGCACGGTGATGCGCGCGCGGGAGATCTGCGGGAAGCGCGCACAGAGAACGGTGGCGATCTCCTGCGCCAGCGCCTCGATGAGGTAGCGCCGTTGACCGGTGACGATCTTCTCGATCTCCTGGAAGGCGACGCCGTAATCGACGGTCGATTCGATCGAATCGTCGGAAAGCGGGCGCAGCGGCCGCACGTCCAGCTCGGCATCGACGAAGAAGCGCTGCCCCAGGAATTCCTCGGCATCGTGCAGGCCGTGGCGGGCGAAGAAGGCGCAGTTCTTGAGCGTGATCGTATAAGTCGTGGTCATGGTCTATCCTGTCCGGTTGGCTCTCCGGCGCGCGCCTCGCGCGCCTTCACCTTGCGCCCTGCGTCGAGCATAGCATCCGCCATGGCAAGCGCATCCCTGTTGATTGCGACATCGTGCACCCTGAAGACCGCCGCGCCGGCGACACGCAGCAGCGCCGTCGTCGCGGCCGTGCCCGCATCCCGCTCCGCCGCCTCGCGGCCGGTGACCGCACCGACGAAGCGCTTTCGCGACGTGCCGGCGAGAATGGGCAGTTCGAAACCGAAAAGCGCGCCGAAACGCGCCATGAGCTCGATATTCTCGTCGGTATCCTTGGCAAAGCCGAAGCCGGGATCGAGCACCATGGCCTCGCGGGCGACACCGGCCTCCCGCGCGATCTTCAGCGAACGGCCGAGGAAGAGATACTGGTCCTCCACGACGTCGGGGAGCTTCTGCCGGTCGCGACCGGTATGCATGATGCACAGCCCCGCCCCGGTCTCCGCCGCCACGCACGCGATATCGGGCTCGCGCTGCAGCCCGTGCACGTCGTTGACGATATGCGCGCCGGCGGCAACGGCGAGCCGGGCGGTTTCGGCGCGGTAGGTATCGACGGAGAGAATGGCGTCCGTGGTGCCGGCAAGCGCCTCGATGACGGGCAGGATCCGGTCCTGCTCCTCGGCGGCCGTCACCGTCGCGGCGCCGGGCCGCGTCGATTCCCCGCCGATATCGATGATTTCGGCGCCCTGCTCCAGACAGAGGATCGCCTGCGCCACCGCGGCATCCGCGCTGTCGAACTTTCCGCCGTCGGAAAAGGAATCGGGGGTAACGTTGACGATCGCCATCAGAATGCCACGCGGGCCGAGTTCCAGATGCCGACCGTGCGCAAGCGCCCAGCGGAAGGGTTCGAACGGCGAGAACATGGCGGTTTCCTCCCGCGATTAACCAGTGCCCTGAAAGGGTGTTGCGCTCGCCGAGCCTATGCCCCAAGCTTAAAGGAAGTTCAACCGGTTCAGCGTATCGAGCCGGCACACCATCGGCGGATCCGGTGGCGAAAGGAATGCTGAACCGAAATGAAGACCATCGCCCGCCTGATGGCCGTTGCCGCCCTCGCCTGCCTCGCCCTCCAGCCGGCCCGCGCCGAGACGATCACCTCCAAGTCCTTCGCCTATTTCTCCGTCGGCGGGCGCACGGCCGCCGAACTCGACGAAGAATTGTCGAAGCGCGGCCCCGTCATGAAGCACAGCGGCTCGCGCCATCCCGGCGCCACGCGGATCAAGTGGGGCGGGTCCGTCACCTATGTGCGGCGCGGCGACCGCTGCGCGGTGGGCAATGCCAGGGTCACGCTCTCCACCCAGATCATCCTGCCCCGCTGGAAGAACCGCAAGCGCGCGACGCCCTCGCTCGCCCTCATCTGGGACACGCTTTCCGCCGACATCCGCCGCCATGAGGAACGCCACGCGGAAATCGCCCGGAATCACGCCCGCGACCTGGAGCGCACCCTCAAGCGCCTGCCGCCGGAAGCAAGCTGCGAGCGCATGCAGGCGCGGGTCGACCGGGTGACCGCCGATGCCGTCGCAAAGCACGACGCCGACCAGGCGCGCTTCGACCGCATCGAGTCGAAGAACTTCAACGACCGCATGATGCGCCTGCTCACGCACCGTCTCAACAACGGCAAGTGAGTAAAGGCCGCAGGGCCTTGCATGTATTTCCCGAAAAATTCCCAGTGCAACCGGAACGGATCAAGCCGAGAGCGGCGCGACCTGCACAAAATCAGTGGTGAATTTTAGCGATAGCGCAATTCTGCAAATCACCTTATCGTCATTCCAACAGCGATCGGGAAGTTTCTCTTGCTTTCCAACGCAGCATGAATTGGTTTTGACAGGTTCTCCTGGCGCATCCCTATCGAAGCAGCAGGTGTTCTCCTCCCTCTCCTGACTGCGATGCGCCCTCCTGGCCTCGCTCGTCCCTGGTGACCGGCGAGGCATTTTTTTGTCCATCTATTCTTAGGCAAGAACAGACCTCACCCGTTCTCTTCTTCACGCGGGAAGAAGAGCGGCAAGGTTTCTATCCGGGGGGATGATGTCAGGCCTGGCGTTCCGGCACGTGGACGACGAGCCCGTCGAGGGCATCCGACATCTTGATCTGACAGGAAAGCCGCGAGGTCGGGCGGACATCGTAGGCGAAGTCCAGCATGTCCTCTTCCATCGCTTCCGGCGGGCCGACGACGGCGCTCCAGGCATCGTCGACATAGACATGGCAGGTCGCGCAGGCACAGGCGCCGCCGCATTCCGCCTCGATGCCCGGCACGGAATTGCGCACGGCATTTTCCATCACCGTGGAACCGTTGGCGACATCCAGTTCGTGACGCGTGCCGTCGAAGGCGACGATGGTGAGTTTGCTCATGATGACTTCCGGATCCTGTAGGCTGCCCTGTGCGGGCACGTGACTGGACGGCAGAGAGGGTGCGCGCCGCCGGTTTTCCGGCGGCTGTTTCCAACAAAACCTGTCACCAGTCAACATAGTGCGCCGCGCCCGGGACTTTAAGGACCCGGCGCCGCACGGCTGCCTTGCGGCAGGGACTGTCGCTCAGCGGCAGAGTTTCAGGATGAAGTTTTCCGCCTCGACCACGGCCGCCGTGACATTTGCCAGTGCGACGGCATTTGCGGGATTGCGCTCCAGCGTTTCTGCGGCCGCGCCGACGATGGTGGCGCCGACGGACTGGGCCGAGCCCTTGAGGCGATGGGCGACAGCGGCGCGGGCGGGGCCCTGCGTTTCCGCGATCTCCTTCATGCTGGCGCGGGCCTGCCGCGCGAACATTTGCAGCACTTCCAGTTCCAGGGCCTTGTCGCCCATGGTCTGCCGGGCAAGGTGTACCAGATCGATCGGCCGTCCATTCGGGGGACACATGCCGCCCGGATTGTCGGGCGCCTCGAATGCGATGTTGAGCGCTGCCATTGCCAATATCCTTATTACGCTACGTACGCTTGTTTCGTTGTGATGCACGCAGATGCCGGCGGGTGGCGCGGGCGTTTTCCGCCCTCATGCACCGTCCGCCCGGCAATTCATTCTGCGCGGCCGGCGCGCCTATCCGATTAAAAGGCGGCGCAAAATGGGCATGAATCGCAAACTATGGTTAACGGCTGAAAAATTGCCGTTTTCTCAAGTTTTCCATCGCGATACGGATTCGCCCGATTTTAACTTCCTGTTAAGTTTCGGGCGAAGGGAGATGGCAATGAATTGTGTGATACAGGCTAATGTGTCACTACGATACGACCGGGTAGTCCCGGTGGATAAACCGTGCGCGGAGATACACCCTTTCACCGTTTCGGTTTATCGAGCGAAGTTGGAATGAACGGCGGTCCGGACGCTGCTTGCCATGAGGGTCAGCAGCAAGACCGGCCACCACCCGGACGGTTGCAGTGCGCCTGAGCAGCGGCAGCGCGCATGAAGGCCGATCCCGGACATGGTAACGAGGCGTAACCGCATGGCGACGAACAAGTCCATTGAGTCGATCGACGAAAAGGCCTTCCAGGCCCTCGAAGAAGCATTGAAGATCGACTTCGACGATCTGGCGCCGGAAACGCCCGCAAAGCAGGACGCCTCGGAGGCCCGCGTGTCGGAACCAGCAAGCCGCATTCCCAACAAGGCACAGGAAAAGACGGCGGCCCAGCCGGCCGGCGCAGAGACCCCGCGCAACCTTTCCCCCGAGCCCGGCCCGAAAGCCCCGGTCTTCACGCCGGCCAACGACGGCTCACGCAAGACGCCGGCCGCGATCCTGAAGTCGCTCGACATGCGCTCTTCGCGCGGCCCGCTGCGCATGGCGGTGCTCGCCTCCATCCTCTGGGTCATCGGCGGCCTCGGCGTCGCAAACCTTCTTTATGCGCCGCAGATCTGGCAGATCCGCTCGGTCGCCGACCTCGTCGCCCTGCCCGGCGCCATCGGCATGATTGTCGCCATCGTCATGCCGATCATGCTCTTCTTCGCCTTCGCCATCATGATCGCGCGCGCCCATGAGCTGCGCAGCGCCGCCCGCTCGATGGCCGAGGTCGCCCTTCGCCTGTCAGAGCCGGAAACGGTCGCCACCGACCGCATCATGTCCGTCGGCCAGGCCGTCCGCCGTGAAGTCTCGGCGATGAACGAAGGCATCGAACGCACCATCGCCCGCGCGACCGAGCTCGAAACCCTCGTGCATTCCGAAGTCAACGCGCTCGAGCGCAGCTATTCCGACAATGAAATGCGCGTACGCACGCTCGTGCAGGAACTCGGCTCCGAGCGCGAGGCGATCGTCAGCCATGCCGAGCGCATCCGCTCCTCGATCTCCGGCGCGCATGAACAGCTGAAAGACGAGCTCGCCAGCGCCGGCGAAAGCATCACGGCGCGCATCGCGACGTCCGGCGAGGCCTTCGCCTCGATGCTCGACACCCGCGCCGCCATGCTGATGGAAAAGTCCGACAGCGCGACGCAGACCATCGGCGCCATGCTTTCGGCCCGCACCGACAGCCTGCTCTCCACGCTCAGCTCTTCCGGCCTTGCGCTCGCCAACGAGTTCGACAGCCGCCTCGACCAGCTGACGGCAAGCCTCGATTCCCGCGGCCGCGACCTGCTGCAGCAGTTCGAGACCCGTGCCTCCTCGCTCGACACCAACACCGAGAAGCTGAACGCCGCCCTCAACGAGCGCGCCAAGCAGCTCAACGAGACGCTGATCGCCCGCACCCGCGAGATCAGCGAAAGCCTCTCCATCGGCCAGCAGGCCGTGACGGGCGGCCTCGACCACGTTCTCCAGTCGATGAACGCCGCGCTCGACGAAAAGGGTGCGCAGTTCCGCCAGAGCCTCAAGAACGCCGCCGACGACACGGTCATGGACCTCGACCTTCGCACCGGCTTCTTCGACGAGCGCATGCAGGCGACGGTCGGCCAGATCGCCAGCGCCTTCGACCAGCGCGTCGAGGAATTCGCAAACGCCTTCGACCAGCGCGCCGGCTCGCTCGACTCCAAGCTGATGGAGAGCCTTGCCCGCATCAACGAGACGGTCGCCAGCGGGCACGATTCCATCGACGGCATCCTCACCTCCAGCATCGAGCGCCTCGGCAACACGCTCACCGACCAGTCCTTCGCGCTGGCGACCACCCTCGCCACCAGCCAGGAAGTCATCGAGCACGCTGTTTCCGGCCATGCCGAATCCATCGGCAACGCCGTCGGCGGCGCGCATGAGCGCATGAGCGCGATCCTCTCCGAAAAGTCCGCGACGCTGCTCGGCGGCCTCGCCGACGTGCAGAACCGCATCGAGACCGGCTTCGGCGCCCGCGCCGACGCGCTCGCGGAAAGCATTTCGGGCAGCGAGCGCCGCCTGACGGACGCGCTGGATTCGCGCGGCACCACCATCGCCAGCGACATCCACGCCGCCCAGACCCGCATGGAAGAGGCGCTCAGCGCCCGCGCCAACGCGCTGGTCGAAAGCATCTCGGGCAGCGAGCGCCGGCTGACGGACGCCCTCGACACCCGCGGCGCGACCATTGCCGGCGGCATCGAGGCCGCGCAGGCCCGCATGGAAGACGCGCTCGGCGCCCGCGCCGACGAGATCACCTCGACCATCGCGGCAAGCCACAACCGCATCGACAACGCGCTCACCGAGCGCACGGCCGCCCTCTCCTCCATGCTGAACGAGACCGGCAGCCAGCTCGAGCAATCGGTGGGTTCGGCTGCAAGCCGCGTCGAGACCGCGCTGACGGGCGCCGCTCGCCAGATCGACGAGGTCATCACCGGCCGCACGGCCAACCTCGCCTCAGTCCTTTCCAACAGCGCCGGCTCCATGCAGTCCGCCATCGACGCGGCCGCCGACCGCGTGGAAACCGTCCTGACGGAAGGCAGCCAGCAGCTCGGCGGCGTCCTGCATGGCCAGGCGGCCGAGTTCGCCGACGCCTTCTCCGGCCGCGCCGCCGAAATCGCCGAAGCCCTGTCGGGCCGTGCCTCCGAACTCGCCGGCTCGCTCGTCTCCACCCACGAGCAGATCCGCACGACCCTCGACGACCGCATCAATGCGATCAATGTCGCGATCACCGAAGGCCGCAACCAGCTCACCGAGACGCTGAACGACCAGGCGACCTCCATCGGCACGTCCATCGCCACCAGCGCCGGCATGCTGGAAATGTCGCTGGAACAGCACGAGGAAACACTGCGTCGCACCATCGACGGCAGCGCCGCCCTTCTCGACCAGCGCGTGCGCGAAAGCGCCGGCGCCGTCGCCGAGCGCCTCGGCGAGACCTCCTCGAAGATCGCCGAAGCAGCCCATGCCTTCGGCACCCGCATGGAGCAGACCGTCGACAGCGTCGCAAGCCGCTTCGACACGACGGGCAGCCGGCTGGAGGAAAACCTCGGCAAGCTCGAAGCCCGCATCGAACACAGCGTCGAGAATGTCTCCGGCATCGTCGACACGGCCGCCGCCCGGATTTCGGACACGCTGTCCGAGCGCCTCGCCGATCTCGACCGCGTGGGCGGCGACGTCTCGCTGCGCGTTTCCGACGCCCTTTCCCGCCCGATCGCCGAAGTCGACCGCATCGGCGACGAGACGACCGCGCGCATCGCCGCCGCGCTTGCCGGCCGCGTGGGCGACATCGAACGCATCAGCGTCGACGCCGCCGACCGGATCGAAGGCGCGCTTTCGGGCCGCCTCACCGATATCGAGCGCGTCAGCGCGGATGCCGCCAACCGCATCGAGGGCGCTCTCTCGAACCGCCTCGGCGACATCGAGCGCGTGACCGGCGAAGCCGCCGACCGCATCGACGGAACGCTCGCCGAGCGCGCCACCCAGATCGAGCGCATCACCGGCGAAGCCGCGGCCCGCATTGACGGCACGCTCTCCACCCGCACGGGCGACATCGAGCGCATCTCGACCGAAGCTGCCGAGCGCATCGCCACCACCATCGACGAGAAGACCGGCCGCATCGAGGAACGCCTCGGCACGATGGACCGGGCGCTCACCATCGGTCTCGATAGCGTCAACCGCACCATCGACGGCAAGGCCGCCGGCCTTGCCCAGACACTGCGCGACGCCGTCTCCCAGGCCGCGCAGGACATGGATGCCGAAGCCATCCGCTCGGCGCAGTCGCTCGCCAAGACCGGCGAGGAATTCGCAAGCCTCAGCAGCACCCTGCGCGGCGCAGTCTCCCGCGCGGCACAGGAAATGGGCGTAGAGGCGCAGCGCGCCGCGGAGAACATCGCCAAGACCGGCGAGGAATTCGCGGAGAACCTTTCGGCCCGCAACGAAGCCTTCACCCGCGCCGTCGAGGAAACCACCTCCTCCGCCGTCGCCCGCTTCGCCGACACGGAAAGCCGCCTCGCAAGCCAGGCCCAGTCCCTGCATACCGGCCTCGGCGATGTCGAAAAGGCGCTGGAAACGCGCGGCGCCTCCATCCGCACGGCGCTCGACGACCGCACCCGCGAACTCAACTCCATGCTGGCAAGCCGCACGGAGGAGCTGTCGCGCCTCATCAACGAGGAAGCCCGTCCGGTCATCGACGACTATGCCGCCGCCGGCCGCGAGGCCGCCGAGCGCATCACCGGCGTCGCCCGCGAGAGCGCCGAGCGCCTGCGTAACGAGAATGCCGCGCTCATCAATGCGATCTCCGCCCGCACCGCCGACACGCTGGCCGCCATTTCGGCCCGCACGGAGGAAGCCGCCGGCACGATGCGCGCCATCGAGAGCGGCCTGCAGTCGAATGTCGAGAGCCTGATCGCCCGCCTTTCGGAAAGCAACGGCGCCATCGCCGGCATGGTCGACGAGGCGAGCCAGACGCTCGGCGCCATCGACGGCCGCCTCACCTCCACGGCAGAGCGCTTCACCGCCTCCGCCGAGCGGGCATCCGACATGGTCTCCACCACGTCGCGCCTCCTCGAAGGCAAGGTCGACCGCCTCTCCGACATTTCCGCCGGCACGCTCTCGCAGATCGGCGGCATCGTCGGCCGCTTCGAGGACCATTCGAAGATCCTGTCGCAGGCCTCCGATCTCCTCGCCGCCGCCCAGTCGAACCTGGTCTCGACGCTGGAAGAGCGGCAGGATGCCCTTCGCTCGCTCTCCGTCGGCCTCGTCCAGCGCTCGGAAGAGATCGAGAAGACCATGCAGTCGCTCGAAGGCATGGTGGAAGGCGTCTTCAGCCGCGCCGAGGAGCGCTCGAACCTGATCGCCGGCAACCTGCGCGGCGGTATCCAGTCCTCCTTCAACGAGGTCGGCCGCATTCTCGGCGAGACCGAGAAGCGTGCGGAGGCCGCCGCCAACACGTTGCGGGATTCGCTGGTCAAGGCCGGCGAGGAAGCCGGCCAGTCGGTGGAAGGCGCCTTCACCCGCGCCGAGGAGCGCACGAAGGAAGTGGCGAACCGCCTGCGCGGCAGCGTCGGCGCCTCGCTCTCCGACGTCGACCGCCTGCTTGCCGAATCCGGCCAGAAGTCGGAGGCCGCGACGACCGTCATGCGCGAAACGCTGCGCCAGGCCGTCGAGGAAGCCGTGGGCAAGTTCTCCGGCGCCACGGAGGAAATCCGCCGCGCCGCCGCCGACATCCGCAAGGAGCTCGACCAGACCCGCGGCGAACTGAAGCGCGGTGCCTTCGACCTGCCGGAAGAGGCCAAGGAAAACGCCGCCCAGATGCGCCGCGCCGTCAGCGAGCAGATCAAGGCCCTGCAGGATCTTTCCGACATCATCGGCAAGTCCTCCACGGCGCTGGAAGTCTCCCGCCCGACCGCGCAAGCGACCGTCGCCCAGCCGGTGCAGCAGCCCCGCGTCGAGCCGCGCCGTGAAGAGCAGCCGGCCCAGCAGTTGCGCGGCAGCCTCGGCATCGAGCGTGCGGCAACCGCCGCCGGCATTCCGCAGCGCGCGCAGCCCCTGCCCGCCGAAGCCGACGCCAAGGCGGCCGGCGAAGGCGGCTGGATGCGCGACCTCCTGCGCGGCGCCGTCTCGCGCGAGGAAGCGCAGTTCGCCCAGCCGCGCGGCGAAGGCCAGGCTGCCCGCCCGGCGGACACCCGCAACCCGCGCCATGTCGTAGAATCGCTGAATTCGCTGTCGGTTGACATCGCCCGCGCCATCGACCACGACGCCTCGGTTGAACTGTGGCGGCGCTACCAGCGCGGCGAGCGCGACGTTTTCACCCGTCGCCTCTACACGCTGAAGGGCCAGCAGACCTTCGACGAGATCAAGCGCAAATACGAGCGCGAGCCGGAATTCCGCACCGCGGTCGACCGCTACATCTCGGACTTCGAGAAGCTGCTCGCCGACGTCGCGCGCAACGACCGCGACAAGGTCATGACGCAGACCTATCTCACCTCGGATACCGGCAAGGTCTACACCATGCTGGCCCATGCCGCCGGCCGCTTCAACTGAGCGGATCGGTACTGGAACAGAGAACGGCCGCCCCTCGGGGCGGCCGTTCTGCTTTCGGGGAAGGTCGAGAAACCTGCGCCTGCCAACCCATTTTTCACCGCCCGAAACCTTAAAATCGGATGCCCGCCCCTCTATATGCCTTCCGACACAGATGGAACGCAGGGGAAGAGAAGCGAAAATGATGTCGATACAAGGATTTGGCCGCGCGCTCGCAATGGTTGCCGTGGCGCTGATGGTGGTGATGACCGTGGTGGACGTCGCCGAGGCCCGCCGCGCCGGCGGCGGTTTCGGCAGCCGCGGCACGCGCACCTTCTCGACGCCCTCGACGACGCGCACCGCGCCGACCGACGCCATGCCGATCGACCGGACCATGACGCGCCAGCCATCCGCGCAGCAGCCTTCCGCAGGCCGCAACACGACGGCCAACCCACGCCCCGGCCTGTTCGGCGGCTTCGGCGGCTCGCTTCTCGGCGGTCTCATGCTGGGCGGCCTCGTCGGCATGTTCCTCGGCCACGGGCTCGGCGGCGGCGTCGGCTTCCTCGGCCTCATCCTGCAGGTGCTGCTGATCGCCGGCGTCTTCATGTTCCTGCGCCGCATGTTCACGCAGACGAACGCACCCGCCTATTCCGGCAATGCGCGAGGCCAGTACAGCAATGGCGGCTCCGATTTCGAGATCCCGCGCATCGGCGGCGGTGGCCGGCAGGCGCCGCAGCCGAAGGCCGGTGACGAGATCGGCGTCCAGCAGAAAGACCTCGACCAGTTCGAGGACCTGCTGAAGGAATTGCAGGCAGCCTATGCAGCCGAGGATTTCCGCACGCTTCGCCAGATCACAACGCCGGAAGCGATGTCCTATCTCGCGGAGGAAATCGGCGACAACGCCACGAAGGGCCTTCGCAACGAGGTCCGCGACATCCATCTCGTCCAAGGCGACGTGGCGGAAGCCTGGCGGGAAGGCGCGGATGACTACGCGACCGTCGCGATGCGCTATGAAAGCATCGACGTGATGCGCGACCGGTCGAGCGGCCGTGTCGTTTCCGGCGATCCGGACAATCTCACCGAGGCCGTGGAAGTGTGGACGTTCCTGCGCCGCAACGGCGGCGAGTGGAAAGTCTCGGCCATCCAGGGCGTCGAAGCCGCGTGATGCAGGGGCGCCTGCCCCTCATCCCGCTGCCGCGACCTTCTCCCCGCAAGCGGGGAGAAGGCGAGGATGCCCGCCTTTCCTGAAACGTTCAGGTCCTTGGGAAGGGAAACCCTATCATCCCTCCCTTCGCCCCGCTTGCGGGGAGAAGGTGGCCGGCAGGCTAGATGAAGAACATTTTCTGGAGGGACGCTCGCTCTCGTTCCGCTGCCGCGACACTCTCCCCGCAAGCGGAGAGAAGGCGAGGATGCCTGCCTTTCCTGAAACATTCAGGTCCTTTGGAAGGGAATCCCTGTCATCCCTCCCTTCGCCCCGCTTGCGGGGAGAAGGTGGCCGGCAGGCCGGATGAGGGGCATTTCATTTTCCGGATCAGATGGACTTCAGCGTCCAGCCGACGATATCAGCGGTCACCGTCGCAAAGGCAGCATCGAGCCCCTTCACAAAAGCCGTGCTATCCGTCCCGCGCACCGGAGCCGTCGCGCGAAAAACCTTCTGCGTGCGCACCGTGCCGTTGCGGTCGTTGAGCAGCTTGGCGGAAATCTCCACGACGGCCGTCGCCGCACCCGAGGTCTGCACCTCGAAGGTGCGGATATCCGTGACGACCTGGTAGTCGATGGCCAGCCCCTGCCCGGGCATGCCGACGCCGCCGACGCGGCCGGTATTCTCGAAGGCCTGCACGAGCTTCGCCTGCACCATCTTGCTCAGGCTGTCGCTCCACTGCGACTTGGCGAGATACTGGATTTCGGAGGACGACGGGCGGATGACGATCTGGTCGCTGTCGATTGCCTTGAGGGCGGAAGGCTGCGGCACGAGGATCTGCCGGTTCTTCGCCGAAGGGCCTTCCGCAGAGGCCGTGGCCGAGAGGCTGAACGTGTCGTTCTTCGCAGGCGCCCCGCCGCAGGCGGCGAGCGTTGCCGCCAGAACGGCGATGAGAGCGGCGCGCGCCGCAGTCCCGTTCCGCAACAACTCCATACCCGATACCGTCATTTCATCCTCAAACCCTGGGAATCAATGTGTAGCAGCGGCACGGCACGCTGTCACGGTTGCGCGGGCGGACAAATTCGCGTCCGCCTGCTGCGGCCTCCCCAATGTGGGGATCGGGCCACACTTCGGATCGTTACCGCCGGGTGCGCCCGTCATATTGCTTGACGGTGTCGCCGCCGAAGAGCAGGCGCTGCGGATTGCGCTCGAAGCCGGAAATGGCGCTGTCGAGATTCTGGACCGTCCGGCGCGTGTCGAGCACGAGAGCCTCGACGTCGCGCAGGCCCGAGCCCGAGAAGCGCTGCAGGCCATCGGCGATGGGGCCGATGCGGCCGTTCAGCGTATCGGCGGCCTGCTTGATCGATTGCAGCGTCGCCTTGGCCTCGGCGAAGAGCGATTCGGAATCCCCCTCGCCCAGGAAGCCGTCGAGCTTGGCCAGCACGCCATCGACGCGCGTGGACGCGGCGTTCAGCTTGTTCGACATCTGCTTCACGTCGGTGATGATCTGGTCGATGTCTTCCTTGCGCTCGCCGATGCGGTTGGCGACGCCCGTGACGGAAGCGATCGCCTTGCGGGCATCGTCCGTCGCGACCGAGATGTTGTCGATCGCGCCGCTGACCTTCTGCGCGTCGACGGCAGCCATCAGCGTATCGACCTTGTCGAGCGTCTCGCTGGCGCGCTTGCCGAAGGCGTCGAAGGTCTCGGCGGTCTTGCGGAAGCCCTCGACGGTCGCCTTCACGTCGCCCGAGGCGTCCGCGATGTCCCTGCTGACCTTGTCGACATTGCCGACGAAGTCCTCGACCTTCTTCGGATCGACGGCCTTGATGAGCGAATCGACGGAGGCGAGCGTGGAATCCAGCCGGCCGGAAAGGTTCCTGAACGTATCCGACAGCCCGCCGACGCTTTTCAGGAACTCGTCGATGTTCTCGCCGTTGCGCGCGAGCGAATCGGAGAACTTCTCCGCATTGCGGATCGTGTTGGTGAGCGGACCGCGCGCATCGGCGACGAAGCCCTGAATATCGGAGATCGCCGTGTCCGCGCGCTTCAGGATCTTGTCGGCGGTCGAAAGGATGTTTGTCACGCTCGACTGCTCGGCCTGGAGCACGGCGGTCGTCTCGTTGTCGAAGGCCTCGCGCAGGATGTTCGGATCGCCCGCATTGCCGCCGCCGAGCTCGATATAGGCCGCGCCCGTCAGGCCCTGCACTTCCAGCACCGCGCTGGTCGATTTCTTCACGGGTGCGCTCGTCAGCACCTCCGTCATGGCGACGGAAAAGCGCGGGTCCTTGGAATCGATGGCGAGGCTGCGCACCGAGCCGACCGGAATGCCGTTGAAGCGCACCGGCGAGCCGACGGAAAGGCCGTTGGCCGAGCCCGGAATGCGGATCGCCAGCTGCGCCATGTCACCGCCGCGCCCGTATTGCGACATCCAGTAAACGAAGACGAAGGCGGCCGCCATGACCAGCACGGTGAAGAAACCGACGAGGGCGTAGTTGGCTTTCGTTTCCATGCGTCCATCCTGCCGCAATTCTATTCGCCGGGGCCGAAAGGTCCCGTTATTCCTGCTTCCGCACGATCGACCGTGCCCGCTTGCCCCGGAAATAGGACTGCACCCACGGATCGTCGAAGGCCAGCATGTCCTCGATCGTGCCTTCGACCAGAACCTTCTTCTGCCCGAGCACGGCGATGCGGTCGCATACCGAAAACAGGCTGTCGAGGTCGTGAGTCACCATATACACGGTGAGGCCAAGGGTGTCGCGCAGTTTGGCGATCAACTCGTCGAATTCCGCCGCGCCGATGGGGTCGAGGCCCGAGGTCGGTTCGTCGAGGAAGACCAGCGCCGGATCGAGCGCCAGCGCACGGGCCAGCGCCGCGCGCTTGATCATGCCGCCGGAAAGCTCGGAGGGGAACTTGTCCGCTGCCTCGGGCGCAAGGCCGACCAACTCGATCTTGAGGCGCGCCAGCTCGTCCATCATCGCCTGCGGCAGGTCGAGATATTCGCGCATCGGCACCTGGATGTTCTCCTTCACCGTCAGCGAAGAAAACAGCGCGCCCTGCTGGAAGAGGACGCCGAGCTTCATGTCGAGCGCCAGCCTCTGGGCTTCCGATGCCTTGTCGAAATCCGTACCGAAGATGCGGATATTGCCCGAGCGGCGCGGCAGGAGGCGTAGCACGGTGCGCATCAGCACCGACTTGCCGGTGCCCGACGCGCCGACGAAGCCGAGGATTTCTCCGCGATAGATGTCGAGATTGAGCCTGTCGAGGACGATGTTGCTGCCGAAACCGACGGTCAGGTCCTTGACCGAGAGCACCACGTCGTCCTGTTTTGCCGGATCCATGGGCATCCCTAGAAATTGATAGCGGCGTAGAACATGGCGAACAGCCCGTCGACCAGAATGACGACGAAAATCGCCTTCACCACCGAGGCGGTGACGTGCCGGCCGAGCGATTCGGCACTGCCGCCGACCTTCAGGCCCTCCACCGAGGCGACGATACCGATGATGAGGGCCATGAACGGCGCCTTGATCATGCCCGAGACGATGGTCGAAAGGTCGATCGCCTCGCGCAGGCGCGACTGGAACGTGTCGAAGGTGATGCCGGAATAGGCCCAGGCGACGACCGCTGCGCCCCCAAGGGCCGCAAAGTTCGCGATGATGGTCAGGAGCGGCAGCGCCACCGTCAGCGCCACCAGCCGCGGGAAGACGAGCACGCCGATGGGGCTGAGGCCCATGACCTTCAGCGCGTCAATCTCCTCGCGCATCTTCATCGAGCCGATTTCGGCCGTGATGGCGCTGCCGGAGCGGCCGGCGATCATGATCGCCGTCAGCAACACGCCGATCTCGCGGAGCTGGAGGATACCGACGAGGTCGACCACGAAGACTTCCGCGCCGAAATAGCGGAGCTGGAAAGCGCCCTGCTGCGCGATGATCGCCCCGATGAGGAAGGACATCAGGAGGATGATCGGCACGGCGCGCACGCCCATATGGTCGATCTGGTTCACGATGGCGGCCGGCGATACGCCGCTTCTGCGGCCGAGCTTCAGCTGCGCGCCGCGCACCGCCGAGCCGAGGATGAACATCGCCGCGACGGCATCGTCCCAGAGATTGTACATGATCTTGCCGACCGGCGTGAACAGGCACTCGAACAGGGTGCCGGGCGGGCGCTTGTCCTCGCCGGGCTCGGCGAGCGTTTCCGGCAGAGCGGATATCAGGTCGGCATAGCGCGTGCCCTTATGGTCGCTGACGCTGACCTCGGCCCCCTTGGCCTGCCGCGCGGTGATGGCGCGGCGCAACAGCCAGGCGCCGGCGGTGTCCATCTCGTCCACGGCGCTGAGATCGATTTCGAGCGTCCCGCCCGCGCCGCCCGCGATCTTGTCGAGCCGCTTGCCGGCGGCGACGGCGGTCGTGTTGATCCAGGGGCCGGAGAGACGCCAGATCTCCCCGCCATTGTCCGGCAGGCGCTCGGTCGCGATTTCGGCTGTGGGGCTGGCGGCGGTCAAGTCTCTTGCATCTTCCCGTGCTTGGGACAACATGCGCCTGTCTTACCGGCTCGCCGGCCATCTGTCACCGAACGAACCGCCGAAAGCCTCACTCCGCCCCGAAATTTTCTGCCCTGTCAGGATTGCCCATGCGCCGCACACTCCTTGCCCAAACCGAAAGCTTCCCGATTGCCGGGGCCTTCACCATTTCGCGCGGCGCGAAGACGACGGCCGAGGTGGTGACCTGCGCGATAGGCGCCTCTGGCCTTTTCGGCCGCGGCGAATGCGTGCCCTATGCCCGCTACGGCGAATCGGTCGCCGGCGTGCTCGACGCCATCGAGGCGATGCGGGGCGCAATCGAGGACGGCATGGGCCGGGAGGACCTCGCCCGCGCCATGCCCGCGGGCGCGGCGCGCAACGCCCTCGACTGCGCGCTCTGGGACCTGGAGGCCAAGCTCTCCGGCGTGCCGACCTGGCAGGTCATCGATACCGCCGCTCCGCAAAAGCTCGTCACGGCCTATACGCTCTCGCTCGGCGAGCCGGAGGCGATGCAGCGCCAGGCGGCCGAACATGCCTGGCGGCCGCTGCTGAAGGTCAAGGTCGGCACACCGGACGATGCCGCCCGCATCCGCGCGGTACGCGCGGGCGCGCCGGAAAGCGCGATCATCCTCGATGCCAACGAGGGCTGGACGCCGGAAAACCTCGCCCATCATTTCGCGCTCTGCGCCGAGGCGCGAATCGCCCTCGTCGAGCAGCCGCTTCCCGCTGGGGGCGATTCGGCGCTGCGCGACCATGCGCGCCCCATCCCGGTCTGCGCCGATGAGAGCGTGCACCGCACGCAGGACGTGGCGGCGCTCGCCGACCGCTACGATGCGGTCAACATCAAGCTCGACAAGACCGGCGGGCTGACGGAGGCGCTGGCGCTGAGGCAGGCCGCGCGCGACCACGGCCTCAAGATAATGGTGGGCTGCATGGTCGGCACGTCGCTCGGCATGGCCCCGGCGGTGCTTTTGGCACAGGGCGCCGATTTCGTCGATCTAGACGGCCCGCTGCTGCTGGCCCGCGACCGGGAACCCGGCCTTCACTACGAAGGCTCGAACGTCTATCCGCCGGAAGCCACGCTCTGGGGCTGATCGCCCAGGCGCGGCGCGGCGAACCGCCCTGCGACGACGCAGACGAGCCCCGCCGCCGCGATGACGGACATCAGATAGAACCCGTCGACGCCATACCAGTTGAAGGCATAGCCGGAGATGAAGGTGGCCGCTGCCATGAAGATGCCGGTGTAGAAGAAATAAAGCCCCTGCGCCGCCGCCTCCTGCTCCTCCGCCACGCGCTCGACCATGCGGCTCTGCACGCTGACATGCAGGAGCGCGAAGGTGAAGGCGTGCAGGCATTGCAGCACGAAATAGCCGGCGAACGGCATCTCGAGCGGAAAGATCAGCCAGCGCCCGACTGCGGCCGAACAGCCGAAGATCATCATGGACCACAGACTGAATCGCCGCCGCAACCGGACGGCACAGGCGAAGAGGATTACCTCGGCAAGGACGCCGACGCTCCAGAGAAGGCCGATATCCGTGCCGCTGAAGCCCTTCTTGCGCCAGTAGATCACCGAGAAGGCATAGAGCATGGCATGGCTCGCATTGACCAGTGAAACGCCGATCAGCATGAGCTGCACGTCGCGCTGCCTGAGCGTGCGCGCCGCCGGCATGGTGGCGATTGCCGCGATGGGGGACGGACGACGCGGCCGGCCGATCTTCGGCACGATCACCGCCCCCACCACCGTCAGCGCGAAGGCCGCGGCCATCGCCGGCAGCACCATTGCCCCCCCGTAGAGCCCGGCAAGCCAGCCGCCGATCATCGTCGCTACGATGAAGGCGAGCGAGCCCCACAGCCGCATCCGGCTGTAGTCGAAATTCCAGCGCCGCACGCCCGAGAGCGCGATGGCGTCGGTGATCGGCACATAGGGCGAATAGACCGCGCATTGCAGCGTATAGAGCAGGAGTACCGGCCAGAAACCGTGCACGCCGAAGAACAGGAGCGCCGTCGCCAGCGACAGCACGCCCGACCACATGAGCACGACCGAGCGCTCACCGATGCGGTCCGCAATGACGCCTGCCGCGGGCGCGGTGAAGACGCGCACGAACATCGGCAGGGCGAGCACGATGCCGATCTGGAAATCGTTCATAGAAAGGGTTTCGAGCCAGACCGGGAAGAACGGCAGCGCAATGCCGTTGACCATCATCGGCGCGCAGAAGACGAGGGCGATGCGCGCGGCGAAATACGGCGGCGCGCCGGCGGTCACGGTAAACCCGGAAGGGGCGGTCATTGGCGGGGAACCTGCGTTGGAACGCCCTCCGCTCTATCACGCCGATGTACGTACGCCAATCCGCTATTTCTGCGGGTGGCGGCG